>NZ_KI914717.1:54559-61192 GCF_000520515.1 Arthrobacter sp. H20
CCACGTACTGCCAGATTGACGAGCCGGTGAACCCGACAACCGTCTTCACCCCGAGTCTTTGTGCCAGCCGGGCGGTGAGCTTCATTTCCTCGGAGGCGCGTGCCCTGACGCCGTCGGGGTCCCCGTCTCCCCAGACCCGTTGGCCCACAATGGCCTGATGCCTGAAGTCGATGGGGTCATCGCACACCGCCTGGCCCTTGAGGTGGTTGGAAATAGCCCACACTTTCAGCCCGTTGCGCTCCAGAATGTCGAGACGGCCAGCGATGTAATCGTCGTCGTCCCAGCGCCAGGCGTCCAGATGGTCCCCGGAAACGGCGATCTCCAGCCCGTCGTATCCCCATTCACCAGCTAGACGCGCCACTTCCTCGAAAGGGAGGTCAGCCCACTGGCCGGTGAAGAGGGTGTAGTTGCGTGGCATGAGTGGCTCCTAGGTCAGGGTGAGCTGGGCTGGGTCCCAGTCCTCGGGAAGGGGGTCGAGTGCCGCTGCTGAACTTGTCACCGGCACAAAGGATCCGGTGTCGATTGACTCGGTAATTGCTGCCATGGCATCGAGGATGTGGAAGCCCGTTAGGCCCTGCGCCCGGTGCGGCCGGCCCGCACGAATGGCCCTGGCCAGCTCAAGAACTCCGGACCCGCGGCTGAAGACTGACCCGACGGCGGCAACGGTTTCCCAGTCCTCGGCGCCGTGCCGATGCAACCGGACATCGCCGTGGAACTCGTTCGGATCGGGGAAGGCGATGGTGGCGTCGGTGCCGGTGATTTCAAGGAAACCGGTCCGGGGTCGTGGCGAGTCGAAGCTGAAGATGCTTTGCGACGATTGACCGCCGTCGTACTCCACCAGTGCGCTGACGTGGGTGGGAACCGACACCCCAAACGATTCGCCTGCCCTCGGCCCGGACCCGATGACCCTTGTATCCCGTGAGCGGGATCCGACGGCGGCGACCCTCCGGATCGACCCGAACGCCTGCACCAGGGTGGTCAGGTAGTACGGCCCGATGTCGAACAGCGGGCCTGCGCCCGCCTCGAACAGGAAGGCTGGGTTGGGATGCCAGGACTCTGGTCCTGGGGACTGCATCAGCGTCAGGGCAGTCAGCGGCGTGCCGATGTCGCCGCGCCGGATGCTGCGCAGCCCTGTCTGCAGGCCCGCACCGAGGAAGGTATCGGGGGCGCACCCCAGGCGCACTCCACCCGCTTCCGCAGCGGCAAGCAGTTCGGCTCCTGAGGCCCGATCGAGCGAGAACGGTTTCTCCGACCAGACGTGCTTTCCTGCGGCGACGGCGGCCAAGGCCACCGGCACGTGGGCTGCGGGAGTGGTCAGGTTGAGAATGATTTCCACGTCCGGGTGGGACAGTGCGTCCTCCACCCCGCCAGCGGCGGCAATGCCGAACTCGGCGGCGCGGGTACGAGCGGCATCTTCGAAGAGGTCAGCAACAATGTGCACGCGCAGATCGGGGAACGCGGTGAGGTTCGTCAGATACTCCTTGCTGATCACTCCAGCACCAATCACACCGACGCCGACTGGTCCCCTCATCCGTGGGCCCGTGCCAGAAGGAACCGGCGGCTCTCCTGAACTGCCTCGAAAAGATCCCCGGCGCTGTCGTCCAGTTCGACCACCGCTGTCTCGACCGTCGACGACGCCCCCAGGACGCCGTCGATGTCCATCCGCCCGGAGCCGACCGCCACCTGTGACGTGCTGTCCTGATCAACGGCTCCGTCCTTGATATGGATCAACTTGACGCGGTCGCCCAGCCGGCCCAGTAGTGCCACGGGATCCTCTCCACCGACCGCCACCCAGTAGGTGTCCACCTCAAGGACCACTGAGGGGTGAAGGTGCTCGGCCAGCACCTCAAGGCCGGTGCGAGAGTCAAAGTCCGTCTCCATCTCAAACCAGTGGTTGTGGTATCCGACCCGCAGTCCGTACTCGGCCGCGAGGGCTGCTGCCTCGTTGAGCTGGCCGGCGGTTGTGGTGATGTCTGCAACCGACGTCCAGCGAGCCGGGTCAACGTAGGGGTCAATCACCGTGTGCATCCCAAGGGTGCGGGCCGCCGCAAAGATCGCGGGCTGGTCGGCGGAAAGCAGCGGGGCGTGGCCGGACGGCGCTGACAGCCCGTTGCGCTTCAGTGCTGCGGCCAACGGCGCTGGGTCGGCGGCAAAATTGTACGGCTCGACATTGGTGAATCCCATCGCTGCGATCCGGGCGATGGTGGCATCGAGGTCGGCTTCGAGAGCCTCGCGGACGGTGTACAGCTGAACAGATAGTTCCATTGGTTCTCTTGTGCTATAGATCTTTTCAGACGGGCGCGACGGCGGTGCCTGTCTGGGCGGCGCTGGCTTCCAACGCCGCCAGCACCCGCTGGGTTGCCAACCCGTCCTCGAACGACGGCGACGGCGGGATGCCAGAGTCGATCGCTGTGAGGAAGTCGGCTGCCTGGCTGGTAAAGGTGTGGTCCCAGCCGAGGGTATGCCCGGCGGGCCACCACGCTCCAAGGTACGGGTGGGAAGGCTCGGTGACCAGTATCTTGGTGTAGCCCTGCACCTCAGTCGGTGTGGCGCTGTCGAAGTACT
Source organism: Arthrobacter sp. H20 (assembly GCF_000520515.1). Classification (GTDB taxonomy): domain Bacteria; phylum Actinomycetota; class Actinomycetes; order Actinomycetales; family Micrococcaceae; genus Arthrobacter_D. The sequence goes on from NZ_KI914717.1 coordinate 57,125, forward strand.
GCAACTCGTTGAGGTGCTCCAGATCGAAGCGCAGCCCACCCCGGGAGCCGTACACTTCGATCTGCAGCGAGTTCTTCCGGCCCGTAGCGAAGCGTGAAACCTCTAGACTGGCGACCGCACCTGAGGCGAGCCGCAGCGTAGCCCACGCGGCGTCGTCGACGGTGACTGGTTCCGGGCCGTCCGGGCCGGGGCGCTCGGTCACGAAGGTGTTGACTGTGCCTGACACGCTGGCCACCGGGTCGTTGAGCAGGAAGGCCACCTGATCCACTGCGTGCGACGCCAGGTCGCCCAGGGCACCCGAGCCCGCTGACCCCTTGCGCAGTCGCCAGCTCATCGCTGCTCGCTCGTCGGCCAGCCAGTCCTGCAGATAGCTGACGCGAACCTGACGGACGTCCCCCACCCGCCCGTCAGAAATTAGTGTCTTCGCCAGGGCGAGCGCGGGAAGGCGGCGGTAGTTGAAGCCGACCATCGACTGGACCCCTCGGGACCGGGCGTCCAGGGCGGCTGCCACCATCTGTTCGGCTTCGGCCACGGAATTTGCCAGCGGCTTTTCCACCATGACGTGCTTGCCGGCCTGCAGCGCGGCGATGGCCAGTTCGGCGTGGAGGTGGCCGGGGGTGCAGATGTCGACGATGTGGATGTCGTCGCGTTCCAGCACCTCGCGCCAGTCGGTTGAGCTCCCGGCCCAGCCATACTGATCTGCGGCATCAGCGACGTGGCCTGCGTCCCGGCCGACCAGGAGCTGCTGGGTCACGCGCGGGGTCGGGTAGAAGGCGTTCACATTCCGCCACGCGTTGGAGTGTGCCTTCCCCATGAAGGAGTAGCCGAGCACGGCCACCCCGAGCGTGCCGGGCTCGGCAGCTGCTGCCGGGGCGGGGATGGTCATTGCTGGTCTCCTTGAAGAGGGGACGTTGTGGTCCGGGGTCGGGTGATCGAGCGCAGGAACACGAGGCCGTCGTGGGCGAGCCGGTCCTGGGACTCGGCGAGGGGCCGCCAGATTGAAGCGGCAGTGGCAATGCTGGAGTTGTGGGAGGTGAAACTTTCAATGTTCAGTGGGCCTTGGTAACCCACCGTATCGAGCGCCGCGAGAATGCCGGTCCAGTCGGTCTGGTCACCGCCAGGAGCGCCACGGTCATTGCCGCAGACCTGCACATGCACCAGATGCGCTCCAGCTCTGATGATCGCGTCTGCCGAGGAGCGTTCCTCAATGTTGAGGTGGTACGTGTCGAGCGCCAATCCCACCACGGGACCCAGCAGTGGCCCCAGCGCGTCAAGTGCCTGCTCGACCGTGTTGATCAGTGACGTCTCGTACCGGTTCAGCGGTTCGATCCCCAGCGCGACGCCGGCGCCAGCGGCTTCGTCGGCGAGCGGGGCAAGGTTATGGCGCAACTGCTCGTAGGCGGAGCGACGTTCGACGTCGTCCATTCGCCACAGTCGTCCGGTGGAGGAATAGAACGGGCCACATACCGATGGGGCGCCGATATCGTGCGCCAACTCGATGCACGCGCTGAGGTACCGCTGGGTCTGAAGGATTGAGGAATCGTCGGCGAAGACCAGATCGCGGCCCGGCGCCATCGCCCCCACCAGGTACGGCAGCATGCCCTCGAGCGAATCCCTGACGGTTGCTGCGGTGAAATCGCCAATGTTCTCCAACGGGAGTTCCACGGCGTCGAACCCCATGGCCGCTATGGACCCCAGCAAAGGAGGCAGGCTGGTGTCGGTCAGGGGCGACGTCCAGACCCAGGTGTTGACGCCGATGGGGCGCGCAATGGTGCTCTCCACTGTCCTGCCTCCTCTCGCTGTGTTGATGATGGGATCAGTTACGGAATCTGGCGTTCTTGCCAGACCTCGGGATAGCCTTCCATGTCTTCTCCGCCGAACTTGGCGTAGTGACCATCGGGCATTCCTTCATTGGCGGCCAGGAAGTCGCCGCGTTCGTCCTCAGTGATCGGGGTCTGGGGAAGAATCCACTCGGCGGGCACTTCTTCGCCGGCGAAGATCTTCTCCAGCGCCAGCAGTGGGGTGCGCCACTGGAAATTGGAGTAGACCGGTGCCAGCGCGTCGATACCGGTTTCGTCCCACTTTCGCAGGAAGCTCATCTCGTCCTCACCGGTCATGACCGGCAGGTCAGCTCCGGCATCCTCGAAGGCCTCGATCGCGGCGACAGCACCGTCGCCAGCGTCCATCCAGATGCCCTGGACATCGCCGGTTGCCAGCTCGTCCGCGAGGATGTCCTTGATCTCAGTGGGGTCGGCGCCAGTGAAGTAGTCAACAGCCTCGATGCCGTTCTCTTCGAAGATCCGCTCGGCTGCGGCCCAGCGCTGCTCGAGCACGTCAACCCCGGGCAGAATACGCAGGGCAACCACCCTGTCACCTTCTTCAAGCCGCTCGCTCAGGAACTCGGCGGTGTCGATCCCCCAGGCGAAGCCCCCGATCGGGTGGATGAAGGTGACAGCGCAGTCGGTCTCGACGCCGCGGTCGAAGACCACCACTGGCTTCCCGGTTTCACAGGCCCGCTCGACCGCTGGCGTCATGGCCGCCGTCGAATTCGGGGAGATGATGAACGCGTCACAGTTACCTTCAGCGATGAAGTAGTCGATGTCAGCAATCTGCGTGTTGTCGTCGTCCTGCGCGTCACGGGTCTCCATCTCGGAGATCACGCCCGACTCCTGAAGCGCCTTCAGCTGCTCGTTCATGGTGATCCAGCCGGTCTGTCGCCAGGGGTTGGAGATGGAGGCATTAGCGAAGCAGGCTTTCTGGGCTCCGTCGGCCGCGAACTCTGAGGTGTCGGTCATTTCCCCGTCAATGTACTGCAGCCAGGGCTGCTCCGGGTCACCCTCGAAGGGTGCCGAACGCTGCTCAAACTGGTCGTCGTACACCTCCTGAACGAACCATTCGTCGCTGCTCGTCTCTTCGGCGGCAGCTGACGTTTCTTCGGCACCAGCAGTGGTTTCTTCCGTAGGCGGATCTTCAATGGATGAATCGGTTGTGCAAGCAGTCAGGGCGAGCAGCGATGTGGCTGCTACCACCGTGACCTTTGTCAGGATGCTTCGTCGCATCATATTCCTCTCTCATTGGTGCCCACGGTGGGCGGTAGTGCTTCTGGATTGTTGCGGTCATGGGCCAGGGATCCAGTGGTCCGACGCTTTCCCTGCCAGGTTTGAGCCGCCGCTGCAACGGCGATGATGATGATGAAGCCCTGGATTGTGTCCCGCCAGGTGGATTGGACCCCGAGGAAATTCAGCAGGGTGAAGAGGGTTTCGAGAGCGAACGCGCCCGCGGCCGCTGACAAGACCCAGCCGCGGCCACCGCCGAGGACCACTCCGCCGAGGACGACGGCCGTGATAGCCGTAAATTCGTAGCCGCGACCCACCGACGGGTGGACTCCTGCGTAACCCACCAGGATGATCCCGGCCACCGTCGCCGCCAGAGAGGACAGCATGAACGCACGGGTCTTGACCCACCAGACGGGCGCGCCGGTCAGGGCTGCGGCGCGCGGGTTGTCGCCAACGGCAATCAGGGTGCGCCCGTAGGGTCGGCGCATCAGCCAGAGGGCGGCAGCGGCGGTGACGGCGAAGATGATCACGGGGTAGGGGATGATTTCCAGCACCGGGACGTCCCGGATCCCCCCGCGTCCGATCTGGCGGAAACTGTCGGCAGGGTTTCCCGTGGCGGCGCCGCCGGTTGAGTACAGCACCATGCCGAGCAGCGCGAGCATCATGCCGAGCGTGACAATGAAACTCGGCACCCTCAGTAACGTGGTCACCAGTCCGTTGATCAGCCCGATGGAGGCGCCGAACGCCAGCATCAGCACCAGCACGGGGATGACCCGGCTATCGTCGTCGCCAATCAGATTGCCGGCAATGAAGACCTGCGCGGTGACCACCGAGCCCATTGACAGGTCGAATTCACCGGAGACTATGACGAAGTACTGCCCTATCGCTGCAATAGATATCGGCGCCGTCCGGCCGATGAAACGGATCAGGGAGCCTGGCTCACCGAAGGACGGGTTAGCGGCGATGACGGCGATCAGCAGCGCGATCAGCAGCAGAAACACCGCGCCGCTGG
>NZ_KI914717.1:61292-64728 GCF_000520515.1 Arthrobacter sp. H20
ACCTTGTTCCGGGTTCCCTGCGCGTTCTGCGTGGCGCTCATGCCGATACCCTGCGGGTTGCTGTGGCGGGCGTTCTATCAAAGCGCGCGGGGCGGGTGATCACCGTGCGGCGGGCGTAGACGGCTACGGCAATCACGATCACCAGTCCTCGCACCACGTCTTTCAGGAAGGGGTTGATCTGCATGACGCTCATGATGTTGTCCAGCATCGCGAAGATCAGCACTCCGCCGAGTGTTCCCACCAGCGACCCTTTGCCGCCGGCGAGCAGCGTGCCGCCAAGGACGACCGCTGCGATGGAGAGCAAGTCATACCCGCCCTGCGACCCGATGGTGGGGCTTCCTACGCCGAGACGGGCTGCCAGTAGCAAACCAGCCAGGCCGGCCATGACCGAACAGAGGACGTGCGCCGTGATGATGGGGGTGCGGGTGCGGATTCCCGACATCCGGGCGACGCCGAGATCGCCGCCCACCGCGTAAATATGGTGACCCACCCGGGTGCGGTTCAGCATTACCAGGACCAGGCCGGCGGTGACAAGCATGATCAGCGTCGAGATGGGGATGGGCCCCAGCCCGGTTGCACCGATCAGTCGGAAGGACAGGGGCACTTGCCCGGAACTGCCCTGGTAGTTGGTGGCGAGATAGCCGCTGACGATCAATCCCATGCCGAGGGTAGCGATGAAACCGTGTACTTTCAGCCCCGAGACCACCAGGCCGTTCGCCAGTCCAATCAGGGCTGAGACAGCGAGTGCGGACAGCACTCCGGGAAGCACATTGGCGCCCTGGTTCGCCATGATACCCGCTGCAATCAGGCTGGACAGACTGATCACGTAGGGCACTGAAAGATCAAGGCTTCCGACCAGGATCACCAGGGTCTGCCCGATGGCGATGAACCCGAGCACACTGGTTCCAGTGAGGATGTCCGAAATATTGCCGGTGCTGAAGAAGCTGCGCCCCACCGACCCGACCAGCACTGTGCCGACGATGATGGTTAGTAGCACTACCAGGTACACAATGTGGGTCGACGTCAGCCTCGAAAGCCGGTTCATGATGGTGCCTCCTCGGTTCGTGCGCCGGTAGCCAGCTGCAGAACCTCCTCCTCGGTTGACATCGGGGACAGCTCCCCGGCGATGAGGCCGTCCCTCATAACCAGCACCCGGTCGGACATGCCGAGAACCTCAGGTAGTTCACTGGAAACCATGAGGATGGCTTTGCCGTCGGCGGCCAGCGCTCGCATTAGGTTGTACACGGCTACCTTTGCTCCCACATCGATCCCGCGGGTGGGTTCGTCCAGCAACACCATCCGGGGCGCAATGGCAAGCCATTTGGCTAGAACCACTTTCTGCTGGTTCCCACCGGATAGGTACTGGACCTCCTGATCAAGGTCACGGGCGATCACTTCCAGGGAAGAAAGCACCCCGGGGGTGTCGCGCCGTGCCTGAGCGGTGCGGTTCGGAAACACTGAGCGGATCACGCTGAGGGCGTTGTCCAGGATTGACTGGTTCAGGCTCAGCCCCTGCGATTTGCGGTCCTCGGTGATGAGAGCGATCCTGCTTCGAATAGCTGCTCGGGTGGTCCTAGCTGTGTAGGGCTGGCCAGCGAGACGCATGGTGCCCCGGGTGAAGGGGGCGGCACCGAAGATGGCTTCCACCAGTTCAGTGCGCCCTGAACCCTGCAGCCCGGCGATGCCTACGATCTCACCGGTGCGCAGGGTGAGACTGATTGAATCGAGCTGGTCGTTGCCGGCGTTGGTCACTTCCAGCAGAGGCTCCCCAATAGTGGTGCCGGGATCGGCTTTAGGGAAATAGGCGGAGATGGGGCGGCCGACCATCAGGCGCACCAGTGAGGCATCATCCATTGACGACGCCGGTTGGGAGCCGACAACCTCGCCGTCCTTAAGAACTGTGATCGTGTCGCAGAGATCGAAGATTTCCTTGAGCCGGTGCGATACGTAGAGAATTGCGACGCCGCGCTCTTTCAACCGCCGGATGATTCCATAGAGCAGGTCAACTTCGGGACCGGCGAGGGCCGCTGTCGGCTCGTCCATTGAAATGATCCGCGCGTCATAGCTGACTGCCTTGGCGATCTCAACAATCTGCTGTTGGGCCACCGACAGGTTACTCACTGGGGTGGATGGCTGGATGCTGCTGATCCCCAGCTGGTTCAAGAGTTCGGCAGTGCGCTCCAGCATGGCCGCCTTGTTCACCAGGACGCCGCGGCGCGGTTCTCGTCCCAGATAGATATTCTCGGCGACGGTGCGGTCGGGGAGGAGGTTGAATTCCTGGAAGACCGTGGACAACCCGGCCTCGTGGGCCTGGGTGGGATGCGAGAAGTTTACTGCTGTCCCTGCGAGGTCGATGGTTCCGCTATCCCGATGGTGAACCCCTGCCAGCAGCTTCATCAATGTGGATTTACCTGCGCCGTTCTCACCGACCAGGCCATGGACCTCGCCGGCGTGCAGCTGCAGCGAGACGTCCTTCAGCACCTGAATGCCAAAAAAGCTCTTCGACAGTCCAGCGACGCTCAACACTACTGAGGCGCTGTCCAGAGGCGCTGGGGAGAAGACATCTTTATCCACCTGCTCACTGTGACATAAAACTCGTACTTTTGTCGAGGATCAAACAAAAGTATCTGGTTGTGCATCACTTAGTAGTTGGCGAGACAGGCATAAGTGGCTCGTGGTTTACTGAAACCGTGTTGAAAATTGAGTCCGACAAGCAGGCCCGTACCTCGGCTCTGCCTGCCCCCGGAGCCAGCGAGGTATTCCAACTGCTCCGTGATGGGCAGCCGCGGACCCGGGCGGAATTGGCTCAGCTCACCGGGCTGGCCCGCTCGACTGTGGCGTCCCGGGTTGAAACGTTGATGACTCTCGGTCTCGTAGCGCCCTACGGGGGTGCCGTCTCCACTGGCGGGCGGCCGCCGTCGTTGTTCGCCCTCAACCCCGGAGCGCGGGTGGTGATTGGTGCTGATATCGGAGCCACTCACGCACTGGTGATCCTGACAGACCTCTCGGGAGCTGAGCTGGCCAGCGCGCGGCAGTCATTGACCATCTCTGATGGGCCGGAGGCGGTGCTGGGCTGGTTGGTCGAAGCGATCGGCGCCCTGTTGCTTGAGGCCCAGCGGAGCGCTACCGAGCTCGCAGCAATCGGCATCGGGTTGCCCGGGCCCGTGGAACACGAGACGGGCCGCCCCATCAACCCGCCGATCATGCCCGGTTGGGACCGTTTCGACGTGCCAGGGCTGGTGCAGCGCAGCTTCGACGTGCCGGTACTCGTGGACAACGACGTCAACATCATGGCCCTCGGCGAGCTGAGCAGCAACTGGCCGGACACCACCGATCTGATGTTCATTAAGGTGGCCACCGGGATCGGTGCCGGAATCATCTCCGGAGCAATGCTGCAGCGCGGCGCGCAGGGCACGGCGGGGGACCTTGGCCATGT
>NZ_KI914717.1:64828-69083 GCF_000520515.1 Arthrobacter sp. H20
CCATGTCCGGGTCCCCCGCGGCGGCGATATTCCCTGCCGCTGCGGAAACACCGGATGCCTCGAAGCACTGGCTGGCGTGCCTGCGCTCGCCGCCGCACTGAACTCACTCACCGGTGGGACGCTGACCAACAGCCAGGGGGTAATCGACCTGGTGCGCTCGGGGGACGGGGACGCCATCCAGGTGATCCGTCAGGCTGGCCGTGACATCGGCGATGTTCTGGCGACGTGCGTGAACCTGATCAACCCGTCAGTGGTGGTGATCGGGGGCAGTCTGGCGCAGGCGGGAGAACATCTGCTGGCCGGGATCCGGGAGGTGGTCTACCGGCGGTCGTTGCCGCTGGCCACCGAACACTTGAGGATAGTCCCGTCGGCCGCAGGGAAAAGTGCGGGCGTCCGCGGGGCATCGGTGATGGCTATCTCGCATGTCCTGTCCCCGGAGTCGATCGAGACCGCGAGCCTCATTGCCCCCTGATCCGGGCTGGCAGATACGCGCCACCGTTGGCGCCTTCAGCCCGGGTGCTGCCAGTAGAATTGCACCCATGACTGCTACCGCCGCTCGTGACCGCCTGCGTGAACTTATCCAGGAGCTGGCCATCGTGCATGAGAAAGTGACGCTGTCCAGCGGTAAGGAAGCCGAGTATTACATCGATCTGCGCCGGATCACCCTCCACCACGAAGCTTCACAACTGGTGGGAAAGGTCATGCTGGAGTTGCTCGACGACGCCGGCATCACCTTTGAGAGCGCCGGCGGCTTGACCATGGGGGCTGACCCGGTGGGCACCGCAGTTATGCACGCCGCGGCCCGCGACAACCGGGCCATTGACGCGTTTGTGGTGCGTAAGACCCAAAAGACTCATGGCATGGCCCGCCAGGTCGAGGGCCCGGATGTTGCCGGCCGGCCCGTCGTCGTACTCGAAGATACCTCGACCACCGGAGGGTCAGCGCTCAGCGCTGTGGAGGGAGTCCGGCGAGCGGGTGGCCTGGTGCAGGCAGTGGCAGTGATCGTTGACCGGGATACCGGTTCGAAGGAACGGATTGAGTCGGAGGCGTCAGTGCCCTACCTCTATGCCTTCGGCAAAGACGAGCTCGGTCTGGGCTAGCGCCCCCGCAGACCCATGACTGAGGACTCCGAGCGGCTGCTTCGCTATGCGCACGGCATCAAGGGCATGTCCCGCCGGTCCTTCCTGGTTGGCTCAGCGTTTGGTCTCACCCTCGCAGCCGACCTTTTCCTGACCCGGCGGATTCAGGAGGAGCGGGAGGAGCTGCAGATCCTCCCGGTTGAGGACTCGGAAGCCGCCCGCCGGTTTCCACGGACCCGCTGGATCATCTTTCCTGGTTATAAGACCAGCTGGGAAGAGGGCAGCTGGATCGCCAACTCGCTCCAGCCCGCTCTCGGCCAGCGTGGGCAGATCTCGGTGCTGGGGTACTCCAACCGCGGGCTGAATATCGCCAATATCGTTGCGGCGCTGAACCGCTACGTGAGGATTTTTCAGGTGGAAACCCTCTACTTCTATGGCCACAGTTTCGGCGGCATGGTGGCCATCGAAGTGGCATCGCAGCTGCGCGGCCTCGGTATCGATGTGGAGCTGATCATCCTCGATTCGAGCCCGCACTCCCGGACCGATGTGCTGGATCAGGCAGTCTTCGAGGGAGTGGTGTTCCTGTACGACGCCGGTTACCGGGTCCCCACTGTGCTCAGGGGCGGCTATGAGCTGGGTGAGCGGATTGTCAACAAGAATGAGCGCTCCTGGCAGCAGGTCATGAACCAGACACTTGAGCAGCTGTCCCCCTTCGCGCCATCAAGTGTGCTGATCCAGTCGCAGTCGTCCTACATCTTCCACTACAACGTCACCCGTTTTCAGGGCACGCTGGGGGACACCAAGATCGCTTTCATCGGGAACCCCAACGACGGGACAGTGAACTACTCGACTGCCCGGCCGGGCTGGGCGGAGGCATTCCCCGACAATCTGGTGTCAGCTGACTATGTCACTGAGGGGGCGCTGCCCGCCCACGCCAGTCCGCAGTGGAACCCGCTGATCTACCAGAGCATCGTCGCAGCACTGCAGGACGAGTTCCTTCCGCTCCCACGGGGCGGCTATCTCCGAACGGTCTATTGACCGCTGAGCGTCCGCCGGAGACGCGCCAGGTCGTGGCGGTCCATCCCGGCACCCTCCAGGAACGAGTCAACAGTTCCGAACTCCTGGCGGAGCCCGCCAATGAAGGTGGCCATCGCCGCGGCCGGCGCAGTGAAGATCACTGGCGGGTTCTCGAACGAGATTCGCTCCGCCCCGGTGGGTGCATGCCCCACCCAAAGTTTCGCCAGTTCCGGCAGAACTTCCGGCAGGGCACCGGCGGTCCGGGAGTAGTCCTGGATGATCAGGTCATCGGAAACTCCAGCCACCAGAAGAACGACTGCGGTAATCACTCCAGTGCGATCCTTGCCTGCGGCGCAGTGCACCAGCGTGGTTCGGCCCGCCACGATTGGCGCCAAGGCGCTGACCACCATCTCCGGACGGCTACGCAGCCAGCCCACGTAATGGTTACCCAGGTCCTCAGCGGTCAGCAGGCCCATGGTGGTTGCCGGGTTGGCCTCAGAGGGATCCAACGGTGCAGCGACCAGGTCGATCCCAGCGTCCGCGGCGACCAGCCACGGCACCATGCCAGCCTCACGTTCGCTGCGCAAGTCAACGATGGTCTCGATGCCCTGCCTCGTGAGGAACTCCATGGTCGCTTCGAGATCCCAACCGAACGGCTGGCTGGACCGAAACACCCTACCGGGGGCAGGCGCCCGAGGATCGGCGGCGGTGAGCTCAGCAATGTCGCGGAGATTGAGGACTCCTGCCACGGATCAGACCTGGTCGATCAGATCAGCGACTGAGTCCATGATCTGGGCTGGCCGGAACGGGTAGGCGTCAATATCGGCGCGCTGGGTGATCCCGCTGAGCACCAGCACCGTGTGAAGGCCCGCCTCCATCCCCGCGATGATGTCGGTGTCCATCCGGTCGCCAATCATCGCAGTCGTTTCCGAGTGGGCGTCGATCTGGTTCATTGCCGAACGGAACATCATCGGATTGGGCTTGCCGACAATATAGGGGACACGCCGGGTCGCCGCAGTGATCAGCGCGGCGACGGCTCCGGTGGCAGGCAGCGGCCCTTCTTTTGAGGGCCCGGTTACGTCCGGGTTGGTCGCAATGAACCGGGCGCCGCCTTCCACGAGCCGGATTGCCTTGGTGATCGCCTCAAACGAGTAGGTACGGGTCTCGCCGAGCACCACATAGTCCGGGTTCTGATCGGTGAGCACAAACCCCGCCTCATGCAGCGCCGTCGTCAGCCCCGCCTCGCCGATCACGTATGCGCGGCCACCCGGCAACTGCTCCTTCAGGAACTGGGCCGTGGCGAGGGCGGAGGTCCACAGGTTCTCCTCAGGCACTTCCAGGCCGGAAGCTCTGAGCCGGGCCGCGAGGTCACGCGGGGTATAAATTGAGTTGTTGGTCAGCACCAGGAACCGTTTAGAGGTGGCCACCCAGCGGTCGATCAGGTCCGCCGCGCCGGGGATGGCCTGGTTCTCGTGGACGAGCACGCCGTCCATATCCGTCAGCCAGCACTCAATGTGTTCGTTTTCGCGCATACGATCTCTCCCTGCCGTCCGGGCGGTGCTATCTCCGACAGTCTTTCACCTTAGGCTGGGAGCGTGAAAGAAAACCCCGAAACTCAGCCGGTTCAGGTAGGCGTCGGGCCCTGGGAGGGCGAGTTGCCGGAGGGCGGACACTGGGACCGGGACCTGCTGACCGCGGGGGACACCCGCAACGTAGTCGACCAGTACCGCTACTGGAGCCACGATGCAATCGTCTCCGACCTTGACTCCCGCCGCCACAACTTCCATGTGGCGATCGAAAACTGGCAGCACGACCTGAACATCGGTTCAGTGGTACGCACCGCCAACGCCTTCATGGCCAAGGAAGTTCACATCATCGGTCGACGACGGTGGAACCGCCGGGGCGCCATGGTCACCGACCGCTACCAGCATGTCCGTCACCACCCCACAGTCGAGGAGTTCGTGGCATGGGCAGCTGGGGAGGGACTGCGGATCATCGGGATCGACAACTTCCCTGATTCGGTGCCGCTGGAAACCTACGAATTGCCCCAGAACTGCGTGCTCGTGTTCGGCCAGGAAGGGCCGGGCCTCACCCCTGAAGTGCACGCCACTGCTGATGCCACCCTTTCCATCGCCCAGTTCGGCTCGACGCGCTCCATC
>NZ_KI914717.1:69183-71071 GCF_000520515.1 Arthrobacter sp. H20
CCATCAACGCGTCGGCCGCCGCCGCGATCGCCATGCACGGGTGGGTCCGTCGGCACGTCTTTGGCCAGGGCGTCTAGGGCCAGGGCTGAAACCAGCTGCCCAGATACTGCCCCCAGGGTCAGGGCTGCCGGGAGGAAGCGGCAATCCTTGGCGTGAGGGCCGTTTCTGCGGATCGAGCAGTCGAATAGGATGGATTGAGCGGTCCGTTATCCAGCCCGCCTGTTTAGCACGCATTCCACAAAGGAGTCCTTATGCCTATCGCAACACCTGAGATCTATTCAGAAATGATCGACCGTGCCAAGGCCGGGGGCTTCGCGTATCCGGCCGTGAACGTGACTTCCTCCCAGACCCTCAACGCGGCGATGCGTGGGTTCGCTGAAGCCGGCTCGGACGGCATCGTGCAGGTGTCCACCGGCGGAGCGGCTTACTGGTCCGGCGCGTCGGTCAAAGACATGGTGGTTGGTTCCCTTGGGTTCGCTGCGTTCGCGCACGAGGTGGCGAAGAAGTACGACGTCAACATCGCCCTGCACACCGATCACTGCCCCAAGGACAAGCTTGACGCGTTTGTTCTTCCCCTTCTGGCGGCGTCGGAGGAGGCAGTCAAGCGCGGCGGTAACCCGTTGTTCCAGTCGCATATGTGGGACGGTTCAGCCGAAACCCTCGAAGAGAACCTGCGGATCGCCAAGGACATCCTGCCCCGCGCGGCAGCTGCGAAGATCATCCTTGAGGTAGAGATTGGCACCGTCGGCGGCGAAGAGGACGGGGTGGAAAATGCTATCAACGACAAGCTCTACACCACTGTTGAAGACGCGCTCGCCACAGTTGAAGCACTGGGCTCGGGCGAGCACGGCCGCTACCTGACGGCTCTGACCTTCGGTAACGTGCACGGCGTGTACAAGCCCGGCGGTGTGAAGCTGCGCCCCGAGATCCTCAAGGACATCCAGGACCAGATCGGCGCGAAGCTGGGGAAGGACAAGCCCTTTGACCTGGTATTCCACGGCGGGTCCGGCTCCTCGGCTCAGGAAATCTCGGACGCAGTCTCCTTCGGTGTCATTAAAATGAACATCGACACTGACACCCAGTACGCGTTCACCCGCCCAGTGGCCGACCACATGCTGAAGAACTACGACGGCGTGCTGAAGGTTGACAACGAAGTAGGCAACAAGAAGGTCTATGACCCACGGGTGTGGGGCGCGGCAGCCGAGGCAGGCCTAGCCGCCCGTGTGGTCGAGGCGGCCGCATCACTGGGTTCCGCCGGAAAGAAGCTCTAGGATGTCGGACGAGTTCCGTCGAAATCTTCTCGGCCCCGAACCCACACTGCTCCCTGAGGAGACGGACCTGGGCGCACGGATCGATGCCGGTGACGAGGCGGTAGACCTCGCGGCCAAGTATCCGACGTCGTCGCTTGTGTGGGCCATCCTCGCGGACGAGGCTTACGCTGAGGGGCGCACCATCGAGTCCTACGCGTACGCCCGTACCGGCTACCACCGCGGCCTTGACGCGCTGCGCCGAAACGGCTGGCGCGGCACCGGACCCGTTCCGTACTCGCATGAGCCCAACCGTGGGTTCCTTCGCTCGCTGTATGCGCTGGGCAGGGCAGCGGCCTCCATCGGCGAAATTGACGAGGCTGAGCGGATCGCCAAGTTCCTCGGTGAATCAGACCCGGAAGCCAGCAAGCAGCTCGGCAGCTAGGACGTTTGGTAGTTACACGGATGGGCGCTTGATGCTGGTCACCACGGTGACCAGCATCGGCGTTGCCGGGGCGGAGCTGAATCCGAACCGCACCGGAGGGGTCAACTGGGCGATTGCTCCCAGATCCTCGCCGTCCCAGCGTGCCGATGCCGCTGTGACTTTCCGGGCTGTGGTGACCCCGTAATACTCAGTGCGG
>NZ_KI914718.1:0-9631 GCF_000520515.1 Arthrobacter sp. H20
AACTCCAATGCCCTCGCCAAATAAACCATGAATCAAGTCTGACAAACAATCAGCCCCAAAGGAATCAACGACACGCTACACTAGGTGGGTAAGTGAGTGAGTGCTAGGATCACCATCACGCACGGTAAACGTCAGCTCTATGAGGAGCACCCTATGTCGCGAGCAGCCCGCACTCCCGACGACAGCATTCGTCGTCTCCGGCGTTACAACGTGGTCGCAGGGTCGTTGCACCTCATCCAAGCGATCGGCTTCGCGATCATCCTCGCGATGCTGAGCACCCAGGTCACTTTTGCCGTGACCGCTGATTATCTGGCGGGTCCTCCCGGTTTCCCTTTGCCGCCTGAGCGTGTTGAACTCTTCAGCGTCAACGTCGGTGCTGGCGTGGTCGTATTTCTCGCGCTCTCGGCGCTGTTCCACTTTGCGGTTGCGTCGCCATTGTTCTTCCAACGCTATGCGTCCGGATTGAAGGCCAACCACAACTACTTCCGTTGGGTTGAGTACTCGTTGAGCTCATCGGTGATGATCTGGCTCATTGCCCAGACAACCGGCATCACCGACGTCGCCGCCCTGTTTTCACTGTTCGCCGCGAATGCGGCGATGATCGGATTTGGTGCCCTTCAGGAAAAATACGAAAAACCGGGGAGCGGCAATTTCCTTCCGTTCACCTTGGGGTCGATGGCCGGGTTGGTGCCCTGGATTGTAATTTTGATCTACTTTGTCTCCGTCGGGTCGACGAACTCGGTGGAGCCGCCCGCCTTTGTCTACGGCATCATCATCTCGTTGTTCCTGTTCTTCAACACCTTTGCAATCAATCAGGTGCTCCAATACCGCCAGGTCGGTCCGTGGCGAGACTATCTTTACGGCGAACGGGTCTACATCACACTCAGCCTCACGGCCAAGACGGCTCTCGCTTGGCAGGTTTTTTCAGGCTCCATCATCCCGGCACTGACTAGCTAACGTGCACACGTGAGCGGCCCGCGGTCCAAGCAGACCGACGCAAAATTTATGTCGTGCATCACCAGAACAATCCTGTTCCCCCTCATCGCCGGCCCGACGCGCCAGGCGCATGACCTGGGCCGTGTGCCGCAGATTCAGGTTGTTTAAGGGCTCATCAAGAAGGGCATAGTCAGTATCCCTCGCCAGCACCATTGCGATGAAGGCCCGCCGCCGCTGCTGTGACGCCCACGGCGATTGCCGTCTGCCAAAATAGCTAGTGATCCTCCGCAGCGGTGCACTTCGCTGGCACGTTGAGGCCCCGCTTTGACCTGAGCCCTTGCTTCGCGCTAATCTTGGTAGTCGTTGTGCGTATCCCACCTCGATACGTCCATACCCGCGTGGCGGCTCGGTTGCAGAGTCACCTGGCCCGCGGAAATGGCCGAGATAACCGGGATCACTGGCTTTCAGCCCTCACCTGAAGTTCCGGTAGCGCATGCATAAGCTGAGCTTTCGCGCGGGGATTAACTCCCGGTTGTGAAGGCGTCACCGAACAAGAAACGAAGGCAAAAACCGTGCGTACGTACACCCCGAAGCCAGGCGACATCAACCGCCAGTGGCACGTCATTGACGCCACCGACGTTGTCCTAGGCCGACTTGCCAGCCAGACCGCAACACTGCTGCGCGGAAAGCACAAGCCGACCTTTGCACCCCATATGGATATGGGCGATTTCGTCATCATCATCAACGCCGAGAAGGTTGCCCTCACCGGCGCCAAGCTCGAGCAGAAGCGTGCATACCGCCACTCCGGGTTCCCGGGTGGCCTCTCGTCAGTCAACTACGCAGAGCTGCTGGAGCAGAACCCAGTCCGCGCTGTGGAGAAGGCAATCCGAGGCATGCTTCCCAAGACTTCCCTGGCTGCCCAGCAGATCGGGAAACTGAAGGTCTACCGCGGTGCTGAGCACCCACACGCTGCACAGCAGCCGAAGACCTTCGAAATTACCCAGGTCGCCCAGTAGTCCTGGCCACCACACACTAAGAAATTAATTCAAGGAGAACCGTGGCTCAGAACACTGAAGAGCTGAATGAATCAACTGAGGAGCTTACGAGCTACACCTCAGAAACCGGCGAGACCACCGAGGCAACAGCCACGGAACGTCCCGCACTGACCGTTGGCGGCGGAGCCGTTGGACGTCGCAAGGAAGCAGTTGCACGGGTCCGGCTTGTACCGGGCACCGGCAAATGGATTGTCAACGGCCGCGAGCTGGCCGAGTACTTCCCGAACAAGCTGCACCAGCAGGAAGTCAACGATCCGTTCAAGATCCTTGATCTCCTCGGATCCTACGACGTCGTCGCCCGCATCCACGGTGGTGGCCCGTCCGGCCAGGCCGGTGCGCTTCGCCTCGGCGTCGCCCGCTCCCTGAACGAGATTGACCGCGAGAACAACCGCGCTATCCTCAAGAAGGCAGGCTTCCTGACCCGCGACGCACGAGTGATCGAGCGTAAGAAGGCTGGTCTGAAGAAGGCCCGCAAGGCACCTCAGTACTCCAAGCGCTAACCCACCACGTGGACCGGCGCGCTTCCACTTTCGGATGCCCGGCCTTCAGTGGTCCTAACGCCCGTCCGGTTACCGGACGGGCGTCAGGTGTTTAAGGCCGGGATCGATTCCCTCTGAACTAGGATGTACATCGATGAGTAGATTATTTGGGACCGATGGGGTCCGCGGACTGGCAAACGAACTGATCACCCCGGAGTTGGCAATGAAGCTGGCTCAGGCGGCAGCAGTGGTGTTGGGGCACAGCATGACGGACGGCAGGCGGCCGACTGCCGTCATTGCGCGTGACCCGCGAATCAGCGGTGACTTCATCGCCGCCGCGGTTGAGGCGGGACTGGCCGGTGCTGGCATTGACGTCTACGACGCCGGGATCCTTCCAACCCCTGCGGCGGCTTTCCTGGTCGCAGACCTGGACGCCGACTTCGGGGTGATGATCTCCGCTTCACACAACGCAGCGCCGGACAACGGCATCAAATTCCTTGCACGCGGTGGGAAAAAGCTTGATGACCGGATCGAGGACGCTATTGAACTGGAGCTGACCCGCCCGGTGCGCCGGCCCACAGGAGGCGACGTGGGACGCATCCAGCGCTTCGCAGACGCCGAGGACCGCTATGTAATCCACCTGCTGCAGACCCTCCCGAATCGCCTCGACGGCGTCAAAGTGGTGCTGGACTGTGCTCACGGCGCCGCGAGCGGCTGCTCTCCACAGGTCTTCGCTGACGCAGGCGCTGAGATAGTTGTCATCGGTGCTGATCCCGATGGGATCAATATCAATGACGGGTGCGGGTCCACCCATCTGGGACCGCTCCAGGAGGCCGTGCTGGAACACGGCGCCGACCTGGGGATCGCCCACGATGGCGACGCCGACCGGTGCCTCGCCGTCGACCACGAGGGAAACATCGTCGACGGCGACCAGATTATGGCGATCATGGCCCTAGCGATGAACGCCGCAGGAACCCTCAAGGACAGTACCCTGGTGGCAACCATCATGAGCAACCTTGGGTTGAAGCTTGCCCTCCGGGAAGCCGGGATCAGCCTCAGGGAAACGGGAGTGGGGGATAGATACGTGCTGGAGGCTATGCGCGACGGCGGCTACAGCCTTGGCGGAGAACAGTCGGGTCACGTGATCTTCGCTCAGTACGCAACAACCGGCGATGGCGTCCTCACCGGGTTGCAACTTGCCGCGCAGGTGGCACGCACCGGGCGATCCCTGAAGGAGCTCTCCGGGGTCATGAACAAGCTCCCCCAGGTCCTCATCAACGTCAAGGGCGTGGACAAGGCTGCGGTTACCACCAACGAACACGTCCAGCAGGCAGTCCTTAGGGCACAGGACACACTCGGGGAGACAGGGCGCGTCCTGTTGCGCCCGTCCGGCACCGAGCCGGTGGTCCGGGTCATGGTGGAGGCCTCCGATATGGACACTGCCCATCTCACTGCCAGCCGCCTCGCCGAAACAGTTCAGCTCCGGTTGGCCCTTACCCCGGCGCAGGCCTGAGTCTTCCGGCCGAAAGTCCCAGCCCCTGACTGCTCACCACCGTCCCGGGTCAGCGGCGGGCGGCGAGGCTGTCCCTGATCTCAGTGAGGAGAGCGATCTGCGGATCCATTGCCGGTTCCTGCTCTGAGATGCCGAGGCTGCGGTTGCGACGCTCAATCATCTTGTTCATCGGCAGCACCACCACGAAGTAGATCGCTGTCGCAACGAGCAAAAAATTGACGATTGCGGTCAGCAGGACACCGAACATGATGTCGTTGCCGTTGATAGTGACTTTCGCGAAGTCATCAAAGTTCGGTGAGCCAACCAGGGCCGAGATCAGTGGCATAAATACTGAGTCGACCAGCGAAGTAACAACGGCGCCGAACGCGCTGCCGAGGACCACCGCAACGGCGAGGTCCACCACATTGCCCTTCAAAATGAACGTCTTGAATCCGTTTAGCATGCGCCTAGGATATCGGCCTAACCATAGTCGGGTGCGTTAGACAGCCCGACGTGATCCTCAAGGGTCTCGGTCCCGTCAGCTCTCATCGACGCGGCGGTCTCGATTCCCACGAAACGAAAGTGCCAGGATTCAGCCAGGAACCCGGTCGTTTCCTGGCGCCCCTCCGGGTATCTGAGGATGAATCCAAACTCGTGGGCATTGTTGGCTGCCCAGATGCCGGCGGCCGTGTCACCGAAACAGCCTCGGAGGGTGCAGGCACCGTCACCCTGACCGATATCGAAGGCAAGCCCGGTTTGGTGTTCAGAGAATCCGGGCCGGGCAGAATAGTTGTCGGCATCCTCGGCGCTGCCATTGAGGCTCACCCAGTAGTTGTAGGTGTCCGCCTGCACGGCGTACGAGCGGTAGCCGCTGACCAGGGTGAGGACGACGTCGTCGTCGGCTGCCGCAGCGAACATCTCCTCCACCGCGTTGGCGGCGTCGGGCCGGAGCATCGCGTTGGCGCGGTCCACAGCGAGGGCTACGTCTGGCAGGACCAATTCCGACGGGGCATAGTCGACCGGGTTGAGAGGCCGCCGTTTATTGACGACGACGGTTATGGCTGAGGGATCGGCGTAGGCGTCAGCGTCATCACCGCGAGCCGCCGCCGTGGCAACCGGAGACCCGGCAGGCGACGGCGACCGCTGGGCCGGTGCTGGCACCTCGCCGCTGCCCGGGCCCGGCAGTCCGGAGCCCAGTGCTGACGGCAGCGAGGTCGCCTGGGCCGTCGTGGGTTCCGGTGCGGGCGCCCCGCAGCCGGAGAGAACGACGGCGAGGGCCGCCGTCGTTGCCCAGAGCTGTCGAAAGGACCGCCGGCCGAACGCTGTCATGTTTTCCGGAGCAGCATCCGCCGCACTGAGTGATCGGCTTCCTTGGTCAGCACCAGCTGGGCCCGCCCCCGGGTGGGAAGCACATTGGCCATCAGATTGGGCTCGTTGATCCGCTTCCAGATGCCGAGCGCTGTCTCGCGTGCTTCGTCGTCGGTCAGTGAGGCATACCTGTGGAAGTAGGACTGCGGGTTGGCGAAGGCGCCGGTCCGCAGCGACTGGAACCGCTGGACGTACCACTGCTCAATGTGGGAGGTCTTGGCATCCACGTAGATGGAAAAGTCGAAGAAATCGCTCAGCGCGAGTCCCGACCTCCCATCAGCGCGGGTCCGGGCTGGCGCGAGGACGTTCAGGCCCTCGACGATCAGGACGTCCGGGCGCCGGACCACCACCTCCTTGTCCGGCACTATGTTGTAGGTCAGGTGGGAATACCAGGGGGCGCTGACCTCTTCGGCGCCACTCTTGACTTCGCTCACAAATCTGAGCAGGCGTCGTCGATCATACGATTCGGGGAAACCCTTGCGGTGCATCAGGCCGCGCCGCTCCAACTCGTCATTCGGGTAGAGGAACCCATCAGTGGTGACCAGTTCCACGTTGGGAGTGTCCGGCCACCGGCTGAGCAGTTCGCGCAACACGCGGGCGGTCGTCGACTTGCCAACGGCCACCGAGCCGGCGACGCCGATCACGAACGGGGTGCGGGTGCGCTGCTCGCCCAGAAAGGTTGTGGTTGCGGCATGCAGTTCGCCAGCGGCGGCGACATAGAGGTACAGGAGCCGGGACAGGGGCAGATACACCTCTCGCACCTCGTCGAGGTTGAGTTCATCGCCCAACCCCCGCAGCCGCAGGATGTCTTCGAGATCCAGGGGAGAGGTGATCTCATTCGACAGCCGGGCCCAGGTCTGGCGGTCCAGTTCGACAAAGGGCGTGAAGTTGCTCTCCGCACCGTTGCCCGCGGTCATCCCGGGATTTGTTTCATTCACCATCCGAATTGTGCCCGTTGGCGGCCGCAGATGCGAACCTCGACCGCCCCGGCTGCCGGCTCTGGGTGGCTGGCTGCAACCGATGCCTCGGGCTGACGGTACGCTTAAGCCCATGTGTGGAATCGTAGGCTACGTAGGCCGGTCATCAGTGTCATCCGACGGAACAACAGCGACTCACGGTGCGCTGGACGTTGTCATGGAGGGGCTGCGGCGCCTCGAATATCGGGGGTATGACTCCGCTGGGGTGGCTGTGCTGACCCCGAATGGCATCGCATCGCGGAAAAAATCAGGCAAACTCAGCAACCTGGTCGCCGAGCTGGAGGCCAGCCCGCTACCAGCGTCAATGACAGGCATCGGCCACACCCGGTGGGCCACGCATGGTGCGCCCAACGACACGAACGCCCACCCGCACCTGGCCGACAACGGCAAGCTCGCTGTCATCCACAACGGCATCATCGAAAACTTCGCCGAGCTCAAAGCAGCGCTGCTGGAGCAGGGCGAAACCTTCCTCTCGGAAACCGACACCGAAGTCGCAGCGGCGCTGTTGGGCGGCATCTACCGGGAACTTACCGCCGCCGGTGATCCGGACCCGCTCACCAACGCCATGCGCAAGGCGAGCCAGCAGCTCGAAGGCGCCTTCACCCTTCTCGCTGTCCACCAGGACTCGCCCGGCGTCGTGGTAGCCGCCCGGCGTAACTCGCCCCTCGTCGTCGGCCTGGGCGACGGAGAGAATTTCCTCGGCTCGGACGTATCGGGCTTTATCGACTTCACCCGTCGCGCGGTTGAACTAGGTCAGGACCAGGTGGTCACCATCACCCCCGACGAAGTTGTCATCACCGACTTCTTCGGCGCACCCGCAGAGGGCAAAGAGTTCCACGTGGACTGGGACGCCGCAGCAGCTGAAAAGGGCGGCTACCCCTCCTTCATGGAGAAGGAAATCAATGACCAGCCCGACGCCGTCGGCCAGACGCTGCTCGGCCGCTCCGATGCGCAGGGCAGGCTGATCCTCGACGAACTGCGCATCGACGAGGCAATCCTGCGGTCAGTGGACAAGATAGTTGTCCTGGCCTGCGGCACCTCCGCCTACGCCGGGCAGGTGGCCAAGTACGCGATCGAACACTGGTGCCGTATCCCCACCGAGGTGGAGCTTTCCCATGAGTTCCGGTACCGCGATCCCATCGTCAACGAGAAGACCCTCGTGGTAGCCATCTCCCAGTCCGGCGAGACCATGGATACGCTAATGGCCGTGCGCTATGCCCGTGAACAGGGCGCGAAGGTGGTGGCGATCTGTAACACCAACGGGTCGACCATTCCCCGCGAATCCGACGCCGTCCTGTACACCCATGCGGGCCCGGAGATTGCCGTTGCGTCGACCAAGGCGTTCCTGGCCCAGATCACCGCCGCCTACCTGCTGGGTCTGTACCTGGCTCAGCTGCGCGGTAACAAGTACGGGGATGAGATTGCTGACGTCCTCGCCGACCTGGCCGAAATGCCCGCCAAGATCCAGAACATCCTGGACAACGCCGACAAGGTCAAGAAGCTTGCGCGGGACATGGCCGACGCCAAATCGGTGCTCTTCCTCGGCCGCCACGTCGGTTTTCCGGTGGCTATGGAGGGTGCACTGAAGCTGAAGGAACTCGCCTACATCCACGCCGAAGGGTTTGCCGCTGGCGAGCTGAAGCACGGCCCGATTGCGCTCATCGAGGACGGTCAGCCTGTCGTGGTGGTGGTTCCCTCACCGAACGGCAGGGACTCACTCCACGCCAAGGTGGTGTCCAACATCCAGGAGATCCGTGCCCGCGGCGCGGTGACCATAGTGATCGCCGAGGAGGGTGACACCTCGGTGGAGGCCTACGCCGAACACGTGTTCTATGTGCCCAAGACACCCACCCTGCTGGCACCGCTGCTCACCACGGTGCCGCTGCAGATCTTTGCCTGCGAGCTGGCGTCCGCCAAGGGGTATGACGTGGACCAGCCCCGCAACCTCGCCAAGTCAGTGACGGTCGAGTAACTGCCGATGATAGTTGGCATCGGCGTTGACGTGGTTGATGTCGACCGGTTCGGCCGCCAGCTGGAACGGACGCCCGGCCTGCGCGAACGACTGTTCGTGCCGGCCGAGCGGGTGCTTAACCTGCGCTCGCTCGCCGCACGGTTCGCCGCTAAAGAGGCAGTTGCCAAGGCGCTGGGTGCTCCGGCGGGCATGAACTGGCAGGATTGCTGGATTGGGGTCGACGCCGGGGGCAGCCCCTCGGTGGAGGCCAAAGGGACAGTTGCTGCGGCAGCCGCGGCGCGGGGTGTCCACCGCTGGCATCTCTCGCTCAGTCATGACGGAGGGGTGGCGACGGCAATGGTAGTGGCCGAGGCTGCGCCGGTGGTGCAGGGCCCCCCAGCAGCCGGGTTAGACTCCTAAGTATGCTTAGCGCCTATTCGGGCAGTGCGATCCGTTCGGCTGAAGCCCCCCTCCTCACGGCCGGACACGGTGACGCCCTGATGCAGCGCGCTGCCCATGGGCTGTATGCCGCAGCGGCCGGGGAGCTGATCGAGAGCACCGGCGGCTGTTACGGGCGCACGGCTGTCGTCCTTGCCGGCAGCGGCAACAACGCTGGGGACGCGCTCTTCGCTGCGGCCCGGCTGGCCGGGAGGGGGGTGCTCACCACAGCGGTCCTGACCTCCGAATCCACCCACCCGCAGGCGCTCGCCGCGTTTGAGCGCGCGGGCGGACGCGTGGAACTGCTTACTCCGGCGTCCACCGACCACCTGGTGTCATCCTGTGCCGGCGCTGACCTGATTATCGACGGAATTCTTGGGATTGGTGGCACCGGCGCCCTGCGCGAGCCCGCCGCCACCTTCGTCAGAGACATTTCAGCGGTGGCCTCCGGCGTCGTCGTCGCCTGCGACCTGCCCAGCGGCATGGACGCTGATACCGGCGCCGTGAACGAACCGGTACTCCGCGCTGACCTGACAGTCACCTTCGGGGCTTTGAAAACCGGGCTGCTCACACGAGCCGGGGCCGAGGCCGCTGGGCGTATCAGGGTAGTTGATATCGGGCTTGACGCGACACTACCTGCCCCTGCGGTGTTCCGACTGGAGCCCGCCGACGCCGCTGCGCTATACCGCCGACCCCGTGCCACCGACCACAAGTACACCCGCGGTGTGCTCGGCATCGCCGCCGGGTCAGCCAAGTATCCAGGTGCCGCGGTGCTCGCGACGGGCGCCGCCCTGGCAACCGGGCTGGGCATGGTGAGATACCTCGGACCACGCTCGGTAGCTGACCTGGTCAACCGGACCCACCCGGAAGCCGTCTGCTCGCAGGACTCGGTCAAGTCAAACCACGTGCAGGCGTGGCTGATCGGTCCCGGCGCC
>NZ_KI914718.1:9731-69594 GCF_000520515.1 Arthrobacter sp. H20
GGACCAGCGGCGGCGGGCCCGCGATGCCATGTCCTCCGGGCTGCCCGCGGTGGTCGACGCCGGCGCGCTGCCACTGCTGCCGCGCAGGCTAGGGCCGCAGGTAATCCTTACGCCCCACGCCGGCGAGCTCCAGCAGGTGCTGGCGAACCGGCGGGTCAGCGTGACCCGAAGTGATATCGAGGCGGCCCCCGCCACCTACGCGCTGAAAGCGGCGGAACTCACCGGCGCGACAGTGCTCCTCAAAGGCCCAGTCACAGTGGTGGCGTCCCCGTCGGGAACAGTTTTCAGCCAGGCCGAAGCGACGCCCTGGCTGGCCACCGCCGGGTCAGGCGACACACTCTCAGGCATTCTCGGTGCTCTGGTGGCAACGCTTGCTGGTGACGACGGCGGCTCGGCCGCCGAACGCATCGGGGTCCCGGCGCAGGACAAATGGGCAGCCATCGCGGCAGCGGCAGCGTTGGTGCACGGAATGGCTGGCGCCACAGCAGCTACCGTCGGGCCAGTAGTGGTCTCGGAGTTGCCAAGGTATGTCGGAGCGGTCCTCGCTGATTTGCTCACCGGCCCACCGTTGAAAGACACAATTCACTAAATAGTCACCTGGTTACGCTATGAAGGTAGCTGGACCGTTCACTTTTCGACCAATGAATTACCGACTTTCAGGAGATCACATGGAACTTTGGCCCGGCGAAGCGTACCCCTTGGGTGCGACCTACGATGGCACCGGCACCAACTTCGCGTTGTACAGCGAGATTGCTGACAAGGTGGAGCTCTGCCTGATTGCCGACGACGGCACCGAGACGCGTATCGAGCTGCACGAGGTGGACGGCTATGTGTGGCATGGGTATATGCCGCAGATTGTTCCCGGCCAGAAGTACGGGTACCGCGTGCACGGACCTAATGCACCTGAAGAGGGCCACCGCTGCAACCCGAACAAGTTGCTGCTGGACCCGTACGCCAAGGCTGTCCATGGCCAGATCGACTGGGACCCGGCCCTCTTCGGCTACAACTTTGGCGACGAAAACTCGATCAACAACGACGACTCGGCACCCCACATGATGCTCGGCGTCGTGGTGAACCCGTTTTTCGACTGGGACGGCGACCGGAAACCGCGGATTCCCTACCACCAGTCGGTCATCTACGAAGCCCATGTGAAGGGCCTCACCCAGCTGCACCCCGAGGTACCCGAGGAACAGCGCGGCACCTACGCCGGCGTGGCGCACCCGTCAGTCATCTCCCACCTCCAGAAACTCGGCATCACCGCTATCGAACTGATGCCGGTGCACCAGTTCGTCAATGACAGCACGCTGCAGGAAAAGGGTCTCACCAACTACTGGGGCTACAACACCATCGGGTTCTTCGCCCCGCACAACACCTATGGCTCAGCTGGCGACACCGGCGAACAGGTCCAGGAGTTCAAGGCGATGGTGCGTGCGCTCCACCTGGCCGGCATTGAAGTGATCCTCGACGTCGTCTACAACCACACCGCCGAGGGCAACCACATGGGCCCCACCCTGTCGATGCGCGGCATCGATAACTCCGCGTACTACCGGCTCGTCGAAGACGACAAGAAGTACTACATGGACTACACAGGCACCGGCAACTCCCTCAACGTCGGCAACCCCCACTCCCTGCAGTTGCTGATGGACTCGCTGCGCTACTGGGTGACCGAAATGCACGTTGACGGGTTCCGGTTTGACCTTGCCTCCACTCTGGCCCGCGAGTTCTACGACGTGGACCGCCTGTCAGCGTTCTTCGAACTGGTCCAGCAGGACCCCGTGGTCTCACAGGTCAAGCTCATTGCCGAGCCGTGGGACGTTGGCCCGGGTGGCTACCAGGTGGGTAACTTCCCGCCACAGTGGACCGAATGGAACGGCAAGTACCGCGACACGGTGCGCGATTTCTGGCGGGGGGAACCGTCAACACTCGGCGAGTTCGCCTCAAGGCTGACCGGTTCCGCCGATCTCTACGAACAGTCAGCGCGTCGGCCGGTCGCGTCGATCAACTTCGTCACCGCCCACGACGGGTTCACCATCCGCGACCTCGTGTCCTACAACGAGAAGCACAACGACGCCAACGGTGAAGACAACAACGACGGCGAAACCCACAACCGGTCCTGGAACTGCGGTGAGGAAGGCCCCACCGACAACCCGGAGGTGCAGACCCTCCGCGTCCGTCAGCAGCGAAACTTCATCGCCACCCTGCTGCTCTCGCAGGGTGTCCCGATGCTGCTGCACGGCGACGAGCTGGGACGCACCCAGCAGGGCAACAACAACACCTACTGCCAGGACTCCGAGCTCAGCTGGGTGCACTGGGACCAGATGGACCAGCCCCTGCTCGAATTCACCGCTGCAGTGAACCGGCTGCGGTCCGAGCATCCCACCTTCCGCCGTCGCCGCTTCTTTGACGGACGGCCCGTACGCCGTGGCGAGGGCGAGGCCCTGCCGGACATCGTCTGGCTGGACACCGCCGGCACCATCATGACGCCGGAGGACTGGGACAGCGGGTTTGGCCGCTCCATCGGGGTGTTCCTGAACGGGCAGGGGATCTCTGGCCGGGATGCCCGCGGGCAGCGGATCACGGACCTGAACTTCCTGTTGTTCTTCAACGCCAGCGACCAGCCGGTCGACTTTACCCTCCCGCCGCAGGAGTACGCTCCGGCCTGGGACGAGGTTATCGACACCGCCGGTAAGTTCGCCGACTCGGAAGCCATCCCAGCGGCAGTCACCATCACGCTCGACGCCAAGTCAATGGTGGTCTTGCGGGCCCACGCTGAAACCGAGGATCTTGATCACTCGGTTGCGGCGTCGCTGGCCGTCCTGGCCAACTCCCACCAGGCGGGCAACGCCTAGCCGCACCGGGCACCGCAGCATCCCGCACAACGCCACAGCACCCAGTTCAGGAGTACATGCATGAGGACCCCGAAGTCGACCTACCGGCTGCAGATCCGATCAGAGTTTGACCTCACGGAGGCCGCCGCGGTGGTTCCCTATCTGCGGGATCTCGGCGTGGACTGGGTGTATTTGTCGCCGGTGCTGACGGCTGAACAGGGGTCGGGACACGGCTACGATGTCACCGATCCCACGGCCGTTGACCCGGAGCGCGGCGGACGGGACGCCTTTGTGGCGCTCTCGGACGCCGCGCATGCGGCGGGGCTCGGGGTACTGGTGGATATCGTGCCCAACCATCTGGGTGTGCAAACGCCGTCGCAGAATCAGTGGTGGTCGGCCCTGCTCAAGGGCGGGCCGGACTCACCCTATGCCGAAGCGTTCGACGTCGACTGGGAAGCCGGGGGCGGGAAAATCCGTCTCCCGGTTCTTGGCGACGGGGATGAGGAGCTGTCGGCGCTGGAGCTCGACGACGGGGAACTGCGCTACTACGACCACCGGTTCCCCATCGCCGATGGCAGCTACGAAACCGGGGACACGGCACAGACCGTGCATGCCCGGCAGCACTACGAACTGGTGAATTGGCGTCGCGCCGACAGTGAGCTGAACTACCGTCGTTTTTTTGGGGTCAACACCCTGGCCGGTCTGCGAGTCGAAGTACCGCGCGTATTTGACGAATCGCACAGCGAGATCCGCAGCTGGTTCGAGGAGTCACTGGTGGACGGACTCCGGATCGACCACCCGGACGGGCTCGCCGACCCGGCGGGCTACCTCGACCGGCTCCGAGAGCTCACCGGCGGTGCCTACGTTCTTGTGGAAAAGATCCTTGAGCCGGGGGAAAAACTGCCCACGGACTGGGCCTGCGAGGGCACCACTGGGTATGACGCGCTCGCCGACATTGATCGCCTGTTCGTTGACCCCGCTGGGCAGGCACCCCTCGAACGCACTGCGCCAGCTGAGGACTTCCAGGTCATGATCCACGGCACCAAACGAGGTATCGCCGACGGGATCCTCCGGTCCGAGGTGTTGCGCCTGAACCGGTTGATCCCTGCGGACGCCGGGCTCGACGCTGACAGTGCAGCCGACGCCATCGCCGAGTTGCTTGCCTGCTTCCCGGTCTATCGGAGCTACCTGCCCGGTGGTGCCGGCTACCTTGAGGACGCCGTCGTCGCGGCCCAGGTGTACCGCCCTGAGCTCGCTGACACGCTCAACACGCTGCACCAGCTGTTGAACCCGTATCTGGCCGGTCCCGACGCACCAATGACCGAACTGGCCACGCGATTCCAGCAGACATCTGGCATGGTGATGGCCAAGGGCGTCGAGGACACAGCGTTCTACCGGTATAACCGGTTGACCTCCCTCAACGAGGTAGGAGCTGACCCCTCGATCTTTTCGATCACCGGGGTGGAAATGCACAACCGGCTGCTGCGACGCCAGCGTGATACCCCGCTGTCCATGACAGCGCTGAGCACTCACGACACCAAACGCAGCGAGGACACCCGCGCCAGGATCAGCGTGCTCTCCGAGATGGCCGAGGACTGGGCCGCTGTGCTCGGTCAGCTTGAGAACGCAGCGCCCCTTGGGGACCCTGCGTTCTCCTCACTGCTCTGGCAGGCGATGGTTGGGGCCTGGCCGCTGAGCCGCGAACGCGCCCACGCCTATGTGGAAAAAGCATCCCGTGAAGCCGATTCAAGCACCCACTGGACCGCCCCAAACGAGGCCTTTGAGGAACTCATGCACGCGGCGGTCGACGCTGCCTATGACAATCCGGCGGTCAACGCTCTCGTGACTGACATGGTGGCGAAGATCAAGGGCCACGGCTGGTCCAATTCGCTCAGCGCCAAGCTGCTGCAGCTGACCATGCCCGGGGTGCCCGACGTGTATCAGGGATCGGAATTCTGGGAAGACTCGCTGGTGGACCCTGACAACCGGCGCCCAGTGGACTTCGAGGCCCGGAAGCAGTCCCTGGTTGACCTGGCCTTCGGCGCGCTGCCCGCTGTCGATGAGTCTGCGGTGGCCAAGCTCCTCGTCGTCTCCCGAGCGCTGAAGCTGCGCCGGGACCGTCCTGAACTGTTCGCTGGGTACACCGCCGTCACCACCACCGGTGCGGCAGCTGAGCACATCTTCGCGTTCGATCGAGGTGGAGCGCTTACCCTGGTGACCCGGCAGCCGCTGGGTCTTGAACGCCGGGGCGGCTGGCGGGACACCGCCGTCATCCTTCCGGACGGCCAGTACAGCTGCGCTATCACCGGCGCATCATTCTCCGGCGGCCCAGTGCCGGCCGGTACGCTCTTTGAGACCTACCCAGTGGCACTGCTGGTCAGGAAGGACGCATCATGAGGAACCGATTTGATGTCTGGGCACCTAAGGCCACCACCCTCTCACTCATGGCAGGGGGCGCGGACTCAGCCATGAGCAGGGGCGACGACGGCTGGTGGGCAGTCGACACCCAGCCGGCCGAGTCCGGAGTTACCGACTACGGATACCTGGTGGACGGCGCCGAGACGCCGATCCCCGACCCGCGGTCCCGGCGCCAGCCCGACGGCGTACACGGTCTCTCGCAGACATTCGACCCCGGCGCCTACTCCTGGCAGGACAGCTCATGGGTCTCGCCCGGACTGGGCGGGGGAGTGATCTACGAACTGCACATCGGGACGTTCACCCCCGAGGGCACCTTTGACGCGGCGATCGGAAAGCTCGACTACCTGGTCGAGCTCGGCATCCAGCACGTGGAACTGCTCCCGGTGAACGCGTTCAACGGCACCCACAACTGGGGGTACGACGGCGTCCTCTGGTTCGCAGTCCAGGAGACGTATGGCGGGCCCGCCGGGTACCAGCGTTTCGTCGACGCGGCGCATCAGCGGGGCCTCGGCGTGATCCAGGATGTGGTCCATAACCATCTGGGCCCCAGCGGCAACTACCTTGGCCAGTTCGCCCCGTACCTGACCGAGGGCAAGGCCAACACCTGGGGCGACTCCCTGAACCTCGACGGGCCACACTCCGATGAGGTCCGACGCTACGTCCTGGACAACATCCTTATGTGGTTCAGGGACTATCATGTGGACGGACTGCGCCTCGATGCAGTTCATGCCCTCCACGACGAGCGGGCCACCCATATCCTCGAGGAATTCGCTGCGGCGACCGACAGGTGCGCGAACGAGCTGGGCAAGCCCCTGTTCCTCATCGCCGAATCCGATCTGAACAATCCACGGCTCATTACCTCCCGCGCCACCGGAGGTTACGGCCTCGCAGGGCAGTGGAGCGACGATTTCCATCACGCAGTGCACGTCAACGTCACCGGGGAAACCACCGGCTACTACGAGGATTTCGATTCGGTCTCCGCGCTGGCCAAGGTGATGGAGGACGGCTTTTTCCACAACGGAACCTACTCGTCCTTCAGGGAACGAGGCCACGGGCGGCCCATCGATCCGGCCCACATCACCGCCCACCAGCTGGTGGTCTGCACCCAGAACCATGACCAGATCGGTAACCGGGCGGCGGGCGACCGCATGGGTGCAACTGTCGGCTACGCGCAGTTGGCGCAGGCAGCCGTCCTGAACCTCGCCGGACCGTTCACCCCGATGCTATTCATGGGTGAGGAGTACGCGGCGTCCACCCCGTGGCCCTTCTTCACCTCACACCCCGAGCCCGAACTGGGCAAGGCCACAGCTGAGGGGCGTCTGCGTGAGTTCGAGCGGATGGGCTGGGACGCCGACACGGTACCCAACCCTCAGGATCCCGCCACGTTCGCCTCGGCAAAGCTCAACTGGGCCGAGATTGAAACGGGTGACCACTCCCGCCTCCTGGACCTCTACCGCCGTCTGATCCGGCTCCGCCGGAACACCCCCGACCTGATGGACCCTGATTTCACCGCCGTGTCAGTGAAGTTCAGCGAACCCGAAAAGTGGTTGGCGATCCGCCGCGGAGGAAGCGTCGTCGTCGTCAATCTAGCCGACGAG
Organism: Arthrobacter sp. H20; assembly: GCF_000520515.1. Lineage (GTDB taxonomy): Bacteria > Actinomycetota > Actinomycetes > Actinomycetales > Micrococcaceae > Arthrobacter_D. The sequence goes on from NZ_KI914718.1 coordinate 16,576, forward strand.
GAACGCTCCATTGACGTGGACGCGTCGCGGGTCCTGCTATCCACAGTCCCGGGCGAAACCCTTGAGGCCGGGCGCCTGAGCCTGCCCGCCCGCGGATCGGCAATCCTCGGCTGAGCCAGCCCTCCGCTGACTCAGCTCGACATAATCACCAGACCCAGGAGAGACCCATGACGTATCACCCAGCTGACGACCGTTACGAATCCATGCCCTACCGCCGGGTGGGGCGCAGCGGCCTGCAGCTACCCGCCGTGTCGCTTGGGCTCTGGCACAACTTCGGGGATGACAAGCCGTTCGCTGACCAGCGTGCCATTCTGCGTCGTGCCTTCGACCTGGGGGTTACTCACTTTGACCTGGCCAACAACTACGGCCCGCCGGCCGGTAGCGCCGAAACGAACTTTGGCCGGCACCTCAAGGACGATTTCGCGCCATTCCGCGACGAACTCGTCATCTCCAGCAAAGCTGGCTACGACATGTGGCCCGGACCGTACGGTGAATGGGGATCACGCAAGTACCTGCTGGCCAGCCTCGACCAGTCGCTGAACAGGATGGGGTTGGACTACGTGGACATCTTCTACAGTCACCGCCCTGACCCGAACACCCCGCTGGAAGAAACCATGGGGGCACTGGATACAGCCGTGCGCTCCGGCCGTGCCCTGTACGCCGGCATCTCGTCCTACTCGCCGGAGAAGACGGTCGAAGCGGCGGCCATCCTCAGGGATCTCGGCACGCCACTGCTCATCCACCAGCCCTCCTATTCGATGCTGAACCGCTGGGTCGAAAACGGCACGCCCAACCTCCCCGAGGTGCTCCAGCAGGAGGGGGTCGGATCGATCGCTTTTTCACCCCTGGCCCAGGGATTGCTGACCGACCGCTACCTCGACGGCGTTCCGGCGGGCTCCCGCGCGGCGTCGAACAAATCGCTGTCCGAGGACCACCTCTCGGAGGATAACCTGCGCCGGGTGCGCGGCCTGAACACCATTGCCCAGGACCGCGGACAGTCACTGGCGCAGATGGCGATTGCCTGGATCCTGCGTGAACAGTCAAAGGGCAGCGCCATTACGTCTGCCCTGATCGGCGCCTCGAGCGTGAGCCAGTTGGACAACAGCCTTGCTGCTGTGAAGAATCTCAAGTTCAGCCTGGACGAGCTCACCGCCATCGATGAGTTTGCTGTCGAATCGGACATCAACCTGTGGGCCAAAGCCCTGGACGCGTAGGGCGCCATCAGATGTCCGACGCCGGGGTCCTCGGTATCCGGCGCGCCACCGACGCCGACTGGCCAGCACTCTGGGCCATCATGGAACCGGTGGTGCGGGTCGGAGAGACCTACTGCTGGGATACCTGCCTCTCCGAGGCCCAGGCCCGGACCGAGTGGCTGGCTCCCGCTGACCGCACAATGTGCGTCTTCGTTGCAGAGGAAACCCCTGGACCAGGCTCGGTCGGTGCTGCCGTCGGTGCCGTCGTCGGGACTGCGCAGCTGCATGCGAACCGCGCCGGTGGTGGGTCGCACGTAGCTAACGCCAGTTTCATGGTGGCTGGGAACGCGGGCGGCCGGGGCGTGGGGCGCCTGCTGGCCCGCCATGTGCTGGCTGAGGCCCGCGAGCAGGGCTACCGTGCCATGCAGTTCAACGCAGTGGTGGAGACGAACACCAGGGCAGTGCGGTTGTGGCAGTCATTGGGATTTCGCACGCTCGCGACGGCTCCCGGTGCGTTCAGGCATCCGGCTGAAGGTTTTGTGGGGTTGCACATCATGTTCCGGGAGCTCTAGGGGCTACTTCCAGAACGCCGCCAGGTCGGGGAACGCGTGCTCATAACCAAGCAGAAGACGCGAGGCGGCGTGCGCGGAGTCGATCAGCGGGTGCAGCACGAATGCCCGCAGCGCCGAGTCCCGGTCTGCGTGGACAGCGGCATTGACTACAGCTTCCTCCACCGCCAGCACCTGCGCCATCAAGCCCAGCTGGTGGGAGGTTGGGGGCCCAGCGGCGAGCGGTATCGCCCCCGCCCGGTCGAGGCGGGCCGGAAGCTCAACGACGGCGTCGGCCGGCAGCGTGGGCAGCGCACTCCCGTTGCGCACATTGACGATCAACTCTGCTGGTTGGCCGGTCAGGAGGGCGCGCATCGCCGCGAGCGCAATCCGTTCGTAACCGCCGCCGGCCAGATCCGACTCGTCACGATCCCCGGCATCAGGGCGAGCCTCGGCAAGGTACCCCTCTTCCCGGGCACGCCGTGCACCCTCCCACACGGCGAACGGCTCCGGAGCAGTGAGCAACTCGGTGTAGAGCTGGTCCTGCTGGCGGTGCAGAAACGCGCCGCGGGTCTCGGTGGCGCCGGCCAGGGATCGCACTGCTTCACGGTGGAAGTAGTAGTAGAACAGGTATTCGTTGGGCACCGACCGCAGGAGCCGTGGCAGGTCCGGACCGAACACCCGGCCCTCCTCGAAGGAGGTAAGACGCTGCGGGTCCGCCAGCAGCGCCGGCAAGCGGTCGACGCCATCGTGCGTCAGACCCCGTAGCCAGCCCAGATGATTCAGACCGACATAGTCAACGCCAGCAAGTGATCCCTCGGCCAGGGGAACACCGGCCGCCGCGGCAGCCCGAGACACCAGCCCCGACGCCGAGTCGCAGATCCCGAGTGCCCGGTCGCCGAGCACAGTCTGCACCGCCCGGGTCACCATTCCCGCTGGGTTGGTGAAATTAATCAGCCAGGCGTCGGGGCACACGCGCCGCATGGACTCGGCCACCACCAGCATCTGGGGCACCGACCGTAGCGCGTAGGAGATGCCGCCGGCACCCACAGTTTCCTGGCCCAGCAGGCCCTCGTCCAGGGCGACGCGCTCGTCGAGCACCCTACCCGCGGCGCCGCCGCTGCGGATGGCGGCGAACACGACGTCGGCCCCGGGCAGGGCAGCGTCGAGGCTTAGCTCGGTGACCAGGTGCGGCGGGCCGGACCCAGCAGGGAGCGGCATGGTCTGCAGGACGCGGGCAATTGCCGTCAGCCGGCCAGGGTCCGCATCGTGCAGGACCACCCGGTCAATGACGCCGGCGAACTGTCCCGTCGACAGGGCCCGATACACCAACGGAACCCGGAAACCGCCGCCGCCCACAATGACCAGTTTCATTCATCCTCCACGGTGTCGGTGGTGCATTTCTTCAGCGTTTAGCGTCACACCTGTGCCGCGCGCCGGAAGCCTAAGAGTATTGTGCCGTACATGGGTACCGCGCATCGTTTCGATCCTTTGGCCAAGACCCGCTCTGCGTCTGACCCGGAGTTTGACCTGTTGCTGAGCGGGTCGGTTTTCCTCGACATCGTCTTTACCGGGCTTGAACACCTGCCGTCTCCGGGTACCGAGGTGTGGGCTGACGGGATGGGATCCTGCCCGGGTGGCGTGGCCAACCAGGCGATCGCAGCGAGCAGGCTCGGGCTGCACACCACTGTTTCCGCGGCCTTTGGCGACGACGGCTACGGCGATTACAACAGGGGAATCCTCCGGGATCAGGAGCATGTTGACCTGTCCCGGTCGCGAACCTTCGAGAACTGGCACTCACCGGTCACAGTGTCCCTGTCGGTGCAGCGGGACCGGTCGATGGTCACCCACGGCCACCCTTCGCCGGTGTCAGCGACCGAGCTGTTAGGTGAGGTGCCCCCACGGTGCCGCGCCGCCGTCGTAAGCGTCGAACCAGAGCTGGAACCCTGGGCCCTCGCAGCCCAGGCCAAGGGAACCAAACTCTTCGGGGACGTGGGGTGGGATCCCACCGGGCAGTGGTCGGGGAGCGCCCTGGACACCCTCAAGTACTTCCACGCGTTCCTGCCCAACGACAGTGAGGCAATGGCCTACACGCGCACCGATGATCCGTGGGCGGCACTGTACGCGCTCGCCGACCGGGTGCCGGTTGCAGTGGTGACCATAGGACAGCAGGGTGCCATCGCCATCGACTCTCTGACGGGGGAAGAGGAATGGGTTCCGGCCCTGCCGGTGAAGGCCTACGACCCAACTGGTGCCGGTGATTGCTTTGGTGCGGCGTTCGTCATGGGTGACCTCGCAGGGTTTTCGCTGGCCGACCGGCTGCGGTTCGCCAACCTGTGTGCCGCGCTGTCTGTGCAGCAGGTCGGTGGCTCCCTCGCGGCACCGGGGTGGGGAGATATCGCCGACTGGTGGCACCGGATGAGTGAATCCCGCGACAGAGTGCGCAAGCAGTGGTTGAGACGCTACGAGTTCCTTGAGGAAATGGTCTCCGGGGTTCCGCTGGAGGCTGTCCGCCGGGCGTCAGCGACCATCGCACGGCAGTCCGACGCGTGACCATTGCCGGGCCAGAGTGCGGCCGGCGCGGCGCCGCGCGCTGCCGAGGAATGACAGAATGGACTAGTGAGTTACCTTTATGATCCCCCGCCCGTTGAACGGCGGGTAGAGATCGATCTGGACGCGGTGCGCCACAACGTCAGGCACATTGCCGACGTCGTCAGCCCGGCCCGTCTGATGGCTGTAGTCAAGGCCGACGGCTACGGGCACGGTGCGCGGCAGGTCGCGCGCGCCGCCCTGGAATCGGGGGCCACCTGGCTGGGGGTCGCCCATATCTCCGAGGCCCTCGACCTTCGTGGGGCTGGCATCGGGGCCCCCATCCTCGCCTGGCTCCACACGGTGGAATCCGACTTTGGCGCGGCCATCCGGAACGGGATCGACATTGGCGTGTCCGGCTGGGAGCTGGAGTATGTGGTGGCCGCCGCCCGTCGCCAGGAACGGCCCGCGCGGGTCCAGCTGAAGATCGATACCGGGCTGGGACGCAACGGGTGTCCTCCTGAGCAGTGGGACGCGTTCGTTGGCCGCGCCCTGAAACAGCAGGACGAGGGGCTGCTGCGGGTGGTAGGAATTTTCTCCCACCTTGCCGTGGCCGATGAACCGGACCGGCAGGAAACTGACGAACAGATCAGCCGGTTCCGGGACGCGGTGGCAGCCGCCGAGCACGCCGGCGTGGACGTCGAACTCAGGCACCTCGCCAACACCCCCGGTGCACTGTCCCGACCCGACACGCACTTCGATCTGGTGAGGGTGGGGCTAGGCATCTACGGGTTGTCGCCGTTTCACGGCCAGAGTTCGGCAGGTCTTGGACTGCGACCGGCGATGCGGTTCGTCACCTCGGTGGCCAGTTGCAAGGAGGTTCCTGCCGGCCAGGGCGTCTCCTACGGCCTCACCTACCGCACTGACAAGGCCACCACCCTGGCACTGATTCCGGTGGGTTACGCGGACGGTGTTCCCCGCGTCGCCACCGGAGCGCCAGTGCTGGTGGACGGGCGTCAGTATCCGGTGGTTGGCCGGATCGCCATGGACCAGCTGGTGATCGACCTGCAGACCACCGGGATCGTCGGCACCGACAGGAGTGTCCTGGGGCGGCCGGCAGTCCTCTTTGGCGGGCACGAATCTGAGCCGGCTGCCGACGACTGGGCCGACGCCAGCGGATCAATCAACTACGAGATTGTCACGCGGATCAGCGGCCGCGTGCCCCGCACCTACCTGAATGAGACGCTCACCAGTGAATCCCAGTAGCGGCACTGACGGCCTGCAGTGGACCCACAACTTCACTGTCCGGTCGGCGGCTGAGCTGCAGCGGTTCGCCGCAGCGCTCGGTGCCGACCTCGTTCCCGGGGACCTACTGATCCTCTCCGGCGGCCTCGGGGCCGGCAAGACAACCTTCACCCAGGGCCTGGGGCAGGGACTTAGCGTCCGCCCGGGCATCATTTCGCCCACCTTTGTGCTGGTCCGGGTGCACCCGCCGCTCGCCGCTGGGCCCGCGCTGGTGCACGCCGACGCCTACCGGCTCGAGTCCGCCGCCGACATTGATGATCTTGATCTGGAATCCACAATGGATTCGAGCGTTACGGTCGTTGAGTGGGGCGCCGGGCGGGTGGAGCATCTGGCGGCGAGCCGCCTGGAGATTCAGCTCGACCGACCCCGGATCGCCACAGTCCCCTCCGACCCCGACGACGACGATGAACCCCGGCGGGTGCTCATCGAAGGCTACGGTCAGCGCTGGGCGAATACGCCGCCAGCCGTCCTCACGCTGGATTAGGCTGGCAGGATGCTGATTTTGTCCCTCGATACCTCCGCCGCTGCAAGTGCCGCCCTGGTGCGGGACGGCGTCGTGACCGGGAGTTTCGCCACCGAGGACACCAGGTCCCACGCGGAGGTGCTCGCACCCGCCGTCGCCGACCTGTTGGCTGCTGCGGGGATCGACGGAGTCGATCTTGACGCGATTGTGGTGGGGGTGGGGCCGGGGCCCTTCACCGGGCTGCGGGCCGGGCTGGCCACTGCCAGGACCCTCGCCTTCGTCTGGGACCTGCCACTGCACGGAGTGATGAGTCTTGACTCGATCGCCGAGGATGCTGCGGTGCGGGTGGGGTCGGGGGAGTTTCTGGTAGCCACCGACGCCCGCCGTCAAGAGGTCTACTGGGCCCGGTACCGGGCCGACGTCGGCCGCCCAGAACTGGTGGAGGGGCCACTGGTAGGGCCACCGGCGTCCCTCCCTCCACTCCCGGTCTATGGGAAGGGCGCAGGACTCTACCCGGACTCGCTGGCCGGGGTTGAGGGCTTCACCGAGGTCCATCCCTCCGCCGCGGCGCTGGGGTGCTCGGCCTACCGTCGGCTGTGCGCCGGGCTGGACCTGCTGGACACCGCTCCGCTCTATCTTAGGGAGTCCGACGCGCGCGTCCCCGGCCCCCGAAAGCGGGCTACCGCATGAGCTTCTCACTGCGCGATCTCCTGCTGCACGACGTCCCAGCTGTCGCGCAACTGGAAGTTGAGCTGTTTCCTGTTGACGCCTGGCCGCTGGAGATGTTTCTGGCTGAGGTGTCCCAGACCGAGACACGCCGCTATCTTCTGGCCGAGAGCGAGAGCGAGGGCCGGCTGGTGGGCTACGCCGGGGTGATGTGCATTGACGCAACAGCTGACATCCAGACGATCGGTGTGCTGCCCGGGTTCGAGGGGCGCGGGATCGGTACGGCGATGTTGACCGAGCTGTTGGCCGAGGCCCGTCACCGCGGCGCCGCTGAGGTGCTCCTCGAAGTTCGGGCTGACAACCCCAGGGCGCAGAATCTGTATACGCTGACCGGTTTCGAGCATATCCATACCCGGCGTAAGTACTACCGCGACGGCGTCGACGCCTGGGTGATGAGGCTGATCCTGTGAACCGTGACAATCCGCTGGTCCTCGGCATTGAGTCGTCCTGCGACGAGACCGGCGTCGGAATAGTGCGCGGGACGCAGTTACTCACCAATACCGTTTCCTCATCGATGGACGAACATGTCAGGTTTGGGGGAGTGATCCCCGAGATTGCATCCCGTGCGCACCTGGACGCGTTTGTTCCAACCCTCCGGCAGGCGCTCGCCGAGGCTGGAGTCACGCTGCCTGAGATCGACGCCATCGCCGTGACCTCGGGCCCCGGGCTGTCGGGCGCGCTGATGGTGGGTGTCTCGGCCGCGAAGGCCCTTGCGCTCGCCACCGGTAAACCCCTGTTCGCGGTCAACCATCTCGTCGCGCACGTTGGGGTGGGGGTGCTGGACTCCAGGTTCCCTGACGGTCTTCCCCCGAATCTCGGCGCCCTGCTGGTTTCGGGCGGCCACACTGAGATCCTCCGGGTGAACAGTCTCGCCTCCGACGTCGAGCTACTGGGCTGTACCATCGACGATGCCGCTGGTGAAGCGTACGACAAGGTGGCACGCATCCTCGGACTCGGTTATCCGGGGGGGCCGGCGATTGACCGGCTCGCGGCGGAGGGTAACCCGAAAGCGATCCGCTTCCCCCGGGGGCTTACCCAGCCCAAGTACCTGGGCACGGCTGAGCAACCCGGACCGCACCGGTACGATTTTTCGTTCAGCGGGCTAAAAACCGCTGTAGCCCGCTGCGTCGAGCAGTACGAGGCTGACAGCGTCGCCGACCTCCCGGTGGCCGACATTGCTGCGTCTTTCCAGGAGGCAGTGGTGGACGTCATCACGTCCAAGGCCGTCCTGGCATGCCGCGAGCACGGAATCACCAACCTGCTGCTCGGCGGAGGGGTGGCGGCCAACTCCCGGCTGCGGGCCCTCACCGCCCAACGGTGTGCTGCCGCTGGCATCACCCTGACAGTGCCTCAGCCGTCCCTGTGCACCGACAACGGTGCGATGGTCGCGGCGCTGGGGGCGCAGATCGTGATGAACGGCGGTGAGCCCACCGGGTTGCGCTTCGCCACTGACTCCTCGCTGCCTGTGACCAGCGTGTACAGCTGACCCATCCACCCACACCGGACCGCGTGGGGGTAGGGGCGGGGGCTACTCGCGGAGCTGCGCCACCATGTCGAGCACGACGGCGCTGAGGTCGCCGTCGTGCTCTGAAGCAATCCGGCGCTGCCGCTGGTACCCGGCGCCGCGGGCCAGGATCTTCTCCACGTCGCCGAGCTCCTCGACACAGCCCAGCTTCTTCGCTACCGGTTGCAGCCGATCCAGCACCTCGAGCAGATGGTCGGTGACCAGCTGCTCGTTACCCTTGGCGTCCAGGATGATGATGGCTTCCATCCCGTACCGGGCCGCCCGCCACTTGTTCTCCTGGACGTGCCACGGCGGCATTGTCGGGATGGTTCCACCGTTGTCCAGTGTGGTGGAGAACTCGTCGACCAGGCACTGGGTCAGCGCGGCGATCGCCCCGACGTCCTGGAGCGTTGACAGCCCGTCGCAGACCCGCATCTCGATGGTTCCGAGGTTCCCCACGGGGCGCACATCCCACCGGATCTCGTTCACGGCGTCAATCACGCCGGTGGTGAACATGTCCTGCACATAGGACTCATACTCGGTCCAGTTGGGAAACTGGAAGGGCAACCCGGCCGTCGGCAGCTGCTGGAACATCAGCGCACGCTGCGACGCATACCCGGTATCCTCGCCACCCCAGAACGGCGATGACGCTGACAGCGCCTGGAAATGGGGCACATAGTTCACCAGACCGTCGAGAACCGGCATTGCCTTGTCACGGTGGTCCAGCCCCACGTGCACATGCACACCGTAAATGACCATCTGTTGACCCCACCACTGGGTGCGGTCAATCAGCTTGTAGTAGCGTTCCTTGTCGGTCACTGGCTGGGACCGGGGCACGCTGAACGGGTGCGAGCCGGCGGAGAAGAGTTCCACACCCATCGGGTCGGTGACCTCGCGGACGGCTGCCAGGGAGCGGGACAAGTCAGCCTTAGCCTCGGCGACTGTGGTGCAGATTCCGGTCACCAGCTCCACGGTGTTGAGCAATAGCTCCTGCTTGATGTGCGGGTGCTCCTCGTCCTCCTGCAGCTCGGGATGATTTGCAGCTACCCCCCGCAGCACCTGATTGGCTACCGAGACCAGGTCACCGTTATAGCGGTCCACCAGCGCGAGTTCCCACTCGACCCCAAGTGTTGACTGTGCTGACTGCGCGAAATCGATCTTCATGTGGTTGGCTCCTGACCGGTACCGGACTGCTGGAAAATTCTGCCTCGGTATCGCGTCATCCGCGGAAGAGAACTGTCCCAATATTAGAGCAGGAGTAGCATCGATAGGGTGAAAAGCGCAGCCCACCGGGCGAACACTGGGAATCTCTCACGCCGTCGAGGCTTACCCCAGGCAGGACTAGCCATTCTCACCCTTCTGCTCGTGGCGGGCTGCACATCGGCCGGAAACGGCGGTAGCGCACCCTCGTCCGACAGCCCGCCGACGACGTCGTCGGCCCCCGCGCCGTCAGCGACTGACGACTCCCGGTTGTCCTGGGGCCCCGACGCTCGCCATTACGACGACGCCGCCGCTGCCGTCGCTGAGATGACCACTGCAGAGCAGGCAGGGCAGGTCATCGTGGGATTCTATGCGGGCACCGATCCGGCCGGCCAGCAACAGGCCATCCGCGACCTGCACCTCGCGGGCAGCATCATCATGGGAGACAATGTGCCGCTCGCCGCGGACGGTACGGTCGATGCCGACGCAATAGCGGCCGTGACCGCCGGCCTGACCGAGGCAGTAGCTGACAATGGCAGGACCTGGCCAGCAGTCATCTCAGTGGACCAGGAGGGCGGACAGGTTGCCCGGCTCGGTCCGCCAGTGACGGCCTGGCCTACCCCAATGACCTACGGAGCCGCCGGGGCCCCGGCGCTTCTGGAGACAGCCATGACGGCAATGAACTCCGAGCTGGCGGGACTCGGATTCACCATGAACCACGCTCCGTCGATCGACGTCACAACCGGAGCCGGCGACCCAACGATTGGTGCCCGCGCCTACTCGGATGATCCCGGCCTCGTCGGCGAGCTCGGCACCGCCGCGGTCACCGGCATGTTAAAGGCCGGTGTGCTGCCCAGCGTGAAGCATTTCCCGGGCCACGGCTCTGTGCCGGTCGATTCCCACCTGGAGCTGCCGGTGCAGTCTGGCTCATTGGAAGACCTTCAAGCCCGCGACTGGGCGCCGTTCAAGGCCGCAGCGGATTCGGGTGTGCCGGTCATGATGATGGGCCATATCGCAGTGGAGGCCCTCGACCCGGGAGTGCCGTCGTCGGTCTCGGCCCCCAACTACGAGGCGTTGCGTGGGTTGGGTTTCGACGGCGTAATCGTCACCGACGCGCTGAACATGGCGGCCGTGGAGCAGTTGTACCCGGCCGGACAGTCGGCTCCACGCGCGCTCGCAGCCGGCGCGGACCTCCTCCTGATGCCCACTGACTCATACGCGGCGCACGCGGCGATTGTGGCCGCCGTCGACGACGGCAACCTCGCCGACGAGCGGTTGGTCGAGGCCGCCACCAGGGTGGTCACCCTGATGCTGTGGCAGGCAGAACTATCCGCCGATGCGGAGCCCGCCGAGCCAGGGACCCAGACCGAGGCAAGTGCTGCCGCGTCAGCTGCAGCCATCACCGTGCTCACCGGGCAGTGCAAGGGGGACCTGTTGAACGGCACAGCCTCAGTCGTGGGAGGGACTGAGGCTGATGTGCAGCGCTTCACCGAGGCCGCTGAGGCGGCGGGAGTCGCCGTGGGCCCCGGCGGCACAACTGTTTCCTTGGTCGGCGCCGGCGGCAACGGTGCCGCGCCGGCCGAGATCGCCGTCGCGCTAGATGCTCCCTGGTGGCTGGAGTCGGTTGATGCTCCGGTGGAAGTTGCTGCCTACGGAAACACGCCGGGCGCCTTTGCCGCCGTGGTTGCTGTCCTAAGTGGGACCGCTCCAGCGCCGGGACGGCTTCCGGTAGAAGCGGCGGGGTACGACGCCGGAACCGGGTGCTGACGCTCGGCTCGGCAGGACGTTCGAGCGTACTCTTGGACAATGTCGCATCCCGCGCGCTCGTCGAAGTTTAGACGGCTTCGCCGCGTGCTCCTGGCAACGCTGCTGGGAATCGTCGTCGTGCTGGGTACTTCAGCTGCGGTGCTGCTCACCCCGTCTCCGGTCGAAGAGGCCGAGGTCGCGGCGGTCCGGGCCGACCCGGCGCTGCGGGTGGTCGAGAACGATGGGTACCTTGCCTTGCTTCCAGCCGAAGGGTCCACGGGGACCGGGATGATCTTCTACCCGGGGGCGCGGACCGTCGCCGAGGCCTACTTGCCGTCCTGGGCGCCGATCGTCAAAGCCACCGGAATGGCCGTGTATCTTGCCGAGATGCCGTTCGGTTTTGCTTCCCTCCGGGACGACGCGGCCGGGGACATCATCGCTGCGGAGCCGTCGGTGGGCTCATGGTGGATCGGCGGTCATTCACTCGGCGGAATTACCGCTGCCCGCTACGCTGACGACCATCAGGATTTCGAGGGATTGCTGCTCTGGGCCGCCTTCCCGGAGGAAGAGGTTGTCCTGGTGGACATCCCAGGACTCGAGGTTCTGGCGGTGACCGGTAGTCGCGACGAGATAGTTCCCACCGAGGTAGTTCGGGAGCGTCTTGAGCAGGCTGGAATCCCCTCCGACGTCGTCGAGATCGATGGGATGGAACACAGCCAGTTCGGCTCCTATCGGTCCATCTTCGGCGACGGTGACCCGACCATTTCTGACGCGGCCGCCCGCCAGAGCCTCGCCGAGGCTACCAGCGGTTTTCTGTCTTCGGCCCGGTGACCGGTATGCCAGGGACGTCGGCTACCACAGTTGTGTGGCCCGCGCGCGTCTGATCGCCTCGGTGCACTTGTTGATTCCGCCAGCGCAGTGGTGCATGTCATCGGGGTAATGGTGCCGGATCCAGCGCAATAACCTATCTGTGAGGCTGATCTGGGTGCGCGCATCCATGTGGTTCCTTAGCAACCATCGGCTCTCGAGAAAGCCAGGCAGGCAGTGAACCAGATCATGGGCGGTGAACAGCCGAAGAAAGGCACCGCGCGGGTTCAGCTCCCGTTCGGCTGCGAGTAGGGTTCCGGATTCGGGGCCGAGTACGGTGGCGGCGTCGACCGACTCGAGGTAGTGGCACAGGTGGGCCATCACCCGGTAGTACCGCGCGCCGACGTAGTAGCTTCGGCCCACACTTTCGTCCTCAAAGAACGAACGCAAAATGCCATTAATATGAGGAGTGTCCGCTTCCATGGCCTAACTGTTCCATCCAGCACTGACACTTTTCGGCGGAGACGACAGGCTCGACGACGATTGCCACCCGGTCCTCACCGATCCGGGTCAGGACCAACGTGGCCTTCTTCTTTCCGGCGGACTTGCCTGCCCCGGCGAGAAGCTGCTTGCGGAGCTCTTCAGGAGTGACCGAGGTGCCACGTTTCTTGATGTCCAGGACGCCGATGCCGTTCTCTCGGACCCAGGCCCTCAGGGCCTTGACGTTGAACGGCATCACGCTCAGCACCCTGTAGGCCCGGGCGAACGGTGTGTCCTGCAGCGTCGGGGCGCAGATGTAGGCGATCCTCGGGTCCAACAGGTGTCCAGCCAATCCCCGCGCGACGTCGGCCACCAGACCTGCTCGGATTACCGCGCCGTCCGGTTCATACAGGTATCCCTCGGGGGCGCCCATGGGCGGGCGGGTCTCGTCGTCGAAATCGGCGGCACTATTGAGCTCAGCGGCACCGTGAGAGCTGATCACCAGCGCAGACCGGCGGACGTCGTCCCGCCTCAGGGAATTGAACCAGAGGGTCAACTCTGTGACGTCCCCATCGACCGAAACCCACTGCGCCTCGCAGCCGGCAGGCACCGCCTCGTGTGGGATCCCCGGGCCGAGCTTCACCCCGAGAGGTGTGCCGCTGTCGGCGAGCCGCTCCACGAAGGACAGGGGAGGGGAGAATGCTTCCGGATCGAAGAGCCGGGTGGTGCCCGATGTGGTGGTGGTCCGGCGCGCCGGGTCCAGCCAGACGCCGTCGTAACCGGTGAGGTCGAATGACTCGGCATCGCCGCCGACCACAGTGGCATTGGGCCAGGGCATGAGGTTCATGGTGGCTGCAGCTGCTGTCGTTTCGTCGATCTCCACGGCTGTCACCTGGCGGTCCAGGCTAGCGAGGGCTATCGCGTCGGCTCCGATGCCGCAGCCGAGATCGGCCACCCGCTCCAGACGGGCCGTGACGTAGCGTTCGGCGTGCCGGGCGGCCACCCCCAGGCGGGTGGCCTGCTCCAACCCTGCGGCGGTGAACAGCATCCGGGCGGCGAATGGCCCGAACTTCGTTTCCGCCTTGGCCCGGAGCCGGGACTGGGTGAGAGCGGCCGAGATGACCAGGGGGTCGTGCCCTGCCCTGCGAAGTGTGGTGCTCAGGCGGAGGGTGTCAGCTTCGTCGTAGGGTTCCAGGGAATTCAGGAGCTCCCACCCGGCAGGGGTCAGGAGCGGCGCAATCAGGTCAGTCGCGGCGTCGGGGGCCATCTCAGTAGCCCCTGGCGTCCCCGGCATCGGTGCCGATGGTGCTCAGCGAAATCTCCGGCGAGTTCTTCTCGACGCGGCGCAGCGCCCAGATGTCGTTGAACAACGCCAGGTATTCGCCGTCGGACCTGATCAGCACCTCGGTGCCGCGAATGGCGCTCAGCGCTGCCTGCGCGTCATGGGTGGTGAGCCGGGCCAGCGAATACTGCAGCGGCTCCATCCGCATCGGTGCGCCGAAATCGTGTTCCATCCGGTCCGCGACCACCTCGAACTGCATGGGGCCGACGGCGGCCAGGACCGGTGCCTGGTCACCACGGAGATCCGAGCGCAACACCTGGATGATTCCCTCATGGCCGAGCTGCTCTATCCCGCGCCTGAACTGCTTGAAGCGACCGGCATCCTTGGACCGGGCAACCCGGAAGTGCTCGGGGCTAAACAGGGGAATCGGCGGGAACTCTACCGGTTCCTCGATGTAGAGACTGTCGCCCATGCGGAGGGCAGAGGCGTTGACCAGCCCGACGACGTCGCCTGGCCACGCTTCGTCGATGACTTCCCGTTCGCGACCGAAGAGCTGCTGGGCGTACTTGGTGGCGAAGGTTTTGCCTGAGTTGGCGTGGGTTACCACCATGCCGCGCTCGAAGACACCCGAACAGACCCTGATGAACGCGACGTGGTCACGGTGGGCCCGGTTCATTCCAGCCTGCACCTTGAAGACGAATCCCGAGAACGGTGCGTCGACGGGGCGGGGGTTGCCATCAACGTCCTTGCGTGGTCCAGCCGGTGGTGCCAGATCGACCAGGGCATCGAGAATGTGCTGGACGCCGAAGTTCAGGACTGCTGACGAAAACAGGACGGGAGTGCCGGTTCCCGCGTGAAAGCTTTCCCTGTCGAACGGTGAGTTTGACTCGATCACGAGCGACGCTTCATCGAGGGCGTCAGTCCAGACGTCGCCCTCCTGGGCCAGCGCTTCGTCGGGGCTCAGGTGTTCCTCGGTAGCGAGGGAGGCACCAGCGTTTTTGCGGGTGAACCTGACAAATTCGTCGCGTTTGAGGTCCCACACGCCACGGAAGTCCCCGGCGATGCCGACGGCCCAGGTCAGTGGCATCGGGATCAGCCCGGTGCGGTCGGTGATCTCATCCATCAGGGCCAGGGTATCCAGCCCCGGACGGTCCCACTTGTTGATCACAGTAATGATGGGGATGTTGCGTTGGCGACAAACTTCGAACAGCTTCATTGTCTGGGTCTCGAGCCCTTTGGCTGCGTCGATCAGCATGACTGCGCAGTCCACTGCTGCAAGCACCCGGTAGGTGTCCTCGGAGAAGTCCGAGTGGCCTGGGGTGTCGAGCAGGTTGATGACTGTATCGCGGTAGGAGAACTGCAGCGCCGTGGAGCTGATGGAAATGCCGCGGTCCTTCTCCATCTGCATCCAGTCGGAGACCGTCTCTCGCCGGTTCTCCTTGCCGTTGGTGGCTCCAGCTGTGCCGATCACCCGTGCGTGAAGGGCCAGTGCTTCGGTCAGGGTCGATTTGCCGGCGTCGGGGTGAGAAATGACTGCGAACGTCCGACGGCGGGACGCCTCCTGGGCGATGCCACTGTGGCTGCGGGTGGAGGCCTGTGCCTGCTGGGTCACGAAACTGCTTTCGAAAGATGGTGGGAATGCCATTGATGGCCAGTTCCCCAGTCTAACGGGCAGAGCCCAAGGAGGCAGATTTCATGGGTGAGCATGCGGGAGGGGATAGTGTTCGACAATGGATTTTGGGGAGGACCAGCGCCGGTACGAGCGACCCGACAACTCAGCCATGCTGCGGCGGCGGTATGGAGACAAGCCGGAGCTCAAAGGGTGGCCGGGTGGTCATCGGCCCCCGCGCCTTCCTGAAGGGCTGGCTGGTGACCTTCGGTATCTGGTCTGTCTCGACCCTCCTCGTGAGTACGGCAAGCGAGATCATTGGCCAGAATTCGGGAGCACTGGTGGTCTGGGGGATTGCGCTCTGGGTCAGCCTTTTGGTCGCCATCTTGGTCGGAGCGCCGCTGGCGCTGGTGCTGAGCCTGCTGTTGCGGCAGGTGCTCAACCAGTGGGGCCACGTGACTGCCTTCGCAATAGTGTCCGCTGGCCTGGCAGCTGCTACGACAGCCCTGGTACTTCCGGGGACGGGCCCGGCGTTCCCGGCGATCCTCGCCGCCGTCGTCGGCATTGCCGCAGGACTTGGCCGTGCGTCGATCCTCCGGAACGTTAATCCGTGAGTCATCTGGGCCGGACATCGGGCTGCGCTGCGAGCGCAATTTAGCACTCGCCTTGACCGAGTGCTAACCAATGCATAAAGTCGGAGTTGGCACTCTCACCATGAGGGTGCTAACTCCTTCAGGGAAGCGTGAGCCGGCACCGCGACGACGGTCAGCGCCATCCGAAGGCCTTAATTCCATTTGTCACCCAAGCGAAGGAGAGGTCCGCGTGTCGGTCTCTATTAAGCCTCTTGAGGATCGTATTGTTGTCCGCCCACTGGAAGCCGAGCAGACTACTGCCTCGGGTCTGGTTATCCCGGATACTGCCAAGGAAAAGCCCCAGGAGGGCGAAGTTGTTGCAGTAGGCCCAGGCCGCGTCGACGATAACGGAAACCGCGTACCTGTCGATGTAGCCGAGGGCGACATTGTCATCTACTCCAAGTACGGCGGAACCGAAGTCAAGCACGCGGGCGCCGAGTACCTCGTACTCTCCGCCCGCGACGTCCTGGCGATCGTAGTTAAGTAGTAATCCTCGAGAGAACCCCGGCCGCACAGGCCGGGGTTCTCTCGTCGGTGCGGGAACACGCACGAAAGACCACATGCAATACCAGGTATTGCATATTGCAGGATTTGCACAATGGAAGAGGAAACACATCATGGCAAAGCAGTTGAAGTTTGACGACGCTGCACGCCGCGCGCTGGAAGCGGGAGTCAACAAGTTGGCTGACACCGTCAAGGTGACGCTCGGCCCCCGCGGCCGCAACGTCGTGCTGGACAAGAAGTGGGGCGCCCCCACGATCACCAACGACGGCGTGACCATCGCCCGGGAGATCGAACTGGACGACCCGTTCGAGAACCTTGGTGCGCAGTTCGCCAAGGAAGTGGCCACCAAGACCAACGACATCGCCGGCGACGGCACCACCACCGCGACGGTGCTGGCACAGGCACTGGTCACAGAAGGCCTGCGGAATGTCGCAGCCGGCGCGGCACCATCACAGCTGAAGCGTGGCATTGAGGTCTCCATCGAGGCCGTTGCCGCCCGCCTGCTCGAGAATGCCCGCGAAGTTGTCGGTCAGCAGACCGCCAGCGTTGCCTCCATCTCCGCGCAGAGCTCCGAGGTCGGCGAGCTCATCGCTGAAGCCTTCGAGAAGGTCGGCAAAGATGGGGTCATCACCATCGAGGAGTCCTCCAGCACCCAGACCGAACTCGTGCTCACTGAGGGCATGCAGTTCGACAAGGGCTTCCTCAGCCCCTACTTCATCACCGATGCCGAACGCCAGGAAGCAGTGCTCGAAGACGCACTGATCCTGATCAACTCAGGCAAAATCTCCTCGCTGCAGGAATTCCTGCCGCTGCTGGAGAAGGCACTGCAGGCAGGCAAGCCCCTCTTCATCATTGCTGAGGATATCGACGGCGAAGCGCTGTCCACCCTCGTGGTCAACAAGATCCGCGGCACCCTGAACGTGGTTGCCGTCAAGGCGCCAGGCTTCGGCGACCGCCGCAAGGCAATGCTGCAGGACATCGCCACGCTGACCGGTGCCCAGGTTGTTTCACCTGACCTCGGCCTCAAGCTGGACCAGGTGGGCCTGGAGGTGCTGGGTTCCGCACGCCGGATTACCGTCACCAAGGACACCACCACGATCGTTGACGGCATTGGCAGCGAGTCCGATGTTGCTGACCGCGTAGCCCAGATCCGTGCCGAGGTTGAGCGCACCGATTCCGATTGGGACCGCGAGAAGCTTCAGGAACGTCTGGCCAAGCTGGCCGGCGGCATCGGAGTCATCAAGGTTGGCGCAGCTACCGAGGTTGAGCTCAAGGAAAAGAAGCACCGCATCGAGGACGCCGTGTCGGCAACACGTGCTGCTCTCGATGAGGGAATCGTCGCCGGTGGCGGCGCTGCCCTGATTCACGCCTCCAAGGCGCTGGACACCGATGCATCGGTGCTCGCTCTCGAAGGCGATGCTGCAACCGCCATCAACCTGGTGCGTCGGGCCCTGGCCCAGCCACTGCGCTGGATTGCGGAGAACGCCGGCCACGAAGGCTACGTTGTGGTGCACCGCGTCGAGGAACTAGAGCCCGGGCATGGCTTCAACGCCGTTACCGGCGACTACGAGAACCTGGTCGACGCCGGCATCATCGACCCCGTCAAGGTCACCCGCTCAGCGCTGCGGAACGCTGCCTCAATCGCGGCCCTGATTCTGACCACCGAAACACTGGTGGTCGAGAAGCCCGAGACTGACGAAGAAGGTCACAGCCACTAGTCCCCACACGGACTAGACCACATGAGCGCACCCCCGGTCCTCGGACCGGGGGTGCGCTCATGTGGTGGGCAGTTCTCCCCATCGCAGGATGCTGAGGTTCATGAAATGTTTCAGGGGTGCAGCGGGACAGCGAACTGCTCATCAACAACGCGACGGTCAGGGCTAACTTCAGCTAGCGGGTGATCGCCCACCAGATCGATGGTGCTCTCCACGGCTGATCTGCTGGTGATGTGTCCAACTCCACGCTCGTGGAATAGGGCGCACCCTGCAATCGTTTTAGGATTAGAGTCCGGCAGCCCGATCATTCCTCGGCCGGCTTCTAACCACAGACCCATCTGAGAAAGAGGCGACGCAGTGAGCCACCCGTCCCAGCGCGACGAAACCCACGACCCATTCGGATTCGTTGGCCTGACGTACGACGACGTCCTGCTCCTGCCCGGCCTCACCGATGTGATCCCGTCGGAAGCCGATACCAGTTCGCGTGTCTCCAAGCGCATAACCGTCCAGACCCCGCTATTGTCCAGCGCCATGGACACCGTGACCGAAGCCCGGATGGCTGTCGCGATGGCCCGTCAGGGCGGCCTTGGCGTCATTCACCGGAACCTGTCCATCCAGGACCAGGCTGAACAGGTGGACCGGGTGAAGCGCAGCGAATCTGGGATGATCACTCACCCGGTCACCATTGGTCCCGACGCCACTCTTGCTGAACTCGACGAGCTGTGCGGGCATTACCGGGTTTCCGGGCTCCCAGTGGTCGACGCCGCCGGCCGACTGCTCGGCATCGTCACGAACAGGGACACCCGGTTCGTCTCCGAACATGAATGGCCACACCGACTGGTCAGTGCGGTCATGACTCCCATGCCGCTGGTGACCGGCCAGGTCGGTATCAGCGGTGAAGAAGCCATCGGATTGCTGGCCAAGAACAAGATTGAGAAGCTTCCGCTCGTCGACAGCGACGGTGTACTGCGCGGACTGATAACTGTTAAGGACTTCACTAAAGCGGAGCAGTACCCCCTGTCCACCAAGGACGACGAGGGCCGGTTGCGTGTCGGCGCTGCAATCGGCTTCTTCGGGGACGGCTGGGAGCGAGCCATGACCCTCGTTGATGCTGGAGTTGACGCGCTCTTCGTCGACACCGCCAACGGACACAGCGCCGGTGTGCTGGAGATGATCGCCCGCCTCAAAGCCGAACGGTCGGTTGACCACGTGGACATTATTGGCGGCCAGGCAGCAACGCGCGAAGGCGCACAGGCACTGATCGACGCCGGCGCCGACGGCATCAAGGTGGGGGTGGGCCCGGGCTCCATTTGCACCACCCGGGTGGTGGCGGGAGTTGGGGTGCCCCAGGTCACCGCCATCTACGAGTCAGCCAAAGCAGCGATTCCGGCTGGTGTCCCAGTGATTGCCGACGGCGGTCTCCAGTACTCGGGTGACATCGGCAAGGCCCTCGTCGCCGGCGCCGACACCGTAATGCTCGGTTCCCTGCTGGCTGGCTCTGCCGAAGCGCCCGGGGAACTGATTTTCGTGAACGGAAAGCAGTACAAAACCTATCGCGGCATGGGATCCCTTGGCGCCATGCAGACCCGCGGCAAGAACACCTCCTACTCGAAGGATCGTTACTTCCAAGCCGATGTCACAGGTGACGACAAGCTGATCCCCGAGGGCGTGGAGGGCCGGGTTGCCTATCGGGGACCGCTGGTATCGGTTGCCTACCAGCTTGTCGGGGGCCTGCGGCAGACCATGTTCTACACGGGTGCGCGAACCATCGGAGAGCTGAAGGCGAAGGGAAAATTTGTCCGGGTTACCGCCGCCGGGCTCAAGGAATCACATCCTCACGACGTCCAGATGACTGTCGAGGCACCCAACTACGGCACCAAGTAGCACCAGAAGTCTGGGTCGACGCGAACCGGGAATCGATGACTGACGGACCCCATGTCTGATAGCGAGCTTCGACCGCCGCGGGAGCCCCGGCCGAGGCTCTCGCTTGGACCCTATGCGCGTGCGGTTGGGCAGGTCCTTCAGGTCAGCTTCGAGGCTTCGCCGGGTGCGGTCATCATGAAGGTCATCGGATCGCTGATTGCCGCAGTCCTCCCGCTGGTCACCACCTACTTCGCTGCCCTGACCACCACTGCCCTGGCCGAGGCATACGCCGGAAACCCCGACGCCGGAGCGCAGGCGGTGGTGTACGTGCTGATCACTGCTGGGCTGGGTCTGCTCTGGGGTGCCTTTAGCAGCGTGGACCGGTACATCCAGCAAGTGATGAGCTTCAGGGTGGGTGCGGTGGTTGGCGACCTGATGTACGAGCGGTTTCTCGCACTGGACTTTTGGCGGTATGACGACAAGGAAACTGTTGACCTCTATGACCGGGCCAAACGCTTCTCGGACTCATATGCGCGGGTCCTCGACCGGATAGCGGCTATTTTCACCCAGCTGGTATCGGTGATTCTGGCAATCGGGGCGCTGCTCCTGGTCAGCTGGGTGGGTTGCTTTGGTTGTCCTGATCGCTATCATTCCCAGTGTCTATCTGCAGTTCAAGCTGTCCCGTGAACAGATGGCTCACTGGAATACGCAAGTGGATTCGCGACGGCAGAGACGGCTGATCGAGACGAACCTGATCCGCCCTCAGCACATTGCCGAGATGAGGCTCTACGGCATTGTGAAGTACCTGATGGACCTGCGTTCCCGGCTGCGAGACGCTGACGAACTGCGCCGGCTGGAGTTCCAGAAGCGCTACATCTCTAAACAGCTGCTCGCCGATGCACTCCAGTACGGCGCCGAGGTGGTAGCGCTGATCTGGGTGGTGGGCCAGATCATTTCAAGGGCGCAGCCCGTCGGGCAGTTCCTCTACATCCAGCAGATCGTGAGCAGGGCGCTCTCAACCGCCAATTCGCTGGTCAGTTCGCTAAGCTCCATTGATGAGGATCTAGCCAACCTGAAGGACTATGAGGAGTTCATGAAGTATCCGACGGCCGTCGGTGGTGGGGCGGTCCTGGCGGAGGCGCCAGCCGAGGTGCGACTGTCGGACATCACCTATACGTACACGGGCGGCAGCACTCAGGTGCTACAGGGTATTTCCCTGACCATCAGGGCGGGCCAGCACATCGCTATCGTTGGGGAGAACGGCGCCGGAAAATCGACGCTCATTCGGATTCTTGCCGGGTTGTACCAACCGGAGTCCGGCCAGGTACTCCTCGATGGGCAGGACCTCAGGACAGTGGACATCAGATCCTGGCATCAACGCCTGGCGGTCATGTCGCAGGATTTCCTGAAGTACGAGTTTGCGACTGCGGCCAACAACATCTACTTCGGCGACGTTTCCCTGCCGAGGGACGATGCGCGGATGCAGCGGGCAGCCCAGGACGCCGAGGCCAGCGACTTCATCTCCAGCCTCCCTCAGGGGTTTGAAAACCACGTCAGCAACTGGATGGAAGACCCGAGGGGACGCAAAGGGAGTGGGTTGTCAGGCGGGCAATGGCAGCGCCTCGCCATGGCACGCAACTTCTACCGGGGCGCGCCATTCATTGTGATGGACGAGCCCACATCGGCGATCGATGCCCTGGCCGAACACCGGATCTTTAGCCGACTCTTTGCGGACAAGGAACACACAATCATTGCCATCAGTCACCGGCTTGCGACAATTGAAAAGTCCGACGTGATCTACATGCTGGAGGACGGACGAATAGCGGAGACCGGTACCCATGACGAGCTGGTGAACCGTCGGGGACGGTACTTCAGGATGTTCGAGAGCCAGCTGGGCCTCGACCCAAACCCTGCCGCAGGTGTCTAGGCACGGGA
The DNA here is from genome assembly GCF_000520515.1 of Arthrobacter sp. H20. GTDB lineage: Bacteria > Actinomycetota > Actinomycetes > Actinomycetales > Micrococcaceae > Arthrobacter_D. The sequence continues at coordinate 38,617 of NZ_KI914718.1, forward strand.
TTTAGGCTGTTGCCGTGTCCTGCGGCTCCTGAATTGACGACTCCTGGGCGTCCCGCCCGTCGGTAGGCGATTCGTTGCCTCCGGTTGCGCGGTAGTCAAGCTCTGCGCGCAACTCCTCATGACGGGACTCGGTTTCCGGGTCGGGCTCGTAATCCTGGGTGTATTCATGGTCCAGCTGGCGATGAACCTTGCTGTTCAGTATTTCCACCTGGCTGTCCTCCAGGGGTGCCAAGTCCGCCGGAAATGATTTTTCCGGAGAAAGCCTGCTCTTATTACCCATAGCCCAGTGCCTTTCGAGGAGAGTGTTCGAACAATTCCTGCAGGATCAACTCTACGGCGAAAGCTGTGCCGAAGTTCAGCCTGCGGTTTGGGGCCCACCGGTACGCCCCGCACCCAACTCGTCGATCAGGTTCCTCAGCTCGGTGCGCAGGGTTTCGGAGAGGAGACCGCCCCCGGCAACGAGTGACTGTTCTATCTTCTGCGCCCTCGCCAACGCAGTCCTGCCGGACTCGGAGACCGAGACCATCTGGATCCGCTGATCCACCTCGCCACGGGCGCGCTCCACATAGCCGTTAACCTGTAACTTCTCAATGGTCTTGCCCATGGTCTGGTTCTGCACACGAATCAGCTGGGCAAGTTTGGTCTGATTGATGGGGCCGTTATCCTGCAGCACCCGTAGTGCTGTAAAACCAGCATGGGTGAGGCCGAGATCACTCAAGCCCGCGTTCCAGGCATGATCAACCAAACGCGCCGCAGTGGTCAATAGCCTCCCGGTGGGCCATTGCTCCAGCTCCTGCATGTCAACACTTCCTTCACTGGTGAAGATCGGTGGAACTCGGACCGTGCAGGCTCCTGTCCTAGGCTGCCATCCACTTTAGTCCCCTCGGGACGGGAAAAGAAAGCACGCTTACCACCTGTGGTCAGTCGGAGTTCTCAGTCTAAGTCGCCCGATGGCCTCCCCAGACAGCGCAGTCAGCTTGGAGCGGACCGCCGCGGAGTCCTTGCCCGCGCCGCTGGGATAACCTTGAAGCGTGACTAACGAGATAGAAATTGGCCGAGGCAAGCGCGGACGCAGGGCATACTCACTCGATGACGTGGCGGTGGTCCCGTCGCGGCGCACCCGTGATCCGCATGATGTGTCAGTGCAGTGGCAGATCGATGCGTACCAGTTTGAGATGCCGGTGATTGCTGCGCCCATGGATTCAGTCATGTCCCCGTCAACTGCCATCGCCATTGGCCGCCTCGGCGGTCTCGGTGTGCTCAACCTTGAGGGCCTATGGACCCGGTATGAGGATCCCCAGCCAGTCCTCGACGAGATTGCGGGTCTTAGCACGGAGAACTTCAGCCCGGCGGCGACCCGACGGATGCAGGAAATCTACAGCGCCCCGATCCAGGAAGGCCTAATCACCAGCAGGCTTGCCGAAATCCGGGAGGCCGGTGTTACGGTGGCGGGCTCGCTGACACCGCAGCGCACCCAGCAGTTCTACAAGACAGTCCTGGCCGCAGGGGTTGACATTTTCGTGATCCGAGGCACCACTGTCTCCGCCGAGCACGTCTCGAAGAACGACCAGCCGCTGAACCTCAAACAGTTCATCTATGAACTCGATGTCCCGGTCATCGTCGGCGGGGCAGCCGGCTACACCCCAGCCCTTCACCTGATGCGCACTGGTGCGGCAGGGGTGCTGGTTGGGTTCGGCGGGGGAGCGACGACGACGACGCGGCGAGCCTTGGGGATCCATGCGCCTTTGGCCTCGGCCATCTCCGACGTGGCAACCGCCCGGCGTGACTATATGGACGAGTCAGGCGGCCGCTACGTGCACGTGATCGCCGACGGCGGAATGGGCGCCAGCGGCGACATTGTCAAGGCGATTGCCATGGGCGCCGACGCCGTCATGCTCGGTTCGGCGCTCGCCCGCGCCGACGAAGCGCCCGGTCAGGGCTGGCACTGGGGGCAGGAAGCCCACCATGATGAGCTGCCCCGGGGTGACCGGGTGAATATCGGGACGGTTGGCCCGCTCAGGGAGGTGCTGTGGGGGCCCTCCCACCACACTGATGGAACCTCCAACGTGATCGGAGCCCTGCGCCGGGCGATGGCCACCACCGGTTACTCGGATCTGAAGGAGTTCCAGCGGGTGGAAGTGGTCCTTTCCCCCTACCTTTCCAACGGCTGATTGCTAAGGTTGGGGAACGTAGTATCGGACCGACGAAGGATCGCCGCCATGTCATCAGGTGCACTTAGCCCCCAGAACCGTGAAGACGCGCTCGCAGCGTTGAAAGCCACCTCGGAGTCCGGCAAGGAGCTGGATATCCTGGTTGTCGGCGGCGGCGTCGTCGGTGCAGGTTCGGCGCTCGACGCTGCGACCCGTGGACTTGAGGTGGGTATGGTCGAGGCCCGTGACTGGTCTTCGGGCACCTCGTCCCGGTCGTCCAAGCTGATCCACGGTGGTCTGCGGTACCTGGAGATGCTCGACTTTGCCCTGGTACAGGAGGCCTTGAAGGAGCGCGGTCTCCTGATTCAGCGGATCGCCCCACACCTGGTCCGTCCGGTGCCCTTCCTCTATCCACTGACCAAGCGCTTCGTCGAGCGACCCTACGTGGGCGCCGGCATCCTGCTGTACGACACGATGGGCATGACATCAGGCAACTCGCGCGGGGTCCCCATGCACAAGCACCTCTCCCGGCGTGGGACCCTCCGGGCTGCCCCGAGCCTGAAAGAGGACGCAATGGTCGGTTCGATCCGCTATTACGACGCCCAGGTTGATGACGCGCGGTATGTAGTGAACATGGTGCGCACCGCGGATCACTACGGGGCCAGGGTGGCTAACCGGGTCGCTGTGGTTGATTTCCTTCGCGAGGGGGAACGGGTGGTTGGTGCCCGCGTGAAGGACCAGGAAACCGGCGACCTGTTCGATATTCGCGCCAAGCAGGTCATCAATGCGACAGGAGTCTGGACCGACGAAACCCAGGCCATGGTCACCGACCGGGGTCAGATGAAAGTCAGGGCGTCGAAGGGCATCCACCTGGTTGTCCCGCGGGACCGTTTCCAGTCCACTGTTGGATTGATTCTGCGCACCGAGAAGTCTGTGCTGTTCGTGATTCCTTGGGGGCGCCACTGGATCATCGGAACTACTGACACGGACTGGGAACTGGACAAAGCGCACCCGGCCGCGTCGTCAAAAGACATCGACTACGTGCTCGAGCACGTCAATAAAGTGCTGCGCCGGCCTCTCACACGGGAGGACGTAGAGGGTGTTTATGCCGGGCTTCGCCCCTTGCTGGCCGGAGAGAGTGACTCCACCGCCAAGCTCTCCCGGGAGCATGTGGTGGCGCACCCTGTGCCAGGCCTGGTGGTAGTGGCCGGGGGTAAATGGACCACCTACCGGGTGATGGCCAAGGACGCGGTGGATGAGGCGACCAGGGCCCTTGATGAAAGGGTCCCCGCCAGCTGCACCGAGACGGTCCCGCTGCTGGGAGCTGAAGGATACAAAGCAGCCTGGAACAAGAGGGCCAGGATGGCTGAAAGCTCAGGAGTTCACGTCGCCAGGGTGGAGCACCTCCTCCAGCGCTACGGAAGCCACGCCGAGGACATCCTTGCGCTGATCCGCGAGGACAGGTCGCTGGGTGAGCCTCTGCCGGGGGCAGATGACTACCTTGGGGCAGAGGTGGTGTACGCAGTCACCCACGAGAACGCGCGCCATGTGGATGACGTGCTGACCCGGCGCACCAGGATCTCCATCGAGTCATGGGACCGCGGGGTGTCGGCAGCGCCGGTGGTCGCAGCGCTGATGGCGCCGTTCCTTGAGTGGAGTGACGCGCAGGTTGACCGTGAGGTCAAGCACTACCTCGCCCGCGTCGAGGCCGAGCGATTGAGCCAGGAGCAGCCCGACGACGTACTGGCGGACAGTGCCCGAATGGGAGTCGAAGATATTGTGCCGCTAAGCTAGAACTGCGGTCTGGACGCCGCGCCACCTGTCCAACGCAACCCGCGAGAGGTCTACCGTGACCGAGCGTTCCATGGAATTGCACGATGCCATTCTGACGACACCTGAACTGGTGATTCTTGAGATGGTAGCCGATAGTAAGGAAGAGGCTGCGGCACAGCTTGCCGGGAAGCTGTTCGAGAACGGGCGGATCTCGCAACTCGATGGATTTCTGGCACAGGTCAATTCACGCGAACACCAAATGGCCACGGGTTTGCCCGGCGGGGTCGGGTTGCCGCATGCGCGCAGCGAGTATGTCACCCAGACCAGCATTGCGGTGGGTGTCACGAAGTACGGTCACAGTCTTGACTTCGGCGCGGTCGACGGGCCGGCGACCCTTGTCCTGCTGATCGCCACCCCGTCGCAGTCTTTCTCCGAGCACCTTGAGGTGCTGGCCACCCTGGCGCGTTCCCTGTTCAAGGAAAATTTCAGGGAATCTCTCAGGCGTGCCCACGACACCGAGGTGATTGCCGAGCTGATCAACTCGACACTGGTGTTTTTCGACCACTGATGCCCCTCGTCGGTGAGGGAGGCCCGTTATCGTCGGGGACACCCGCTGCCGTCGGCGCCAGCACGCCGTCGCCGGGTCGATGAGTAACTTGACATCGGTGGGCAAGCTACGCCTATCCCTCCCAACGGTTCAGGTTGACCTCGGCGGTCCGGATTGCTCACCACCAGAGCTTGTTCTCGATCACTGATTGACCAGAGTTCGGCTCTTCGCCAATCAGTATTCGGAGCGCCAGGACCTCCACAGCGCCGCATAGGAGCCGTCCAGAGCGAGCAGTTCGTCGTGGGAGCCGAGCTCCGTAATGTTGCCGTTCTCAACCACGGCTACCCGGTCGGCGTCGTGGGCGGTATGCAGTCGGTGGGCAATAGCAACTACCGTGCGCCCCTCCAGAACCGCATTGAGTGAGCGTTCCAGATCACGTGCGGCTTGCGGATCGATGAGCGATGTCGCCTCATCCAGCACCAGGGTGTGCGGGTCAGCGAGGACCAGCCGCGCCAGCGCGAGCTCCTGCGCCTGGGCTGGTGTCAGCTCGTGGGCACCCGATCCGACCTCGGTCTCAAGGCCAAGCGGCAAAGCGTGGGCCCAGCCTAGAGCGCCGACGTCGTCGAGTGCCTGCTTCAACTCTGCCTCAGTCGCATCATCCTTGCCCAGCCGGATATTGTCAGCCAACGAGCCGACGAACACGTGGTGTTCCTGAGTGACCAGGGCCACTTCACGGCGCAGGGCGTTGAGCGGACGGTCGACCAGTGGTACCCCACCGACAGTGACCGAGCCCGCGGTGGGTGGATGAATTCCAGCGATGAGCCGTCCAAGCGTCGATTTGCCGGCGCCGGATGGGCCGACCATTGCCAGTCGCTCCCCGCGGCGCAGCTCAAGATCGACGCCGTGCAGAACATCGTGACCGGGGCGGTAGGCGTACCGTGCCGTGGACACCAGAATGTCGTCGTTCAACGGCTCATGGTCGGTCGCCTGCCGATCCGGCTTGACCTCTTTGATGCCGACGATGCGCGCCAGCGATGCCGCGCCCACCTGGATCTCGTCAGTCCACATGATCAGCAGATCCACTGGGTCGATGAGTCGCACAGCAAACAAGGCCACTGTTGCAACCACTCCCGGTGTGACGACGTCTTGCGATGCCAGCCAGCCACCCCACAGGAGCACTCCCGCCACGGGCAGCCAGAAGGCGAAGTCGGCTGCCGGGAAGAGAATGGTGCGGAGCCAGAGGGTGTACCGCTCGGCCCGGTAACTGCCGCTCAACGCTCCATCGATACGATCACGGCGCAGCGCGCCGAGTCCGAGGGCGTCGACAGTCCGGGCGCCCTCGATGGTCTCGGTGATCGAACCGTTGACGACGGCGTAGGTCTCCCGCTCCTTCTGGTAGCCAGCCGAGCTCCGCTTGAGGTACCACCGGGTCACTGGATAGAGGACGGGAAGGCCCACCAGTAGCGCCAAAGCCAGCACCGGCGAGGTGATGACTGCGGCGCCGATGGTCAGCAGGATGGTCACAAGCGACACGACCACCTGCGGTACGCCGAACCGCACGGTATGCGAGACGGCGTCGACGTCGTTGGTGGTACGTGAGACCAGATCCCCGGTGCCTGCCTTCTCCACTGTGGACAGCGGCAGGGAGGTGACCCGTTCCATGAAGTCTTCGCGCAGTTCGGCGAAGACCGTTTCACCGAAGACCATTCCGGCGCGGACCGCCAGGCGGCGGAGGAGTGCCTGAACGATCAGGAACGCGAGCATGATGAGGGAAACTGTCGCTATGTAGTCGGAGGTTGTTCCCTCGACGACGGCGTCCACCACGCGCCCGAGCAATACCGGGCCCACCAGACCTGCTATCGCCGAACCAACATAGAGGGCGACGACCCGTGACAGTCCGCCGCGGTGGTGCCTGATCAGCTGAGAAGCCTCGGCGCGCACCTGCGACGGCTCAGCGACCGGGAGCTTCCCGGAGGTGTCGGTGCCGACAGTTGTTTCACTCACTTCGGATAACCACGTTTCGGTAGGCGGGTTGGCTGGACAGCAGATCCTGGTGGGTGCCTTCGGCTACCACCTGGCCATCCTCGAGATAGACAACGTGATCCATGACGCCCAGCATCAGGGGACTGGCGGTGACCACCACGGTCGTCTGATCACTTCCTCCTCGCATGCCTTTCAGGCGGGTAGCGATCCTGGATTCGGTATGGGCGTCCACGGCGCTGGTCGGTTCTATCAGCACCAGGGTTTCGGCCTCGGTCAGGAGAGCCCGGGCGAGGACCAGCCGCTGGCGTTGCCCGCCGGAGAAGCCGCGGCCGCGCTCAGTCACCTCGTGATCGAGACCGTCGTCGACGCCGTCCAGGATGTCCAGGGCGCTTGACGCGTCGAGGGCGGCGAGTATCAGTGAGTCATCATGGGTCGACTGAGGGTCCAGCTGAGAGCGCAGTGAGCCGGTGAACAACTGCGGGTTCGCTTCGCTGACCACAATTCGACGGCGAATATCCGCGAGCGCGATGTTGTGTAACGGAACGGGCCCCCAGCGGACTTCGGCCTGGTCGAGAACCTCGTCCTCGAAGCGTCCCAGCCTCGTTGCCAGCTCGGCCGAAGCGGCGGTGTCCACTGACACCACAGCTGTCATCCGGCCCGGGTGGATGAGGGTGCCGGTGCGAGCATCGTGCAGGACTGACCCGGGGGGTGGGGCGGGCGCCGTCGAGCCCTGATCGGAAACGTCAGGCTCAACGACAAGGACAGCTATGATTTTGCGTGCCCCGACGTGCGCCCTGATGAACCGGGCCACGCTGTCAGCTGCTGCCCGAATCGGGGTCATCAGAAAGATCGAGTACCCATACAGCGCCACCAGCTGGCCGGGCTCGATGTCTCCGGAGAGGGCAAGGTTCGCGCCGACCCAGGTAAACAGCACGCTGAAGGCGCCGGCAATGAACACCTGCGAAGCCTCAAGGTCTGCCAGGGAGTAGGCCACCCGGATGCCCGAGTCCCGGGTTGTGGCGGACCGTTCACGGTAGCGGTTCACAAAGATGTGCTCGCCGCCGATTCCCCTGAGTACACGAAGCCCGGCGACCGTGTCTGCCCCCACCGCTGTCATCTTTCCTGACGCTTCCCGTTGCTCACGTTGACGCGCCTGCAAGGGGCGTACCACGAAGAGGAGCAGGGCGCAACAGGCCGGCACACCGACCAGGACAATAATGCCGAGCAGCAGCGACGTCTGGGCGATCAACACGCACACCACCAGCCACGCAACGATCGAGCCGGCCAGGCGGGCCGACACCGCGTAAATTTCCCCGAGCCGGGTGGCATCAGATGCCGCAGTGGACACCACCTCGCCGGTGGAGAGCTTCCGTGGGAGTGCGTCACCGGTGCGTGTCACCTTGTATCCGATCAGGCGGATGGAGTGGAAAGCCGCCTGCAGCCAGCCGCTGATCGCCGTGCGGTGTTCCAGCGTGCCTGCACCTGCCTGAAGGACAGTCAGGCCGATCAGGACGCCCACCCACAAAAAGAGGCGGTCAAAGTCTCCGCCTACCACCCCTTCGTCGATGGCCCGTCCCAGCACGTAGGGCATCACTGCCTGGGCGACCATCCAGACGGTGCCGAAGAGCACACCGGCCAACAGCGTCGCCTTTTGCTTCGATGCCAGCCAGAGTAGATACCGGGAAGGTGATCGGAGGTCTGGGGGGCCGGGGTCGGGATAGGGATACGCGCGCACGATCAACCATCCTAGCCCCTTCAGGGCAAAGTGATAGACAACTCCCAATCACTGGTCCATGCCGGGTCCTGACGCGGGCGGCTCAAACGGGCATTCGGTTTTCTACACCGTGACGAAGTACCGTTAAGGGGTGCTCAAAACCGCGCTTAAACCCCGTTGGATCCTCTCACTGATCCTCGCCATGGTGATTGCGGCAGTCTTTGTGCTCTTGAGCCAATGGCAGTTTTCCAGCTCGCAGGACGACGCACCGCCGCCGCCGAGCAGCACCGAGAGGGTGCGACCGCTGACTGACGTGTTCAGCCCGGGCGTTCCGATGACTGCGCCGATTGCAGACCAAATGATCACCATGGACGGCGAATTTCTGGCGGATACCGCCGTGTTGGTCAAGGATCGGCTCCAGAATGATAGGCAGGGGTTCTGGCTCCTATCAGCTTTCGCCGTCGACGGCGGCGAGGTGCCACCGGGGTCCGACGTCCCGACGGTCATCCCGGTAGTGCACGGCTGGGTTCCTGATCCGGCAGCAGCTGCCGAAGTCCCCGAACCGGTGGGGCCGGCGGTTGTGGTGGGGCGCCTGCTGCCTTCAGAGGGTCCTTTGGCCGAACGCCCGGTGGAGGGTCAGATCCCGACGCTGGCGACGTCGGACCTCACCAATCGCTGGGACAGCCCGATCTATGCGGGCTTTATCGTGTCATCCTCGACCACGGCCGACGGTGCCGAGCTTGTCCCTCAGGCCCCGTTGGAGGTCGTCACCGTGGGGCCCCAGCCGCAGGACACCCCACTGAACTGGCTGAACATCTTTTACGCAATCGAATGGTTTGTCTTCGCAGGATTCGCCTTCTTCCTGTGGTGGCGCCTGGTTGCCGACGATCACCGGCGTTCGCTTGAAGATGCAGAAGATGCAGAAGATGCAGAAGATGCAGAAGGCGCAGAAGATGCTGATGCCGACGATGCTGACTCTCCCCAGCCCGAAACAACTACGAATGAGGTACGACAGTGAGCACGCCAGATGTCAACAAACCAGCCGCCGGCGCCCCTGGTGCCGCGAAGAAAACCAGACGGCGGTTCGGTGGCACCCACGCCCAGATCCTCTCGGCGGTGACGTTCTACAAGGTGCTGGCGTACGCCACAGGGTTCATGCTGCTCCTGGTGGTGGTGGAAATGATTGCCGCCTACGGCATGCACTCCCACATTATGATCGGGGGACCCGAGGGGCTGCTATCGCTGACGGATAAGGACTTCTCGGACACCGCAGAGGGATTCAATTTCTCCACCACTGTCTTGATCGTCCATGGGTGGATGTATGTGGTGTATCTGATCGCCGACTTCCGGTTGTGGCAAATGATGCGCTGGCCGTTCAAGCAGTTCCTGGTCATGGCACTGGGAGGAGTGGTGCCGTTGCTGTCCTTTATCGTTGAACGCCGGATCCACCGGCAGGTGGAGAGCGAACTCGCTGCCCACCCCGAGGCGGCCTCGAGGTACTAGCGGCCCTCAGCTGGTCCTAATGTGCGGTCGGGTGCCTGCGGCGACTATTGTTGGGGGGTGACTATTCCCGCACCCGGACCCGGAATTTCAGGCCAAGCCGACTCCACCACTGCCTCAGTCGAGGGGAGCTCCGAGACAGGCCACCGGCCAGTGCTGGTGGTGGACTACGGTGCCCAATACGCCCAGCTCATTGCCCGCCGTGTCCGCGACGCAGATGTGTATTCAGAAGTAGTGCCGCACACTCTTACCACAGCTGACTTGCTGGCCAAGAATCCGGTAGCGATCATCCTGTCCGGCGGACCGTCAAGCGTCTACGCTGAGGGGGCCCCGCGGGTGGACCCTGACCTGTTCTCAGCTGGCGTGCCGGTTCTGGGTATCTGCTACGGCTTCCAGGCGATGGCCTCAGCGCTCGGTGGGACAGTCGCCAAGACCGGGCTCAGGGAGTACGGCTCAACTGACGTCGTCGCGACGGGCGACAGTGGATCACTACTTGACGGCGTCCCGGAGCACCAGAACGCGTGGATGAGCCACGGAGACAGTGTGCAGGCAGCACCGGCCGGGTTTGAGGTACTGGCGAGCACAGCGGGCGCACCGGTTGCCGCGTTCGCCGACGAAGACCGCCGTCTCTATGGAGTGCAGTGGCACCCCGAGGTGAAGCACTCTGGCCATGGACAGCAAGTCCTGGAGAACTTTCTGTTCAAGGGAGCCCGCCTTGACGCCAATTGGACCACCGGCAACATCGTCGAGGAGCAGGTCGAACGCATCCGTGCGCAGGTTGGTGACGCACGTGTGATCTGCGGGCTCTCGGGCGGTGTGGACTCGGCGGTCGCCGCCGCGCTGGTGCAGCGCGCAGTGGGGGACCAGCTCACCTGTGTCTTCGTTGACCATGGACTCCTGCGCGAGGGCGAAGCTGAGCAGGTGGAGCGCGACTTCGTCGCAGCAACCGGGGTTAACCTGTATGTTGCCAACGAACAGAAGCGTTTCCTCGACGCGCTCGCTGGAGTCAGCGACCCGGAGACCAAGCGAAAGATTATCGGCCGCGAGTTCATCCGCGCGTTCGAGGAAGCCGAACGGGCGATCATCGCCCAAGCACAAGCCCACGGGGAGAAGATCAGGTTTCTGGTGCAGGGGACGCTCTACCCGGACGTCGTCGAATCCGGTGGTGGCGAAGGTGCTGCGAACATCAAAAGCCATCACAATGTGGGAGGCCTTCCCGAGGATCTGCAGTTTGAACTGGTGGAGCCCCTCCGTGCATTGTTCAAGGACGAGGTCCGTGCGGTTGGAGCGCAGCTGGGGCTCCCCGCCGAAATTGTTGGCCGTCAGCCCTTCCCCGGCCCCGGTCTGGGAATCAGGATTGTCGGCGACATCACTCAGGAGCGGTTGGACCTGCTGCGCCGCGCTGATGCCATCGCGCGAGCAGAGCTGACCGCCGCAGGACTGGACGACGAAGTCTGGCAGATGCCAGTGGTCCTGCTCGCGGATGTCCGCAGTGTCGGGGTCCAGGGTGATGGCCGCACCTACGGCCATCCGATTGTGCTGCGCCCAGTATCGAGTGAAGACGCAATGACGGCCGACTGGTCGCGGCTGCCGTTTGACCTGCTGGCCCGGATTTCGAACCGGATCACCAACGAGGTCGAGGAAGTAAACCGGGTGGTGCTGGACATCACCAGCAAGCCTCCCGGCACCATCGAGTGGGAGTAACCGACCATCGGACGGGAACGGGTATTTACCTGTTCCCGGTGTTGCGGGAGCACCCGAAGGTCCCTTGTCGGATAGCTTGGAAGACATGCCCATCTGGTCGAGAGTGTCGAAAATAACCGCAGAAAAGGAGACCATCGTGTCAGTGCAGGATCCCGGGGACTCCGCTGGGAACTTTCTGCTGCCGTGGCTCAAGCAGCTTGGTGCTCACGCGGGCACAGACACCCTGCTCCACTTTTCGCCGGCCTCTACCAACATTATCGATCTCACCCATGCCCACCCCTCGGGTCTGGCCCAGCTCCTCGCCGGCCGCCGCACCCGCCTGTCCACACTCCTCCGCGACCCGGGCCAGTACGCGGCGGCCATGAAGGCGGCCCGGGTACTCCGAGCAAAAATCTACGAACTCGGCACCGAACGAGGGATCGACGTCGGCTACTTGGCCGCTGGCACCGCCGCCTGGCGCAGCGTTGACGATGATGGGCGGCCCGAATCGCTCACCGCGCCAGTGCTCCTGACGGCAGTGTCCCTGACTGTGCACGCGTCACAGGACGACTATGAACTGCAGCTCACCGAGCACGCACGCCTGAATCCTGCCCTGGTCCGCCACTTGCGCTCCGCGCAAGGCGTGGCGATCGACGCCGGAGCTGTCGCCAAACTCGCGTACGGCACGGCCAGGTTTGATCCGCTGCCGGTACTGGATCGGCTCCGCGCGCTGACTGACGGTGTCCGGGGGATGGCGATAGAGCATCATCTTCTGGTCTCCACCTTCGCCGATCTCGCCGACGTCGCCGACGATCCGGCGATCCGGGCGGATCACCCAGTGCTGGCCGCTCTGATGAATGCCGCAAAAGATGGACAATCGGCGCCCGCAGCAACCCAGACTCTCGACCCCGGAACGCCAGTTGACGACCGGCTCCCAGCTGATGAGCTGTTGATCAAAGATGCTGATTCCTCCCAGCAACTGGTTCTGGACCAGATTGCTCAGGGACACTCACTTGTTGTGTCAGCCCCCCCGGGATCAGGCCAAACCCAGACGGCGCTGAACGCTGTCGCAGCGCTCACCGAACAGGGCAAGAGCGTGCTGGTGGTAGCGGAGCGCCGCGGCACCCTCAACGAGATGGTGCGGGAACTCGACTCGCTCAACCTTGGCTCCCTGATGCTGCAGCTCAATGCCAACATCAACGAACAACAGCTCAAGGATCAACTGATCCGCGCTATCGTGCGGAACGAGAAAGCAACCCGGCCCGAGCTGGCCGGCCTGCACCAGACGCTTGTCGACCACCGCCATCAGCTGCAGGACCATGTGAAGTCCCTGCACAACGTCCGAAGCCGCTGGGGCTGCTCTCCCTACCAGGCCATGCAGTCCCTCGCTGACCTCACCTCGCTGAACCCCGCGCCTGCGACAACTGTGCGTCTGTTGCGCAGCGTAATGGACAACATCCCCGACCGCGCTGAACTCACTGGGCGGCTCCGCAGGGCAGCCGAGCTGGGCAGCTTCAGCGCTTCAGCCGTCGAGAGTCCCTGGTACGGCGCGAAGCTGCTGAACCGCAAGGAAACCGAGCACGCTCACGAGCTGGCCGTCGGTCTGGCCCGGGATATCCCGCTCCTGCGTGAAAAAGTGCTGCGGGTGGCCGAGCATTCCCAGATCAGTCTCGGGGGCTCGTTCTCTGAGTGGGGAGAGCAACTGGAACTCCTTGCCGCAGTCCGGGCAAGTCTTGACAAGTTCACGCCTGATATTTTCGACCGGCCGGTCACTGACCTGATCACTGCCACCGCTTCAGCCTCCTGGCGCCGGGAACGGGCAATCGAGATGAGCTCGATGACCCGTTCGCGACTGCGCAGGGTAGCCAAGGAGTATGTGCGCCCGGGGGTTCATATCGCCGACCTGCACACCTCCCTGGCGGAAGTGCAGCAACAGCGGACGCTGTGGACCCAGTACGCGACCACCGAACGCCACCCCTCAGTGCCCACCGGTCTCGCCGAGATCAATAGCTTCCACCACAAGATCGGGCGGGAGCTGAACGAACTCACTCAGGTCCTCGCCAGCACACCGCGCCAGGTAGACCTTGCTGCCATGCCATTGGAGGAGCTCGGCAACCGTTTGGCCGAGCTCGCCAGAGACAAGCAGACCCTCGCTACCCTGCCGGAACGCACCCTCTTGCTCGACGAGATGCGGGAGCACGGGCTGGGCGAACTCCTCGATGACCTGGCCCGCCGCGAAGTGAGTCCGCGACAAGTGGGCGCCGAACTTGAACTCGCCTGGTGGCAGTCGGCCCTCGACGCGATGATCAGCGGTGACGATTATCTTGCCATGTCCGACGGCGGAAGCCTGCGGCGGTTGGAGGCTGACTACCGTCTGGCTGACAACGCCCACATCGCATCCGGCCCGGGCAGGCTCCGGTTTGCCCTGGCTGAGCGGTGGCGCTCAGCGCTCGCCGCGCACCCGGCAGAGGCAGAGCAGCTGCGGGAGCTCCTGCGGACAGGAACCCTCGATCTTGCGGGGCTCAGTGCCCAGGATGACGACCTGGTGACGGCACTTGTGCCGGTCTGGGCTGCCAGCCCGCTCATGCTGCCCACGGTGTTACCCGTGGACAGGACCTTCGACGCGGTGATCGTCCTCGACGCGGACTCGATTTCCCTGCAGTCGGCTGTTCCTGCCCTGGCGCGGGCGACCCAGGTCATCGCGTTTGGGGATGACCGCCTGGGTGGCCCCCAGGGCTTCAGCGTCGGGGCGGGGGCTGAGCTACCGCAGGAACCTGATCAGCTGACCAGTGCCTACCGGGCTCTGTCCGCCATCCTGCCGACCATCTCGTTGAACGAGGTCTATCGCGGCGTCGATAAGGCCCTCACCGGCTACCTCAGCGACGCTTTCTATGATGGTCGGCTCTCGCGGCTGCCGCATGGCTCCGAAATCGCCAGCACAGGACGGGCACTCACTGTCGAGTATCTGCCCGACGGAACCGGGATGCCCAGCGCCGATCAGGCGGGCGTGGAGAGTGTTGCCGCCGAGGTTGGCAGGGTAGTGGATCTTGTGTTCGAACACATTCGCCGCCGGCCCAGCAGCTCACTGGCAGTGGTAACGGCCAGTGCCCGGCACGCCGGGCGCGTGGGTCAGGCCATCAGACAGCGGATGGCTGACCTACCCTGGGCCGCCGACTTCTTCGCTCCCGGAAGAGAGTCATTCCGTGTGGTCCCGGTGGAACGCGCGGCGGGGCTCACCCGCGATTGCGTGATCTTTTCCCTTGGGTTCGGACGCACTCCCCACGGCAGGGCCCTGCACAACTTTGGGCAGTTGTCCGGCCCCGATGGCCGTGGCCGTTTTGTGACTGCTATGACACGGGCGCGCCATCGGCTTCACGTGGTGACCTGCTTCCTGCCCAGCGATCTGGACCCCACCCGACTGGATAACGGGGCACTCGATTTCTATGGCCTGCTCGAGCGTGAGCTTGGAGAACAACCGCCGGAGCAGGTGACCGAGCCTCAGCCCGTTGTGCCATCGGCGACGGCGAATACCGATCCGCTGGTAGCTGATCTGGTGAACCGACTCCGCGATCGGGGTGCGCACGTGCTGGATCATTACGACGGGGTCCTCGACATCGTTGCCACAGCCGGACCTGGAACCACAGCTATCGCTGCTTCCGCGGGCGCCGAGTCAGGCCCAGAAGCGCAGATACCGCCGATGGCCATCGAATCGGACGGGACCGACAGGTACCGGACGATGACAGTCAGGGAGCGAAGCAGGCTCCGCCCCCAGCTGCTGGAACGGATGGGCTGGCGTTACATGCCCCTGTGGACTATTGAGGTGTTCACCGACCCCAACGGGTGCGCCGACTTGATCGGTAGCTATCTTGGACTCGCCGAGGTTTCTGGGCGCGGTCGACATTCAGACTCGCAGAGCAGGACGGGCATGAGCTCACCAGGCAGCCAGGGCCTTGAGCCGGATCTGAAGGACGCGCCAGCGCAGCCAGTGGTCGCAGGAGCTTCCTCGTCCGAGAGTGTGCTGCCGAAGCGCGCTGCCGAGGATGAGGCGGGCTCGTGGGGCGAAACTGAGGACTCCCATGAGGCGTGGTTGAAAGAGCAGCGTCCGCCGCACTGGAACTGACTGCCTTGGGGATGAACACCACCCCTGCGCACAGCAGTGGTGGTGTTCAGCTGATGTGCTAAGGCGGTGCTCCGGTGAGGACAAGGTGAACACTTCCGCTGCTGGACGCCCCGGCCAGAGCTGCAGCGTCGGCTGGATCTGCGGCGACCACCACCAGTCCGTCGCTGTCGACGGCGCCCGGCCAGGATCCGCTGGCTCCGCCGCCCGACGACGCTGACGTCCACAGCACCGGCAGCCCCCTGGCGAGAACAGTTGTCTTGGCCGGCTGGTCGAAACCGTTCCCGGCGCTGAGGACCACCTCCACATGCTGACCCGGTGAGACGAGCTGGACGGTTGAGGGATCTGCCGGGCGCACCGGCACGGCTACCGTGTCAGGGGGAGCCCCGGCGAGCAGCCCCGATCCGACGAAGAACGACTCGGTGAGGATGTCCCCGCGAACCAGGGGAGTGGCAAGCTGCTCCCCGAGTACCTCCCTCAGGTCAGCGAACGATCTCGAGGGGGCCGCTTCTGGCGGCAGGTCTGTCATGATGACCTTCTCGGCGGTCAGGACTGTCCCGACCGGCAGATCGATCGCGGCCGCTACCAGGTTGACACGGGTTGGGTCGGGCGGGATCAACGCCTCGACGGCCGTCGCCGAGGCCAGGCAGAACAACAGAGCTGCCAACAACCTGCGGTTACGGAACAGGAAGCGGCTGGCGCGCTGCGAGGGTCTGGCGCGCTGCTGCGGGCTCGTTGCGGAAACCATTTACCAACGCTAGGTCCGCAGTGGGGGCCTTGGGACATGGGAGGCGCCTATGTGGAGAAGGTGCCTCATGGCCGCAAGAGGTGGAGGGGAAGTCTCTAGCTTGCAGCCGCTGTGGTCTTTGGCGTCGCTGCAGGTTTCTTCGCGGCAGCGGCGGTGTCCTTACTGGCAGGAGCGGAACTGCCTCCCTGGCCGGAACTACCGGCTGACGATTCAGTGCTGGTGCCGGCTGGCGCGGCTGAACCGCTGGCGCCAACGTCAACCGACTTCTTGCTGTCACGGGAATCGTTGCGGTAGAAGCCTGATCCCTTGAAGACAACCCCTACGCTGTTGAACTTCTTCCGCAGCGACCCCTCGCATTCCGGGCACACGGTGAGCGAGTCATCAGAAAAAGCCTGGTGGATGTCGAAAGCGTGGTCGCAGGTCTTGCAGGCGTAGGCATATGTAGGCAAAGGGAATCCTCCTGGACAAGCTCTATTCTTGGGGCCTGATCACCCAAGCCGGTTCGACTGGCACTCTAGGGTCCCGAGTGCCAAGTCTACACCGCCTCACCGCCCGGATGGAGCAGGTGGAACGCGGACGGGGTGAAGACTCCGGTCTGCGGCATATCCAGCTCCGTCCTCCCTAGAGACAGTCCCGGCAACAGCTCATGGTCATAGACATAAGCGGCGGCTGGGACGTCCGGCACTATTGTCCGCAGCTGCGCAAGGAATCGGTCATAGTAGCCGCCACCCTGGCCGAGGCGGGTGCCGCTGCGATCAACAGCGAGGCCCGGCACCAGCACAAGGGAGAAGGCTCCGTGGTGATCGAGGAGCTCCGAAAAGTGGGAGCGCTGTCCCACGGGTTCCAGCAACGGCGCGCGGACGCTCCGGCGCAGCTCACTATCGGTGTGCCACCTGCACCAGGACAGTTGATAGTCCGGCTCGCAGATGGGTACTACTACTTCGTACCCATCTCGGGTGAGGGACTCGAGGAGTCCGGTGGTTCCGGGCTCAGGGTCCATTGACAGGTACGCGGCGACCAACTCGCCGTCGGCCGGTCCCCGCTGGTCACGCAGCCACTGTCGGACCTGCGTGCGCAGTCCGTCAGCCGCACGGGCGCGCACGGCCGGCGGCATTGCCTGCCGTTGGGCGCGAAAGTGTGCCCTGGCTTCCTCTTTGCTCGCCGCAATCGACATCGGTCCCATACCGGCACACTGTACCGAAGCTGAGCGCGCCAAGGTGTGTGGATTCCGCTGTGGCGTTGTAAGGGCACTGCTGTTATGTAGTGTGGTGCCATGACTTCACGAGTGAACAAGGCTGTCATCCCCGCTGCGGGACTTGGCACGCGCTTTCTTCCCGCCACTAAGGCGATGCCCAAAGAGATGCTCCCAGTGGTGGACAAGCCAGCGATCCAGTACGTGGTCGAAGAGGCAGTCAGCGCCGGGATGACAGACATCCTGATGATCACCGGTCGAAACAAGCGCTCGCTCGAGGACCATTTCGACCGGGTCCCATTCATCGAGCAGACACTCGAGGCAAAGGGCGATCACGAGAAGCTCGCCGCGGTCCGTCGGCCATCGGAACTAGGAGATATCCACTACCTCCGGCAGGGCGACCCAAAGGGTCTCGGACACGCTGTGCTGCGGGCGAAGCTGCACGTAGGCAATGAGCCGTTTGCCGTCCTGCTCGGCGATGACCTCATCGACGAGCGGGATGTCCTCCTGAAGACCATGATCGAGGTACAGGAAAAGACCGGCGGGTCGGTGATTGCCTTGATCGAGGTTGATCCAGACCAGATCAGCGCGTACGGGTGTGCTGACATCTCTCCGATCGACGGCGAAAACTATGTTCAGGTCAGTGAGCTGGTCGAGAAGCCAGCCGTCGATGAGGCGCCGTCCAACCTGGCCGTCATCGGACGCTACGTGCTGCACCCACGCGTTTTCGACGTCCTGGAAACAACCGGACCGGGGCGAGGTGGGGAAATCCAGCTCACCGATGCGCTGCAGACCCTTGCGTCAGCTGATGGGGAGGGATCGGGCGTGTACGGCGTAGTCTTCCGCGGACGACGCTATGACACCGGTGACAAGCTGAGCTACATCAAAGCCGTGGTCACCCTCGCGTCGGAACGGGATGACTTGGGACCCGACCTTCAGGCGTGGCTGAAGAGCTTCACCCACAGCCTCGACGGCTAGCCTGAGCAAGTGAGCGGGCACTTCAGTTGGCCGGTGACTCTGGAGACGGACAATCTGGTCCTCCGGCCAGTGCGTCTCCGGGACAAGAAGGAATGGTCGGCCGTCCGACAGCGCAACGCCCAGTGGCTTGCCCCATGGGAGGCCTCCAACCCGGCGCCAGGCGGATACCTCCCCAGCTACCCGGAGATGGTCAGGTCGCTCAGAAAACAGGCACGGGGAGCAACGGGGCTACCCTTTCTGATTACTGAACGCAGTGCCCATCTCCGGGCGACAGCCATCGTGGGCCAACTGACGGTATCGACAATTGTCTGGGGGTCAGCGATGAGCGCGACGCTTGGCTATTGGGTGGACCGCGAGCGTGCCGGGCGTGGTATCGCTCCGACCGCCGTGGCTTTGGCGACTGACTACTGTTTTCAGAGCCTGGGTTTGCACCGGATGGAAATCAATATCCGTCCCGAGAATGCAGCAAGCCTTCGGGTCGTTGAGAAACTCGGTTTCAGGAATGAAGGCTTACGCCGGAACTATCTCCACATCGCCGGAGAGTGGGCTGACCACCTGAGTTTTGCGCTCACCCGCGAGGAGGCTCCTCAAGGCCTCTTGGTGCGCTGGCAGGAACAGGTGGCACTGAGGCGCAACGACACGGCCACCGGGCAACCCGCTGACGACACACCGCCCGTAATACTGCCCTGATCAGCGTGGACGACCTACCGTTTTAGACGTGGACTTCTCTATGAACAGCTCGGTGGTACTTGCCGCGATCGTCGGACTCTGGCTGATCTGGGTTGGCCCGTATGTTCTACGTATCCGCAGGCCAGCAGTGTTGGCCGAAACGGTTGCCACCTCTGCCCTAGTCCCACCCGCAAGAGCCGAGAGCCGAGTCTCTCAGGGGAGCATTATGGAAATGTCCGGTCACAGCAATGGCGCCTCCGATACCCGGACCGTTGGATCATCCAGCGGGATCCAGCCGGGTACTGAACGACCCACCATTCGGCGCGGCCGTACATCAATAGCGGCGGTCGGTGCTGTAGCGCTGATTGCAGCAGTTATCTGTGTTCCCCTCGCTGCGCTATCAGTCGTCCCGGCGCTGTTGCCGCTGGGGGCGTTCGTCGTGTCCCTGCTGGCCGTGGCTGGCCTGCGCCGCCTTGCCATCCGGGACCGGCGGCGTGAAGTTGATGCGGCATTCGCCGACGCCATTTCCTCTTCCCGCCCCGCCGCCGTGACTCCCAGAGCTCCAGCCGTGCCCGGTCCACGACGGGAGACCAGGCTTTTCGATGCAGAAACCTCGGTCCCCGCCAACGACGAGGGCTCTCCGGTCGGGGACCACCCGACATCTGCTGCGCCTACTCTCACAGCCACCGACCTACGCCAGGCGGCGCTTGCCGTCGCAGCGAGTGCTGCAGCCCCATCCGCTGGTCCATCAGCTGCCAAGCCTTCTCTTACCGTCCCGGAGACGGTTCCGGAACCATCAGGAACCTGGCAGCCAGTCGAGGTGCCCAAGCCCATGTACGTTGCGGCAGCGAAAGCCGAGCGGCAGGCGCCAGCCCCACTGGAACTCCCCGATGCTCCGAAGGCACAGGCCGGGACCTCCCTCAAGCAGGGCGCGGTTCCGCCGGTAATTGAAAGCCCCGACACGTCATCGGGCCCCAGCCCTGCCAGCAATCCCACAACCGGCAGGATGAACCTCGATGACGTCCTGCAGCGTCGCCGGGCCTGACCCCGAAGCACCCGGCCCGGGGGCTGAAACAGCTCAGCTGAGGTTGCTGGAAAGCGATGGCGTTGCCGAGCCGATCCGCCTCGCACTAGCTACCTTCGGAAGACGACCTGTCAGCTGGTCGGTGGTCCAGGTACATCACCGACCGGGCGCCGGCGCGACTGGGATCTATCAGGTGCAGGTCGACGCCGAGAATGGTGACCAAAGCACCGAGTTCCTCTGCATCAGCACGGTTAACCTGCCGGAAAGTACTCCAGCGACAGTGCAGCGGCGCAGCGCTGATGGAACTATTCTGACCGTGTGGCAGCACCCCAACGATCCACTGCTGCCGGGTTTACCCTGGGCCTGTGATGCGTTCCAGGTCGGTCAGGCTCTCTTCACCGACTCCCAGCGGGCAGACCCGGCGGATAATGCGGCACCAGTGCTGGCGACCGTCAGCTATCGCCCGCTGAGGCGGGCTGTGATCACTGCCGACTTTCGCGGGGAGCGCCGCTACCTCAAGGTGCTGCGTGGTGGTCAGGGAGCCCACCTGGCTGAGCGTCATCGTCTGCTGACGGACGCCGGGATCCCTGCGCCGGTCCTGATCGATGTGCCAGCGCAGGACGTCCTCGCCATGCATCCAGCGGCGGGTACGCCTCTCGCCGAACAACTCATGAGGGATGGGGCGCAGGCGTTGGATCCACGAACCCTTGTGGACCTGTTACAGCGGCTTCCCGCCGAGTCCATGTTGTTGCCTGAGCATCAGGCGTGGGCTGTACGGGTGTGGGACTATGCCAAGGGAGCCGCCGCCGCCCTGCCCGAAGAGAAGCAGAGGATCTCGGCGTTGGCGGAAAAGGTGTACCGGGTGGTGTCCTCGGTTGACGCGGGTCCCAGGGTTCCCTCACATGGTGACTTTTACGAGGCAAACCTGCTGGTCGCCGGTGACCAGGTCTCAGGGCTGCTGGATGTCGATGCGCTCGGCCCGGGACATCTGGTCGACGATCTGGCCTGCTTTATCGGACATCTCGCCGTCCTGCCTGCCCTCGATAGTCGGTACGTCCATGTCCCAGCGGCGCTGCACCGCTTCCTCAGTGTGTTTGACCACCAGGTACACCCCGCAGCGCTCCGAGGCCGCGCTGCAGGGGTTGCCCTGACCCTTGTGGCAGGTGCAAAGCACAGAGCCACTGCAGAGGACCGGACATCCTGGCGGTCCGATGCCCTGCAGCGACTAGCGATCGCCGAGAATCTTGTCGAAGAAGCGGAGGCACTCGATAGCTAGTCGATTATGAGACGTCTCTCATAATCAGCTCCTTTCCATCTCACAAACGCGGAGCAGAGTGGGTAGTCCAACCACTTCCGCTGATCGTGAAAGGCCCCACCATGCAGAAGCGAAACATCTGGATTGCCACCGGTTCGCTCCGCGTCCGCTTCGACACCCCCAGCACCTCCTCCGACGCCCGCCGTGGTCCCTGCTCCAGGCCCTATGCCGCCCCCGGGTGGGCCAGCGGATTCGGGCTATTCGGCCCCCAGCGTCGTGTCGGCCCCCAGCGCCGCCAGCGGTGACTAGCCACACCCGCGGTTGGTTCCCAGCCCGGGAGCGCTCCTATCAGCCGGGATTCCGGAGTATTCCCCCAGACACTCCGGAATCCCGCCGCTTCCTCGTCTCATGGGGTCAGGACTCGTCGGACGCCAATCGGTATCCCATGCCGCGGACAGTTGTGAACCGTTGTGCTCCGAGTTTGTTCCGCAGATAGCGCACATACACGTCCACCACATTTGATCCTGGATCAAAATCGTAGCCCCAGACCCGGGATAGCAGCTGTTCACGGTTCAGCACCTGGCCGGGGTTCCGCAGAAACGTCTCGCCTAGCGCAAATTCACGCGCCGAACGATCCACTTCCCTGCCGCTGACCGCCGCGCGACGGGTTCTCAGGTCCAGCTGCAGGTCCTGGTGAACCAGGACCGAGCTGTCGGTGGTGGGGGCGTCCTGCCGGAGACGAAGTTGGACCCGGGCGAGGAGTTCCTCGAAGCGGAAGGGCTTGGCCATATAGTCGTCAGCACCACCTTCCAGACCCGCTACCGTGTCGTCGATTGAGTTTCGCGCAGACAGAATGATGACCGGTGTGGTGTTCCTCGACTCGCGGAGGCGCCGGAGCACAGTGAATCCATCCTGGTCCGGGAGGCCCAGGTCGAGCACGATGAGCTCGAAGTCTCCTGCCCAGCGAAGACTTGAGGCTCACCGTGCCGCCGTGGGCACCCACAATTGCATTGACAATCGTCAGGCCAAGGCCCGAGCCTTCGGTTCTCTGTCCGTGGGCACCCCGGACAAAACGATCAAAGATGCGGTCCTGATCCTCAGCGGGCACACCGATTTCCTCGTCCCGGACCCAGAGCGACAACCCGGTGCGATCCATCCGAGAACCGACAGCTATGGTGGAGTCCTCCCCTGAGAATTTCACTGCGTTGACGACCAGCTGTAGCCAGGCCTGAGTGAATCGACGCTGGTCAAGCAGGCAGGTGGACTCGGCTCGCGCATCAATGGTCCAGCGTCGGGCTCCCAGTGGACGTGCCTTATCCAGAACCTCATCGGTCAGCCGTCCAACCGCCACCAGCTCAGGTCTCACAAAGCCGGGCCGGGTGATGCCCGCCAGGGTTACCAAGTCGTCAACCAGCAGGCGCATTCGGTCCAGTTCGTCCAAGGCAATACCGCGTACCGTTGCGACGTCGGCCTGATCAGTTGAGTCCTGAAGTTCCAGGTGTCCCTGCACGATAGTGATAGGGGTCCGCAACTCATGCCCGACGTCGTCCAGCAGCTGACGTTGTGAGGTGAAGGACTCCTCCTGCCGTTCGAGCATCGCGTCGACGGTCCGGGTGAGGTCGGAAAGGTCGTCGTTTTCTGACACTGGTATCCGTTCGGACAGATCGGAATCCCCAATGTGCTGAGCGGTGTTGCGCAGCAGCCGGATCGGCATGAGAAGGTTTCCGACCAGCAGCCAGCCAACGACGCCGATGAACACGAGGGTGCCGAAACTGATCAACGCAAAGGCTGTGAAGGTCTCGTTGAGCTGACCGTGTTCAGCGCGAGCGTCATAGGCCAAAACATACTGGCTGGGTGAGGCATCTGCTGACAACTGGACGGGTACTATCAGCGCCCGGTAGGTGGTCTCATTTGTGGCGATGCTTGTGATGCTGACCCGTGAAGGATCTGCCTGGGTAGCTACGTAGCCCACTAGCTCGGCGTCGTCCTCGAGCCTCAGTTGCACGGCTGGGTTAGCGAGCAGAACCGCCTCGCCGTCGCTCATCCCCAGCATGCCCTCGTTGGGCGCCGGAAGTGTGCGCTGCATTGCAACGAAGATCAGTTCCTGCGCCTCGGTGAAGTCCTCGCGGGTCGTCGGATCGATCCCGGTGTCGAGAAGCGACTCGAATTCGAGAAAGTTTCGTTCCAGCGAGTTGTCCATGTCAGCGTTGATATCGCTTTGCTGCCGCGCATAGCAGCAGATCCTGCCACGACTAGTCCCAGAGCAGAGAGGGCGAGGACCGCCCCGAGCACACGCGTTCTGACCGTCCAATAGCCGCGCAGCGCCGAGGAAATCCGCTGCCAGCGGCGGCGCTGGCCTTCAGCGGCTCGCGAAGGCTCGACGTCGACAGGCCTTAAGGTGTCCGGCTCTTCGGTCTCCTGCGCTGCGCGTGCGGGCGCCGGGGCGGCTGCGGACAGCGGCAGGCTGGCGCGACAGATGATCGTTGGTGGCCCCGGTGGAGGAGCGAATGAGGTCAGTGCCCTGGCTATGCGGAGGTCTAGCCATCGTCCATGCCGTCGTCGTCGCCCCGCCGTTGTCCAGTTCCAGGTCATGGTCGTCGTCACCGTCGTCGTCCAGTTCCAGGCCGTCGTCATCATCGACGCCTCCTGGGACGGGAGGGAGCTGAGGTACCACTTCAGCAGGCT
Source organism: Arthrobacter sp. H20 (assembly GCF_000520515.1). GTDB lineage: Bacteria > Actinomycetota > Actinomycetes > Actinomycetales > Micrococcaceae > Arthrobacter_D. Next base: position 62,635 of record NZ_KI914718.1, read on the forward strand.
GGAGGGGAACGTCGGGGGTTCTCTCCGGTTCTGGACTGGGATCGGTGGTCGCTCCCGTGCCGGACGGGGAGGACGCTGGGACGGGCCCGGTTTCCCTGGAAGGAATTACAGATTCGGTAAACGATGAGCCCAAATCCCCTGGGACTGGATCTGCCAGGGATCCCATCAGGCCTACGCCGGCGGCTACCGCACCGCTTACGCACACGCCGCCCACTAGCCACAGATGGAGCGAGAGGATCCTATCTCCTAAGTATCTCCCCTAAAAACGAGATGCACATGAGAGCTCGGAAGGAATTTCAGTGCTCCTCGGCGAGGGAACGTAGCAGCGGTTCAGTTCGATACGGGATGTGCTCGTGAAGAGCAAGCACTGTCTCGGTGCGGATGACTCCCTTGATTCGAAGAATCGATCGGAGTGCCGACTGGAGATGATGAGTGTCAGTTGCGGTGACGCGGCACCAGATATCGCCGCGGCCGGAGATCTCATGAACCTCAAGTACCTGATAGAGGCGGCGCAGACCAGCAATAACTCCATCGAGTTCGCGGTGGGTTACCTCAATGGTAACGAAGGCGGCTACGTCATAGTTGAGGGCTTCGAGATCGAGTTCGCGGCCACCGGATCGAAGGGTCCCGGACCGCAGGAGCCGTCGGATTCGGGACTGTGCTGTATTGCGGGCAACGCCCAGCTGGTCGCTGAGCTCACCGATTTGCGCTCGCGGATCGCGGACCAGTTCCAGTAAGAGCCGGATGTCGACGCCGTCCAACTTGCTCATCACGTGCACTTCCTTTCAATAGGAGAGTCCGAATTTGCTCATTTTGATCAAGTTTACTGTCACAGATGTTCCCAACACCCCTTTGGGACGGAGAATAATGGGGATATGTGCTGTCTGGTCTATTGTATGGAGGCAGCGTGAGTTTTCTCAGCGAGCTGCGGATGAAACCTTCGGATAAGGATCGCTGGAGTTGGGACGCGTCGCTGAAGAGTCGGCTGATTCTTGCCGCAACAGTGATTTCCTCCCTGCTGATCGGCGCCAATCTGGCGACGCCGCTGTATCCCCTGCTGCAGGCTGAACTCGGTATCTCGTCATTGGAAGTCACTGTGGCATTCTCTGCCTACGTGGTGACGCTCGTGGTCGGGTTGCTTTTGGTGGGGCACTGGTCCGATCACGTTGGGCGGCGCGCAGCGCTTGTCCTGGCAATTGTGATTGGTTTCGCTGGTGCAGGAGTATTCGGAGCGGCGTCCTCGTTGCCCATGCTGGTGCTCGGGCGTTGCCTCCAGGGGGCATCGGTTGCACTGGCGACCGGAGCAAGCTCTGCGGCGCTACGGGATCTGTTGCCCCATCGGCCGGATTGGGCCTCACGGTTTACTTTGTTGGCGTCGGCGGGAGGTGTCGCCGCGGGGCCGATCATCGGTGGTTTGCTCTCCCTCCTGCCAGACCCGACCCGCACGCCGTTCGCCCTGTACTCGGTGATCTTGCTGATGCAACTGATTCCCCTGTTAGTGCTGAGGGCCAGGCCGGCCATCCGGTTAGCCGACCAGTCCTCGCCGATGAACGCTTTGAAACCACGGCGTCCCGCCGTGTCGCGGGCTGCGGGGCGAGCATTCTGGAACGCATCTGCAGTCGGATTTCTTAGCTTCGCTGTTTTCGGATTCACCCTCAGTCTTGCGCCGACGTACTTTGCCTCACTTGCTGACACCGACTCGCGGCCGCTGATTGGCGTGCTGGCCGCGCTGGTCCTGGCATCGTCCGCACTCAGCCAATTAATGAGGGTACGCGGAAAGCATGTCGTAGGGTCGGGGCTGGCCGTGCTCGGCCTGGGGGTAGCCCTGATTCCGGTCGCGGGGGCGTTGAACAGTGTTCCACTCCTAGTGCTCGCTTGCGCTGCCGCCGGTGCAGGGCAAGGAATGGCGTTTCGCACGGTCTTCAACGAGGTCTCGCTGCGGGTAGAGGCATCACAACATGCCCAGATCATCAGCACCCTCTACGTCCTTACGTATCTGGGGAGCACTCTCCCCGTTGTAGGGCTTGGTGCTGCGGCGCAGATCTGGGGGCTGGACCAATCGGTGGCGGGTTTCGCGGGCTTGATCGCGCTCGCCAGTCTCGGGCTGGCTGTGCTGAACCTGCGCCGCGCGCTTCGTTCTCAGTCGATCTAGGCATGTCGTAAGCGGGCTGCCTGAGCGTCGGGGGAAGTGAAACCTCACTTCCACTGAGTGCAAAGATAACTCTGCAAAGAAATGCTTGCAAAGTTATCTTTGCAGTCTTATCCTTGACTCATGACTTCACATCCTGAGCCCAGCCCCGCATCAGCTGACCGCACTCTTGATCTGGCCGGGCTCAAGGCGCTGTCCCATCCACTGAGAATCCAGTTGCTGGAACAGCTATCCCAACTTGGTCCCCAAACCGCTAGCTCGCTCGCGGCACGGCTCGGGGAATCGAGCGGGGCCACGAGCTATCACCTTCGGCAACTGGCCAAACATTCTTTGGTCCGGGAGGTTGAAGGAAGGGGATCGGCGAGGGAGCGATGGTGGGAGCGTCCCCCTGGCGCCCTCAGTCTCTTTTCCAGCGATCTCGCCTCGGACCCAGCGGCCCTGCACGCTTCGAAGATAGTCAACCGGGAGTTTGAGCACCACCGGGCCGTGCTGTTGCAGGACTTCATGGAACAGGGCTACGACTACCTCCCGCAAGAGTGGTTCGAAGGCTCGGTGATCGCTACGTTGAATGCGCGATTGACTGCGGAACAGTTGGCCCACATCACCGAGGAGATGCTCAGCCATGCCAGAGCACTTCTCGCACCATACCGCGATGGCGCTGCCACGGACCCGGCCGCGCGCGCCGTTCAGATGCACCTCAATGCCTTCCCAATCCTGCAGGGGCAATTTGATACGCCCGTGCACCATCAGCAATCCTCGGCTCCACCCGAGTCGCATGAAGAAGAAAAGAAAGAACCATGACCACCTTCGCCACGTATTCCCCGTCCATCCGCCCCACGGGTTTTGACGCCCTGCTCATCCTGGTGGGCCGCCGTCTGGTCTCCACCGGAGAGCGGCTGGCTCGAGAACATGCCCGCTACAGTGAGGCAGTGCTCGCCCATGACGAGAGGCGGAGGGATCTCGCCGCCGCCCGGCACTCGGGCCTGTGGCCCTGAGTTGCGCGTCATCACCGCGGTGGAGGATTTCTCCGGAACGGTGGCGACGCGGTGCGGTGTTACGGCAGCACGCCGGTGTTACCCGGCAGGTGGTTGAACACGAGGGTGGTTTCGGTGTGGCCCACAACCGGGTCTGTCGTCAGATGGTCAAGCACCCAGTCTCGGAGTACGTCGGTACTCGGCACCGCTAGGTGCAGAAGATAATCCACCGACCCCGCAACATGGAAGGTTGAAACCACTTCGGGGAGATTGGGCACCCGGGCCGTGAAACGGTCGATCTCTTCGCGGTTATGTCCCTTGAGCTGGACCGAAACCATTGCCTGCACTGCCCGTCCCACCGCTCCGAAGTCCAGCTGCGCGTGATATCCACTGATCACTCCGCGCTCAACGAGCTGCCGGGTCCGTAAAAGGGCAGTTGATGGCGCTACCCCGATCCGTTCGGCCAGCTGCGCATTGGTCATCCGTGCGTCGGCTACCAGCTCCCTGAGAATCAGTTGGTCAGTCTGATCGAGTACCAGCGGGTCGCGGGGGCGCGTGGTGGTGGCTGCTGGATCCGGTGGGGCCTCTTCAGCCATGGTCAAGCCACTTCCTCGTGAACGACGGCGGTTGACCTCCACCCTATCGGTCAAGACCGGCCACCAGCTGGCTGACCAGTTCCGCTGCCGGCATTGATGGAGCAGCGCGATACCCGGTCCCCGCCCACAGGGCCATTGCGTCAGGATCGCCCGCTGTCGCTGCTGCCGCCCGTAGCGGTGACGTCACGTGGTGCAGCTCAGGATAGCCCGCCGGAGCGTCACGATGGTCGCGCATGAACTGGTTCTCAAGCCCCCGTGCCGGCCGTCCGCTAAACGCCCGGGTCAGTGCGGTTCCCTGAAAGGTTGGGGAGGCGAGCGCATCCTTATGCAGCTGAGGTGCGCCGCTCTCGTGGGTGCGGACCAAAAGAGTCCCGAGCTGAACCGCTGCAGCGCCGGCTGCGAGTGCTTCGTTGATGTCCGAGGCACCGGTCAGTCCGCCCGCTGCGATGAGTGGAATCGTTGAGTGGGGGAAGAGCTCAGACGTTAGGGCTGCAACATCGGTGAAGGGGGCGCCGGGCGGAGCGTCAGGAGCAAAGGCTGCGCTGTGACCCCCTGCTGCACTGTGCTGCAGCACCGCAGCATCCACCCCGTAATCCTGGGCACTGAGGAGTTCCGAGTGGCGGGTCACTGTCGCGATCACCACCGTGCCACGTTCCTTGAGCGCCCGGATGATTTCACGGTCAGGAAGGCCGAACGTCAGGCTCACGAATGGCACCGGCTCAGCCAGCAGAAAATCGATCTTGGCGCCCCAGGCGTCGTCGTCGTACGTAGGCTCGGGGAGAGCGACGCCTAAACGGGCTGCCATGGCGCCCAGACTGGTCCGGTAGGCCTGGAGCGCAACCGTATCGATCGTCGGCGGCCCGGGAACGAACAGGTTGACTCCGAAGGCCAGTCCATTTGCTCTTACCTCGGAAATCTCGGACTGTATGGCCGCCACCGGTTTATAGCCTGCAGCGAGGAAACCGAGGCCACCGCCCCGGGCGACGGCTGTGACAAGGGCAGGGGTAGACACCCCTCCGGCCATCGGCGCGACGAGGATGGGGGAGGGAAGCAGCGGCCCGGCCTTCCTCATGCGTTGTGGCCGGTGAGTGCTGTGGTGCAGTTCGATATCAAGCGGTCCAGTTGGCGCCGGAGGCCCGGATCGTCGACGCCATCATCGACGCTGTCGAGAGCCGCTTCCAGTCCGTGCCAGGCCGTGTCGGTCAGGCGTCGACCGGAGAGCGTCAGGTCCACCACATTGGCCCGTGGATCCTTGCTGCTGATGGTGACATCCACCAGACCGCTGGTTTTCAACTGCTGGATTCGCTGGGTGACCGATGCCCGGCTCACATCGAGTGAGTGTGCGATCGCTTGCTGGGGAGAAGGCCCAGCAATGCGAACGGCCAGCAGGACCAGGAAAGGAGCGTAATGGATGCCGTGGTGGGTCAGAAGGTATTCATCCGAGACCCGATTCACCAGGGTGGTCGCCCGGTGCAGTTTGAACACAGTCGATTGCCGTAGATCCATACTGTTAAGTAGTTAACATTTACGGGACGGCGTCAAGTGCGCAGATCCCTGGTGCTGACCTGATCGATTCCGGGGGTGGATAGCTAGACTTGCCACCATGGGTGGCAGATGGGACACGAGGGTTGGAGCTTACGGGCTCATCATCAACGACAGGAAGGTTCTCCTGGCGCACTGGAACGAGGCAGGCGCCACTGGGTGGACACTCCCCGGTGGAGGCCTGGAGCTGGGCGAAGATGCGCCGGAGGCAGCTGTGCGTGAAATTTATGAAGAAACTGGCTACGTTGCTCAGCTCGATGGACTGCTGGGAGTAGACAGCCTGCACATCCCAGCCTCCGATCGTCACAATGGCTCTTTTCGGCCACTGCACGCCCTGCGGGTGGTTTATCGTGCCCATACCGTCGACGGGTTCCTCCGCCACGAAGCTAATGGATCCACCGACAGGGCCGCATGGGTGGACCTTGCCGAACTGCGGGCCGTCGACCGGGTCAGTCTGGTCGATATCGCTCTGGCGATGGGGAATACAGAATGAGGGCCGGTCATGAATACTCTCCAGCAGTATGGGTTCACCGAACGGATTAGCCGTCTCTTCGTGACTCAGTTTCCTGACTCCAGGCTCAGCCCTGCACGGGTGGTCCGGGTGGATCGGGGCAGGTTGGTCGTGGCGGGTGCCCGCGGACTGGTGCACGTCGACGCCTATCCCGGCGCTGTGACGGGCGACTGGATCGCGCTGGGCTCCGCTGGCGCACTTGCCCCGGGCGACTTCGCACCCCCAGCAGTGGTCGGCCTGATGCCGCGGTTCTCAGCCCTGCGGCGCAAAAAGGCCCACGACCCGCTGGCTGAGGCGCAGCTGCTTGCCGTCAACATGGACATTGTTGGAGTTATCGTTCCCATTGATCGCCCTATCTCGTCCAACAGGCTCGATCGCACCCTGGTGGCAGCGTGGGACTCGGGTGCGGTCCCGCTGGTGATTCTCACCAAAGCTGACCTGAGTAGCCGGTTCGACGACGTAGTGGCGCAGACCGTTGAGCGAGCTGGCTCAGCTGAGGTGATTACCACCTCGGCCGAATCCGGCGACGGGCTCGACGAACTTCTTATCCGCCTGCATCCAGGGCAGACAATGGTCTTGATCGGTCCCTCGGGTGCTGGTAAATCCAGCCTGGCAAATTCCTTGGCCGGGAAACCCGTGCAGAACACGGGTGAGGTGAGGGCCGCCGACGGGCGTGGCAAACACACCACCACCGCACGCGAGCTGATTCCGCTCCCCGGGGGTGGTGTCCTGATGGACACTCCTGGTCTGCGCGGATTCGCTCTCTGGGACGCAGAGGGGGGCTTGGAGGTGGTGTTTAGTGACATCGCTGAGCTCTTCGCCACCTGCCGATTCGCTGATTGTCGCCATGGACCAGAACCCGGATGCGCAGTGCAGGCGGCGATTGATACCGGTATCTTGGAGCGGCGGCGGTGGCTGAGCTACCAGAAGATGGAGCGCGAGCTAGTGTAGCGTGTCGTTGATTCCTTTGGGGCTGATTGTTTGTCAGACTTGATTCATGGTTTATTTGGCGAGGGCATTGGAGTTGCGTGACGGGGACAAAGGTGCCCTGGAGGCGCTGACTCGTGGGAAAGCATCGACCGCGACAGTGGCTCTGCGGGCGCGGACGGTTTTGTTGGCTGCCGACGGGGTGCCGAATTTCCAGATCGAGAAGATGACAGGGTTTTCGGCGCCAACCGTTTTGAAGTG
>NZ_KI914719.1:0-2126 GCF_000520515.1 Arthrobacter sp. H20
TATCCCAGAGTCAAGGGCAGGTTACTCACGTGTTACTCACCCGTTCGCCACTAATCCCCCCAGCAAGCTGAAGATCATCGTTCGACTTGCATGTGTTAAGCACGCCGCCAGCGTTCATCCTGAGCCAGGATCAAACTCTCCGTAAATGCACTACAGACACGCACCCACCACCAGGAAAAACCAGCAACAGACACGCGCAAAATTCGAAACCAGCCAAAAACAACCACACAACACCACCAAAAGCAGCATCATGCAGCCAAATTCAACCAATCAATAAAACAATCGGTATCAACAAACATGGCACACTATTGAGTTCTCAAACAACAGACACACCCGGCACCAAACAGAACCAAACAGTCCCACCATCGCTCCGGAGCAACTTTTCAAACTTACCGGCTGATCATCTTCAGGTCAAATCGGCTGATTTTCCGATCCCTGAGCCATACTGCACTCGGAGACGAACCGTAGTTCTGGTGGTTGTCAGCCGGTCAATTCCCTCGACCAGCGCGGATATAAACTCTAGCACCCTTCGGCCGGAGTTGTAAATCGGTCGGTGGGGCCGGCTCACATAGCCGGGCCCCGCGCCGATCTAGGCCTTTCGTGGGGCCAAGTAGACCACACCAAGTGGTGGTACCCGAAGGTCAGCGTAAGCAGGCTGACCACTCCAGGGGCCTTCGACCGCTGTTACTCCACCCATATTCCTTACCCCGGATCCGCCAAAGTCTTCGGCATCGGTGTTGAGCACTTCCTCCCAGTCGCCAGACCAAGGGAGTCCAACCCGGAATCCCTCGTGCGGTGCACCGGCAAAGTTGGCAATGCAGACCAACGGGTTGCCTTGGCCATCCCACCTGATGAAGGAGAGGGTGTTGCGGGTGCCGTCGTTCTCGTCAATCCACTGAAAACCCGATGGATCATTGTCCCGGATGTAGAGCGCCGGGGTGTTTCGGTAGATGCGGTTCAGCGAACGGACCAGGTGTTGGACCCCCTTATGGGCGGGGGTGTCCGAGAGCCACCAGTCGAGGCCGTGCTGTTCTGACCATTCGGATTCCTGGGCGTACTCGGTGCCCATGAAGATTAGCTGCTTACCGGGGTGTGCCCATTGGAACGCCAGGTAGGCGCGTACGCTGGCGAGCTGCTGCCACCGATCACCGGGCATTTTGCGCAGCAGCGATCCTTTGCCATGAACAACTTCGTCGTGGCTGATGGGCAGAAGGAAGTTCTCGGTGTACGCGTAAACCATTGAGAATGTCGCTTTGCCGTGGTGGTAACCCCTGTTCACCGGGTCTTCAGCCATGTACTCAAGGGAGTCATTCATCCAGCCCATATTCCACTTCAACCCAAATCCAAGCCCACCCGCACTGGTGGCTCGGGTAACGCCTGGGAAGGACGTTGACTCCTCGGCGATCATGACGACCCCGGGCACGCGCTTATAGGCTGTGGCATTGACTTCCTGCAGGAAGTCGACTGCCTCGAGGTTCTCCCGGCCCCCGTGGCGGTTCGGGTTCCACTGGCCCTCTTCACGGGAGTAATCCAGGTAAAGCATTGACGCCACCGCATCAACCCGCAGCCCATCAATGTGGAACTCTTCCAACCAGTAGAGCGCGTTGGCGACGAGGAAGTTCCTCACCTCCCGACGCCCAAAGTCGAAGATCAGGGTTCCCCAGTCGGGGTGCTCCCCGAGGAAAGGATCGCCGTGCTCGTACAAGGTCCCGCCGTCGAACTTGGCGAGAGCCCACTCATCCTTCGGGAAGTGCGCTGGCACCCAGTCCATGAGAACGCCAATACCCGCCTGGTGCAGCCTGTCAACCAGGTATTTGAAGTCATCCGGGTGCCCGAATCGAGAGGTCGGGGCGTAGTACGAGGTCACCTGGTAGCCCCAGGAGCCGCCGAATGGGTGCTCGGCGACGGGCATGAACTCAACATGGGTGAAACCCTGCCACTGCACGTACTCGACGAGCTGCTCAGCCAGGGCACGGTAGTCGAGCCCGAGCCGCCAGGACCCCAGGTGCACCTCGTACACACTCATCGGCCCGTTGTGCGGGTCAGCTGCTGCCCGGGCGGTCATCCACTCGTCGTCCTGGAAGGCATACCGTGACTCGACCACCCGCGAGCCTGTGAGCGGCGGG
>NZ_KI914719.1:2226-23195 GCF_000520515.1 Arthrobacter sp. H20
GCGAGCCTGTGAGCGGCGGGATTTCAGTGCCTCGGGCCATCGGGTCGGCCTTCTCGCGCCACTGGCCGTCGCCGCCGAGGATCTCAAATTTGTAGCGCGATCCCGCTTCGGCGCCCGGGATGAAGATCTCCCAGAATCCTGAGGCACCGAGCGAGCGCATCGCGTTGACCGAGCCATCCCAGCCATTGAAGTCCGCCTTGACCCGGACAGCCTGCGCATTTGGTGCCCAGACGGAGAAACTGACGCCGTTGATATCGCCGAGGACCGACGTGTAGTGGCGAACGTGGGCGCCGAGAGCTGTCCACAGTGTCTCGTGCCGCCCCTCCGCCAACAGATGCATGTCGATTTCGCCCAGAGTCGGGAGGAACCGGTACGGGTCGTCAACGATCTGTGGCTCGCCGTCGTAGGTCACTTCCAACCGGTAATCGGGGACATGGCCAGCGGTTTCAGTGTCAACTGTGCCGACCCAGATGCCGTTGTGCTCGTGCTCCAGCTCGGTTCGCCCACTACCGGTAACCGCCGTGACCCGCTCTGCAAGGCGGCGCAGAGTCCGAATGGTCACCAGTTCATGCCCGTCAAGGTGCGCCCCAAGCACCCCATGAGGCTGATGATAGCGGCCCTCGGACACCGACTGCAGCACGTCAATCGGGTGCTCGATCCGACCCTGAGGGCTGGCAACTGGGTGGGTTCCGGCCACCGCGCTAGAACTGACTACCGTCTCCGCGGCGATGACCGAGTCCACAGCTACGACGGCGTCGACGGGGCCAGCCGCCGCCGGAGTCTTCGCGGAGGTCGACGACGGCGTGCGAGGCGTCGAGGCGACTGTCCCGGACAGGGCACGGCGCACATCTCGAACCGGGATGTCGACCCAGTCGGGGCGGTTGCGTAGTTCGTAGACGACCTCATAGAGAGCCTTGTCCAGCCAGAGTGCGAGGAACAGAGGGTCCGCTGGGTCAACCTGGGTCCCGGTTTGCTCCTGGTAGCCGGCGGCAAACGCGGCTCCCGCGGCGGCGGTCCATTGATCGGCGCCGGCAGTAGCTGCGTCGTTACCATGGGCTGCTGCTGCACCCGCGTACTCGAGCGAACGCATCATGCCGACGACGTCGCGCAGCACTACGTCGGGAACGCTGCGTTCGACGGCGGGCCGGAGCGGCTCACCCTCGAAGTCGAGGACCAGCCAGGACTTGTCCGGAGCGTTGAGCACCTGCCCCAGGTGGTAGTCGGCGTGGATGCGCTGCAGCTCCGGGAGGCTCGTCAGGCCGCGAACCTTCTCGACGACTTTGGCCACTTCCTGTTCGAGCGGCCCAACGACGTCTCGCGCTTCCTGCCAGGCCCACTCGATGCGCTGAACCAGGGTTTCAATGAATTCGGCGTGTTCAGCGCCGCTCGCCGATCGGCTACCGAACGCCTCGGCCAGCTGTGAATGGATCCGCCCGGTTACCCTGCCGAGTTCAGCTGCCTCGGCGGTGAAGTCGCTATTGCTGGCAGCGGCGACTGATGCGGTCCGCCAGGCGTCAGTGCTGTTGTCGATGAAGTCGCGAAGTACGCTGAGGTGGCCGGTGACCCACTGATCGTCGTTGGCGCGCGTATCCTCCCAGCTGCCGACAACCCACCCAAATGTCGTCGGCACGTCGATTGATCCGGCGTCGGTCAGTTTGGCGCTCACCTGGACATCAGGGCTCTCGCCGGGCGCCAGCACCCTGAAGAACTTGACGATCATGGGACCGGCGGGTGTCCGCACTACTACCGAGGTGTTGGACTGTTCCCCCTTCAGAACACTCAGTGGAAGGGGCTTGCTGAAGGGTTTGGCAGTGGCGAACGATCCCAGCGGGTAACCGGTGGTCCGTCCGTCGTCGGTGACCCCGCCTGAGCGCATCAGTTCAACCCAGGCCGTGACAAACACGGGGTCGTGGGTGGCGTCGTAGATCCAGCGGTGTCCCAGCTCTGAGTGTTCGGCCTCGCCGATCAGCGCGTCGTCGGCGCCCTTCAGCGGCGCCGCACGATAACTCAACGGGATCTGGACGATATCCCTCCGGTGCCCGGAGTCAACGGCGATCAGGTGGACATCCAGTCCCACCTGACCTGCTGGGTCCTCCAACTGGATTCCACCGACCCTTCGAAGTTCAAACTCGCGGCCTTTGGCGGGGAACCACCGCTGTGAGGGTAGCCATGAAGCAAGGAGTTCTGGAAAGGTCGGCGTCAGTTTGGGCATTACTTTACGGCCTCCTGGGCTTGAATAACGGGCAGGGCTTCGGTGTGCGGTGACGCCGAGTTGGAGCTGGCTGACCGCAGACGGAGCCAGTAGAAGTCGTGGCTTCCCAATGTCAGGGTGAGACCACCATCGTCGCCGAAGGCAGGGAATGGGGTACCGCCAAAGAGGTCGCGGAGGCCCCGGTTGGCGTACTCCGGCAGGTTCAAGCGTGCGGCAACCGGGTGCTGCGACAGGTTGAACACACAGAGCACCACCTCGGGCTGCTCGCCCTCCGCATTATCAGCTTCCACCTCGCGGATGAACGCAAGGACCGGTTCGGCTTCGGTGGGGACATTGCGGTAGGATCCCAGGCCGAAGGCCGGGTGTGTTCGTCGCACGGAAAGCATCTGCCGCATCCAGTGCAGCAGCGAACTGGAACTGGCCATCTGCGCCTCCACGTTGACGTGGTTGTAGTGGTAGACCAGTGACTGCACAACGGGCAGGTAGAGCTTTCCGGGGTCGGCGGACGAGAACCCGGCATTGCGGTCCGGGTTCCACTGCATCGGAGTCCGCGACGCGTCCCGGTCTTCGAGCCAAATGTTATCCCCCATCCCGATCTCATCCCCGTAGTAAAGGAACGGACTACCGGGCAGCGACAGCAGCAGCGCGTGGATCAGTTCCACTTCGGCCCGTGAATTATCGAGCAGTGGCGACAGCCGACGGCGGATACCCACGTTTGCGCGCATCCTCGAATCCGGAGCGTACCAGCCGAGCATCGCTTCGCGTTCCTCGTTGGTCACCATCTCAAGCGTGAGCTCATCATGATTCCGCAGGAAGGTGCCCCACTGGGCACCCAGCGGGATACTAGGCGTTTCGGCCATGGTTTCGATGATCGGCCCGGCTTTTTGGTCGCGCAGGGCGTAGAACAGCTTGGGCATGATCGGAAAATGGAAGCACATGTGGCATTCCGGCCCGTCGGCGTCGCCGAAGTACTCGACAACTTCCTCGGGGAGCTGATTCGCCTCCGCGACGATGATGCGTCCCGGGTAGTTTTCGTCCACCATGGCGCGCAGGTCCTTGAGGAACGCGTGCGTCTGCGGCAGGTTCTCGCTGTTGGTCCCCTCCTCTTCGAAGAGATAAGGAATGGCGTCCGCGCGGAACCCGTCAATGCCCTGGTCCAGCCAGAACTTCACGACGTCGAAAAGCGCTTCAATGACCTTCGGATTCTCGAAATTCAGGTCTGGCTGGTGGGAGAAGAAACGGTGCCAGAAGAACTGCCGACGCACCGGGTCGAAAGTCCAGTTGGACTCTTCGGTGTCAACGAAAATGATCCGGGCATCTTCGTACTTCTCGTCGGTGTCGCTCCAGACGTAGAAGTCGCCGTAGGGTCCGTCCGGGTCGTTGCGGGATTCCTCGAACCAGTGATGCTTGTCCGAGGTGTGGTTCAGCGGAAGGTCGATAATGACGCGGACCCCGCGGGCGTGCGCTTCGGCGACAAGGCGCTTGAAGTCGCTGATGGTGCCGAACTCGTCCAGGACGTTGTAATAATCGGAAATGTCGTAGCCACCGTCACGTAGCGGTGACTTGAAGAACGGGGGAAGCCACAGGCAGTCAACGCCGAGCCACTGGAGGTAGTCCAGTTTGTCGATCAAGCCGGAGAAATCACCCGAGCCATCGCCATTCGCATCGGCGAACCCGCGCACCAGAACTTCGTAGAATACAGCCTTGCGGTACCAGTGTGGGTCGTGCGCGAGACCGGGTGCGTTGAGTTGATACGGGTTGGCCACTAGGGCTTCCTCCTGAGGTGAAGAATGTGTGCTGGTTCCACATGCGGGTCCAGCCTGACGTAGTTGTGGGTGCCCCAGACCCAACTCTGGCCGGTGATGAGATCGTCCACCCAGAAGGTGCCGTCCTCATTGCAGTCCTCGGGGTCTAGCGCCAGTGCCTCGAGATTCAGGGAGACTGTGCTTTCCCTCGCCCCGTGGGGGTCGAGGTTCACCACCACGATGATCGTGTCCTTAGCGGCGGGGTCACCGCCGACATTCTCCTTGTGTTTGGAGAACACAAGAGTGTCCGAGTCCGAGCTCTGGTGCAGGGAGAGGTTCTCAAGATCACCCAGGGCCGGGTGGTCCCGGCGGATGTGGTTGAGCCTGGTCAGATACGGAGCCAGGCTCCGGCCTTCGGCCTCGGCACGTTTGAAGTCGCGGGGACGATACTCGAACTTCTCGTTGTCGATCGACTCCTCAGCGCCTGGGCGGGCGACGTGCTCATACAGCTCGTAGCCCGAGTAGACGCCCCAGAGCGGACTGGCCATCGCAGCAAGCACCGCCCGGATCTTGAATCCCGCCGGTCCACCGTACTGGAGAAACTCGGTGAGGATATCTGGGGTGTTTACGAAGAAGTTGGGCCGGAAATATGGCGCACTGACCTTGCTGACCTCGGTGAAGTACTCTTCGAGTTCAGTCTTGGTGTTCCGCCAGGTGAAGTACGTGTAGGACTGCTGAAATCCTGCACGACCCAGTGCGTGCATCATCGGTGGACGGGTAAATGCCTCGGCAAGGAACACGACGTCGGGGTGCTTCGCATTAACTTCACCGATGAGCCATTCCCAGAACACGACCGGTTTGGTGTGCGGATTATCCACCCGGAAGATCTTCACCCCGTGGCTGATCCACAGCAGCACAATCCTGAGCACCTCCTGTGAGAGGCCATTTGGATCGTTGTCAAAGTTGATCGGGTAAATGTCCTGATACTTCTTGGGCGGATTCTCGGCATAGGCGATGGACCCGTCCACCCGGGTGGTGAACCATTCGGGGTTTGAAGTAACCCAGGGGTGGTCCGGTGACGCCTGCAGTGCAAGATCCAGAGCAACTTCCAGGTGCAGCTCATTGGCATGCGCCACAAAAGCATCAAAGTCGTCGAAGGTGCCAAGATCCGGGTGGATCGCATCGTGGCCGCCCTCAGCGGCGCCGATGGCCCAGGGTGATCCGGGATCTTCGGGGCCCGCCGTCAGCGTGTTGTTGGGTCCCTTGCGGTGGGTCCGCCCGATGGGGTGAATCGGCGGCAGGTAGACGACGTCGAACCCCATGTCAGCAACCGCCGGCAGCCGGTCTGCGGCAGTGACGAAGTTTCCGGAGGTCCACGCAGCGGAGGCCGGGTCATAGCTGGCGCCTTCGGACCGGGGAAAAAACTCGTACCAGGCAGCGCGCCCTGCAAGTTCTCGTTCCACCTGAATCCGGTAGGGCTGGGAGACGGTCACCAGATCGCGGAGTGGCTCCCGCGCGATGGCAGCCCGAATAGCCGCTGACTCACCGGCAGCGAGGCGCTCAAAAACCGGAAGCTCAGTGTTGGAGAGGATACGCGCGGCTTCGGTGAACACCACAGCGTCTTTGCGCGAACGCGTTGTGGCAGCGTTCGTGAACAGGGCCGCACCTTCGTCAAGCATCAGTTCGACGTCGACCCCGGCCGCGATTTTCACCTCAGCGTTGTGGTGCCAGGTGCCATAGAGGTCGCCCCAGCCTTCAATAACGAAGGTGTAAGCGCCAACAGTTGGCGGGCGAAGCAGGCCAGCATAGCGGTCAAGCCCTTGGCCGACGGGCGCCAGCCGCACCCGCTGGATCTCTTTGCCCTTGGCGGAGTGCAGCACAGCTGATACTCCGAGCTGGTCGTGCCCCTCGCGGAAGACTGTCGCGCCGACCGCAATATCGGATCCGGGGATCGCCTTGGAGGGGAAGGCGCCGCCGTCGACCACTGGCGAGATATTGGTAATTGGAATTCGTCCGAACCGCAGATCAGCCCTGTCTATCGGCTTCCTGGCGGTGCGTCCCTTACGTGGTGGCTTTACTGGAGTCGTCACACGTTAGACGTTAGCGAGTATTTGCCGAGATTGCTAAGGCTCGCGGGCGTAACATCCGAGCAATTAGCACTCGTATAGAGCCTCAACGCAAGCGTTTACTCTCACTTGCTCTCATCGGCGGGCGTGGGCAGACCCTCGCGGACGAAAATGCGCTAGCCTTTTTCGGGTGAAGGCAATCCGCAGATTTACAGTCCGTACCGTCCTCCCTGAAAGCATCGCCCCCTTGGGCAAGCTGGCAGGCAACCTGCGCTGGTCGTGGCACCTCCCGACCACCCGCCTGTTCCACGATCTTGATCCGGAGGCGTGGGAGGCCAGCGGCCAGGACCCGGTGGCCTTTCTCGGGTCGGTGACCCGGGAGCAGCTCAGCCAGCTCGCCGACAACGAGCGTCTCGTCGCCCGGATCGCAGAGCTGGGCAGTGACCTGGACCGGTATCTCACGGAACCCCGCTGGTATCAGTCTCTGGGCGCTGACGCTCCCCGGTCGATCGCCTATTTCTCTCCCGAGTACGGCATCAGCGCCGTCCTCCCCCAGTATTCGGGAGGCCTCGGCATCCTCGCTGGCGACCACCTCAAGGCGGCCTCCGACCTCGGCGTCCCGCTGATCGGAGTTGGCCTCCTCTACCAGGCCGGCTACTTCATGCAGTCCCTGTCCCGTGACGCCTGGCAGCAGGAAACCTACCCGGTCCTCGATCCGGACGGGCTTCCGTTGACTCTGCTTCGCGAGGAGGACGGCACCCCAGCGAAGGTGATTCTTCCCCTCCCCGCCGGGCGCCAGCTGATCGCTCACATCTGGCGGGCCGACGTCGGCCGCGTCCCCCTCCTCCTTCTGGATTCCAACGTCGCCGGTAATGACGAGGCTGCCCGCAACGTCACCGACCGGCTCTATGGCGGCGGCGGCGACCAGCGCCTGCAGCAGGAACTGCTGTTGGGAATGGGCGGCGTCAAGGCGCTGCGCATCTTTGAACGTCTGACGGGGACCCCGGCACCTGAGGTGTTCCACACCAACGAAGGCCACGCCGGATTCCTGGGCATCGAGCGGATCCGCGAGCTGATGGATCCGTCCAGCCCCTCGCCGATGAGCTGGGAGGAAGCGCTCACTGCTGGCCGCTCCTGCACAGTGTTCACCACCCACACACCCGTTCCCGCGGGAATCGACCGGTTCGAGAAATCCCAGATCGAGCACTTCTTCGACGCTGGCCTGGCACCGTCGGTGCCTACCGCCAAGGTCCTCACCCTCGGCGCCGAAAACTACGAGGCTGGCGATCCGAACAAGTTCAACATGGCGGTCATGGGTCTGCGGCTGGCACAGCGCGCCAACGGCGTCGCCAAACTGCACGGCGTCGTGTCCCGGGGCATGTTCTCAGGGCTGTGGCCGGGGTTCGACACCAGCGAGGTTCCCATCTCGTCGGTCACCAACGGCGTTCATGTACCCACCTGGGTTGACCCGCTCATCGCTGACTTCGCCAAAGAACGCTTCGGCGCCGAGTCAGTGCTGGACCCGAAGTGGTCACAGGTGTACGACGTCGAGGATTCAGATATCTGGGCTCTCCGCCGCAGGCTCAGGTCCAACCTGATCGATGACGTGCGGCAGCGGCTGCGCTCCTCCTGGAAGAAGCGTGGGGCCGCGGATGCTGAGCTCGCGTGGACCAATAATGTGCTGGATCCCGACATTTTGACCATCGGCTTCGCCCGACGGGTACCCACCTACAAGCGGTTGACCCTGATGCTGAGGGACCCGGCCCGGCTGAAGGCGCTGCTGCTTCATCCGGACAACCCCATCCAGCTGGTTATCGCCGGCAAGTCCCACCCGGCCGATGAGCAGGGCAAGCGGATGATCCAGGACCTGGTCAGGTTCACCGACGACCCGGAGGTACGCCACCGGATCGTGTTCCTGCCCAACTACGACATCGCGATGGCCCGCACCCTCTTCCCCGGCTGTGACGTCTGGCTGAACAACCCGCTGCGCCCGCTCGAGGCGTGCGGCACCTCCGGCATGAAGTCGGCCATCAACGGTGGCCTCAACCTGTCGGTGCTGGACGGCTGGTGGGATGAAATGTACGACGGCGACAACGGCTGGGCCATCCCCACTGCCAACAATGATGCCTCCCCCGAGGAACGCGACGACATTGAGGCTTCGGCGTTGTATGACCTGCTCGAGGAGCAGGTGGCTCCCCGCTTCTACAGCACAGTGCGCTCCGAGGGAGCCGGCGCCGCCGGCCCGTCGGAGCCCTCCCACGACGGTGTCCCACACCAGTGGGTGGCAATGATCAAGCACACGATGGCGAACCTCGGCCCGGCAGTCTCGGCAGAGCGGATGCTGCAGGACTACGTCAGCCACCTGTACCAGCCCGCCTGGCGCGCTGGCTGCCTGGCCGCCGAATCTGACTACTCGGCAGCCAAGCACACCGCCGCCTGGCGTTCGCGCATCAATGACGGGTGGTCGGCAGTGCAGGTGGAGCACGTCGATTCGATCGGAGTGGCTGAGGACCCCCAAATCGGCGATTCCTTGACGGTCAACGCCTACGTGTCACTCGGGGCCCTGTCACCCGAGGACGTCGCCGTCGAGGTGGCGTACGGGCGTGCCTCCGAGAGTGACGAGCTCAGCGACGTGGCACTGTCCGATCTCGAGGTGTCCGACAACCTCGGTGCTGGGCGCTACCTGTTCTCCGGCGGAGTCACGATCGACCACTCAGGGGCCTTCGGGTACACCGTACGGGTGCTTCCCAAGCACGTCAGCCTGGCGTCGAAGTCCGAACTCGGCTTGGTCGCGAACGCGTAACAGCCCCGGCTGAATACTCACAGCTAGCAGGCTCACCGCCTGCGTAGCATCAGCGGCAGGTGCACCAGAGTTTCCTGGGGTACCTGCCGTTTTTGCGCGAGCTGCTAGACCCGGTACACGCTGATCGAGTTGGCGGGCACGACGTCGGCCTCACCCGACCCGACCCGCGCCCCGCGCCTTCGGTCCTGATCGGTTGCGGTGGTGTAGCGCAGCTCGAACCTTGTGATCGAGGGTAGAGAGCTGTCCTTCAGTGCGTCCCGCCCCGGCAGGATGATCTTTTCGTCGTGAGCGCTGCCGTTGATAACTACCAGGCCATCGAGGATGCCGTCGGGTGACCCGAGGAGCAGTTGAACGGTCCTCGAACCGGGAGCGGTCCACTGGTCCTGGGTCATGGGGGTGCCCGCCGGGTTGAACCAGTGCAGGTAGGAGCTATCATCCCGGGCAGGGTAGCCGTGGGGCTGATGCGCGAGAAACTCCCGCCTGATCCTGAGCAGGGAGCGGGTGTGCCCGAGGAGGTAGCGAGCGTCGTCGTCGTGGTCCCAGTGCAGCCAGGTGAGGGAGTTGTCCTGGCAGTAGGCGTTGTTGTTGCCCCGCTGCGACCGCCCGAACTCGTCACCAGCGGTGATCATGGGAACCCCCAGCGAGAGCAGGAGGGTTGCCATCAGGTTGCGGGAGGTTTGTGACCGCGCTGCGGCAATGCCCTCCTGGTCTGTCGGGCCCTCCATGCCGTGGTTGTAGCTGCGATTGTCGTTGTGACCATCGCGGTTCTGCTCACCATTGGCCTCATTGTGTTTGCGGCTGTAGGAGGTGAGATCGGCCAGCGTGAACCCGTCGTGGGCAGTAATCAGATTGATGCTTGAGATCGAGGTGCGCCCCGAGGGTCCGAAGACCTCGGCCGACCCGCTCAGGCACCCGGCCAGTCGTGCCACGGATCCAGCTCCCGCACCCGCCGCGAGGCTGGCCTGGTCGGTGAGCCAAAAGTCTCGCACGGTGTCGCGAAAGCCGTCGTTCCAGTCGGCCCAGCCCTGCGGGAAGTTCCCGGTCTGCCAGCCGCCCATGCCAATATCCCAGGGTTCGGCGATGAGTTTGACGCCGCGTAACGCGCCGTCGGCTCCGGCGGCGACGAGAAACGGATGACGCGGGCTGAAAGTGTGGTTCTCATCCCGGGCCATGGAAACCGCCAGATCGAACCGGAAGCCGTCCACCTGGAATTCTTCCACCCAGTACCGCAGTGAATCCAGGGCCAAAGCGATCACCCGTGGGTGCGCGAAGTTCATCGTGTTCCCGCAGCCGGTGGTGTCGAGGTAGCGGCCGTTGTCTCCGTGCCGGTAGTACTCTTCGTCGCCCAGACCTCGCCAGCTCAGGGCAGGGAGGTCCGGCGGGCCCTCGGCTGTGTGGTTGTACACGACGTCGAGGAGGACCTCGAGCCCCGCCTCGTGGAGCAGCTTCACCATGCCCTTGAACTCGTCCTGGACGGCCTTGGGGCCGGCAGCGCGTGCCGCCTCGGTTGCGTAGCCAGGGTGCGGGGCAAAGTATCCGAGGGTGTTGTAGCCCCAATAGTTGGTGAGTCCCAGGGGGCCAAGGTGGGGTTCGTCAATGTGGAAGTGGATGGGCAACAGTTCCACTGCGGTGATGCCCAGGTCTTTGAGGTAGCCGACCATCACCGGGTGCGCCAGCCCGGCGTAGGTGCCCCGCAGCTCGACCGGGATGTCGGGGTGCAGCTGGGTCAGTCCCTTGACATGCGCTTCGTACACCACAGTGTCCCGCCAGTGAGTGCGGGGAGGCGCTGTGGCGCCCCAGTCGAATCCACCGTCATCAACGTAGACCGACCAGTAGACTGGCCCCGCATCGGAATTTACCGTGTCGACCCCTCGGGCATAGGGATCGAGGAGCAACTGGTTTTTTTCCGGCAGCGCAGTCCCCACCGGCCAGAACCCGTAACGCGCCGAGTCTGCAAGCCCGTCCACCACACCGTGGTGGACACCGTCGGTGTAATCAGACAGGGCGGTGGACTGCCAGGTGCCGTCCTGCGCCTGGAAATGCACTGCCAGCGCTGACACGCCGGGTGCGTAGACGGCAACGTTCAGGCTGCGCAGGGCACGGGACGGGTGCACGCCCAGTGGGAACTCGCTGGACGGCGGACTGAGTTCGAGGGAGACGCTCATGGGAAGTGTTTCAGCGCGCCGGTTAGGCCGAGCGCTGGCCCGAGATCTCGTACAGGCTGATCCCCACTGCCATTGAGGCATTCAGCGATTCCATCGCCGAGTCGATCGGGATTGAGACAATCTGGTCGCAGTTCTCGCGGACCAGCCGGGACAGCCCTTTGCCCTCGGAACCGACCACGAGGCAGACCGGCTCACGGCCGAGAGTCAGGTCCGGAAGGGAAACGTCGCCGTCACCGTCGAGGCCCAGCACAAAGATGCCCTTGTCCTTAAGGGACTTCAGGGTGGAGTTCAGATTTCCGGCCTTCGCCACTGGCACCCGCACTGCCGCACCGGCGCTGGTCTTCCAGGCTGAAGCGGTCATCCCTACTGAACGGCGCTCCGGGACAATCACGCCGTGGCCGCTGAATGCTGAGAGGGAGCGAATGATCGCGCCGAGGTTGCGAGGATCGGTGATGCCGTCCAGAGCGACAAACAACGGCGCGTTGTTGATGTGGCCCTTTTTCCATTTCTGGATGGTCTCGGTAGCGAGGTCCACAGCGTCAGCGTACTCGTAGGGCGGAATCTGAAGCATGATGCCCTGATGGACCGAGCCGTCGGCCATGCGATCCAGTTCGGTTTTGCCGGTCTCCATCAGCGGGATACCGCGTTCGGTGGCGAGCTTCAGCGATTCGCGGACGCGCTCGTCCATTTCGATGCGGATTGCCACGTGCAGGGCCTTGGCCGGAATGCCGGCGCGGAGCGACTCGACCACCGCGTTGCGGCCGGTGACCATTTCCTCAGCACCCTTGCCTCGGGTGTTGCGGGAGGAGCCGGGGTTGCGGGTGCCCGAGTGCTTGGCGGCAGAGCGCTCGGCAAGCTGCTTGCTCTTGTGCGCCTTGTGATACGGGCGATCCTCGGCCTTCGGGGTAGGACCTTTACCCTCCAGTGCCTTGCGTCCAAGGCCTCCTGTTCCGCCCGAGGGGCCCTTTTTACTCTTGCGCACAGCGCCGGGACGTCCGTGAGTGGCCATGGGGAAAACACCTTTGGGTAGAAGATTGGTCACCTCAGTTTACGCGGGTACGGCAGCTGACTTCACCGACGTCTCGCGAGCGGGTGAAAGTTCAGCCTTTCAGACTCCACGAGGCGCCGTCGGCGGTGTCTTCAATGACGATGCCGGCGCTGGTGAGCGCATTTCTGATGGCGTCAGCCTGCGCCCAGTCTTTGGTTTGACGTGCGATAGTGCGCTGGTGCAGTTGCGAAGCGATGAGCGTGTCCAGCGCGACGTATTCCGGGCTGCGGGTGCCCTTGCTGGGGTCTTCGACATCGTCGAGTCCGAGCACCATGGTCATTGTCATCACGTCCTGGTACGCCTTCGTGGTGGTTTCGCTGTCCCCGGCGGCCAGCGCGGTGTTGCCGGCGCGCACCGTGTCGTGCAGTGCCGCGAGGGCTTGCGGCACGTTGAGGTCGTCATTCATCGCTTCCACGAATGCCGGCGGGGGCGGCTGCGCAATGAACCTGTTCCCGTTCGGGAATTCCCGGGCGGCGGCTTTCGCCAGGAAGCCGTCGATCCGTTCGACGGCGGCGGCCGCCTCCTGCAGGGAAGTGGGGCGGTAGTCAAGCACCGACCGGTAATGCGCCTGCCCAAGGTAATACCTGACCACGCGGGGGCTGGCTAGTGTGAGCATCTGGGCGGGGCTCACCGTATTACCGATCGATTTGGACATCTTTTCGCCCTCGAAGGTGACCATGCCGTTATGCATCCAGTACCGGGCAAACGGATGCCCGGCGGCCTGCGACTGAGCCATTTCGTTCTCGTGATGCGGGAATCTCAGGTCCAGGCCGCCACCGTGGATGTCGAACTCGGTGCCGAGATACTTGGTCACCATCGCCGAGCATTCCAGGTGCCAGCCCGGCCGTCCGGCCCCCCACGGGCTGGACCATGCGGCGGTTTCAGGCTCGCCGTCCTTCCACCCTTTCCAGAGCGCGAAGTCACGCGGGTCCCGCTTCCTGCTGCTGAACTCGGGCTCGACATCGGCGGCGCTCTGCATGTCGTCAATGTTCTGCCGGGTCAGCGATCCGTACCCCTTCCACGAGCGGACATCGAAGTACACGTCGCCCGAGTCGTCATTCGCCGGATAGGCGTGCCCCCGGTCGATCAGGAGCTGAATCAATGAGTGCATCTCGGGGATATGGCCGGTGGCGCGGGGCTCATAGGTCGGGCGAAGGACCCCGAGGGTGTCATACGCCCGCTGAAATTCGAGTTCATACCGGTAGGCGAGCGCCCACCACTGTTCGCCACGCAGCTGGCGTGGGACGGCGTCGTCGTGCTCTGATTCCTTCGCGCGAGCCAGGATCTTGTCATCAATGTCAGTGACGTTGCGGACCGTTGTGACCCGGTAGCCGCTGGATTTCAGCCAGCGGATGAGCTGATCGAAGGCGATCGCCGATCGGATGTGACCCACGTGGGGCATGCCCTGCACCGTGGCGCCGCAATAGTACAGCCCCACTTCCCCCTCTTTGATGGGGACGAAGTCGCGGATCTGCGCGGTCGCGGTGTCATAGAATCTCAGGCTCACCGCTCCAGATTAGCTGGTCGCAGTGGTCTGGCTTCATTCGGCGGCGAGTTCTCCCGGCTCCCTGATCTGCAGGACGACGGCGGTCGCCACGGCTGCGACACCCTCACCGTTCCCGGTGAATCCGAGCCCGTCGGTAGTTGTCGCTGACACGCTGACCGGTGCGCCGGCCGCAGCCGTCAGTACTGCTTCCGCCTCTGCCCGACGGGGCGCAAATTTGGGACGGTTGCCCACCAGTTGCACCGCCACGTTCCCGATCTCGTATCCAGCGCTGCGCACAATCCGTGCCGCTTCGCTCAGCAGCGCCACCCCAGACGCTCCAGCAAACTCCGGCCGGTCGGTACCGAAGTGGGTACCGAGGTCGCCCACCCCCGCGGCAGAGAAGAGTGCGTCGGCGGCGGCGTGAGCCACTGCGTCGCCGTCGGAATGTCCGCTCAAGCCGCGCTCGCCGTCCCAGAACAGGCCTGCGAGCCAGAGGGGCCGCGGGGTGTCAGCGGGGGCGAACGCGTGCACGTCCACGCCGATGCCGGTGCGCGGGAGATTCATGGCTACGCCTTATCTTTCATGGTCTGGGCCAGAATCTCAGCGAGTTGCAGGTCCTGGGCGGTGGTGACTTTGAACGCGGCATCGGCGCCTTCAACCACCTGCACTGGGATGCCAAGGCGCTCCATCAGCGTGGCATCGTCGGTCACTGCTGCACCCTGGGCTTGGTGGGCGCGGCGAAGGGTTGCCAGGTTGAATCCCTGGGGGGTCTGGACCGCCCGCAGCGTGTCCCGCGCTGGCGTCGCAATGACCAGACCGTCGTCGACAGTCTTGATGGTGTCCACCACTGGGATGACGGGTATTACTGCTTCAGCCCCTGAACGGAGCGCAGCAACCACCCGCCGGAAGACTTCCGGCGGGGTGAGGGCGCGGGCGGCGTCGTGCACCAGGACCAGGGCCGTACCGGGTGAGAGTGCGGCGAGACCGGCTGCCACCGAATCTGGCCGGGCTGCCCCGCCGTCCACCACCCGCACGGGAACATCGGGTGTCATACCGGTGATGGTAGCCCTGAGGGCAGTGTCACCGGCGGGGACCACCACACAGATTTCGGCGGCGATCCCGGCGTCGAGAACACCCTGCACTGCACGGTGGAGGATACTACGGCCCGCGACGTGCACCTGAGCCTTCGGAATGCCGTGGCCCAGCCTCTGGCCCGCACCACCAGCGACGATGATGACCCCAACCCGGGGTTCGCTGGGTTCCGACACAGAACTGGTTCCTGACACCTGATTACCCTACGTCAGACAAGAAAGAGGGACCGCCCACCCGGGCGGTCCCTCTTCAATCTAGGAAGCCAACACCTCGTCGAGAACGCTTGCTGCCTTCTCTTCGTCGGTCTTCTCTGCGAGCGCCAGCTCGGAGATCAGAATTTGCCGCGCCTTGGCGAGCATCCTCTTCTCTCCTGCGGACAACCCGCGGTCATGATCACGGCGCCACAGGTCGCGGACTACCTCCGCGACCTTGATCACGTCACCCGAAGCAAGCTTTTCAAGGTTTGCCTTGTAGCGGCGCGACCAGTTGGTTGGCTCTTCAGTGAACTCGGCCCGCAACACGTCAAAGACGTGCTGGAGTCCTTCCTTGCCCACTACATCGCGCACCCCAACGAGGTCAACGTTTTCTGCTGGAACTTCAATGGTTAGATCACCCTGAGCCACCTTGAGCTTGAGATACATTTTCTCTTCGCCCTTGACGACGCGCATCTTGATCTCTTCAATCTTTGCCGCGCCGTGGTGAGGATAAACTACTGTTTCGCCGACCTCAAAAACCATGTGGACTTTCCCCTTTCCCGCAGATCAGTTTATCACGTATTCGACACGCCGAAGGCGTGTTTTCGCAGGTCAGCCGGGACTTGTAGCCAGCATTGGCTATCATTCGCCCCTTGACGGATGAGGCTTTAAGTGATTCACATCGCTTCAAAAGTGTTCTTCACGAGCTGTAGCTCTCCATCACCGGGCCATTTTTCCCGCTAGGCTGTAGGGAAAGTTTCAACTTGCAGTTCCCCCGAGCTGATCGAACACCGTAGGAGTTTGCGCTGTGAAGAGTGACCGAATCAATCCCCTGCAGCACACCCGGGCAAAGCGGAGCCTGGCTGCCGGTGCGGCCCTGGTCGCTGTCCTTGGTGCCACCGGTTGCAGCGTGACCAGCGAACAGGCCACCACCATTCAGTACGCGGCGTCCGATGGGATTGTTGCGGAGGCTGGTCCCCTGGAGCTGCGCAACGTCATGGTCATCACCTCGGGAGAGGGTGAGCCCGGCACCATCCTTGGAACGGTGTTCAACCCCTCCGACTCGGCGGTGCAGTTGACCATCGAGGGTGAGAATTCCTC
This sequence comes from Arthrobacter sp. H20, assembly GCF_000520515.1. Lineage (GTDB taxonomy): Bacteria > Actinomycetota > Actinomycetes > Actinomycetales > Micrococcaceae > Arthrobacter_D. The sequence continues at coordinate 18,139 of NZ_KI914719.1, forward strand.
TGCAGACATCACCGTTCCAGCCGAGGGAAAATGGGTCTTCGAAGACGAAACCACTGACGATGGGATTCTTGAAGGCGTCAGCGAGATTCCCGGCGCACTCGTTGACCTCAACTTCGTGGTCAACTCCGAGACGGTCGAACTGCGGGTTCCAGTGCTTGACGGAACCCTTGAGGAATATCGCGAGTACGTGCCGGGCGGCTTCACCCCCGATCCCACCCCAACACCAGAGGAAATTGGCGAAGAGGAAGAGTAAGCCTCAGGACTCGTATTTGTAGCCCAGGCCGCGCACGGTCACCAAATGGCTTGGGTTGGATGGGTCAGTTTCAATCTTCCCGCGAAGACGCTTGACGTGCACGTCAAGCGTCTTCGTGTCTCCCACATAGTCCGATCCCCAGACCCGGTCAATGAGCTGCCCCCGGGTTAGCACCCGCCCAGCATTGCGCAGGAGCATTTCCAGCAGCTCGAACTCCTTGAGCGGCATCGCCACAGGTTCCCCATTCACGCTGACAGTGTGCCGTTCAATATCCATCCGCACGGGGCCCGACTGCACTGTGCTGGAGATCAGCTCCTCGGGTTCAGCCTGCCGCCTCAGCACAGCACGGATGCGGGCCACCAGTTCCCGCGAGGAATACGGTTTGGTGACGTAGTCGTCAGCGCCGAGCTCCAGACCAACCACCTTGTCAATCTCGGAGTCCTTGGCGGTCAGCATGATGACCGGAACACTTGAGCGCTGGCGCAGTTGCCTGCATACCTCCGTGCCGGATTGCCCTGGAAGCTGCAGGTCCAGGAGCACCAGGTCAGCGCCGGCACGGTCGAACTCCAGAATGGCCTCGACGCCGTCACCCACCACCGCCACCTCGAAACCCTCCCTGCCCAGCAGATAGGACAGTGGGTCACTGAAGGATTCTTCGTCCTCCACGATCAGGATGCGGGTCAAACGCTCACTCCTTGTTCATGGGCGGAAGTTCCGCCCTGCTTGTCACGGGTCACGGCCCGATCCTCGGAAGACTCTGCGTCGGGCTCCATCTCCGGCAACCGGACGGTGAAGGTACTGCCCTGACCGTGTTGAGACCACACAGTCACTTCTCCGCCGTGATTCGAAACTACGTGCTTGACGATGCTCAGCCCGAGCCCTGTGCCACCGGTCTGGCGGGACCTGGCGGCGTCGATTCGGTAGAACCGCTCGAACACTCGCTCCTGCTCTTCGGCGGTGATCCCGATCCCCTGATCGGTCACCGAAATCTGCGCGAGTCCGTCGCGGGATCGGAGCCCCACCCCCACCCGGGTACCCTCGGGGGAATAGCGGATGGCGTTGTCGATCAGGTTACGGAACGCAGTCATCAAAAGGTCCGGGTCGCCGTAGACTGGCTCATCGATCCGGCCACCGACCACAATATCGATCTGTTTGCTTTCGGCCGGCAAGCGGTTTCGGTCCACAGCCTCGGCGATCACCGTGTTGATATTCACCGGCCGGCCGCGCCGCACCACGTCAGCTCCCTGCAGTCGGGACAGTTCAATGATGTCCTGCACCAGGGCGGAAAGCCGGGCCGATTCCTTGTGCATCCGGCGCGCGAACCGGCGGACGGCTTCTTCATCTTCGGCCGCATCGTCAAGCGCTTCGGCGAGGAGCGAAATTGCGCCGACCGGGGTCTTGAGCTCATGGGACACGTTTGCCACGAAGTCGTTGCGGATCTCCTCGGTGCGGGTGATCTCGGTGCGGTCGTCGGCAAGGATCAGAACGTATTCCTCGCCCAGCGATGCCACGCGTGCCAGCACAATGATGGTGCCCTGCCCCAGGGGCCCGCGCGGCAACTCCAGTTGCCGCTGCTCGATCACCCCGTCCCGGCGCACCCGGGCCGTCAGCTCCAGCAGTTCGGCGTGCACCACCGTATGCCCACGGACCAGACCGAAGGCATACGCTGCAGGACTGGCTCGAACCACGCCGTCAATGGCGTCAACCACCACGTAGGCCCGGCCGATGATCGAGAGCACCTCGGCTGCGCCCTCCGGAAGGGTCGGTTCGTCGACAAAGAGAAGGGAGCGCCGCTGGATTTCGCTCAGCCGGAAAGCAGCCATGCCAAAGGTGCCCAAGGCAACACCGACAAGCCCGGCGATCAGAATGAGAAGAACTGGATCCACATGCCTAGCTTATGCGCACCAGTGCTCCCGGACTGTGGCTCCGGTGGCAATAGGCAAGTGGTTCAACTAACGTTCACTCAAAGGTGCATAACAGTTCATCACCAACTGAGAATGTGCTGTGTGGGACTGTGCATAGACGTACGCAGTCATCTCTATCGAAAGGATGCCTCCCGTGCGGAAGGTTTTTCAGGCTGAGCTTCACCAGATCGGTGAACAGCTCATCGAAATTGCACGCCTGGTTTCGGAGGCGATGGACAAAGCGACCACCGCGTTCGAGACCGCTGACACCGAACTTGCCCAGGATGTGATTGCCGCCGACGCACGCATTGATTTCCTCCAGAACGACCTCGACGAGCGCGCCATCGACATTCTCGCTCTTCAGGGCCCGGTCGCCAGCGACCTGCGCATGATCGTTGGGGCGCTCCGGATGAGCGCCTCGTTGGAACGAATGGGGGACCTGGCCCGCCACGTCGCCCAGCTCGCCCGGCTGCGGTACCCGGAGCATGTGCTTCCCGCAGCCATCCGGCCTACCTTCGAGGAAATGGCCGAGCTGGACAAGTTGATCGCCACGAAGGTGAAGGAGCTTCTGGAGACCCGCAACCTTCAGCTGAGCAACGAGATCTACGCGCACAACGCACGAATCAACGAGCTGCACGCCGGCGTGTTCAAGGCGATCGCGTCTCCCGAATGGGACGTTTCGGCTCCCATCACCGTTGACGTCACGCTGGCCAGCCGCTACTTCGAGCGCTTCGCCGACCACGGCGTCTCGGTGGCCCGCAAGGTCACCTACCTGGTGACCGGCGAATGGCAGCCCAGTGCGCCACTGAACTAACTTCACGACAGCAGGCAAAGGCGGCCGGCCCCCTCGCGGGGCCGGCCGTCGTCGTTGGCTATCTGGTTAGTGCTTGCCCTGATTGGCCACGGCTTCGATTGCCGCCGCCGCGGCGTCGGCGTCGAGGTAGGTGCCCCCAGCCTTGACGGGACGGAGGTTCTCGTCCAGTTCATAGATCAGCGGGATGCCGGTGGGAATGTTGAGTGAAGCGATGTCGACGTCGCTGATACCGTCCAGGTGCTTGACCAGCGCGCGCAACGAGTTGCCGTGCGCTGCGATCAGCACCGTCTTGCCCTCTTTGATGTCGGGAGCGATGTCGGACTCCCAGTACGGCAGGAACCGGTCGAGCACATCCTTGAGGCATTCGGTCCGGGGGATCGCGTCGCCGAGGTCCGCGTAGCGCGGGTCATCGGCCTGGGAGAACTCGCTGGTGTCGTCGATGGGTGGTGGCGGCGTGTCGTAGGAACGTCGCCACTCCATGAACTGGGCCTCGCCGAATTCCGCGAGAGTCTGAGCCTTGTCCTTGCCCTGCAGCGCGCCATAGTGGCGTTCGTTGAGCCGCCAGTGGCGTTTGACGTCAATCCAGCTGCGATCAGCGGCTTCAAGCGCCAGGTTGGCGGTGATGATGGCACGCTTCTGCCTGGAGGTGTAGACGATGTCGGGGAGGAGCCCGGCCTCGACGAGCAGGTCGCCGCCGCGAATAGCTTCGGCTCGGCCCTGTTCGGTGAGCGGCACATCAACCCAGCCGGTGAACAGGTTCTTCTCGTTCCACTCACTTTGGCCATGGCGGAGCAGGATCACTTTGTAGGAAGTCATAGCTTTAGTCTGCCGCATGAGCGGCACCTGGTTCATCTATGGTGCGCTTGCGTTACCGGGCACCGGGTATCGGCTACCAGGGCCCGTACGGTCCACTGCCGCCACGGACCTCGGCAACTGAGGGTTTCACATCGGCGAGGTAGACGCAGGCTGCGATAACGGCGACGATCTGCAGCAGCCCGAAGAGGCCGGTGGACGTCACAAACACGGTGAGCGCGCCGACAGCGGCAGCTCCACCGGTCATCGCGGTCCAGAAGCCCTTCGTGCGCTTCATCGTCGCCTCGAAGTTCGCTGCGGGCCGCTTCACGCAGTCGGCGAGCGCCCAGATCTCAATGCCGAGCGCCACTAACCCGAGCGCCAGATACAGGTAATACTGAATTCCATAAGCGATAGCCACGAGACCAGCTTATCGGGTGGAGCGCTCGGCTGGCCGCAGCGGCGCCAGTGCCTGCTCCAAATCGGCCCACAGGTCCTCGGGGTTCTCGATTCCGACGGAGAGCCGCACCAGGGCTTCCGGCACGGTGACCGGCTCGCCCGACTGTCGCCGTCGTCGTTCAATCAACGATTCGACGCCGCCCAACGAGGTGGCGGGAAGCCACACTCGCACCGCCGCGACCAGCGCCTCGGCCGCCGCCACGTCTGCCAACTCGATACTGATGATGGAGCCGAACCCGTTCAGCTGGTCGGCGGCGCGCTGGTGGCCGGGGTCGTCGGGCAGGCCGGGGAAACGGACCCGGGTCAGGGCCGGGTCCAGCCTGAGCTTGTGGGCCAGGTAGAGGGCGTTGGTCTGGGACCGCTCCACCCTCAGGGCGAGGGTGCGCAACCCCCTCAACGCCAGCCACACCTCAAACGGTCCTGCAATGGCGCCGTGCAGGGTGCGGTGACGGAGCAGCCTCGACCGCAGTTCGGTGTTGGAGGTGACGAGCGCGCCCAACACGACGTCGGAATGGCCGGCCAGATACTTGGTGACCGAGTGGAGAACGACGTCGGCGCCCAGCTCAAGGGGCCGGCAAACCAGCGGCGTGTTGAAGGTGTTGTCGACGACCACCGTCACACCCGCTGCCTTCGCAGCGCTGATGATGGTCAGCAGATCGGCAACCTCGAGCATCGGGTTGGTCGGACTTTCCAGCCACAAGAGGTCAGCGCCGGCCAATGTAGCGAGCACCTGGTCCGTATCGGCGACGTCGACCGTCAGCATAGTGAACCGGCCCCGCGATGCCTCGTCGCCAGCGAGGCTGAGCGACCCTGCGTAGGCGTGGCGGGGCATCAC
>NZ_KI914719.1:23295-25345 GCF_000520515.1 Arthrobacter sp. H20
CCCTGCGTAGGCGTGGCTGGGCATCACGACGACGCCGCCCGCCGGCACCAGTGCTAACGCCGCGGCAGCCGCGCCAAGACCCGAGCTGAAGACGAGGGCCGGGAGGGAAGCACCCTCGAGCTTCCCGAGGGCCTCCTCGAACGGATCCCAGGTGGGGTTGGACATGCGGCCGTAGATGCGGTCCCCCGCCGCCGGATCCGCCGTTTCGTGGAAGGTTGACGACAGGACGATCGGAGGATTCACCGGCGCATCGTGCCCCCGTGGGGGACGTCCGGCGGCCACCACGATCGTGTCGGGTGCCAGCGGGTGGTGGTCGTGGTGGGTCATGGATTCAGGGTAGTTGGCTGGGGCTGCCCGGTGAAATGTGACCCGTGATCCATCGGTTTGCCCCCTGCCCCGGATCGAGTGTCAGCGATCCTCGATAGGCTGGGCACGTGAGTACACCATTCCCGCGCCGGACGTCCGGGCTGTTCATCGCCTTCGAGGGCGGCGACGGCGCCGGCAAGTCGACCCAGGCGGGCCTGCTCGCCACTGCGCTGCAGAAGCGGGGGCGTGAAGTGCTGAGGACCCGGGAGCCCGGCGGCACTGTAATCGGGGAAAAACTGCGCTCCCTGGTGCTTGACCACGGCCAGGGTGAGATTGACCCCCGGACCGAGGCACTGATCTTCGCCGCGTCCCGGGCCGCGCACGTCCACCAGGCGATTCTTCCCGCGCTGGAGCGCGGCGCCGTCGTCGTCTGCGACAGGTATATCGACTCCTCGGTGGCTTACCAGGGTGCCGGCAGGGGCCTGGGGACCGATAGCGTCCTGGAGGTCAACCTGTGGGCAGTCGAGGGGCTGCGCCCCGATGTGACGGTCCTGCTCGACGTCGAACCCCTTGAGGGGCGCGGGCGGCGGATCCAGAACGGGGCGGAAGACCGGTTGGAGTCGGAACCTGACACCTTTCATTCGCTGATCCGCAGCGCTTTCCTCGAACGGGCGGCGTCCGACCCGGCGCAGTACTTGGTGCTGCCGGCCCGGACTCCGGTCGACGAGTTGGCTGACGCTATCCTCAAAGCCGTCGAGGAGCACCTGGCATGAGCGTCTGGACGTTCCTGATGGGCCAGGAGCCAGTGGTCGACCAGCTGCAACGCGCAGCGTCAGCCGACCAGCCAAACCACGCCTGGCTGTTCACCGGACCCCCTGGATCCGGTCGGTCCAACGCTGCACGAGCCTTCGCCGCCGCGCTGCTCTGCGACCGAGAGGCACTGGATGAGCGGGGCTGCGGGGAGTGCCGGGCCTGCCGGACCGCGCTCGCCGGCTCCCACGCCGACATTACCAACGTCACTACCGAAAAAGTGACCATCAACATCGACGAGGCTCGTGAGCTGGTGCGCAAGGCACAGGACAAACCCTCGACCGGTCGCTGGCGGGTCATCATCGTGGAGGACGCGGACCGGATGCAGGAGCGCAGCACCAATGTGCTGCTCAAGGCCATCGAAGAGCCACCACCCCGGACCATCTGGCTGCTCTGCGCGCCGAGTCCCGGCGATGTGCTGGTGACCATCAGGTCCCGGTGCCGGGCCGTTAACCTGCGCCTCCCACCGGTCAAGGACGTTGCCGATCTGTTGGTTCAACGCGATGGCATCGACCCTGCGACCGCTGAGGCGGCAGCCCGGGCAGCGCAAAGCCACATCGGCGTCGCTAAACGGCTAGCCACCGACGACGGCGCACGGGACCGGCGGAACCAGATTGTCAGGTTGCCCCTGGACCTGAAGAGCGTCTCCGGCGCCATGAAGGCTGCCGCAGACCTCGTCAAGCTCGCCGAGGCCGAGGCTCAAAGCTCCTTCGAGCAACGCGACGCCCAGGAGAAGTCGGCACTGCTGGCCACCCTCGGCGCTCCAGAGAGTGGCACACTGCCGCCTGCCATCCGCGGTCAGGTCAAGCGGCTGGAGGACGACCAGACGCGCAGGGCCAAACGGTCCAAGAACGACTACTTCGACCGTGCATTGACTGATCTGACCTCCTTCTACCGGGACGTGCTGATGTTGCAGGTCTCCAGCGGCAGGGAG
>NZ_KI914719.1:25445-38354 GCF_000520515.1 Arthrobacter sp. H20
AGAACGAGCCGTTGCGACCGGAGCTGGAGGCGTTCGCCCGGTCCGGCACCCCTGAGGGAACACTCGTGCGAATTGAGGCAATCAACAAAGTGCGGGACCGGATAGTTAACACCAATGTTGCCCCGTTGCTGGCCATCGAGGCCATGGCCGTCAGCCTCCTCCCCGAAAAGGATTACACCGCGTGAGAAGTATTTTCCCCACCCGTCTGGCGACGGCCGCCATCGTCCTGTCGGGGGCGCTGGCTCTGTCCGGGTGTCAGGTACTCACCCCTGGGTCCGGTGATGGGCCGCAGACAGGAGCGGAGTCGGCCCCGCCAGGCGTGGTGGGCGAGGTCCCCGCCGACCTCTCGGGCTTCTACACCCAGGAAGTGGACTGGGAACTGTGCGAGGAGACGTTCGCCTGCGCGACCGTTGAGGTGCCGCTGGATTACGGTAATCCAGCGCGTGATTCAATCGACATAGCCCTGATCCGCAGCGATGCGACGGGTGACGCTCAGGGCTCGGTGCTGGTCAATCCGGGCGGGCCCGGAGGTTCAGGGGTCAACATTGTCAGGGACGCGCTGACGTATGTGACCAGCGACCGGCTCCGGGTGGCGTACGACGTCGTCGGCTTTGACCCCCGCGGAGTGGGGGCATCCTCGGCCGTCGACTGCCAGACCGATGAGGAGCGCGAAGCCGACCGGCTGGAGTACCTGGAGCCCGGGATCTCTGACGCTGAGGCGCTCGAGAGGCTCACCGTTGAGGCCGAAGAGTTCGCCGCCCAGTGCGCCGAGCGCACTGGGGAACTACTCGGATTCGTGGATACTGACAGTGCAGCGCGCGACCTGGACATTCTGCGCGCCGCGGTCGGTGATGAGCAACTCAATTTCCTCGGCTTCTCCTACGGCACGTCTCTTGGCGCCGCCTACGCTGAGCTGTTCCCCACGAACACCGGCCGGCTGGTCCTGGACGGCGCTGTGGATCTGTCGTTGACCAATGAGGAGATCACACTGGGTCAGGCACGCGCCTTCGAGACCGCACTGGGCACCTATGTCGCTGACTGCCAGCGCACCAGCGACTGCCCGCTCCCCGCCGGGCTGGACGAAGGCGTGGCAGTCATCCAGGATCTGTTCCGCTCGGTCGAGGACAGCCCGATGACTGCCGCGGATGGCCGTCTTGTCACCATCAACACCTTCTTCTCAGGCTTTATCCTGCCGCTGTATGACAACAACAACTGGCCGTTGCTGACCAGTGCGATCGATGAGGCGCTGCAGGGCGACCCGTCGGTCATGCTTCAGCTGGCGGATCTGGCAGCTGAACGAGACCCGGATGGCAGCTATGCCACGAACGCCAGCGACGCGTTCATCGCCATCAACTGCCTCGACTACCCGATGGTCAGCGATCCTGCCCAGTTGGCCGCGGACGCCGACCGGCTCACCGAAGCCTCGCCGACCTTCGGCCCCTACCTCGCCTACGGCGGGGTGACCTGCAACGCGTGGGAATACGCCCCGGTGCTGGAGCCGGCACCGGCGTCGGCACCTGACGCGGCACCGATGGTGGTGATCGGCACCACTGGTGACCCTGCGACTCCCTATGAGTGGTCGCTGGCGCTGGCCGATCAGCTAGAGACAGCAGTCCACGTCACCTGGGACGGCGAAGGGCACACCGCCTACGGGCGGGCCGATTCCTGCATCGGAGACCTGGTGGATTCCTACTTCATCGACGGCACAGTGCCCGAGGACGGCGTCAGGTGCGACTAGCGCTCTTTTGACCTTCCGACGGCTGCTCTTATACAGTTGACGCTTGTGGATTGGGCCGCGTCGACGCGCGTTCCGTGAAGCTTCAGCCTCCTTAGCTCAGTCGGTAGAGCGTCTCACTCGTAATGAGAAGGTCGCCAGTTCGACTCTGGCAGGAGGCTCCACTATGACCGCGGAAACGCTGGGACCTCCTGGGTCTGCAGCTTGGAATCTTACTGTCGTTACCCTATGGGTTCCGCATTGCGTTCCACACCACCCGACACTATAGCGCGCTGTCCCTACACGGCCGAAAAACGAGCGTGTCTACCGGACGACCTATGCCTCGACGTCTTCGTCCCTGGTGCATGGGTTGAGTCGATCCGGCGGCATGAGTCCGCATGGCGTCCCCGTATGCCGTCACCGACGACTGACAGCCAGCAGCCCCGGTTCCCCCAAAAGGCCCGGGGCTGCTGCGATTTCGTCATTGCCTGCGAGTATTGCCCATGGCGAGGGCCGGCGGTGTCACAGGGGGGTGGACTAGCGCTACACGTGTTCGGCCCGGTAGAGGAAGGCGGCCATTGCATCACGGTTGATCGGGGCCAATGGCTTGTAGGAGCGGGTCCCGTTGCCGTTGTCCCAGCCGGTGGAAATGCCTTGATTGGAGAGCCAAGCCATCTCCCTATAAAACTGCTGCTTGGTGGACACATCCGTGAAGGGCGACTTCGCCGGGGGAACGTACTCAGCACTCGTGGCGCTGAACGTCTTCTGCCAGGTGGCGGTGGTGCCCTCGGCGAGGGAGTAGCCCTGTTTCGCCCGAGCGATGACGGTAATCAAGCCCGTCACGGTAACTGTGCCGGCGGTCGGGTACGTGCCAGCACTCCTGACGGAGCCGTTGACCAGATATTCCACATTAGGGGTCGCCGGAATGGTGTAGGTGTCTTCTGCGGTCCCGTCCTTGTCCAAGAAGGTGGGAGGCGTAGGAACCAGTTCGTTCGCGGTGAAGGTCTTCGTCCACGTGAAGGTGGCGCCGTTGGTGATCACGTAGTCGCTCATGGGCTTCGCGGTCACGGTAACACTGCCCTGAGCGCTGTGTACTCCAGAGGTCTTCACGGAGCCCCCGACCCAATACTCCACACCAGGGGTGGTTGGGATGATGTAGATGCCCCTGCCGTTGTCGAAGAAGTCGACGAATGTCACAGGCAAAGGAGTCACTTCGTATGGGGGGTGCGCATCGCTGAACCGGTGATCCCAGCCCGTGCGCGGACCTCCCGGTAAATATCCACTATGAGTCTGAGCCCGAAAATAATGGGTCTTGTCCCCTTGGCGGGGGTACCTGCCCGGGGCTAGAACCTCCTCTTCCGACTCGCCCTCTTCCCGAAACATGTAGTCCACATGGGGGGAAGAGGGTATGACGAACGCGTCCTCGGCACTGCCAGGCCGGTCCTCAATGACAACCGGATCAACGGCCGCTGTCCAATACAGCACCCTGAAATCCAGCTGAGACAAGTCGGACAGTGGAGGAGGCGGGGTCAAAGTCGGAGGTTTGGTGGAACTGACGCTGCCAGAGCGGCTATAGCTCGTTTCTGTGCCGTCCTGACCGACCACTACGACTTGGGTGAGAATGTGGTCCCCCGGGGACAACTGATCGGGCGTGACTCGAAAGGTCGCTTCGCCTCCCGGGTATATCGTGAAGAAAGGTTCTCTTGAATTAGAGTCATTTACGAGATGGACCTGGATTTCAGCAATGGGAGCATCGCCAGCAGTTTCCCACTCGAAAATGATATCTTCACCAGGTTTGACCACATCGGGACTGATACGCACGAGTCGAGACAACCCCGGAGCCTGCCCTTCCGCCTCTGGAGTGGACGCCTCGGACAAAGGCAACCGGATTGCCGCCACCATTGGTGCCGTGGCGGCAGTAATGGTTTCAGTTTCTTGCGCCGGTGCCGGGGGTAAGTTCTCGTTCGCCACAGCTGCGGTGGGGCCGCTTAAGGCAACGACGCTGGCCGTAAACACGGCGATTAGAAGCTGACGAAGGGATGTTTTCATGGGAGTCTCTGTTCTCTACTGCCCGATGGGCTTTCCCTGATGATACTAAGCTTTATGGAAATGCATCGAAGTACGAATTATCGCGCTATGTTTTCCGCATGAAGGAAGGAAGCCGCTAAATGATTGAGTTGGCACTCGGGTTTACCCGCGCGGACCACCCGGACGAAAAACAATGCTCAATAATGTAGCGTTGCTGTGTCACGTAGTAACCCAGCAGCCATCACCGAACTCGGCAGGGACAGTCCGTCCTTGAACAAGCCGGACACCCGTCAGCGACTTGGGCAATGGGGCGGGGAATACAATATCCTCACCCTTGTCCGGATTCCTCACCGTGACGAGTTTTAGGCGGGGTCGGCCGGCTTCGCGGGGGCGGCTGGGGCAGGCGGCTCAGCGGCGACAGGGTTCGCGGGGTCGGCCGGCTTCGCGGGCGTCGTCGGCATACCGAGCAGGGCCTTGATTCGCGCTTCGGCCTCAGGATCGGGCTGGGCGGCGGCGAGGTTGGCCTCGATGACGGCGCGTAGCACTTCCTCCCGCTGAATCTTCACGCCGCGGGGCGCGTCGATGCCGATCCGGATCCCTTCGCCACGGGAATCGAGCACTGTGACGACAATGTCATCCCCGATCAGGATCTGTTCCCCAATTTTGCGTGTAAGCACCAGCACCCGCTTACTCTATCCCAGCGATCGGGGGTCCTTCGGGACCGCACGCCTCATCGGCCTTTACGAGCGTAGTCGCCGCAGACACACCGCTCCTTGACATGATCCTCACAGCACCGGCGAGGTGGCCCGCCGCCCGTCCACCCAGCCCACCGGGATGCCGAGTGTGTTGACGGTCTCCGGGGAGGACGTCGTTGCCGCACCGACCACCGCGACGGCGATGACAGGCAGCTCCCGCGTCACCTCGGCCACCCACGCTGCAGTGTCCATCGGCTTGCGGCCCACGTCGACAACTATCCAGATCTGGTCGGCACCGAGCCCGGCCACCGTCGCAACGCGTCCCGCCAACTCAACATCAAGGCGTGCTCCATCCAGCCCGACGGCGGCGAACACCGGGAAGCCGCCCTCGACTCCCCCGGCCCGCAGCGCCGCTGCGACCAGCCGGTCGGTCACTGGAGCCGCCGACCCCCGCGCGCCAGCCGCGCCGGGATTGGCCGCTCGGCGCCCGTTGACCTCCCCCTCACCAACGGCCCGCACTGCCGCTCGACGATTTCTGTCGCTGACCAACTCCTCGGCCATCGAACGGGCCACCGCCAGCGGATCCGCGCCCAGCCCGACGACAACCGTCAGGTCCCCGGGTCGGGTGGCCGGTGCGGGCACCGGGACAGCAGCAGGCTGCTGCGCCACCGTCTTCGATGCCGCGTCGATGTTGAAGATGAGATCGTCCATCAACGCAGCGAAAAGGTTGGTGTCGGTGGACACCGCCGGTTCCGGCATCTTCACCGCGTGCAGGGAGGCCTCGGCGTCGTCGGCCTCGGCGAGGAGCGCTGCGATCCCCGATTCCTTCCGCTGCGGCGCAGAGGCACGCCCCACGCTGCGCCTCCCGCTGCGCGGCGGTGCGGGCGCGGCCGTAGGCACCTCGACAGTTACCTCGTAGTGCCGTTGGGCGAGGAGGCCACGGATTCCTCCGACTGTCACCAGTTCGGCGGCGGTGATCCGCGCCAGCGGTCCGTGCTCGGCGAACACCTGCGAGCGCAGTGCTTCAAGCGACGGACCCCTAAGATGAAATCTTTGCGGTTCCACGCACTACTCCCACTGTCTCAATATTCACGTTGGCACTGGTGACTTCCTGATAGGACAGGACCGGCAGCCCGCCGGATTGTGCCGAGACCAGCCGCCGGATCGCGGGGCGCAGCGCGGGAGCGCAGACCAGCACCGCGGAGTGCCCGTTGGCTTCGGCAGACGCGACGGCGTCCTTCACCGAGGTCAACACGGCATCGGTACGGGCCGCATCCAGGAGGATTTGGCTGCCCTGATCGGACGGGCGCAGGCCCTCAAGCATCGACTGTTCCAGCAGCGGGTCGATCATGATCACGCGGAGCAGGTTGCCGTCCTGGTACTGCGCGGTCAAGGCCGGACCGAGGGCGTGCCGTGCGGCTTCGATGAGTCCTTCGGGATCCGCCGACACCTTGGCCCGCAAGGTCAGGGACTCGTAGATCCGCGGGAGATCATTGATGGGGATCTGTTCGGCGAGGAGGCCCTGCAGCACGCGCTGCACTTCGGCGAGGGACAGCATCCCGGGGATCAGCTCCTCAACGGCCGAGGGGCTGACCTCGCGGACGCCGTCGGTCAGTACCCGCACGTCCTCGCGGGTCAGCAGCCGGGCGGCATTCCCGGTGATGATGGACGAAAGGTGGGTCACCAGCACCGACACCCTGTCGATCACTGTGGCCCCGGTCAACTCGGCGTTGTGCCGCAACTCGGCGGGGACCCATTTTCCAGCCAGACCAAACACTGGTTCTACAGTGGTCACCCCGGGCAGGGAGGCAAGATCCTCCCCCAGGGCGAGCACCTTCCCGCGCGGTGCCTCTCCGCGACCAGCCTCCACTCCGGCAATCCTGATCACATAGGTTGCCGGCGGGAGGTCAAGACTGTCGCGGGTGCGGACGGGTGGCACCACCACCCCCAGGTCCAGGGCAATTTTCCGGCGCAGTGCCCGGACCCGCCCCAGCAGGTCATCCGATGATCCGGTCACCACGTCCACCAGGTCCGGCGCCAACAGGATCTCGAGCGCGTGCACACGCATCTGTTCGATCAGATCCTCGGTGCTGTCGGTGCTGCTCGGGGCAGCGAGTTCGGCGGCGGCCGCGTCGTCGCTGGCGCGCTTGGCGTCGTCGTCCTTCTTGATGCGCTGGGCGATGAAGATCAGTCCGGCGCCCACCAGGACGAACGGCAGCACCGGCATACCCGGGATCAGGGCCATCACCACTGCCGCGCCGCCGGCGATGCGCAGCGCGGTGCGTGACTGGCCCAGCTGGGCCGAGGCGGTCGAGCCCATATCGGACTCGGCGTTGGACCGAGTGACGATCATGCCGGTGGAGACGGCCATCAGCAGGGCCGGGATCTGGGTGACCAGACCGTCACCGATGGTCAGGAGGCTGTAGGTGTTGACTGCGTCGCCAATGGACATGCCGCGTTGCAGCATACCGATCGCGATCCCGCCAATCACGTTGATGATGATGATGATCAGCCCGGCGATCGCGTCACCCTTCACGAACTTCGAGGCGCCATCCATCGCACCGTAAAAGTCGGCTTCGGCGGACACCTCGGCGCGGCGTTCACGTGCCTGGATGTCGGTGATCAGACCGGCGTTGAGGTCGGCGTCGATGGCCATCTGCTTACCGGGCATCGCGTCGAGGGTGAAGCGGGCGCCCACTTCGGCGACGCGCTCGGCACCCTTGGTGACCACCACGAACTGGATCACGATGAGGATCAGGAAGATCACCGCGCCGATGATCAGCGACCCGCCGACCGCCACATGCCCGAACGCTTCAATCACCTGCCCCGCATACCCGTCACCGAGGACCAGCCGGGTGGACGCGACATTGAGCCCCAGCCGGAACAGTGTCGCAACCAGCAACAGCGAAGGGAACACCGAGAAGTCCAACGGCTTCCGAACAAACATGGTGGTCAGCAGGATCACCAGGGCGAGCAGGATGTTGACGATGATCAGCACATCCAGCATGGGCGCCGGGATGGGCACCACCAGGAGCATGATGATCCCCACCACGCCGATGGGCACAAAGAGTTTAGATAGTGACCGGTTCATCAGTACGCTCCGCTGGAGGTGGAAGTGGCTACGGGAGGCAGTGTGTGGTGGCCCCGCACGGAGCCCCTGGTTTTCAGTGACATGACAAAGGCAAGGACCCGTGCGACGGCGTTGTAGTGGTCGGCGGGAATCTCCTGACCCAGCTCGCAGGCGGCGTGCAGCGCGCGGGTCAGGGGAACGTCGCGGACGAGAGGTACGCGGCGTGTTTCGGCTTCCTCACGGATTCGCGCGGCGATGAGCCCTGCACCCTTCGCGACGACGCGTGGCGCCGACTTCCCCGGCTCGTATTTGAGTGCGACGGCAAAATGGGTGGGATTGACCAGCACGACGTCGGCATCGCCGACGGCGGCGATCATCCGGTTCCTGCTCATCGCGAACTGCCGGGCGCGCCGCTGGGATTTGATCAGCGGATCGCCTTCGGAGGACTTGTTCTCGTCCTTGACCTCTTTCTTGGTCATGCGGGTCTTTTTTCGGTTCCGCCGCTGCACCACCAGAACGTCCAGTGCTGCCAGGGCCAGGCCGGCGACGACGGCGGACTGCAGCAGCGTCACTGCGCCGCCGCTGCCCGCCGCGAGCAGCGCTGAGACGGGCAGACCTCCCGATGACATGAGCACGGGTAGCAGTGACTGCACCACTAGCCACAGGACGGTTCCTACAACAGCAGTCTTGAGCAGGGCTTTGGTGCCCTGCCACAGAGCCTGCCCACCAAAGGTCCGCTTGACACCGGCGAGGATGTTGAACTGCTCAAATTTGCCGCGGAACTTCTTGAAGTTGATGCCACCCTGTATTGCAGCGGTTCCCAGGACCGCCACCACCACGACGGTCAGGAACGGAGTGAGGATGTAGGCGAGGGAGCCTAGGCCGTCCACCAGCGACCGAACGGCCAAGGCGGGTTCGGGGTTGGCAATGACGGCCCTGAAGGAAAAGACCTGGTCAGTGCCGGCGTTGGCAGCCCGCGCGATGGTGGACGGGATCATGACTGCTGCAGCACCCACACCAATCCAGGCGGTGAAGTCCTCCGATTTGGAGAGTTGTCCCTTCGAACGGACATCCTTCATCCGCTTCGGGGTGGCGTCCTCGGTTCTTTCCTCAGCACTCTCAGCCATTACCCCACCCCCATCACCAGACGGACCGCGTTGTCGACCAGGGTCGAGACAATCCGGGGCAGGGCAACAAACAGGGTGGCAGCCAGCAGGAGCGTCACCAGGATTTTCAGCGGGAACCCAAGGGCGAAGGCGTTGAGCGCTGGTGCCACCCGGGTCAGGAGCCCTAGCCCGACGTCGGCCAGGAAGAGGATGACGATCAGCGGGCCGGCGATCTGCACGGCTGCCAGGAACATGTTGGTGACCGACCCGGTGATGGCCTCGACGGGCGAAGAGA
Organism: Arthrobacter sp. H20; assembly: GCF_000520515.1. GTDB lineage: Bacteria > Actinomycetota > Actinomycetes > Actinomycetales > Micrococcaceae > Arthrobacter_D. The sequence continues at coordinate 34,354 of NZ_KI914719.1, forward strand.
GATCGATCCCACCGCCGATAGGCAGCGCGCTGAAGGTACGTGCCAGTCCGGCAATGATCAGCTGGTATCCGTCCGAGGCGAAGAGCAGGGCAAGGGCCGTCATCTGGAAAAGCCGGGTGAACTGGGCGCCGTTCACCATGGACTGCGGGTCGAAGCCCTGGGCCAGGGAGAATCCGCCGAAGAGGTCGATCAGGCTGCCCGCCGCCTGGATGGCTGAGAACACCACCAGGACCAGGAACCCCAGCATGGCTCCGACCAGCAGTTCAAGGATCAGCGCGGTGATGTAGCCAGCAGTCCCAGGAGATTCGTAGCGGTCGGCGACCTGGGGCGAGACGGCAAGGGCCAGCCCGATGGCCAGCATTGCCTTGATCCGCGCCGGGATGGCGTTGTAGGAAAACGGCGGGGCGATCACCAGGAACGCGATCATCCGCACCCCCGCCAGCATTGTCGCCTCAATGCGGCCCTGATCCAGGACCACTTCCATTCTCAGCCGCCCATCAGAAGGCCGGGGATTTTCTCGAACATCTCCTGGGTGAAGGACACCATTTCCGAGATCATCCAGTGCCCGCAGACCAGCAGCGCAACAGCCACCGCGGCAGCCTTCGGCACGAAGGAGAGGGTGACCTCCTGGATCTGCGTGATCGACTGCAGGAGCGAGATAGCGAAGCCGACGACCAGGGCGGTAATCAGAATAGGGGCTGAGAGCTTTGCTGCAAGCCAGATGGCCTGGAGCCCAATATCGAGGACGGCGCTGGTATTCATCGGACCACCTGATAGCTGCCGATCAATGAGGTGATGATCAGCCCCCACCCATCAACGAGCACAAACAGCAGGATCTTGAACGGGAGGGAAATCATTACCGGGGGGAGCATCATCATGCCCATGGACATCAGGGCCGCGGAGACCACCAGGTCGATGACCAGGAACGGCACAAAGATCACAAACCCGATGATGAACGCTGCCCGCAGCTCCGAGATCATGAACGCCGGGATCAGGGTGGCGAGCGACACGGACGTCGGGTCCTCGGGATTCTCCAGGCCTGCAGCCCGGGTCATCAGGGCCAGATCCTCTTCCCTGGTGTTGCCGAGCATGAAGGTCCGGAGCGGGCCCGAGCCGACGTCGGCCGCTTCGCCGAGCAACAACTCGCCATTGAGGAATGGCTGGACGGCGAGGTTGTTAATCTCGGTGAGCACCGGCGCCATGATGAAGATCGATAGGAAGAGGGCCAGTCCGGCCAACACCTGGTTAGGCGGGATCGATGGCAGGGACAGTGCGTTCCTGGTCATGGCCAGCACCACGAAGATTTTGGTGAACGAGGTCATCATCAGCAGCAACGCCGGGGCCACCGACAGCAGGGTAATCCCCAACAGGGTGACGATGGCTCCGCTGGGCCCGCCGTTGACCCCATTGATCTCCACTGACAGCCCGTCGGTGTCTTCCGGTGCTACCGGATCAAGGGGGTCAGTCGGGGGCACCGGATCGATGGGGGTTGCGTACGCTGCCAGCGATGTCAGCAGCGGAATCAGACCTGCCAGCAGCACCGTCAGCGCGACGACTGCGAGGACGCCGCTCCCAGTGATGCGGGTGCCAGTGATGCGGGGGCGTGCAACTGAGACTGATGCGCGCGGGTGCGAGGACCGTCCGGTAAGGACGGAACAGTTCACCCCGTCCGTCCCTGGCGGAAGGCAGCGGCGGTCTGCTTCCAGGTCTCGGCGGACAGAATAGATCCGGCCAGCGGCGAGGCCGCGCGGCCGGTTGATGCGTGGGCAGCCCGCCGCCCGGAGCGCTTGACTTCGGCGCGGGCAACGTTGGCACGGTTGATGTTGGTCGGGCTGAAGTTGGCCGCTTCGGCCAGCACAGGAGTGCCTGCCCGACGTCGGGCGGGGCGGCTCTCCGATCCCGGCTGACCTGCAGCTGTGGCAAGGCTCAGCACGCGGGCGAACGTTGCGCCGCCGACGTCGTCAGCCCCGGCCGCGTCGCTCTCGCTGGTGAGCCCAGGTACGGAAGTGAGCCCGGGAGCGGGGCTGGTGTGGAGGACATTGACCGATTGGTCGGTCACGCCCAGCAGAAAGCGTCTGCCGTCAGCCTCGATCATGACAACCGATGCCTTGGGACTGATGCCCTGTCGGGTCACCACCGTGACCGGGTCGGCCTTGTTGCCGGTACGGTTGAACCGTGAAATCTTGCGGTGTAGATACCAGAGCAGTCCAAGCACGACGGTGAGGGACAGCAAGACCCTCAGCGCGAGGACTACGGCGTCCATCTAGAAGGATCCCTCAGCGACGTCGAGGATCCGGGTGATGCGCACGGCGTAGTCCTGATCAACCACCACCACCTCGCCGTGGGCAATTAGTCTGCCGTTGAGGAGCACGTCGGCGGGCGCACCAGCCGAACGGTCCAGTTCGATGACTCCACCGGGTTCGAGGTCAAGGACGTCGCGGACTGACATCCGGGTGCGGCCGATCTCGACGGTCATTGACATTTCCACGTTGTTGATCCGACCCAGTTTCCCTGCGGCGGTACTGCCGGCGAACTGCCCCCCGGCCGATTTGGCGGCGCCGTTGCGGACACGGATGGCGAACCACCCCTGCGGGCGTCCGTTGCCGGTAAGTTCAAACACGGTGGCTTCGGGGTCCGCGAATACAGCTGAGACATCTTCGGTGCGGATATCCCCCAGGACGCCTGCGCCGAGCACTGCAGTGGCGGCCTCGAGCGCGGGGCGGAGGATATCGGACGTGGAGACCAGGGGCGAGTCGGTGCCGGCTGCTTCTGCCGGAACGCTGCCGGCGGCCAGGATGAGCGCAACGTCAGCGGAGGTTGCCCCCACAAAGGAGCCGGAGAGTGCTGACGCGGCGAGACCTGTCGGCATCAGCTGGACGTTGCTTTTGATAGCCCGCACCGGCACAGAGGTTGGCAATAGCTCGACTAGTGCGTCAGCTGCCGCCTGGGAAGGGTTGGTGGTGATCATGTTGATTTCTCCTCGGTGTTCACAACCACGCAGACCAGCCGTGAACCGCTGACCCCCGCCGCTGCGTGGGCCAGCCAGTTGCCGTTGACCATGACGTTCAGCGGCCGGTGCTGCGGGTGGGGCAGGGACAGGACATCCCCGACGGCGAGATCAAGGATCTGACCAGGTTTGACGGTGACGGGGGCCAGCTGCAGTGCCACGTCGACCGGCACATTGGCAAGCTGGGCCTGGATGAGTTCGCTGGCGTTGTCGCCGTCGGACGCCGGGTTCGCTTCGCCGAGCTGAGGAATCAGGAGGTCGGCGGGAATGGCGACGGTGGCACGGCAGCTGCTCTCCCCCACCCGAATTTCGAATCCCGCAACGATCATCAGGTCCGCGGTGGGCGCGGCCTGAGCGAACTGGGAGTTGTAGTGAATGGCATCGACGGTCATGTGCTTGGTGAGAAGGGACCCCAGTGAGTAGTGCAGGCCCTCCAGTCCGTCATCCATGAGCCGGTGAACCAGTGCCTGCTCAATCTGCGTGAATTTGCGGTCCTGGGCTGCCGAGATGCCGTGGCCTCCGAGCATGTGATCGATCCAGTACAGGGCCGCCGACGTCGGAAACTGAATGACCGCCTTAGCTACAAGGCCTTCGATGGAGCACAGGACCATGGCGGTGGTGTGGGGCAGCGATGCGGCGTACTCGTTGTAGGACTGCATCAGTACGTGCTCAGACGTGACCTGGCAGATCACCCTGACCTTGGCGGTTAGCTGGGTTGCCCACTGCCGTGCGAACGTTTCGAAAGCCAGCTCGAGGACCCGGGAATGCTCGCGGGCCAGCGTGGTGGGCCGGCGGAAGTCATAGACATCCACCTGGCGTCCCGCTGCTGCGGGCACGCCAATTTCAAGGTGTTCCTGGACCGTCACAGCACCAACTATCGGCAGCCGCCGATGGCGCGTTAGAAGAAAGTGGTCACGGATGTGCGTCAGGCACAGCACCCACGCCCGCGCCGAACCGTGAGATACGGTGGGCCCGGAGCCTCTGGCCCCACCAC
>NZ_KI914719.1:38454-45222 GCF_000520515.1 Arthrobacter sp. H20
CGGAGGGGTGGAGGGGTCAGGTGCCGGCGGCGACCTCGGGGATCAACCCGCGGACGGCTTCGGATTCATCCGACAGCACCACGATGTCGACCCGGCGGTTCAGCTTCAGCTCTTCCTCGGTGACGCCCGGCGCCAGCGGCCGGGTTTCGCCGTGGCCCACCGCAGCGATTCGCGGGCCGGATACCCCACCCTGCTCCACCAGGTGTCGCAGCACGTTGACCGACCGTTCGGTGGACAGCTCCCAGTCGCGCGGCGCAAGGAATGTTTCCGGCAGCTTCGCCGTATGGCCTTCAACCGAGACCTGCCGCCCCGTACTCGCCAGGACGGGACCGACCGAGTCGAGCACCTGACCGGTCCGATCGGTAAGTTCGGCCCGGTCCGGGAGGAAGAACGTTTCGGAGCTGACCAACCGAATGGTGAGGCCCCGTTCGTCCAGCTCAAAGCGCACCGAGTCCTGCAGCTGGTCCTCGAGGAGTCCCTCCTCGATTTTGCGCTGGACCTCGCGGAGATCTTCCACTTCCTGCAGCGCCAATTCCATGTCGGTGAACCCTTCGAGGCCCTTGTCGATCATGTCGGCGGGCACCACCACGCCCTCGGCGGTATCCACGGCCGCCATCTCGACTTGCCCGAAACCGGTGGCCAGTGAATTGCGCAGCTGCTCGAACTTTGCCTGGTCCACGGTGGACATGGCGAAGAGCACGATGAACAGGCACATCAAGACTGTGACCATGTCGGCGTAGGAGACGGCCCAGCGTTCGTCGACGTGGAACTCTTCAGGCGGCTCGGCCTTCCTGCGGGGCCTGCTCATGCTGCTTTGTTCTCGGCCTTCTCTTTAACGCCCTTGGCCGCCTTGCCCGGGGGAACCAAGGCGGTAAGGCGTTCAGTGAGCAGCATTGGCTGAGCACCTTCCTGGATGGCCATGATTCCTTCGAGCTGAAGGTTCATCCGGTCGACCTCTAGTTCGTTCAGGCGACCGATGCGGCTGCTTATCGGCAGCCAGATGAAGTTCGAAGACAATAGGCCCCAGAGGGTTGCGACGAAGGCGGCCGCGATCATGTGGCCGAGCTCATCCGGCTTGTTGAGGTTCTCCAGGACATGGGTCAGGGACACCACGGTGCCGACGATGCCGACTGTCGGGGCGTATCCACCCAGGGCGGCGAAGAACTTCGAGTTGCCCCGGCCTGTCTTGTTCTTGGTGGCAATCTCGTCTTCCATCATGGTCCGGAGGTCATCTCCTTCGGTGCCGTCTGCGATGTTCTGCAGTGCCTTCTTCAGGAACGGGTCCTTGGCCTCGTTAGCGTTTTGCTCTAGGGAGAGCAGACCTTCGGACCGGGCTGTCTCGGCGAAGCCAACCAGCTCCTGGACAGTCTCCTCAAGTTTGATCTTGCTGCCTTTGACTGCGGGGCCGACGGCTTTGAACGCCGAGATGGTGTCCTTCATGGTGAACGAGGCCAGGCCGATGGCAATGGTGGCGCCGAACACAAGGATCATTGGGGCCGGCAGCAGGACCGACTGGACGTGAGCGCCCTCCAGGAAGATCATCGCGTAGAGGGAGCCAAACGCGAGCAAAATGCCGATGATTGTTGCCGGATCCATGGGCTACTTTCCTGTTGGGTGACGAGGGATGGCGGCGAGCTTGGCAACCGGCCGCGGGGTATCCGGCAGATCCCAGGCCATGCGTAGTACTGAGGCGCGGTACCCGCGGATGATCTCAATCATATTTTCGAGCGGCTCGCACACGATCACGAAGGATCCGTCCACCATGGACAAGGTGGTGTCCGGGTTGGCGTGGATCTTCTCGATCAGATCGGGGTTGATCGCGAACTGCGACCCATTCAGGTGCGTGACGACGATCATCGGCCGGTTCCTCAAGGTTTGGGGCCGTCGCCGGCCGTTTGTATTACATATCGACGGCCCCGACCCTTTCGTAAGGGTTCGGGGCCGTCGTTAGTGCTGTTTCAGCTCAGTGGGGGCCGAAATTTTACCGCTTCAGATTGGACAGTTCCTGCAGGACCTCATCCGAGGTGGTGATAATCCGGGCGTTCGCCTGGAAACCACGCTGCGCCACAATCAGGTTGGTGAACTCCTGGGACAGGTCAACGTTGGACATTTCCAGCATCCCGCCTGCCACGGATCCCAGGCCGTCGGCGCCGGGTGCGCCCACCGCTGGGTCGCCGGAGTTCACGGTGGCGCGGTAGGACGACGAACCGGTCTTCTCCAGCCCGCCGGGGTTCACGAAGTTGGCCAGGGCAATCCGGCCGAGGGGTTCACGGCCGCCGTTGCTGAAGGCGCCGATCAGGGTGCCGTCCGGTGAGAGGGTGAACGATTCGAGGGTGCCAGCTGACCGGCCATTCTGCTCCGCCAGGGAGATGGTGGACAGTTGGGCCACCCCGGTGACCTCGGTCAGGTCGACGGCGATGCCGCCGACGTTCAGCGTGCCGCCGGTGGCGACGTTTCCGTCGGCGTCGAACGTCAATGCGCCGTTTCCGGTTTGAGCGCCATCCGCACCGGCAACGTCCCAGCCGGCCCCAGTCTTCGTGAAGGTCAGGGTCAGGGTACGTGCCTCGCCGGTGGCGTTGAAGACCTCGACGTCCTGGATGATCTCGGTGCCATCAGCGGCGTCCGAGGGAAGGTTCCCGACGGCGCCCGCGGTGGTGGTCTGCGCGGGAGCGGACACGGCCTCCCGTGGCACGGTGATGTCGCCGATCGCACCGCCAGCCACCGCACCGTCGACCGCACCCCAGCCCTGGACGATCGCGCCGTCGGGCGAGACCAGCCGGCCGGCGGCGTCGAAGTCGAAGGACCCTGCTCGGGTGTAGGTGGTTTCACCGCCGGACTGGGTGACGAAGAACCCCTCACCGGCGACCATCATGTCCGTGGCCCGGCCCGTGGCCTGCGCCGAACCCTGCGCGAAGTTGGTGGAGATGCCGGCCACCTGGACGCCGAGCCCGATCTGGGCCGGGTTGGTTCCGCCCGCCGCCTGCTGAGGGCCGCCGGCTCCCTGGGTGAGCTGGGACAGGGTGTCCTGGAACTGGGCGGAGGACGCCTTGAACCCGGTGGTGTTGACGTTGGCGATGTTGTTGCCGGTGACGTCGAGCATGGTCTGGTGTGAGCGGAGGCCGGAAATTCCGGAGTAGAGCGAGCGCAGCATGGGATGGCTTTCGGAGAGAGGAGTGTGTCAGAGGGTTTCGGCTGCCGGCATGACTACACCGGAAATCTGGTCGAGTGGAATGGTGGCGTCCCCCACGGTGACGGTGGGGACGGGGCCGGCGAAGGAGACGGCGGTGGCCGAACCGACGATGGTGTCGCCGGCGTCGTCGGTGTAGCTGATCTCTTTCCCCAGCAGTGTTGAAGCTGATGTCCGCATCTCCAGGAAGAAGTTCTCCTCGATGGTGCCGGTCATTTCAGTGATTTTTTCCATCATGGCCAGCTGGGTGGTTTGCGAAATCATCTGGTTGGTGTCCATCGGCGAGCTGGGGTCCTGGTTGCGGAGCTGGCTGACCAGCAGCGACATGAAGACCTCGCTGTCCATGGCCTGTTTGGGGCTGCGCTGAACCTGCTCGCCCTGGAAGGTGGGTGTCGCGGCCTCGACCGCTTCGATTGGCACGTGATTGGTCCTTTGTTAGGCGAGCAGGTCGAGTGTTGATCGAGTCCAGGCCGGTCCTCCGCGACCGGGAGGCAAGTCATCAGGTGGGGCGGAATCCGACGACGTAGCGGGCGGAGCTGGTAGGGCTGTGGAGCGATCCCGTCTTGCTGCGTCCTGGCCGTCCGGCTCGCCGGCGGCAGGCCCTCCATCGTCCGCGGGGTCCTTGGTAGAGACGTCGAGGCTCGAGGTCATTCCGGGTGCGGCGAGGTCGCGTCGCAGCTCCGGCAGGATGCCGCGCAGTGCCTCCCGCGCGGCATCCGTGGGGGCGAATAGTTCAACGCGCATACCCTCGGCGGTCACTACAGCCCGCACGGTTACCGGACCGAACTCATCCGGCGCCACCCGAACGGTGATGAGGTGCTCCCCGGGTGCTGCCGCGGTCAGGCTGAACACCGGTTTGTAGAGCTGGGTAGCCAACGGGACTGGCTGAGCTGCGGGAGCCGGAAGTGCTGGAGTTGCTGGTGTGGCGGTCTGGGATGGCGGCGTTGGCTGCACAGTGACGGGCTGCGCGGCGGGGTTGCCGGCAGCCTGGTCAGGCTGAGCCTCCATCGACGCCAGCTTCTCCCCGTCAGCGCCCGAACTGCGCGCCGCCGATGGCTGGGCCGATCCCACCGGGCCTGCCTGATGACCGGGGGCAGCCACCGGGGGCGCGGCGGCAGAACCTGTGGGGGTGGAGAGACTGGCACCCGAGGAGGTGGTAACCGCGGGAACGGCTGCGCCCCCGGCCGTAGCTCTCGTGGCAGGAGGCAACACGGCTGCGACCGTCGAGGGGTGTGTGGCGCTAGTGGCAGCAGCGACAGCGCTGACCACGGGCGCGTCCGTCAGGTGCGGCTGGTCCGGGTTCGGCTGAAGCACAGTCTGCTGGGCCGCCTCCGGCTGGGCCGGGTGCGGCTGGTCCGGGTTCGGCTGAAGCACAGTCCGCTGGGCCGCCTCCGTTGCGCCTGAAGCTGGGTTTCCGAGAACTGAGGCAGACCCAGCAGCATTGAGCGCGGAGTCGTCCACTCCCACCGGCGATGCAGCGTCAGCCGGGTTCGTCTCGGTGGGCACGTCGGCCGACGACGCCTCGATGCGTCCACCGCTAAACGAAGCCGCGAGGAAGGCCGATGGGGTCTGCGGCAGGGCCGCCGCGGTAGCCTCCGAAGCGGTCACATCAGCTGAGGTTGAGGGTGCAGCAGGCGCAATGACAGTGGGTTTCAGTTCCGGGGTCGTGGCAGGAGTCTGCGCCGGCTCAGCTGAAGACCCCACTGTGGCGAGGCCGACCGGCGGGGTAGGACCGGGAGTGGCCCGGGATCCGGCGCCCGGCCGAGTGATCGTGCCATCCAGCAGGTCGCGCGCCAGTTTCAGGGCGGGCGCAAAGGAGGCGCCGCCGTCGGCCTGTGCCTTGACCGCCGACAACGCCCCCTTGGCGGTTGGCCCGGTCACCGTCGTTACTGCGCCGCTCACTATTGCCGGCCCGAGATGAAGGCAGCCTGCGCGGCGGCCACCACATCGGCCAGCGCCGCGCCGTCGGCGGGGGCCGCTGACGCGGCTGCGCTGGCCGAGTCAGTGGGAACGATCCGGCGGATTGCGTCAAGGTTGCCGTCGTTCTCCCAGGCATCACGGACGGTGATGGTCTTACCCGGCTGCGGTGCATCAATCACCTTGTTATCGCCCAGATAGATGGACACGTGCCCTCCGTCCAGGCTGAACAACAGGTCGCCCGGCTGAGCCTCAGCCAGGGAGGGCACCTCAGTTCCCATCTTCATCTGGTCCCAGGTCACGCGGGGCAGTTCGATACCCAGGTCCCGGTACACCCGCTGGGTGAAGCCGGAACAGTCCATCCCCACCGCAGGGTCGGTGCCACCCCAGACATAGGGCACGCCAACGTAGCGGTTCGCCGCGGTGACGACGTCGGAGCTGGTCGCTTCGCCAGTGGCCATGGGCCTTGCGGGGGCCGCGACAGCCGACGCCGGAGCGACGGCTGGGGCTGCCGACGCCGGCGTGGTGGCTGGGGCTGCCGACGCCGGCGCCGTACCCGCCGCGGCGGCTGCGAGCGCATCAGCGAATGCGCTGCTTGGCCCGGCGGACGCGTTCGACGCCGACCCGGAAGCGGGTGCACCTGCTCCGGCCGGTGCGGTGGGTGCCGTGACCGGGGTTGAAAGCCTCATCAGTGTCGACTGGATCTGCTGGATCCGGCCCACGGTGTCGACCATTGTCATGTCTGTTTTCCTCTCGGAGGCCGCGCGTTGGTGGCGATTTCGTCGAGCACCAGCTGCTCGGTTCGGAGGTCTTCCACCTGCACGGCTGCGGTGTGGCGTTCCTCAAGTTTTTCCAGGCTGATGGTGCGGGCTCGGGCGGCGCTGAACTCTGCCTGCGCTCGATCCAGATCCGCCCTGGACCGGGTTTCGAGTGCCTCAAGCTCGCGCAGCATGCTGCGCGATGAGGCACGTGCTGCAGCAACTGCGGAGAGCGCCTGAGCGGAATCGACCCGGCTGAGCGATCGGTCGAGAAACCCCATTGTGGCCCCACGGTCGGCCTCGCGGGCCCGCACTGCGGCGTTGGCCGCAGCCAGCTCACCAGCTGCCTGATCCTGGTGGATCCGCCGGAGACGCAGCAGGCCGGCAAGAGGGAACGCGCGGGCCATCACGGCGCACCCAGCAGTCTGATTAGTCGATCAAGCTGCTCCCAGGTTTGGGCACCTGGCGTCTGCTGGGTCATCGACTGCTGAAGGAAAGAGTTGATGGCGCCCTCATGGTCGATTGCCGCATCCACCAGGGGATTCGTGCCTCGCTGGTAGGCGCCGACGTCCAACAGATCCTGCACCGACCGTCGCGCGGACAGCACCTTACGCAGGTGCGCGGCCGATCGATTGTGCTCGGGGGTGTTGACCCGGGAGGCAACCCGGGAGATGGAACCCAACGCGTCGACCGATGGAAAGTGGCCTGCGACCGCTAGCTTCCGGTCCAGGACCACGTGGCCGTCCAGGAAGGAACGCGCCGAGTCGGCGATTGGCTCATTGTGGTCGTCGCCGTCCACCAGGACGGTGTAGATGCCTGTCACTGACCCTCGCTCACCGGTGCCCGCCCGCTCCAGCAACTGTGCCAGCAGTGAGAAGGTCGACGGCGGGTACCCGCGAGTGGCTG
>NZ_KI914719.1:45322-71187 GCF_000520515.1 Arthrobacter sp. H20
GCAGCCGACAAGCCGATCTCCCGCTGCGCCATGGCGACGCGGGTGAGCGAATCCATCATCAACATCACGTCAGTGCCTTCATCACGGAATGCCTCGGCAATCCGGGTGGCCACGAACGCGGCGCGCAGGCGCATCAGCGCTGGCTCATCAGAGGTGGAGACCACAACAATCGAGCGGGCCAGCCCGTCCGGGCCCAGATCGTCCTCAAGGAACTCCCTGACCTCACGGCCCCGCTCACCAACCAGCGCTATCACCGACACTGCGGCGTTGGTTCCCCTGGCGATCATGGACAGGAGGGAGGACTTCCCGACACCGCTTCCCGCGAAGAGTCCCAGCCGCTGGCCTTTGCCCACCGTGGTCAGGCTGTCGAGAACCCTGACACCCAGTTGCAGGGGCTCCGTGATGCGTGCCCGGTTCATCGACGACGGCGTCGGATTGTCCAACTGAACCATCAGCGGTGACTGCAACGGGCCGAGGTTGTCAATGGGACGGCCCAATCCGTCGAGCACCCGCCCGAGCAGGCCAGCCCCGGTCGGGACCAACAGCGGCTTTCCCACGGAACTCACGGGTGTCCCAGCGTTTACTCCCACCAGGCGGCCGAACGGCATGCAGTGCACTGACGTGCGTGAGGCAGCAACCACCTCAGCATCAACTCCGGGGTTCTCACCGATCGTCACCAGGTCGCCGATACCGCAGTCCAGACCCGCAACTTCGACGCCGAGCCCCACCACCGAGGACACCATGCCGAGGCGCGCCGGGGCGGCCGCGGCCAAGGCGGCGCTCAATCGTTCAGGGCGGTGGTCGAGGACTGCGCTCACGCCGGGGCCTCCAATGCCTGCCTGGCGCGGGCCAGCGCAGAACCGATCCGGGCGTCGAGGTACCCATCGGCCAGATCGACCATCGCGTCGCCGCTCGCCAGGGAGGCATCGGCTATGACGACTACGCCGATCGTTGAGCGGGCGTTCTCGTCGAGGCTTGCCCAATCGGCTGCTGAGAGCCGGACCCGCCGGACGTCACCGGGGTCCACATTCTGCAGCGCTCGGGCCAGCGCCAACTGTGCGGCGTCACCGGACCGCAGTTGGGCACCGACCACTGCCTCGGCCAGGTCGAGGGCGGCAGAATGAACTAGCGCCTCGGACGCGGCGTGAACAGTTGCCACCTTCTCCACGAAGGCCAACGCTGCCGCCTCAAGACCACGTACAGCCTGGTCAATACGGGCCCGTTCGCGCTGCTGGAAGGCAGTGCGCTCGGCCTGGTGTGCTGCAGCGGATTGCCTGAGTTCCTCGACGGCGGCGCGGATTCCGGCGGCGTAGCCTGCCGCATGCCCCTGGGCGTGACTGCGGTCAGCGCTGCCCCGCTCCGGGACCGCGAGGGTAGGAAATGTGTGAGCGAACACGGGCAGGTCAGTAGACATATTCGTCCTCGTCGCCGCGCTGGACCGTGATAGTGCCCTGCGCCTCGAGGTCGCGGATGGCCCGGACCACCAGGGCACGCGCCTCCTCCACCTGCGACATCCGGACGGGGCCCACAGCCTGGATTTCGTCGTCGAGGATCTCGCGGTTGCGTTCGGACACGTTGCTACGGATCATCTCGGTGACCGCTTCCGAGGCCCCCTTCATCGCGCAGGCGAGAACCGCCGAGTCGATGCCGCGCAGCACCTGCTGCACGTCCCGGCGTTCAAGGTTAACAATGTCGGCGAAGGTCAGCATCCGGGCGCGGACCTCTTCGGCGAGTTCAGGGTCCCTGTCCTCAAGGCCCGCCAGGAGCGCCCGTTCGGTTGAGACGTCGGAGCGGTTGATGATGTCCACCAGTGGCTGGATGCCTCCAATGGCCGCGGCGGTCTGATGCGGAGTGCCGACCGCGCCGGCGCGCACCTTGAGGATCTCGGCGACTACCCCCACGGCTTCAGGCGTGGCGGTGCCCATGGTGGCGATGCACTGGGCGACGTCGGTGCGGAGCGGGTCGTCCAGCGCGGACACCACGGCTGAGGCATGCTCAGGGCGCAGGTGGGCCAGAACCAGGGCGGCGGTCTGCGGTAGTTCGCCGTCGAGCAGGGTCTGGATTTGCCGCGGGTCAACCGTGTCGAGGAATTCGAAGGCTTTACCGGCCATGGAGGAGGCGACCCGGTCCATCACACCGGCGGCCCTGTCCGCACCGAACGACGCCTCCAGCAGACCGGCAGCCACGTCCCTGCCACCGCGTGGCCGCCGTCGACCGCTGATGCTCAACTCGTGGAACTCGGCGAGGGCGTCGTCGGCCACCGAGGCGTCAACACGACGCAGCCGGACAATCTCGGCGACGATCTCCTCTGCTTCGCTATCGGAGAACTGGCGGAGCACGATTGCCGCATGATCCGGATCGAGCTGCATCAGCACCATTGCTGCCTTCTGCGTTCCGGTCATGAGCTCGCTGGTCACCGGAGCGGCAGTTGAGACGAGCTCGCTCATACTGGCTGCCGATCATCCATCAGACTGCGCAGGTGCTCGGCGGTTTTCGCCGGGTCCCTGACTGCCAGTGCTTCGATATCGGCTCGTTTGCGGGCCATCGCGTCGTCGTGGCGCATCCCGGTGATGGAGCTGATGTCGATCGAGGTGGTTTCAGGTGCCGGTTCCATCATGCGGGTGGCGCCCAGATCGACCAGTGCCGGTGCTTCCGGTCCGCCGATCGCAGGGATGACCTCCTGGAGTTCACCGAGATCCACCGGTTCACGGCTTTGCCGCCGGGACCTGCGGGCGTAGATGACCAGGGCAATGATGATCGCCAGCAGCACTACCGCAGCGATAATTCCTACCTGCAGCAGGAGTTGTGCGCGCTCCTGCGCTGCCTGGGCTTCCTCAGCGGCGGCGAGCGCGTCGGCTGCTTCAGCTGCGCCAGCATTGTTGAAGGGAAGCACTTCTACGGTGACCAGATCGCCGCGCGCCTCGTCGATGCCCGCGGCCGTGGTGACGAGACCGGTCAGACCGGCAAGGTCCAGCGCACCGGCGGCTTCCTCGTCGAGCGCTACCGACACTGTCTGCCGGTTGATGGCACCCGCAGGAATGGTGGTCGACTCGGTGATCTTGTTGACCGCGTTGTTGCGGGTGCTCGTCTCCGAGTTGAAGTTTCCCTCTCCCCCGGCGTCGTCGGGCCCGGCAATATTGTCCGGGCCGAGCACGCCCGCTGCTGCGCCACCGGCGCCCTCGTAGGCTTCGGTGGTGGTCGACTCGTTCAGGGCTGGCCCGCCGTCGGGGGTGGTGAAGGATTCCTCGACCCGCTCGGCGAACTCGGTGTTCATGTCGGCGGCCACCACCACTGAGGCGTTGCCTGGTCCGACCACCCGGTCGAGCATGGTCTGGACGTTCGCCCTGACAGTCTCCTCATAGTCGGAGGACTGCTGGTTGACGGTGCCGGTAGCGCCCACACCCACGGCAGAGAGCACGTTGCCGTCAGCATCGATGACCGCCACGTTCTCGGGGACCATTCCGTCGATTGATGCCGAGGTGAGGTGCGCGACCGCCTGGACCTGTTCGGATGACAGCGAGACACCGCTGTCCGTCTCAATGAACACTGAAGCTGTTGGTGTGCCTGCCTCCGAAACGAAGACCGACTCCTCGGGGATCGCTAGCCGGACCGAGGCGTTCTTCACTCCGCTGAGCGCCGACACTGTGGCTGCCAGTTCCCCTTCGAGGGCCCGCTTATAGGTAACTGATTCCTGGAACTCGGAGGAGGTGACTCCCATGTCGTCGAGGAGTGAATAGCCAGCGGTGGATGACGACGGCAGCCCGGCCGCCGCAGCCTTGAGCCGCTGATCGTAGACACTTTCCTCAGGCACCAGGATGGTTCCCCCACCGGCTGATAACTCGTACGGGACGTTGTCGGTGCGCAGCTGCTCAACGATGATTGACGCGTCTTCCCCGTTCAAACCGGAGAACAGCGGCGTGTAACTGGGCTTCATGGACCAGGTGACGAGCGCCGCAATACCGAGGGCGAGGACTGCCACCCCGATGATGGCGATGGTGCGCTGGGCGATGGTGAACGCCTTCACCGCGTCACCCAGGCGGGTGAAGACTGAGCTGAATGACTGGGGCATCAGGCCTGCATCCTCATGATCTCGTTGAAGGCGTCGACGCCCTTGTTGCGGACGGCGGCGACCAGTTCAAGGGTCACCTGGGCTCGGGTTGAGGCGAGGGTGGCGTTATGGATATCGCTCAGGTCACCGGTGACTGCCTGGACAGCGAGCGCGCTCGACGTCGACTGGAGTGACTGAAGATTCTCCACAGCACCGGTCAGTGCTGTGGCGAAGCCTGCCCCCTGACCGGGTGCGGCCGGTTGGATCTGCCCAAGGTAGCCGGTACCGGTGACCTGTTGGACTGACCCCACTGAGGGAAGGGCGGGGATGGGCATTAGGAGCGTCCGATCTGCAGGGCAGCTTCGTAGGTGGCTTTGGCGCGGTCGACTACAGCGGCGTTGGCCTGGTAGCCGCGCTGGGCCATGATGAGGTGGCCCATCTGGGCGGACATGTCGATGTCCGGGTAGCGGACGTTGCCCTCAGCGTCGGCGAGGGGGTGGCCTGGTTCGTTGACCACCCGGCCTTCGGCGTCGCCGAACTGGGCGCCCGCCACGTACACGCCGCTGACTCCCCTGCCCTCCTGGGCGGTGACATAGCGCTCCTGGAAGGCGGCGCCGTCAGTGGCGGTCACGGTGTTCGCGTTGGCCATGTTATCGGCGACAGTGTCGAGCCATTTGCGGTGCACGGTGAGCCCGGTGCCGGCGATGCCGATCGCGTCGAAGGTCATCAGTTGCTTCTCATCGCGGTGCGCACGCTGGTGAACTGGCCTTCGACGGCGCGGGCAGCGAACTGGTAGCGGAGCACGGTATCAACATTGGACAGCGTTTCGGTGTCCAGGTTGACGTTGCTGCCATTCAACCGGGTGGGCTCGAGGGAGCGTTCGGTGGAGCTGGTGACCTGGCCGGCGCCGTTCGCCACTGATCGCTTGAGGGCATCCTCAAAGCTCACCCGCTGGGCGTGGTAGCCGGGGGTGTTGACGTTGGCGATGTTGTTGGCGGTTACGCGCTGCCGCAGGGACAGCCCATCCAAAGCGCTGTTCAGTGCAACCGAGGTCACGGAATCGAACACGGCGGAAACCCTCTTCATCATGATGAGGCGAATGCGGCCGGTCCATGGCCTATTGGGCGAGCGATCCATGCTCAACTGCCACTATCGGCAGGGTGAAACCGGTTGGTTAGGCGTTCAGTCGATTATTTTGTTGTGCGCCGTTCAGCCTGCTACGTCCAGGTAAACGGCCCTGTTCGGTGCGGTTGAGGCATTGACCGCGCCGATCAGGGCATGATGCTGGCGGTTGTCCTTCACAGCGGCCTGCAACATAGCGACGGTCCGGCGTTGGGCTTCCCGAATCCGCTGCGCCCGGTCTACCAGGTCGGATGGAATCGGTCCGATGCCCGACGGCGGATCCCAGTGCCCTGCCTTGGTGACGCCGTCGTCGTGCTGTGCTTTTTCCGCCGCGGCGATGTCCTCCTCGAGTGTGTCGAGGATTACCAGCCATCCCTGCCGGGAGCGGTCAGGCAAAGCCGAGGGTTCCCGTTCCGGCGGTTGCGGCGGGTACCGGGATTTGCGCTGCCGCTTCATGCCAGGCCTGCCGGACGGGTTCCAGCAGGGCAATGCATTCGCGCGTGCGGTTCACGTTGCGGCTGATGTTCGCGTCGATCAGCGTGGTCATGACGTAGGAGTACAGCGACTTGAGGCCGTTCGCTCCGTCCCATTTGTCAGTGTCGAGGGAATGGTTCAGCTCAGTGATGATGGCCTGTGCATGGATCAGATTCTCGGCGGCCACCGACCAGTCAGCAACCTGCTGGGCGGTTTCGGCACGGGCCAGATCCAGCATCAGCCGGTCGTACAGCATGGTGAGCAGGCGGGAGGGCGACGCCGACAGGACGGCATCCCGGTTATAGGCTGCACGTTTCGCCGATGCGCTGGTTAGGGTAGTCACTATTTCGATCTCTCCATCCGTGGCAGGTTTGCAAGCTGTGAGGTCAGCCAGTCGCCCTGCGATTGCAGCTGGGATAGCTGTACCTCAAGGTTGGTGTAGGTGCGTTCGAGGGTTGACCGTCGGGTCTCCAGCCGGCGGTCCCACTCGCCGACCTGTGTGTTCAGTTCGCGGACCTCGGATTCCTGGCCCTGAATCCGGAGGGTGATCGCGCCGTCGAACTTGTCAGAGGTTACCTTCGCAACACCGGCCACCCGGGACGCGATCTGGGTCAGGATGTCCTGCACCGCCGCGGGGTCTTTCGCAAGAGCGGCCCCAAATTTCTCGGCGTCGAACTCGACGGTGCCGGACCGGGTCAGGGTGATGCCGAACTCCGACGGCGACCGCCCGTCGACCGGTGCGGTAGCCGCCGACAGGATTCGCGCGGAGATACCGCGGACACCGCTGTCACCGGTGAAGAGGCCCGCGCGGGCCACCGAGCTGCCGGTGGATTCGGAGGTGGTGACCGACGAGTTGGTGGCGATGTAGCCGAGGACTCCCGCCAGTGAATCCACCAGGTCCTTGGCGGTTTTGGTGGTGGCCGCCTGATCCCTGCCGACCGTGATGGTGACCGGGTCGGTGGAGACCTTGGCCGCAGTAACATCCACGCCCGGGAGCAGATCGGTGAACGTGTTCGATGAGCTGGTCACTGACTGGGCTGCGGCGGTTCCTGCCCACAGGGTGACCTGGGCGTCCTGTGCTGCCTTGACCTCGGCGGCTCCGGGTTCAGTCAGCAGGTTGGTGGCGGTACCCGCGGTGGTGTCCGCGGCTGTGCCCCGATGGACTGTGAACCCGCCAGCTGCGCCTGCTGTTTCGGAGGAGAGCTGCACGCGGTACTGGCGTTCGTTGGCCGCATTCATTCCCGACGCGACCTTGACCGCGGTGATTCCCGAATCGGAGGCGTTGATGGCCGAGACCATGTCATCCAACGAGGTGGCTGTGGCGGTGATCTCGGTTGCAGTGCCGTCTGCTGTGGTGACAGTAATAACCGGTGGGGAATCCGGCCAGGCTGTCATCGCCGCAGTGACTGAGACCTGGTTTTGTGCAAGGCGGTCCACTGTGATGTCCATGGAACCTGCACTGGCTGCGCTGCCTGCAGTAGCGGTGATATTGGTGGAGCTGCTGGTCGCTTTGAACACGTTGAACGCTGCCGGTAAGGCGGCCTTCTCCGCTGCGGATCCGAGGGTCGCGACCCGGGTGTTCAACTGCTGCAGTGCTGAAACCAGGGTCTGTGAATCGGTGACCTTGTTCTTCAGAAGGACCTGGGGACGGGCCTCCAGCTGCATCAGCTGGTTGATCAGGGTGGTGGTGTCCAGACCGCTGGCGAGGCCGTCAATTCCGAGTGCCATGGTCTTGTCCTCCCTGGGTGGGTTCTAAGGTCTGATGGGTTGTGATGATGGAGGGCGTTCGGCAAAGGAATGCAGGGCGGTGGGAGGGTGTGAGGTCCAAGTCGTTCCCTCTCACCGCCGCGCACCTTTAGCCTTTAGCGTTACGGACTAGCCGAGGAGCTGCAGGACACCCTGGTTCATCTGGTTGGCCTGGGCCAGCATCGCGGTACCGGCCTGGGACAGGATGCTGGACCGGGTGTAGTCGGCCATTTCCTTCGCCATGTCGGTGTCGCGGATGCGGGACTCGGCCGCAGAGAGGTTCTCGATCGATACGTTGACGTTCTTGATCGTTGATTCGAAACGGTTCTGCACGGCACCCAGCTCGGAGCGAGCGGAGGAGATCGTTTCAATCTGCCTGTCCAGAATGTTGATCGACGCCTGCGCTTCCGCGTTGCTTTCGAAGGCCAAGCCGGCAGCGACATTGCCTGTCGTGCCAGCCGCCGTAAGTGCGGTGCCAGTGACACCGATCGTTACCGCGTCAACTGAATCAGGCTGGGTGGAAACAATGCTGAACCCATCGGTGTTGTTTCCACTGACGGTGAAGTCGGTCCCTGTCCCTGCCGCAGTCTGGAGTTTGGTCGAGATGTCGGCTTCAGTCTCGGTTCCCGTCAAGACCAGGTCAAACGTGGCAGCGCCCTGAGAGATCGTGTAGGTCCCCGCTGAGTTAGCAGCGAACTTCACACCGGTTAGATTGTCCGATCCGACCAACGCAGCACCAGTCGCATCGACACCGTTGAGCGTGTTAGCCAGGCTCGACACGTTAGCTTTCGCGAGGCTCACGTCGATTTTGCTGTTCGCATCACCCTCGGCCCCGACCTGGAAACTCATAACGCCCTTTTCACCATTCAGCAGCTTGTTGCCGTTGAAGTTGGTGTTTTCGGCGATCCGACCGATCTCGGCGGTCAGACCGTCAACCTCAGTCTTGATGGCTTCACGAGACTCAACGTTGTTCGAGTCGTTGCCGGCCTGAACAGCCAGGTCACGCATACGCTGCAGGATTGAGTGGACCTCGGTCAGCGCGCCTTCAGCGGTCTGAACCACACCGATGCCGTCCTGCGCGTTGCGGGAGGCAACGGTCAGGCCGCCCACCTGCGACTTCAGGCCTTCAGCGAGAGCCAACCCGGCGGCGTCGTCCGCTGCCCGGTTGATACGCAGGCCGCTGGACAGCTTCTCCAGCGACTTGGACATGTCATTCTGTGTCATCGACAGGTTGCGGTAGGCATTCATTGCCGAGACGTTGGTGTTGATCTGAAAACCCATGATGTATTCCTCCGTGAGTGGGTATAAAGCGCCGGCCCGTCCATGGGCTGGCAACCTTAGCTATCGGAAGATGAATCGGGGGCGTTAGAGAAAATGTCAGAGAAATGCCTGAATAATCCCTGCAGCTTTAGGACGCCGCGGAATCCACCAAAGGGAGGAGGTGCCGGGAACGGGTAATTCCACCAGTCGTCTGATCGGCCAGCGCCGCAAGATACGCGGTCCGCCGGTTAGGTGAGATTCGTGATCGAGGTACGTGACGCACTGCTGTCTCGTCCGCATAGTGGGTGCCAAGGCCGTCCTGCAACAACCGCACAGCCTCGGAGCGTTGCTGGGAAACGGCCGAGTGGGTTGAGCCCAGCTCCTCGGCAATTTCCTTGACAGAGCGATCCTCGAAGTAGATCTGCTCGACAATCCACCGCATTCGCTCTGGCAGCGCCGCCACTGCCGCGCGGAGATAGACCAGGCGCTCGGATGCGAGCAGAGTGGCCTCCGGGGATGAACCACCGGCCACGAGGAGATCGACCATCGTATCGTCGAGCGCTGACACGGTGCGCGATGCGTCGCCGAGGGCGGCATCGGCGACTGCGCGTTCCACACCCATTACCGCGGCGATCTCATCGACCGTTGGACTCCGTGACAGAGAAGCTGTCAGAGTTTCCTGAACCGCTAGCGTCTCGCGGATCCGGCGGCGGGCAGAACGCGGCGCCCAGTCCATGGACCGCAGCTCATCAGCGAAAGCACCTGTGATGCGCCGGCGCGCGTACGCGCCAAAAGGGACCCCCAATGAGGGATCAAACGATTCCGCTGAGGTAATCAGGGCAATCGCACCGACTGACGCCAGATCGTCTCTTGATAAGTGAGTGGCTTTAGCACACAACTCTGAAACGAGATAGCCTACGAGTGGTAGATTATCCACAACGATTTTATTACGATCGAAACGATCCATGGCGAGTTCCCCAACTCTTACGTGCGAGAGTCGCTGGCGCAATTTGACGTGAGGTGATGAAACCTATTACCTCATGCGCGGGCGGTTACAAGATGAAAGATACCACTAACATCGCGTGTGGCAATGCCGATAGTAAATAGCGACCACGCCGAACGCGTGTTTGGGACGGAAAGGCGGCAGCGTGGGAGCGCATGAACTATCAGCGCTGCTCTGGCAGGAACGTGAATTGCTTGAGCTGCTGGTTTTCAAGTTGGAAGAAGAACAGCTACTGCTGACCACTGGTAAAACCCGATGGCTGCAGCACGCCACCCGCGAAGTCGAATCGGTATTGGAGCGCCTGCGGTCGGCCGGCCTGGCCCGCACAGTTGAGGTCGCCTCGCTGGCTGGTGACTGGGGCACGACTGCTGACGCCACCCTCCGTGAGCTCGCGGCCCAGGCCCCGGACGGCCCGTGGGGAGACATCCTGAGTTCCCATCTCGCAGCAATGACCGAACTAACCGTTGAAATCCGGACCCTCCGCGACGCCAACCAACAATTCCTCCGCGCGGCGGCCCGCTCCACCCAGGAAACATTGTCACGGCTCAACCCGGATGCCGGGTTGTATGACTCGCACGGCGCCTCGGGCGCCTCCTCCGACAACGCCCACCTCTTCGACAAGGATCTGTGAGGCACTGATGAGTACCTTTAGCGGCCTGAACACCGCCTTCAGCGGCCTGGTTGCGGCCCGCCACGGGCTCGACGTCGTCGGCCAGAACATTTCCAACGCAAACACCGAGGGCTACACCCGGCAGCGCCTGACTTCAGGTTCAGTCAGCGCACCGGCCACTGGACTCTTTTCAACTGGAGTGCGCGCTGGCCAGGGGGTGGTGGTCAGCGGTATTGCCCGGCTCGGTGACGCCCACCTCGACGCTCAGGTGCGGGTTTCCCTTGCTGGATCAGGGTACTCATCAGTGCAGGCCACAACGCTCTCCACCTTCGAAGGTTCGCTCAACGAACCCGGCGACAACGGTATTTCCGCCCGCCTGCAGGGATTCTGGTCCGCCTGGCAGGGCCTGTCCAACGATGCCGGTGGCGGCGCACCCACCGCGATACTGCTGCACGAGGCGAAGGGCCTGGCATCGCAGCTGGCCCAGGGCTACAAAAGCGCCGAAGGACAATGGTCCCAGCTGCGGCAGGAGGCGACCACCATGGTTGCCGAGGTTAATACGGCAGCCGCCCAGGTCGCAGACCTGAACACCCAGGTGAGAAAAGTGCTCGCCGCCGGCGGGTCAGCCAACGAACTGATCGACCAGCGGAACACCCTGGTCGCCACCATCTCGGCCCTCTCGGGGGCGAGCATGCGGCAGCGCGAGGACGGCACAGTCGATGTGCTGATCGGTGGCAACTCTCTCGTCTCCGGAGATACTGTGCGCACCCTGGCGGTCGCCGGTCCCGGCCGGCTCAACACCTCGAGCGCCGAAGCGGTGCGGGTCGAGTTCACCCACCGCCCCGGCACCTCCGCGGGGCTCGACGGCGGCGAGATTGCCGGCGCGCTATCGGCGCTGGCACCGGCAACAAGCGGTGGCGCGTTGGCCGAAGCCGCCACGTTCTACAACGACTTTGCCTCATCCCTCGCGGCGAAGGTCAACGCCGCTCACTCGCAGGGTGCCACCACTGACGGCACCATAGGGCTCGACTTCTTCAACATCGGCGGCGACCCCGCCGCACTGAACCTCACAGTCATTCCGACCGATGGTTCGGGAATTGCCGCCGGCACTCCCGGTGGTGGCGGGCTCAACGGCACCAACGCCGATGCCATCTCGCAGCTGGGCATTGGACCGGACTCTCCCGACGTCGTCTGGGCCGGGTTCGTGACCCAGCTCGGGGTGGAGACCAAGGCCGCACTGCAAACAGCAGTACTGGCCGACCTGGCGGCGTCGTCGTCCATTGGACGACAGCTCTCGAACGCGTCAGTGGACATGGACGAGGAGAACCTGAGCCTCCTCGCCTACCAGCACGCTTACCAGGGAGCGGCGCGGGTCATCACTGCGATTGACGAGATGCTCGATACCCTGATCAACCGCACCGGCGTAGTGGGAAGGTAGCCAATGATTACCCGTGTCACCAACCAGACCATGATGCAGAGTGCGCAGCGCAACCTGCAGACCAACCTTGCCCGGATGGCCGAGCTGCAGGACAAGGCCTCGGGGCAGAAGGCGTTTACTAGGGCGTCGGACGATCCGTCCGCAGCGGCCGAGTCCCTCCGTGTCCGGGCGGAGCTGCGCGCCGTCGACCAGTACAGCAGGAACATCGCCGACGGCGACGCCTGGCTCACCGCCGTCGACTCTTCACTCACTGCGGCAAGCGCAACCCTCAACAAGGTCCGCGACCTCACGGTGCAGGGTGGCAACGGGTCGTTGTCGGCGTCGGGTCGCGAAGCGCTGGCGATCGAAGTGTCGGCTCTGCGGGAACAGTTGCTGGCCCAGACCAACACCAAGCATCAGGGCCGCACCATTTTCGCCGGCAACTCAGACACCGGGGTGGCCTTCACCGACACCCTTGACCACACTGGCGGCACCGGGGATGAGCGGGGAGTGATGCGGCGGGTGGACGCCAACGTCACGGTACGCGTGGACGTGGACGGTGCGGCAGTGTTCGGCACCGGTGACGCTTCAGTGTTCAGGCTGCTCGACAACATCGCAGTCGAACTGAAGTTGGGGACCGACGTGTCAGGTCACCTTGGAGCGCTGGACACCCGGCTTGCGGCGGTCCGCACGCACCATGCCGAAGTTGGCACCCGTCATGCCCAGATCCTGAATTCACAGGAGGTCAACATGGAAACGTCAGTCTCGCTCGAGGCGCAGCGGTCCCGGGTGGAGGATGTTGACCTGGCAGCCGTCATCCTGGAGATGAAACTGCAGGAGGTCACTTACCAGTCAGCTCTCGCAGTGACGGCGCGGGTGTTGCAGCCAACCCTGATGGACTTCCTGCGGTGAGTGCGGCCCTGACCTTTACTGCTCCCCCGCCCGGGTTGGATCCGCTGGTCGATTTCTCACTCGACAAGATCGACGGTGCTGACGGGCTCTACGCGCTGCAGGCCAACAAGAATGCGTCACTGCGGCTGTTCGTGCTCGATGCGGCTGTTTATTTGCCGGCCTACCAGCCTGCCGTTCCCTCCGCCAACACCGAGGCACTGGACCTGCCGGCATCCGGTCCGTTGACGTTCCTGGTGGTCGCGAACCCGGGCGAGGGTGGCACCACCGTCAACCTGATGGCGCCCATCCTGGTCAATCTGGCGACCGGTCAGTGTACCCAAGTCATTCTGGATCGTGGCGAATGGCCCGTCCAGGCTGAACTGGCCGACTACGCCGGGCAGAAGACCGACGTCGGCCCTGCCCGGTGAGCAAACCGGACAGACTGCGTTAGCCCGGACATCGGTGCGGGAAATTTCCCCCACCGATGTCCAGGTTGATCACCGGAGCGCGTCCGGCTGACGCAGTTGGCGCTTAGGCGAAGTCGGCAGTTGCCGGATCCGCACCGATACGGCCGTCGGCACCCTTGTCCAGGGCATTGATTGCTTCGATGTCAGCGGCATCGAGCGTGACGTCGAGGGCACCCCAGTTCTCAACGATCCGGGACTCTGTGACTGACTTCGGGATCACTACGTTGCCCAGTGCCAGGTGCCACGCGAGGACAACCTGGGCCGGGGTGGCATCGTGCCTGCCTGCAATTTCAACCAGGGTGGGATCCTCGAGGAGTCCCTTGCCTGAGCCCAGGGGCGACCAGGACTCGTGCAGGATGCCTTTTGCCTGGTGGAATGCGTTGAGTTCGGTCTGGTTGAAGAACGGGTGGGTCTCCACCTGGTTGATCACCGGGACGACGCCGGTTGCGTCGATGATCTCCTGCAGCGCCTCTACGGTGAAGTTCGAGACACCGATCGAGGTCACACGGCCCTGCTTCTGCAGTTCAATGAGAGCCTTCCAGGTATCCAGGTACTTGCCCTGCTTCGGCTGCAGCCAGTGAATCAGGTAAAGATCGAGCTTCTCCAGACCCAGCTTCTCCATTGAGGTGTCGAAGGCCTTCAGCGTGCTCTCATAGCCCTGATCCGCGTTCCACAGCTTTGTGGTGATGTAGAGCTCGCTCCGGTCCAGGCCAGAGGCGGCGATCGCCCGGCCAACACCGGCTTCGTTCTGGTAAGCGGCAGCTGTATCAATGTGGCGGTAGCCCGCCTTGAACGCGCGCCCGACAACGTCCTCTGCGGTCGCGTCGTCAACCTGCCACACGCCGTACCCAAGCTGCGGGATGGTGGCGCCGTTGTGGAATGTGAGGTTCGGTGAAGTAGTCATGTGTGCCTTTCGCTGTGCCAGTAAATGTGATGTCCCCTTAGTGAACCGCTGCCCACACCGAATTATTTCGTCAGGCTACTTCTAACTGGCGGCCAGGTGGCGTTCAGCCTCGGTAATGTCCTCTTCCACCAGCTCGGCCCGCCGCCGTACGTTCTCAACGCCAGCAGACGCCAGGCCCCACCGCTCGCCGTCGAGCCGCGCCATCGCCGCCGCCTCGGCGGTCGTTGCGAGCGAGTTGCCTGCCCTGGAGAGGGCCCGGTGCACGGGAGTGAGCGCACCCGGGATATCCATGCCAGTGCTGGGCGATGAGGCCTGAGCGGTTACGCAGATGACGCGCACCCGTTCGAGCAACGGTCCAAGATCATTGGCAAGCAGCGCCAGTTGGTTATAGACGTCGTCGTCGCCCACGCCTGCCAGGATCTGGTGATAACGGTCAAGGCCACGTCGGAAGCGGTCATGCGCCCGCCGCCAAACGCCGGTGCCCAGCTCGGCGTCGTCCTTGCGCCCTTGACGGGCCGCTGTGAAGAATCCCATGGCGCTCAGGAGCCGGGACGGGCAGCTTGTGCTTCGGACAGCTCAGCGAATGCTATCGGGGTGGTGCCCAGGCGAACAGGTCCCTGCTTTTCACTCATTGAATTATCGTCTCACGATGGACGCGCGCGTGAGGCCTGGGCAGTCCCCCCATCGGACCGCCCAGGCCGGGTACTAGTCCGAGCCGACTATTCGCCAATGCCTTTTTTTGGTGCCACATTCGTCTGGCAACTCGCACTTTCACGGCGATCGAGTTCCTCGGTGATCTCTTCGAGGCGAGCCTCGGTCTCCGGGTCCGGCAAGCCGTACCGGACATACTCCGAGTCCAGTTCGCGATGGATCTTGCTGTTGAGGATTTCTACTTCGCTGCTGGCCAGCCGCGTCAGATCTTCCGGGAATGGATCATTGGGGGCAATACGGGTGCTGTCGTTCATGGAAATCCTTCCAAGATGACCTAGTCCTAAGGGGGTGCTGACAAGTGCAGCAGGGCCAAGCGGCAATAAGTTACCGACTGGGCCCGTAGTGATGCGTCTAGAGGCGCGACCTTGCCGACGGGCAGCCCCCGTCGCCCGCGGTGCGGATAACTGTGAGTGTCTTGGCCGGCGCCGAGAGGGGCATTCCGTGCAGCATCAGTGCCCTCTATCCTGCTTAAATGAGGAGAAGTTCCTGTGGCTGTCTGCTCAACCTGTCTACGACTCTATCCCATCCCGCGCACCCCAGCGCAGCCCGTTCCCCGCGAATTTCGAGGGCTACCGCGTCCCGTCCATCGCTCGCTCCGGTTACAGTTGATTCCGTCAGGTAAGGGGGCGGTGAGCGACAACCGAAAGTGGAGTACAACATGTCAGAGACCCCGCGTGCGGAATCCGATATTCACAACGTTTTGCTGGACATGGTGATGGACAGCGATGATGTGGGCACCTTCCTGACCGGGCTCACTCAGCTTGCCGCGTCGACCTTAACCTCCCAGGCCGCTGGCCAGGTGCTGTGTGGGCTGACCCTGCTGAGGCCCCGCACCATGGGAACTGTTGCCAGTAGCAGTGAACTAGCCCAGCGAACCGACGAAATCCAGTACGCCTTCGACGACGGGCCATGCCTGCGGGCGGCGCGCGATAACGTCACTGTGCACGTGCGAGATATTCCCAACGACAAGCGCTTCCCCGATTACCGGGACGCCGTCGCTGAACACGGCATCCGCTCAGCACTAGGGATCCCCGTTCCCCTGGGCGGCGAATCGCGCGCAGGCCTGGACTTTTACTCCACTGCCACCAACGCGTTCGACGACGGCGCTGTGGCAGCGGCCGAAGCCTTCGCTCTGGAGGCCTCCAAATCCCTTCGGTTGGCTGTGCGGATGGCGCAACTCAGTGACGCCAGCAAGCACCTGGAAGCGGCACTTCAGTCACGCACGGTGATTGACCTGGCCGCGGGGATCATAATGGCCCAGAACCGGTGTTCCCAGGATGAGGCAGTCGACATTCTGAAAGCCGCCTCCAGCGCCCGGAACATCAAGCTGCGCGACGTCGCAAGCTCGGTGGTCGCCTCGGCAAACCAGACACCGACTACAACCCACTTCGACCGGTAACCCGCGCAACACATGACTGCCCACCGACCGGAACCGGTCAGCGGGCAGTCATGTCGGGTCGGGCTTACCTAGCAGCAGCGGCCCTCAGGATTAGCGTCCTGGCGATCGGTTTTGTCCCGCCAGAACGCCTTCTCGGTCATCGGCGGTTCAGCCGTGTGGGTGGCCGCGTGATGGTCGAGGTAGGACTGGTAGGCGTTCTCGCCCATCACTCCCTTGAACAACCAGACGGCCTTCCGCACTCGCTCCAAAACTGTCATCAGTGACCAGCCCTTGCAGGCTTCTTATGCGCTGGCAGCGCATCCCACTGCTGCTCAAGTTCCTTCTCGGCCTTGGTGGCGAGCATTCCGGACGGTGCATAGATCCGGGATGGCACTGCCTTGTCCTCGGTGATGGGGCCACCGCCGTTGCGGTAGGCCTTCACTGTGGCAACAACTGCGGTGGTGATCACGATCAACGCGAGGCTGACGAACACGATGGACAGCACGCCCTGAATGAAGGTGTTGCGGACCACTGCTTCCATTGCTGCCACTGACTGAGCAGCACCGAAACTCTCTTCGCCTGCTGCGAGCGCGTCGCGGAAAGCGAAGTGGTTAGCCCAGTAACCCACCGCCGGCACCGGCGAAGAAATCTTCAGGAACGACGCCGAGATGGTCACCACTGCTGCGAACGCCAGCGGAAGCGCAGGAATCCAGAGGAACTTGAAGGCACCCTTCCTGGCACAGATGGCCATACAGACGGCAAGCGCTATGGCCGCGAGCAACTGGTTCGCGATACCGAAGAGCGGGAAGAGCGTGTTGATTCCGCCCAACGGGTCAGTGACCCCCATGATCAGGATCGCCCCCCAGCCCGCCACCATGATGGCCGTGCAGATCCAGGCTCCGGTCCGCCATGAGGTATCGCGGAACCTGGGAATGAAGTTACCAATGCTGTCCTGCAGCATGAACCGGGCAACGCGCGTTCCGGCGTCGACGGCGGTCAGGATGAACAGTGCTTCGAACATGATGGCGAAGTGGTACCAGAAGGCCATCATCCCGGACCCGCCGATGAAGGACTGCATGATTTGCGCTATACCCACCGCCAGCGTGGGCGCGCCACCCGTGCGCGAAACGATTGATTCCTCACCCACGTTGTTGGCCAGCTGACTCAGCATTTCGGGGGTGAGGTTCACCCCCGCCAGCCCGAGACCATTGACGAAGGCGACAGCGCCTTCGATGGTCCCGCCGGTGGCTGCCACCGAGGAGTTCATAGCGAAGTAGATACCGCGGTCGATCGACAGCGCCGCAACCAGAGCCATGATCGCCACAAATGATTCCATGAGCATTCCGCCGTACCCGATGAATCGGGTCTGGCGTTCCTTCTGGATCATTTTCGGCGTGGTGCCGGAGGCGATCAGAGCGTGGAAGCCTGACAGCGCTCCACAGGCGATGGTGACGAACAGGAACGGGAAGAGCGTGCCGGGAACCACAGGGCCGTCAGACCGGTTCGCGAACTCGCTGACAGCCGGAACGCTGATTTCCGGGCGGGTGATGATGATGGCGACTGCCAGCATCACGATGGTGCCAATTTTCATGAAGGTTGAGAGGTAGTCACGGGGTGCCAGCAGGAGCCACACCGGCAGGATTGCGGCGATGAAGCCGTAGATGATGATGCCCCAGGCGATTGCGATGCGGTCGAGACCGAAGATGGCAACGCCCCACTCGGTTTCGCCGATCCACCCGCCAGCGATGATGGCGAGCAGCAGCAGTATGAACCCGATGATTGACACCTCAGTGACCTTGCCGGGGCGGATATACCTGAGATAGACGCCCATGAATAGGGCGATCGGAATGGTCATCGCGACGGAGAACACACCCCACGGGCTCTCACCGAGGGCGTTGACAACCACTAGCGCGAGGATGGCGACGATGATGATCATGATGGTGAGGGTTGCGATCAGTGCAGCAGTCCCACCGATCAGGCCCAGCTCCTCGCGGGCCATCTGCCCGAGGGAGCGACCGCCGCGTCGCATGGAGAAGAACATGACCAGGTAGTCCTGGACCGCGCCGGCAGCAATCACTCCGAAGATGATCCACAGGGTACCCGGCAGGTAGCCCATCTGGGCGGCGAGGACCGGGCCGACGAGCGGGCCGGCGCCTGCAATCGCTGCGAAGTGGTGACCGTAGAGGACGCGGCGATCGGTTGCCGCGTAGTCCTTGCCGTCTGCTTTGTATTCTGCAGGGGTCGCCCGTCGATCATCGGGCTTCAGGAGGTTGCGTTCAATGAACTTCGAGTAGAAGCGGTAGGCGATGAAATAGGTACATACGGCGGCGAAGACAAACCAGATGGCGTTGACGGTTTCACCGCGCACCAGTGCGAGCATGGTCCAGCTGAATCCACCGAGCAGCGCGATCCCGACCCAGAGAGCAATCTTGGCAGGGGTCCAGCGGCCCTCCTCAGCCTCGGCTATTGACGGGTCAAGCGCCGTGGGTGGTAGATCCGGGTCCTGCACCAGGACGTCGACGTCCCGCCCATCACCGTCACCCGGGGTACCCCCAGCACGGTCGGGACTATTGCGATGCTCACTCATGATGCTCCCTTGGATTTGAGTGTGTGAGCCTGCCGAAGCTAGCAATGCGACGGCGGTTACGCGACGGCGGAGCCACCAACTTCGGCCGTCAGTCGCCAAGCGGCGACTATTTTGCGCCCAAGGGTACTGAAAATCCCATTGACCGAACTTGACCAGTGGGAATGTCTAGACCATCCCACTGATCGCCGTCGATCAGTGGGATAGAGCGAGGGTGAGAAGAATCTTCCCCGTGTGTTCCCCGGAATCGAAGTACTGGTGTGCCTCGGCCGCCTTCTCAAGCGGGAACGTCCGGCCCACCAGGGCCTTGACGGCACCCGAGGCGATGAGCGGCCAAACATGCTCCTTCACAGCGACCATGATCGCTGATTTCTCGGTCACCGGACGCCCCCGCAGCGTAGTGCCGGCCACCGAGGCGCGTTTGGTCATCAGCTCGCCCAGACTCAGCTCGGCCGTCGTTCCACCTTGGAGCCCGATGACGACCAGCCGGCCACCGACTGCGAGCGCATCGACGTTCTGCGCCAGGTACTTGGCCCCGACGACGTCGAGAATCACGTCCACCCCCGCGCCGGAGGTCGCGGCGGCCACTTCGGCGACAAAGTCCTGCTCCCGATAGTTGATGCAGGTGAGCGCACCGAGGCTCCTGGCAACCTCCAGTTTCGCTGCAGATCCCGCTGTCACAATGGGGATAGCCCCAAACGCGAGTGCTAGCTGGATGGCCATGGTTCCAATCCCGCCGGAACCACCATGGATGAGGACCCGCTCCCCTGCTTGAAGGTGGGCGGTCATGAATAGATTCGAGTACACGGTCGCAGCGACCTCCGGCAACGCCGCCGCAGTGACCAGATCAACTCCAGGCGGCGCCGGGAGAACCTGACCGGCTGGCACCGTCACCTGCTCCGCGTAGCCGCCGCCGGACAGGAGCGCCACCACCTCGTCGCCGACCGCGAACACCGAACCGTTGGCGTCTGCGATCCGCCCCGAAACCTCAAGCCCGAGGTACTCCGAGGCTCCCGGTGGCGGTGGATAGTGGCCCTTACGCTGCTGCACGTCCGCGCGATTCAAACCGGCCGCGACGACGTCGATCAGCACCTCCCCAGGTCCAACAGTCGGTGCTGCCACCTGTGACACAGAGAGAACCTCCGGCCCACCCGGTTCGGTAATAAGCACTGCTCTCAAAAGGTCCTCCGAACGATCGGTTTTTGGTTGAACTGGAAGCTACGTGAAACACTACTCACTTGGGAAGGTTGTCCGAGCGGCCGATGGAGCTGGTCTTGAAAACCAGTGTGCGGTAACCCCGTACCAAGAGTTCGAATCTCTTACCTTCCGCCCGTAGGAAATGTTGGCCCCGGTTCTGCACCGGGGCCAACTTCCGTTAACGGCTCGCCCCTCTGCCCTTCACTTCCTGTCATCTCTCGTTCACGATGGTCTGGTTGGCTCAATGCTGGCCCAAAAGGTCAGATGGATCACATTTTGAGTTATTTCGAGCCACAATGCCCGTGTTTTTACTCACGGGCGGTCTCACTCGCGGCTGTCAAAAGCCAAAGCCAAGGAGAACTAGCGAATGAAACATTCGTCATGGAAGGGCGGGCTCTGTGCAGCCCTAACGGTGGGGCTACTCGCTTCACCAGTAGCCGCGTTACCCGCCTACGCGGCGCCGAACGGCGTCGTCATTAATGAGGCGTACGTCAATGGGGGAAGCACCAACGCCCCCTTCCTGAACAAGTTTGTGGAACTCCACAACACTACCGACCAGCCGGTCGACATCAGCGGCTGGTCGCTACAGTACCGGTCGGCAACCGGATCTGCAGCGCCAACTGGGGTAGCAACGCTGAGTGGCAGCATTCCGGCCAATGGCCACTACCTCATTGGCGGTTCCAGCAACGCCGACAACGGGGTTGCGCTTCCCGGGACCGACGCGACGATAGGTGCCAGCTTCGCCGGGGGCGGCGGCACCCTGATCCTGGCCAATGAAGCGGCAGCGCTTAGTCCGCTGGCCACCGGGTCAGTAACCGACAACCCAGCTGTCGAAGACCTGTTGGGGTATGGGTCCTCGAACACATTCGAAACGGCTGTAGCCGTCAAACCTGACAGCAACTCCGATCCCCGGTCACTGAACCGGACGGACTTCGTCGATACCGACGACAACTCAGCTGACTTCACCCTCAGCGAAGCTGTCACACCTACGAATGCCGACGGCGAGACGGGCAGCTTCGAACCCGAGCCTGAGCCCGAACCGCCGGTGGCCGGCGAAGTTGTCCCCATCGCGGAGATTCAGGGCACCGGCGAGGCCTCACCCCTCGTCGGGAGCACCGTTACCACCCGGGGTGTAGTCACCGCTGCCTACCCCACCGGCGGGATCGACGGTTATGTGGTCCAGACCGAAGGCACGGGCGACGCAGCGGGTGCCGCTTCCGACGGCATCTTCATCTACTCCCCCGGAACCGTCGCTGACGTTGCGATCGGTGACCACGTCGAGGTCTCCGGTGAAGTCGGCGAAAACTTCGGCGCAACCCAGCTTGAGGTGGTGGCCGGTGCGGCCACCGTGCTCACCGAACCTGCCGAGGAGGTCAAGTCCCTCATCACGCCGTGGCCAGCGACAAATGCCGAGCGTGAGGTTCTGGAGAGCATGCTCATCAGGCCAACCGGAGACTTCACCATCTCTGACAACTATGACCTGAACCGTTACGGCGAGATCGATCTGGCCTTCGGCACGGAAGCCCTGGTCCAACCCACCGAAATCGCCCCTCCCGGCACCCCCGAGAATGCGGCGGTACGAGCAGATAACAGCGCGCGTGGGGTCACGCTCGACGACGGCGCCACTGTCGACTTCGTCCAGAACAACAACCAGGCGCTGCCTTACCTGACCGTGGAGAACCCGGTTCGGGTCAACGGTTCAGCAACCTTCACCTCGGACGTCATCGTCGACTTCGACTTCGGGCTATGGCGCTTCCAGCCGATAACTCACCTCACCCCTGAGAACGCCGCCGAAGTTCAGCCAGTCAGCTTCGCAGGCGACCGGCCTGCCACCCCAATCGACGTCGGTGGTGACATCAAAATCGCTTCCTTCAACGTGCTGAACTACTTCAGCACCACGGGGGATCAGCTGGACGGCTGCAGCTACTACAACGACCGTGCGGGCAACCCCATCACCGTCAGGGGTGGCTGTGACGCACGCGGTGCTGCCAACACTGACAGCTTTGAGCGCCAGGAGGCCAAAATTGTCGAGGCGCTGACCAACCTCGACGCCGACATGGTCTCGCTGGAAGAAATCGAAAACTCGGCGGCCTTCGGGAAGGACCGAGACGAGGCTCTCGCTACCTTGACCGCGGCTCTGAACGAGGTCGAACCGGGGGTCTGGGACTTCGTTCCGTCCCCTGCCAGCATTCCTGTCAACGAAGACGTCATCCGCAACGCCTTCATCTACAAGAGCGCTGCAGTGCAGACGGTCGGCGACTCGGTTATTCTCGACGACGACGTCGCCTTCTCGAACGCCCGCAAGCCGCTGGCACAGGCCTTCCAGGCTACGGATGGCGATGAGTCAACCAAGTTCCTCGCCATCGTGAACCACTTCAAGTCAAAGGGGTCGGGCTCCGGGGAGAACCAGGACCAGGGCGACGGGCAAGGAGCCTCCAACCCTGACCGCGTTGAACAGGCAACAGCTCTTGTGGGATTCGCCGACACCATGCAGGAGGAAGCGGGAACCGACAAGGTTTTCCTCACCGGCGACTTCAACTCCTACACGGCAGAGGACCCCATGCAGGTGCTCTACGAGGCCGGCTACATCAACCAGGGCGCCGAGACCGGGAAGTACTCGTACGTCTTCGGTGGGCAGTCCGGATCGCTGGACCATATCCTTGCCACGCCGGAAGCCGATGCAACTGTCACCGGTGTCGATATCTGGAACATCAACGCGGTCGAATCACTCGCGCTCGAGTACAGCCGGTTCAACTACACCCCGGTGAACTACTACACGGCAGATCAGTACCGCGCCAGCGATCACGACCCTGTGATCGTCGGTCTGGATCTGGATACGCCCATCGAGTTCACTGATGTCGAGGGTAACGAGCATCAGGACCACATCGAGTGGATGGCCGAGAACGGTCTCTCCACCGGCTGGCTGGAAGACGACGGAACCCGCACCTACCGCCCACTCTCAAACATCAACCGCGACGCGATGGCAGCATTCCTGTACCGCCTCGCCGGAGAACCAGCCTTCGAACTGCCCGAGGAATCACCGTTCACCGACATTGCCTTCCCCCCCAACGAAGCCGATCAAGTTGAGCACTTCGACGCAATCATGTGGATGCACTCAACAGGACTCTCCACCGGCTGGCCCGCAGCCGACGGCACCCGGACCTTCCGTCCGGTCACCCCGGTCAACAGGGACGCAATGGCAGCCTTCATGAAACGCTTCGCCGGGCAAATCTGCCTGAACGAAGCAGCAATCGAATACGCCGACCCCAGTGGAGCCCCCTTCACCGACGTACCCGAGCGCATGATGTTCGAAGAAGAAATCTCCTGGATGAAAGACACCGGGATCTCCGAAGGCTGGGGCGATGGCACCTACCGCCCAGTCACCCCAGTAGCCCGCGACGCCATGGCAGCATTCGTCAACCGATTCGACGACACCTTCGGATCCTGCGGCAAGTAAGCACTCCCGACACCCTCCGACCGTAAGAAAAGTTGGCCCCGGCACTGTGCCGGGGCCAACCTGCGTTAACGGCATTCCCCTCCGCTCTTCACATTTTGTCACCTCTCGTTCACGATGGTCTGGTTGGCTCGGATGTGACTCAAAGGTCAGCTGGATCACATTCAGCACTATTCCGAGCCACATATGCCCGTGTTTTTCTCACGGGCGGACTCACTCGCGGCTGGTAACAGCCAAAGCCAAGGAGAACTAGCGGATGAAACATTCGTCATGGAAGGGCGGGCTCGGTGCCGCGCTAACGGTGGGGTTATTTGCCTCACCAGTAGNGCGGATGAAACATTCGTCATGGAAGGGCGGGCTCGGTGCCGCGCTAA
This sequence comes from Arthrobacter sp. H20, assembly GCF_000520515.1. Classification (GTDB taxonomy): domain Bacteria; phylum Actinomycetota; class Actinomycetes; order Actinomycetales; family Micrococcaceae; genus Arthrobacter_D. The sequence goes on from NZ_KI914719.1 coordinate 68,963, forward strand.
CGGTGGGGTTATTTGCCTCACCAGTAGCCGCGCTACCCGCCTATGCAACGCAGCAGACCGACGTCGAAGTCACAGCCCCCATCGCCACCACCGAGATCAACCTGCTGAACATCAACGATTTCCACGGACGCATCAATAGCAACACGGTGAAGTTCGCTGGAACCGTTGAGCAGTTGAGGGCAGCGGCAGGAGACGAGAACACGCTCTTCATCTCGGCTGGCGACAACATCGGAGCGTCGCTGTACGCATCCTCCGCTCAGCGCGATGTGCCAACGATCGACGTTCTCAACGCACTTGAATTGGACACCTCGGCAGTGGGGAACCACGAGTTCGACGGCGGGTTAGCCGACCTGACCGACCGTGTCGACCCGATCGCTGACTTCTCCTACCTGGGCGCGAACGTGTACACCAAGGGCACCGAAGAACCAGCACTGGACGAGTACGAGATCTTCACCGTCGATGGCATTGAGGTTGCAGTGATCGGCGCCGTCACCCAGGAAACAGCTACCCTGGTGAGCCCGGGCGGTATCGAGACCATCGAGTTTGGGGATCCCGTCGAGGCAGTCAACCGGGTGGCGCAGGAAATCGAAGACGGCGACCTGGCCGACGTCATCGTCGCGGAATTTCATGCCGGCGCCGATGGATCCAGCGAAGACTCGGCAGAGCTTCCCGAGGTTGTTCCGGGCAGCGAATTCGATGCAATCGTCAATGAGACAACGCCGCTGGTCGACGCGATTTTCAACGGACACACTCATTCCTTCTACGCTTCGAGCGCGCCAGTGCCCGGAGAGGAAGGCGAAACCCGTCCGATCGTGCAGACCGGTTCCTACGGTGAGTTCATCGGTCAGGTTGAACTGACAGTTGATACCGCCTCAGGAGACGTAGTCGACTTCGAGGCGCGCAATGTCCCCCGCACTGAAATCGACGACGCTGCGCTCGTTGCTGATTACCCACGGGTGGCAGAGGTTCAGACGATTGTCAACGAAGCGCTGGAGACTGCCGACGAGCTCGGGAGCGTTGTCCTCGGTAAGGTCACCAAAGACATCACCACAGCGTTCACGGGTGATGCGCGCGATGACCGTGCCTCGGAATCCACGCTCGGCAATCTGGTCGCCGACTCGCTGCTGTCCTCACTGCAGTCCGTGGAGCGCGGCGGCGCCGAAATTGGCGTCACCAACCCGGGCGGGCTCCGCGCCGAGTTGTACTACGACGAGAATGGCGACGTAACAGTTGCTGAAGCCAATGCGGTATTGCCGTTCCTGAACAACCTGGCGACCACCACGCTGACCGGTGAGCAGTTCACCGAACTCCTTGAGCAGCAGTGGCCACGGGAGGGCGGTGTCCGCACCAACTTCCTGCACCTGGGACTGTCCGACAACGTGACCTACACGTACGACGCCGAGGGCGCTGAGGGCTCACGGATTACGTCGGTAACCATCGATGGGGAACCCCTTGACCCAAACCGCGACTATCGGATTGGCACCTTCAACTTCCTGATCCAGGGCGGCGACGATTTCGCTGTCTTCAACGAGGGCGCCAATACTCTGGACTCAGGCCTGGTCGACCGGGAGGCGTGGTTCGACTACATCGGGTCCAACAGCCCGCTGTCCCCAACCTTCGACCGCCGTGCGGTGCAGGTGCAGAACGCACCCGCGAACGTCGTTCTCGGACAGGAAGTCGGCTTCGACGTTTCCAAACTGGACCTGACGTCGCTGGGAAGCCCCACCAACACCAGCATCGCCCTGTCCTACACCGTCGGCGACGGCGAGCCAGTGGAAATCGACACCTTCGACGTGACGGACGGGGCAGCACGCATTGCGTTCACTGTTCCCGCCGACGCCCTCGGTGCCACGTTCCGTCTGGACGCGCCGGATTCCGGCACCATGGTGCGCCTGCCGATCGGCGTCGAACTCGCAGAGTTCGCTGACGTCGAGGGTAATGAGCATCAGGACCACATCGAGTGGATGGCCGAGAACGGTCTCTCCACCGGCTGGCTGGAAGACGACGGAACCCGCACCTACCGCCCACTCTCAAACATCAACCGCGACGCGATGGCAGCATTCCTGTACCGCCTCGCCGGAGAACCAGCCTTCGAACTGCCCGAGGAATCACCGTTCACCGACATTGCCTTCCCCCCCAACGAAGCCGATCAAGTTGAGCACTTCGACGCAATCATGTGGATGCACTCAACAGGACTCTCCACCGGCTGGCCCGCAGCCGACGGC
>NZ_KI914720.1:0-25521 GCF_000520515.1 Arthrobacter sp. H20
CCAGGGCGGGGACTCACCAATGTTTCCGCTCTTGCTCGATGCGTTGCACGTCCCGCGGATAGGCAAAGGCAGGGCTCGGACCAGGCCGGACCGGGCGTTGGGAGATAAGGCGTATTCTTCCAAAGCTAACCGGAACCTCCTGCGTTCCCGCGGGATCCAGGCGGTCATCCCGGAACGCTCCGACCAGCAAGCGAACCGTAAACGCCGCGGCCGCAGTGGTGGAAGACCCGTCGGTCTCGACAGGGAAGCCTACAAACGGCGCAACGTTGTTGAACGTTCCTTCAACACCTTCAAACAATGGCGCGGTCTGGCCACCCGGTACGACAAACTCGCCCTCACCTACCGCGGAGGAGTCGTACTCCGAGCCATCACTATTTGGCTCAAAGAATTAGGAGACACGCCCTAGGTGGCTGCCGAACTGCGTCTAGTCGCGGGTGAGGCGGCGGTGCGTGACGCGGTGAGGTTTTGCGGCGTCGGCGCCAAGGCGCTCCACCTTGTTCTCCTCGTAGGACTCAAAGTTACCTTCGAACCAGTACCACTTGTCGGGGTTCTCTTCAGTTCCCTCGTAGGCGAGGATATGCGTTACCACCCGATCGAGGAACCACCTGTCGTGCGAGACCACCACGGCGCAGCCGGGGAATTCCAGCAGCGCGTTCTCCAGGCTGGATAGCGTTTCGACGTCGAGGTCGTTGGTCGGTTCGTCGAGGAGCAGAAGATTTCCGCCCTGTTTGAGCGTCAACGCCAGGTTTAGCCGGTTACGCTCACCACCGGAAAGGACCCCTGCACGCTTCTGCTGGTCCGGACCCTTGAAACCGAAGGCCGACACATAGGCACGTGACGGCATTTCGACCTGCCCCACCTGGATGAAGTCGTGTCCGTTGGAAACAACCTCCCAGAGTGTCTTGTCGGGGTCAATGCCGCCGCGTGACTGGTCGACGTAGGAGATCTTGACCGAATCGCCGATGGTCAGCTTGCCGCCGTCGATAGGCTCGAGCCCCACGATGGTCTTGAACAAGGTGGTCTTACCGACACCGTTGGGCCCGATCACTCCGACGATGCCGTTGCGGGGCAGTGAGAAGGACAGCCCGTCGATCAGGACGCGGTCGTCGTAGCCCTTGCGCAGATCGGTTGCCTCGATGACCTGGTTACCCAGGCGTGGGCCAGGAGGGATCTGGATGTCTTCAAAGTCGAGCTTCTTGGTGCGCTCGGCTTCCGACGCCATTTCCTCGTACCGGGCAAGCCTGGCCTTGGACTTGGTCTGGCGGCCCTTGGCGTTGGAACGGACCCATTCGAGTTCCTCGGTAAGGCGCTTGGACTGCTTGGCGTCCTTCTTGCCCTGCACCTCGAGCCGGGCACGCTTCTTCTCCAGGTACGTGGAGTAGTTCCCTTCGTAGGGGTACAGGTGGCCACGGTCCACTTCAGCGATCCACTGTGCAACGTGGTCGAGGAAATACCTGTCGTGGGTGACGGCCAGGACAGCGCCGGCGTAGCTCTTGAGATGCTGTTCGAGCCACAGCACGCTCTCGGCGTCAAGGTGGTTAGTGGGCTCATCGAGGAGCAGCAGGTCAGGCTTCTGCAGGAGCAGCTTGCAGAGCGCAACGCGGCGCCGTTCGCCACCGGAGAGGATAGTGACATCAGTTTCCGGTGGCGGGCAGCGCAGGGCGTCCATTGCCTGTTCCAGCTGGGAGTCGAGATCCCAGGCGTCAGCCGCGTCGATGGCCTCCTGCAGTTTTCCCATCTCTTCGAGCAGGGTGTCGAAGTCAGCGTCGGGGTTGGCCATCTCTTCGGAGATCTCGTTGAACCGCTGGATCTTGCCGTAGATTTCTCCGACTCCTTCCTGCACATTGCCCAGGACGGTCTTTTCCTCGTTCAGCGGTGGTTCCTGCAGCAGAATACCCACCGAGTATCCCGCGCTGAGCTTCGCTTCGCCGTTTGAGGGGGTATCCAGGCCAGCCATAATCTTCAGGATGGTTGACTTGCCCGAGCCGTTGGGCCCCACGACGCCAATCTTCGCGCCGGGGTAGAAGGACATGCTGACGTCGTCGAGGATTACTTTGTCGCCGACTGCCTTGCGTGCCTTGGTCATTGTGTAGATAAATTCCGCCATGACTCAAGGCTAGTCGGTGCACCCGGCTATCTCCCATTTGTGTGCGCTGCCTCCCGTCCCGACCGATATCATCTCCCGGCACAGGCCCCCGCCTCTACGCAACTGGACCTCGATCCTAGAACGGCACTTCAGTGAGTTGGCGTCCGGGGTCCTTGGAATCGGGGCTGCTACCGGATGGATCGCCGGCATTGTCCTGATTGCCGGAGTCGTTCGGGGCCACTGAATCCTGGCCCGGGTCATTGAGGATTTCCCCAGTCGACTGGTCCACGTGGGGATAGGTCACATCAGAGGCCTGTACGTCTGGCGGATCGCCCGCAGTTGACGTTTCGCCTCCGGCGCGGTCGGCGCTGGTACGGTGAAAATGGGCGGTCCCCCACATGAGGTCGTGTCCGACGGTCTCGGCGTCGATGTCGACAGAGGTGCCGGTCCGTCCGTCCTCACGGATCCACGGCCGGACCCGGAGCCGTCCGGTCACCACCACCTTGTCCCCCTTCTTGATGCTCACGCCGGCGTTGGTGGCGAGCTGGCGGAACATGGAGACTGCGTACCAATTGGTCTGGCCATCAGTCCAGGAATTGGTGTTCCGGTCAAACCGGCGTTCGGTCGAGCACATGCGAAAACTGGCGTAGGCAAGGCCACTCTCGGCGACACCGGACCTGGTATCGGTGGCCACATAGCCTCGGACGGTGATGTTGTCGCTCATCAGACTCCCCTTCAGCGGAAACTGGGTGCGCTGGCGGGCTTGCCAGCACACTCAGCTTCACCGTTTGCCGGCGCCACGTGGCGTGGTGGGCCCGGTATGTGGACAAGCTGAGGAACTGTTCGGGTGTGCAGGCAGAGTCAGCGTCAGGCAGAGTGAGCGCCGTCGGATCAGCCCGGGCAGCGCAATTTGGCGGCCCACTTCCGGTCCGATGCCAGCGTCTTTCCAGCTGATCAGTGAGGTGATGCTGTGGTGCCCCCGGCGCGATTCGAACGCGCGACCAACGGATTAGAAGGCCGTTGCTCTATCCACTGAGCTACGGGGGCGACTTTTCTAGGTTACTACGCCGCTCGACGTCGTCATGACGGTGTGCTCCCCCAGTTTCACTGGGGCAACCTGGACTTCGCTGGCGCAACTATGTCATTCGTGGGAGCAGGAGCGCGCTACGCGCCGAATGTCACCTTAAGCTCGAGGTGGTGCTGCCCTGCTGGGTCCTGGGTATACACAGCCTTGCCCGAAATGCCCACCAACCCCTCTGTCCCCGATCCGGGGATGATGTGGCCGGAACTGGCCGCGGCAGTCCCCTCGGCGATGCCCCAGTGCTGCACAATCATGGTGCCCACCCGTCCGTCAACGGACCCGGTGAAAACCTCCGAGGCAACGTAGCCGGCACCATAGTCGTTGCCGGCCATCAACAGCTCCGCTGAACTGGTTCCTGCAAGGTCCCCGCTGAAGACTTTCGTGGCCCTGACCCTCGATAATTCGCTGGAGGACCCGGGCACTAAATAGGGTTCCGGGCTCCAGTCAGAGATCTCGAAATCGCCGCTGATGATGTGTTCTGTGGGGTCCGTCATCCACCCAGTATCGCCGGTTCAGGCCGAGAAAGCATGTTTGAGCCCGGTTTGTGGGTCAGCGCCGCCCACCGATTATGGGCTCCGCGTAGCGTTTGCGGAAAAGAATTTTGGTCTTCGGATCGAGGAAAACCAGATACATCGCGAAGCCCAGCGCAACCACCGCTGCCATCTGACGCGCAAACGTCAGGCTCAGTTCGAAGTACGGGAAAATATCCAGCTGATCAGAGATTGCATAGATCATGAAGAAGGACACGATGAAGTAGAGCGCCTTGACCTGCCAGTCGTTGCGGATGCCGGTTACGGCGAACAGAGGGATCAACCACACGACATACCAGGATTGAATCATCGGCGCCAGGAAAACGATTGACGCGAACGCGAGGGCAAGCCGGCGCACCAGCCTGCTGTGCTCACCCGCGAACATGAGCCAGGCGATGATTGCCAGTGCCGCGAGTCGGCCGATCAGGTAGACCCCATCGGCGAACGACTGGCCATCAAGGCCCAGCGCTTCGGCAAGGATCCTTACCACCAACCCCAGGAACCCAATGGGCGCGTACCAGATCCAGACGCTGCCGGGGGTACTCAGGGCACCTACCCACCCGAATCCGAATCCGTTGATGAATCCCATCAGCCACAGGAGGCCAAAAGAGATACCGGCGGTAAAGGCCCAGTAGAGGAACTTCCTGCCCCAACTTGCACCCTTCCCCGCCCACATCAACCCCATAAAGGGAAGGAAAATCAGCGTGATGGGTTTGATCGCAATAGACAGGGTCACAATCACTATGGCGCGCAGCGGTTTCTGGGTTGCCGCCAGGTAAAGGCCCCAGAGTGCTAGGCCGATCATCAGCGCGTCATTGTGAATGCTGGCAATGAAATTGATCAGGAACAGCGGGTTGGCAGCGGTGAGCCACAGCGCCCGGTTGGGATTGATACCGTGCACTTCCGCGAGCTTTGGTACGTAGTAGACGCACAGTGCGACACCGACGATGGCTACCAGTCTGAACAGCAGTATCGAAAAGTCAGGCTGACCACCCGTCACGCCGACCACCAGGGCTTCGATCCAGAGGAACACCGGACCGTACGGGGTGGGACTTTGGGCCCACAGATCGTCGGCGCCGATCTGCAGGTAGTTCGAGATCTGGGAGTAGCCGTCAACGTATGGGTTCAGACCCGACACCACTACCTGACCCTGCGCAATATAAGCAAACACATCCCTGCTGAAGAGCGGGAGGGCGAGGCACATGGGTGCGCCCCAGGCAATGACTGCCCGGAGAATGACCGGCCTGGACTCGGGCCCCCACCCGTGCAGACGCTGCCCCAGTCGCAACCAGGATCGGACCAGGAGCATACCCCCCAGTGCCAGGATCAAGACTGACAGTACTGCGCCGGCGGGCTCGAACCGCATCCACATAATAATGGGAACCCTGCGCAGCTCAACTGACGCGAGCGACAGCCACCCCACACCGTACGAACCGATCATCATCAACAAGGAGCCGATGAATCCCTGAATGACTGCCACATTCGGTCGGCCAGCCAATGCTGTGTCCGTCCGGGGCTGCGAGGCGTCCGCTGGCACCTGGGCAGTCATGTGTGGTTATCCAATCCTCGGTCGAACAGTACATAGTTGAATTATTGAACTGCTGTGTCTGAACCGGCGTCGGGGCGAGGCAGACTGGCAAGATTTTAGCATCGACAACTGGTACCGGCCGGTTAGCCGCGCTCCGACAACGCGACCGGAGCGCGGTTAGCAAGGCCTGCACGTGGCATCACCAGTATTCCTTGCGATTTGGTGGTTGATGGCTTTGGGGCGCCACAGTGCGGAACCTGTCAAGCGACAGAAACCCGCCGACGAACTTCTTGCGTGGGGTGTTTTTCTGTCGGCGGCCTGTTTCGGAACTCCGCACCGACCGGCAGTTGCCGACTCGGCGGGCACATCCCAGCGGCGAAGCCACGGTGCCGGAGCGTTCACGGGTGCTGTGGAGCAGCGCTCCGATGGTCGCCAGTGGAGCCGCTCACGCGCCTGACCCCCCTGCACACCCAACACGGTACATTGGGGAGGTGCCGATATCTAATGAACACATTGTCTGGATCGACTGCGAAATGACGGGGCTCGACCTCGACTCTGACGCACTCATCGAAGTAGCAGTCCTCGTGACCGACTCCGAGTTGAACATTCTGGGAGAAGGGGTCGACGTCGTCATCAGACCCGATGACTCAGCACTCGCGCAGATGGGCGATTTTGTGCGAGACATGCACACGACGTCGGGACTGCTCACCGAGCTACCCCAGGGCATCAGCATGGCCGAGGCCGAGGCTGAGGTACTGAAGTACATCACCGAGTGGGTGCCCGAACCCCGCAAGGCGCAGTTGGGCGGCAACTCGGTGGGTACCGACCGGTCGTTCCTTGCGCGTGATATGCCCGCCGTGATCGAGCATCTGCACTACCGGGTGATCGATGTGTCGACCATCAAGGAGCTCGCCCGCCGGTGGTTCACCCGGGCGTACTTCCAGTCACCGGCCAAGAGTGGCGGGCACCGGGCACTGGGCGATATCCGTGACTCAATTCGTGAGCTGCGTTACTACCGGGAATCCGTTTTCGTGCCGAGCCCGGGGCCCGATTCAGCAACAAGCAAGGCAATTGCCGGGTCCCTGGCCGAGTAGCGCCAGCGCTCCTGCCACCGGCTCACCCGCCGGTGGCAGAGGCACCCGAAAAATTGTGTAGACTTGTCTGCGCTGCCTTTTGTAGGTGGCAACTCAGCCGGAAACATCCAGCGGGTTGCCATTGTGGCCGAAGGCGCATGGTGGGTATAGCTCAGTTGGCAGAGCGCCTGGTTGTGGTCCAGGAGGTCGCGGGTTCAAGCCCCGTTACTCACCCCATGTAGGTCGAAAGCTGACCTCGGAAGGCCGCTCCTGAATCACTTCGGGGGCGGCCTTACCTGTAGGACCCAAGCCGGCGTCGGCCGGCGTTGACCCACCGTGGAGGTTGGACCAGATGGAACGCACAGTGTTTGAAGAAGACCACCTGCTGTTCCGCGAGGTCGCGGCCGAGTTCACTTCCCGGGAGGTAGCCCCCCACTACGCGACCTGGGATCAGGACCACCTCATGCCACGGACCCTGTGGACCGCTGCTGGCGAGCAGGGGCTGCTGGGGCTGGCCGTTCCGGAGGAGTTCGGCGGAGCCGGAATGCCCGATTACCGGTTCCGTGCGGTCATGGATGAGGAATTTGCGAAAACTAACCACCTTGCAGTGGCACTTGCGTTTCACCTGCACGACGACATGGTGCTCCCCCACCTCCTGGCTTATGCTTCGGATGACCTCAAGGCCCGCTGGCTTCCCGCCATGGTGACCGGCGAACGCGTGACCAGCGTGGCCTGGACCGAACCGGGCGCCGGAAGTGACCTCCGCGGTATTCGCACCAAGGCCGTGCGAGACGGTGACGACTGGCTGATCTCAGGACAGAAGACCTTCATCGGCAACGGCATCAGCGGAGACGCGTCGCTGGTGATGGCCAGGACCGATGGCAGCACCGGCAGAGGTTCCGCCGACTCCTTTTCCCTCTTCATGGTCGAAAAAGGGAAGGGGTACACCACGGGAAAACAGCTGGATAAGATGGGCCTCAAGGCTTCCGACACTGCCGAACTGTTCTTCGACGAGGTGCGGGTCAGCGGGGACAACCTCGTCGGGGAGCTGGGCCACGGGCTCCGCTACGCTGCCGAGCAGCTGCCGCAGGGTCGTCTGGCGATCGCTGTTGCTGCCTCAGCAGTGTCGCGGGCCAGCTACGAGGCCACCGTCACCTACACCAGGGAACGCAACGCCTTCGGTGAGCGAGTTATCGACTTCCAGAACACCCGTTTCCAGCTGGCCGACATCCTCACCGAAGTCGAGGTCACCGAAACCTACGTCGACCAGGCAATGCTCGCCTTCAACTCGGGCACCCTCGATGCCGCCAGCGCCGCCCGGGTGAAGCTGTGGGCGAGCGAGCGAGCAACGTCAATCACCGATCGCTGCCTGCAGCTCCACGGCGGGTACGGGTACATCCTCGAATACCCGGTTGCCCAGGCGTTCCTGGCCACCCGGTTGCTCACCATTTTCGGCGGGACCAGCGAGATCATGCGCGACGTCGTTGGCCGCCACATCGCCGGCTAACGCCGGGGAGTCGCCACCCGCCCCACCGTTCACCCCTCCCAGGAAAGCCCCAATGACAGTTCACCCAGTCACCATTACCGGTGAGCCAGTACTGCACCGACGCGCCGCCGTCGTCACCGACTTTGACGACACGCTGCGCGCCCTCATCGCCGACATGTTCGAGACGATGGACGAGGCCAACGGGGTGGGCCTTGCGGCGCCGCAGATTGGCGTGGGTCAACGACTTTTTGTGTACGGCATGGTGAACGACGACGACGTGCCGCCGCGCGGGGTGCTGGTCAACCCGTCGCTGGTGACCACAAAAATCTCTGGGGCCGAGCCCGATCCGGACGAGGAGTCAGAGGGCTGCCTCTCAGTTCCCGGGGAGTCTTTCCCGCTTAAGCGCGCGGAATGGGTCAAGGTCACGGGCTTTGACGGCTTCGGCGAACGGCGTGAATTTGTCGCGACCGGGTGGTTTGCCCGCTGTATGCAGCATGAGTACGACCACCTTGAAGGCAAGCTGTACGTGGATCGGCTGGTCGAACCCTACGCGCGTGCCGCCCGGAAAGCGGTCAAAAAGAATGTCTGGGGCGTGCCTGGTCTGACCTGGATGCCCGGCGTGGACCCGGACCCGTTCGGCCACTAGCCCCTCCCCGGGTTCCAATCTACCGGCGCTGAGCGCTCCAGGGGACTGACTCTGGCTCCTGCTCCGGTTCGAGGTCTTCAAGACGCTTCACGTGCCGAAGCGGACCGAAGATCGCCACCAGAGGCGCCCCAACTGCGAGAAGGACGCCGATCAGGGCTGCTGTTCTGATCCCTACCAGCTCCGCGAGGACGCCGCCGAGGATACTTGCCACGCCCAGCATCCCCCAGCTGACCATCCGGGAGGCCGCGCCGAGCCTGCCCATCATGGTCGGGGGACACACGCGCTGCCTGAACGCCGCCCCGACAACTATGTTCCAGGCAATACAGACGCCCATCACGAACATGCCGAGCACTCCCCAGAGCATTCCGTAGCCCGGGGTCATGACCAATAGGGAGGCGTACCCCAGCACTCCGGGGACCATGGCGTAGCGCCAGAGCGGTCCGGACCCAACCCGCTCGGTGGCACGTTTGACGGTGATGCCGCCCAGCGCTCCCCCAACCGATGCTGCCGCCATGAGCACGCCGAGCCAGATTTCGGATTCGTTGAGGGTCCGAAGGACAAGTAGCACCAGCAGCGAGGCGACCATGCTGCCACCGAGGTTCCACAGAGCCGCGTTGAACAGGATCGCCCGCAGCGGGCCCGTACTGAAGGTGTAGCGCAGGCCGTCCTTCATCTCACTGAAAATCCTGCGTTCGCCCTGATGCGGCTCCGCTTCCTTCAGCTTCAGCGACGAGATGGCGAAGAGCGAGCCAAACGACGTCGCAATCTGCACCAGCAAAGAGTTGGACGCACCGACAGCAACCGTGAGCCAGCCGGCGATTCCCCGCCCCGCAGCGTCAGCCGACGCCGACGATGCGGTCATGAGGCCGTTACCTTCGACCAGCTCGTCTTTCGAGACCGCCTGCGGAATCAGCGCTTGGTCAGCGAGGGTGAAGAACACGGCCGACAATCCGACAAGGAAGGAGACCGCGAATAACTGCGTCACCGACAGGACGCCGAGCCAGAATGTGAGCGGGAGGCTTGCGAGAACGAGGATCCGGGCAATCAGCGACCAGATGATCACCGGCTTGCGCGGCCACCGATCCACCCAGACTCCCACGGGCAGGCCGAGCAGCAGCCAGGGAAGGAACGTCATTCCCGCAAGCGCCGCAACAGCGAAGTCGCTGGCCTGCAGTTCGATCACTGCGATGACCGGGAAAGCGATTGAGGTGACTGCAGTTCCCAGCACTCCGATAGTGCTGGAAAGCCACAGCGCCCGGAAGTTGCTATTGCGCACCAGGAGCGACTTTTGCGGCGCCACTGTGTCGGTCATTGGGACAGCGTAGCCGAGCCACAACCCGTCACGGACCAGATTGGAGATTCGGAGTGAACTTCATTCTGGGGTCTTGACCAACGGGTGGGGCGCCCTGATAATCGCCGTTGTGAGGGATGGGTTGACCGATACGCCGGGTTCTGTCCTCCCCCGCCGTCGCCAGCGGGAGAGTGGCGGCCATCCATCTACGGACGCCGTTGCCGACGCCCTCCAGCGGCCTACCCGGACACTCAGGCGAGCAGCCTTCAAGTGCGCCCTGTCTGGCCTTGCTCCGGGTGGGGTTTACCGAGCCGCGCCGGTCACCCGGCGCGCTGGTGGTCTCTTACACCACCTTTTCACCCTTACTGCGCCACTCATTGCTGTGCGACGCAGCGGTCTATTTTCTGTGGCACTGTCCTGCGGGTTACCCCGAGTGGGCGTTACCCACCACCCTGCTCTGCGGAGCCCGGACGTTCCTCGGTGAACCGACGTCGATGCACGAGGCACCTCGGTCTGTTCAACGCGACCGCCTGGTCAACCCATCCGCAGTCGATTCTACCCAGGTGGTTGGGTAAAGTGGTGCGGTGCTGATTTTGCTGCCCCCATCCGAAGGTAAATCGCCAGCCGTGAAGGGCGCGGCCGTAGATCTTGGGTCGTTGCAGTTCCCCGAACTCACGGCTGCCCGCCACACAGTGCTGGAGTCGTTGGCCGCCGCAAGCACCGGTCCTGACGCGCACAGCATCCTCGGGGTGGGCCAGTCTCTGGGCGCCGAAGTGCTCCGGAACACCACACTCCTTGACCAACCGGCAGCACCCGCCTACAGGATCTATTCGGGTGTGCTGTACGACGCGCTGGGCTACCGCACGCTGACGCCCGTGCAGCGCCGGAAAGCCCAGGAGTCCGTGGTGGTGGTCTCGGCGCTCTGGGGCGCCCTGGGGTTCGCTGACGCCATCCCTGCCTACCGGCTGTCGATGTCCGTGTCCCTGCCGGACACCGGGACGCTGGCATCGTTCTGGAAGCAACGACTGGCCGGTCCGCTCGGCGACCGGTCCGGCGACTCACTGGTGGTCGACTGCCGGTCCAGCACCTACGGGGCGGCCTGGGCGGGAGTCCCCGAACGGACAGTGGCGGTGAATGTTCTGCAGGAGCGGGGCGGAAAACGCACTGTGGTGTCACATTCGGCCAAACACACGCGAGGGCTACTGGCGCGGCACCTGCTGACCCGGCGCTCCAGCCAGCCCAGTACCCCTGCTCAGCTCCTCAAGGCCACGCGTGAACAGTGGCCAGCCGAGCTCACCCCCGCGACGTCCCGTAAACCGGCCCAGCTCAGCATCATCCTGCAAGGCTGAGTTTCTAGGTGGCGTTGGCCGGTCCATCCCAGTCTGCTACCAGCTCCACTTCGAACCCGGCTCCGTTTTCGAGGTAGGCCGCATAACTCTGCGGACCTCCAGCGTGCGGATAAGCGTCGGCGAACATCGTAGTCCACCCGTGACTGGTGGCACGACGTGCCAGCAGATCCACCTCAGCCGGGGTGCCCGCCTGGAAGGCCAGGTGATTGAGCCCAGGCCGACGTCGTTCGTGGGGCTTGTCGGTCACGTCGGGTCCTGATTCAATCACCAGGTACAGTCCGTCGGCGCCGGCGAAACTGGCACCGTCCGGCCAGGATTCCATGGGAGTGAAGCCGAGCTGCCGCAGCAACCACCCCAGGGAGTCGGTGGCTTCCTGCAGGTCCAGTACCCACAGCTCGATATGGTGTAGACGACCGGATGGCTGCCTGACAGCCTCCGGTGCGCTCTCCTCTGCGTCGGCCGCCGACTCACTGCCTGCTGCCGAGGCTAACGTGCGGGGCACCCAGGGGGTGCCAGCCATCCCAGCGTCCATCGCCTCGTTGGAGAGGCGGTCGGCGTCCTTATTAATCTCCCGGGGTATCCACTGGTATGTCACCCGCCGCGGATCCAGCACAGCGCGGGCTTTCGTGGCGAGGGCGCGCATGTCGGCGTGCTTGATCTTCCAGCGCCCCTCCATCTGCTCAACCACTAACTTGGAGTCCATTTTCACCAGGATGCGGCAGGTGGGGTCCAGCTCATTGGCTAGCTCAAGACCGGCGACGAGGCCTGAATACTCTGCGACATTGTTGGAGGCCTTCCCCAGGTAGGAGGCCTTTTCAACAAGGATCGCTCCCGATTCGGGATCACGCACCAGGGCTCCGTATCCAGCGTGGCCGGGATTACCCCTGGACCCGCCGTCGGCCTCGACGATCAGGAGCCGTGGGCTTGCCGTCCTGGTTGTTGTCTCGTCGGAGTCGTCGAAAAGGGTTTGTTCAGCGGGCACCGGCTCAGTTGCCCCACTCGGCGGAGCGCACCAGGATCGCGCCCGAGTCTGGGCAGAATACGATGTCGTCCTCGGCGGCTTTGCGAAGGTCGGCCAGGTCGCCGGGGCTCATTTGCATCCCAGAGCCCTCCGAAGTGCCGTGGAACAGCCGGGCAGCACCGACGCCACGACGGGCAAGGGTCTTCTCATACAGTGCTAGCAGCCCAGCGTCGAAAGTTGCCGCGAGTTCGCCACGCTGCGCCTGCACTGTGCCGGCTTCAGTGTCGATGGTGGCCAGCTCGGCATCGCGGGAGGCTTCGATGGCTGAGAGACGCTCCTGGGCATCCTCCTTCAGCTGCTGGGCAGCCTGGTTGGCTTCGCGGGCCGTTTCGACCCGTTCCATAATGTCCAGTTCAACGTCTTCAAGATCCGAGCGGCGCTTGGTCAGCGACACGACCTCGCTCTGCAGCGCGGTGAGGTCCTTGGGGCTCCCGGTGCCGCTGTCGAGGCGTTTCTGGTCCCGCTCAAGACGGCTGACCACTGACTGCACGTCATCCTCGGAACGGGTCAGTTCACGCTCCAAATCCAGGAGGGCAGTTTGAGTGTGCACCAGAGCGCTGTCGGTGCCGTCAAGCTGAGACCCGAGCTCAGCAATGGCCGGGTTGGCCCGCGCCGTGGCTGCCTGCCGCCGGAGCTGGTTCAACCGCGAGTCCAGCGCCTGTAGTTCCAACAGCCGAAGCTGCTCTGCCGGTGGTGCTTTTGCCACAGTAAAACCTCCGCAGTTGCCGATGAGCCGTCCATCTACCCTATGGCACGCCGCAGGCTCCGGTCACCGTCTGCGCAGCGTCACCGAACTTCCGGGTGCGGCGTGGGCAGCCTAGTCAGTGCCGGCAGTGAGGACAAAATCCCAGGGGTCTGAATTGACCGTGCTGACACGGGTCTGAGCGGTAAAACCCTGGTCAGCAAGCACATTGTCCAGGGCGGCTGCCGCAGGAGTCAGCCACAGCCATTCGCTCCCGAAGTGCGATACATCGATCAGATACGGCCGGTTGTTCTCGGCCGCTTCACGCGCCTCCGACACCGGGTGATGACGCAGGTCGGCGGTCACATAGACGTCGGCACGACTCTCCCGCACCTTCTCGAAGAGACTGTCACCGGCACCGCCGCAGACGGCTACCCTGCTGACCAGCCCGTCACGATCACCGGCAACTCGCACCCCACCGGCTACCGCTGGCAGGATTGAGAACACCACCCCGGCGAAATCACCGAGGGTCGTCGCCTCGCTCAGGTCTCCCACCCGGCCGATTCCCTCCTCGGGCAACCCATCGGCTGACGTGGACAACGGTTCCACATTTTCCAGCCCAAAAGCATCTGCGAGCACGTCTGACACGCCGCCGACGGCGCTGTCCCCGTTCGTATGCACAGTTGCTAGGGCGCAGCCGCCCTCGATCAACCGGTGCACTGCATCGCCCTTGAAGTGGCTCGCCGCTACCGAGTTCACCGGCTTCATCATCAGCGGATGGTGCACAATCAGCAGGTCTGCGCCCCATTCAAGTGCATCAGTGATGACCTCGCGGGTCGGGTCGACGGCAAAGAGGATCTTTGCGGCGCTGCTGTCCGGGCGTCCCACCACCAGTCCCACTGCGTCCCAGCTTTCGGCGAGAGATTCCGGCCACAGCTCCTCGATCGCCAGCATCACGTCGCCCACAGTGGGAGTTGTGGCGCCCTGCTCGGAGTGCTCGGACGGTAGCCCGGTCGTCTGATGGTCAGATTCCATAGCACTAGTTGTACCCCGCAAGAGCTGCTTGACCCAATTTTGGCTATCCCATTTGTCGTGGCATGCGCACTTCCGGGAATCTTCTGGATCGGCAGCGCATTGATATAGGCATGATGACATTAGTGCTTGGCGGAGGCTGCTTCTGGTGCCTCGACGCCCTCTACCAAAAAACCCGCGGCGTCACCGACGTTATCTCTGGCTATACGGGTGGTCACACACCGGACCCTGACTATGACTCCGTCTGCACCGGAACCACTGGGCACGCCGAAGTAGTTGCAGTGACCTTCGATGAGTCAATCATCCCCCCAGAGGTGATCCTCGACATGTTTTTCGTGTCCCACGACCCGACAACACTGAACCGTCAGGGTTACGACGTCGGCACCCAGTACCGGTCCTCGATGTTCTACCAGGACACCGAACAGAAAGAATTGTTCGAGCGTGCCATTGAGCGGAACCAGGAGAGCTGGTCCAATCCGGTGGTCACCGAGGTCAGCCGGCTCCCCCGCTTCCACCCCGCCGAGGAGTGGCACAACAACTTCTATGCCAAACATCCGGAGCAGGGCTACTGCCAGGTGATCATCAACCCCAAGCTCGCCAAAGCACGGAAGTATTACGCTCAGTGGCTGATCGAGTAACGTACCCGCCCCAGCACACCCAGTTCGCTAGGCTGAATCCCAGCGTGCACCGGAGAATCCGGCGGGCAAATCCGACCTCTACCCTAGGCAGGTACCAATGGCAAAGATTTACGACGACGTCACCCAGCTCGTAGGACGCACCCCTCTGGTGCGGCTCAACCGGCTCACCGAAGGCCTTGACGCCCAGGTGGCAGTCAAACTCGAGTTCTATAACCCGGCGAACAGTGTTAAAGACCGGATCGGTGTGGCAATCATTGACGCCGCCGAGAAAGCCGGGGCGCTGAAGCCGGGTGGCACCATCGTTGAGGGCACCTCAGGTAATACCGGCATCTCTCTCGCCATGGTGGGTGCTGCACGCGGCTACCGGGTCCTGTTGACTATGCCCGAGACCATGTCCACTGAACGCCGGGTCATGCTGCGGGCCTACGGCGCAGAGATCGTGTTGACCCCCGGTTCCGAGGGCATGCGCGGCGCCGTCGACAAGGCCAAGGACATTGTGGCGACCACCGAGAACGCCATCTGGGCCCAGCAATTCGCCAACGAAGCGAACCCTGCCATCCACCGCGCAACCACCGCCGAAGAGGTCTGGGAAGACACTGATGGCGCCGTCGACATTTTTGTGGCAGGGGTCGGCACCGGCGGAACCATCACCGGCGTCGGCCAGGTTCTCAAAAAGCGCAAGCCAGGGGTTCAGATAGTTGCTGTTGAACCGGCCGATTCGCCGATCCTCAACGGCGGCGCCCCTGGCCCCCACAAGATTCAGGGGCTGGGCGCCAACTTTGTCCCCGAGATCCTTGACCGGGAGGCCTACGACGAGGTTATTGACGCCTCGGTGGAGGATTCGGTCCGCGTTGCCCGTGCCCTGGGAACCCAGGAAGGGATCCTGGGCGGCATCTCCTCCGGTGCGATTGTCTGGGCGGCGTTGGAGCTGGCCAAGCGACCAGAGAACGCGGGTAAGCTCATTGTGGCGATCGTCTGCGACTTCGGTGAGCGGTACATCTCAACTATCCTTTTTGACGACATCAGGGGCTAACACCCTCCGAACAGAAAGTAGTCTGTGAGTTTTCTAGCGCGACTGCAGGAGGATCTTCAGACGGCCCGGGAGCACGATCCGGCCGCACGGGGCTCCTTTGAAAATGGACTGGTCTATTCAGGCCTGCACGCGATCTGGGTGCATCGTCTCACGCACCGGATGTGGGCCAGGCCCGGTCTCAGGTTCCCGGCCCGGCTGCTCGCGCAGCTCGCCCGGGCGATGACCGGGATTGAAATCCACCCGGCAGCGACCATCGGTCGACGGTTCTTTATTGACCATGGTATGGGAGTGGTCATCGGTGGCACCGCTGAGATCGGCGACGACGTGATGTTGTATCAGGGGGTCACGTTGGGCGGTAGGTCACTCGAAAAGGTCAAGCGGCACCCGACCATCGGTGACCGGGTCACGATCGGCGCAGGAGCGAAGGTGCTTGGTCCGATCACCATCGGTGCTGGCAGCGCCATCGGCGCCAACGCTGTGGTAGTCAAGGACACGCCACCAGATTCGATCGCCACGGGCATTCCCGCAACCTTCAGGCACCGCGATTCCTCGCGGGAGACACTTCCCGCAGTGGATCCGGCTGAGTACATCGATCCGGCGATCTACATCTAGGTTCCGCTTCACCTATTCCATCGCAAAACGGCCAATGGCCCGGGCAATATGCCCGGGCCATTGGCCGTTTACTGAGCTAGTGAGTGTCGACAGCCTGGATTTCGGACCTGTCCTCGCCCCACAGGGTGTGGAACGTACCGTCGGTGTCGACCCGGTGGTAGGTGTGGGCGCCGAACAGGTCCCTCAGCCCCTGGGTCAGCGCTGCGGGCAACCGACGACGGCGGAGCCCGTCGTAGTAGGCCAGCGACGCCGAGAAGACCGGCACCGGGATGCCGAGCTGAACGGCGGTGGAGACAACCCGACGCCACGCCGGAAGCGCTCCGGCAATCGATTCGGCGAAGGCCGGGGCAAGCAGCAGGTTGGCGGGCTGGCCGTCGGCGGTTGCGTAGGCCTTCATGATGTCATCCAGCAACTCGGCGCGGATGATGCAGCCGGCCCGCCACAGCGACGCAATCTCATCGAGCTTGAGCTCCCAGCCGTATTCCTTGGCGGCGGCCGTGAGCATGTCGATGCCCTGTGCGTAGCTGACCAGCTTCGAAGCGTACAACGCCAACCGAACGTCTTCCACGAAGGTGTCGGGAAGCTCGACGGTTCCCTCGTGGCCGGCGAGAATCTCCTGGGCTTCGGCGCGCTGGTCGCGCTGCGACGACAAGCCGCGGGCGAACACAGACTCGGCAATACCCGACGTCGGGCTTCCTAGCTCAAGCGCCGAAACGACTGTCCAGCGGCCGGTGCCCTTCTGCCCTGCCGAGTCAACGACGACGTCGATAAATGGCTTGCCGGTCTTTGCATCGGTATGGGCAAGGACTTCCGCTGTGATCTCAATCAGGAATGAGGAGAGCGTTCCGGTGTTCCACTCGGTGAAGATGGTGGCCTGTTCGGCCGGCTCGATGCCCGCTCCGGACCGGAGCAGGTCGTAGGCCTCACCGATCACCTGCATATCGGCGTACTCGATACCGTTGTGGACCATTTTCACAAAATGGCCTGCGCCGTCGGTGCCGATCCAGTTGCAGCAGGGCTCGCCGTTGTACTTGGCGGAGATCTTCTCCAGCATGGGGCCGAGCGAATCGTAGGACTCACGAGAGCCGCCGGGCATAATCGAGGGGCCGAGCAGTGCGCCCTCTTCGCCGCCGGAAACGCCGACCCCGACAAAGTGCAGGCCCTTGGTCGCCAGGTCGGCTTCGCGCCGTCGGGTGTCCTCGTAGTGGGAGTTGCCGGCGTCGATGATGATGTCACCCTTTTCGAGCAACGGCTCCAGCTGGCCGATGACAGAGTCCACCGGCCCACCGGCCTTGACCATGATCAGCACCCGGCGTGGGGTTTCCAGGGACTCCACCAGTTCCTGAAGGGACTCGGTGCGGATGAAGTCGCCCTCGTGGCCGTGCTTCGCCAACAGGACGTCGGTCTTCTCAATCGAACGGTTATGCAGCGCTACCGTGTATCCGTTGCGGGCAAGGTTACGGGCCAAGTTTGCGCCCATGACCGCTAGGCCTGTGACACCAATCTGTGCACTCATGAAGTCTCCAATACTGGGTCGGTGCCCCCGCTCGGGGAGCCGATGCTCTGTGGTTTGAGCGCTCTGCGCCACTAGATACTCTTGTCACCCTATTACCGCCGGTAGCCCACTGGCCAGACGGCGTCGAACCATGAAGGCGAAGCAGGCCGCCGTTGACGGCTTCGCAGGGCGTCCCCCGGAATCGTTAGATCGTTGCTGAATTGATGGATTAGGTCGAGACGGAACCACGAGAGGACCTGTCATTTCGCCCCAAACCCTGCGGCAGTCGGCGCCGTTCCGGCCGGATATCCAAGGCCTGCGGGCTGTAGCGGTAGGGGCGGTGGTCCTCTATCACGCGGGCCTGCCGGTGGTACCCGGAGGCTATGTTGGCGTCGACATTTTCTTCGTCATTTCCGGCTTCCTGATCACCGGGCAGCTCATCTCCATGCTTCAGTCACGCGGCCGGATCCCTTTCGGAGAGTTTTATGCCAAACGGATCAGGCGAATCCTCCCGGCGTCGTTCGCGGTGCTCGCACTGACCACTGTGGCATCCCTGCTCGTTCTCCCGCCGTCTACCCGGCCGGGCGCCCTGCAGGATGCCATTGCCACAGCGCTCTATGTTCCCAACGTCTTGTTTGCGGCTCAGGGGGCGGATTACCTGGCTGAAACAGCGCCGTCGCCTTTCCAGCACTATTGGTCGCTGGGCATCGAGGAGCAGTTCTACCTCTTCGGGCCGCTAATTCTTTTGCTGGGCTTCATCATGGTCCGGAAATCCATCAAACGCCTTTTCTGGGTGGTGCTGGCGATAGTCGTTGTGTCCTTAGCCCTGTGCGTTATTCTGACCAGTGATTCCCAGCCCGCGGCGTTCTTCCTGCTCCCGACTCGCGCCTGGGAACTGGGCGTCGGGGCCCTTGCAGCGTTCGCATTACATGCCCGGCTGATTCACCTCAGCGGCAGGGGTGCCGCCGTCGGCTCCTGGGTCGGTGTGGCAGGAATCGCCGTCGCCCTGGTGGTCCTCAATTCCGGCACTGTGTTCCCGGGCTGGTCGGCGCTCCTCCCGGTCCTGTCGACTGCAGCAATCATCGTGTGCGGCGGCAGTCAGCCCGCTGGTGGCGCTGGCGACCTGCTGAGCCGGCGCCCGCTGCAGAAAATTGGTGCCTGGTCCTACTCGATCTATCTGGTGCACTGGCCGTTGCTGGTGATCCCGCAGGCTGCACTCGGCTACGAGAACCCGTGCCGCTGTCCGTCACCCTCGCCCTGGGTGCGCTGAGCGTTCCGCTGGCCGTCCTGCTGTACAAGCACGTGGAAAGTCGATTCAGGCATCCGCCAGCGGGGGGGCAGCTGCGGTCGCGGCGGGTGATCGCCGTGGCTGCCCTTGCCTCATTGGTATTTGTCGGCAGCGCTGCAGGGCTCAGTGCTGTGCAGAGCAGCACCCCCATCGCTTCCTCCCGTGACGCTGCGTCGCAGCCGCTGCAGGTGTCCCCAGCAGGATCGGCTTTCGTTCCGGCCAACCTGACACCTACGCTCCGCGATGCACCGGATAGCATTCCGGCCACCTACGACGACGGCTGTCACGCCGACTTCGGCGAAACTGAAGTTCGGGCGGGCTGTGTCTACGGTGACGAGGACGGTGAGCTGGATATCGTGTTGTTCGGGGACTCCCACGCCGCCCAGTGGTTCCCCGCGGTCGAGGCCTATGCCGCCAACAAGTCGTATCGCGTGCACAACCTGACGAAGTCCAGTTGTCCGTCGGTGGATATTGAGATCCTTCACGAGCAAACACCGTATTCTGAATGCGAACAGTGGCGGCAAAGCGCAATGGATTACATCGCCGAACTGGACCCCGAACTGGTCCTGCTCAGCAACTACGCAGAGGTTGCTCCCGCCGACACCTCGGCGGCGCTGCTCTACCAGTGGGAGGCGGGGCTGCGTTCCACCCTCTCCGCCTTGCCCGAGACGTCGCAGGCACTGGTGCTCGCCGACACTCCACGGCACGATGCGTCTCCGCTGGCCTGCCTGTCCCGGCACACTGAGGACGCCAACACCTGTAATCTGCCCAGGCCAGAGGGTCTCGACGAGGACGTCATCGCGGCGGAGAAACGGGCCGCTTCGGTACGCGGTAACTCATCGTTCGTCGATCTCAACAGCTACCTTTGCACGGACACTTGCCCGTCAATTATCGGCGACATGTTGGTGTATCGGGATGAACACCACATCACCACAGCATTAAGTCTGACGCTCACCGAGCCGCTGGGTGATGAACTCGACAAGGTCCGGTAATCTAGGCGGCCTTCGGGCACAGGTGTTCTGCTGCCAGGGCCTGGGTGATCCGAATCCGTTCGACTGTTTCATCGGTCAGGTTCTCTGCCGGGTCACGTGCTCCGAGCTCGTCCAGGTCAGCGCCGGCTGCCAGCTCGGCGCAGACCTGGAAGCCGGTGGCAATCAGCTGCTCGTCCTTCGAGTAGGCGGAATCCGGGGCGGCGTTGCGCAGCTCTGTCAGGAATCGTTCCTGGGACAGTTGGCCACTTTCGGCTCCCCCGTTGTCAGGTGAACAACCAACCAGCCCAACGATCAGGCACACCAGTGCCACGCCGGCAGCACAATTCGATCCTCTGCAATTCATCGCTCGGTTGCCCCGACCCATCTACGTTGTCTGGAAGTTCTGTGGTGGCTGGAAATTAGACTCGCCTGGAAATGAAAAACCCCTCAGTATCATGCACTATTGCTTGATACTGAGGGGTTTTCGGTGGTGGGTCCTACCGGGATCGAACCGATGACATCCACGGTGTAAACGTGGCGCTCTACCAGCTGAGCTAAAGACCCAAACGTGTTGGTGGCGCTCCACTGACCGGCCAACCAACGAAAAATTACTCTACTGGCATTCCAGATTGAATGCCAAATCGGGACGCTACTGCGGCTCCGGGAGATCGGGTAAGGATTCGGAGAGGAAGGTCAGCGCCTCCGACACCCCGAGATCCACCAGGAGAGTCGCCAGCTCATCCCCCCGGGTAGTGCCACGGTTGATGATCACCACCGGCTTGCCAGCCTTCGCCGCATGCCTCACGAAACGCAGACCGCTCATGACGGTCAGCGAGGATCCAGCCACCAGCAAAGCATCCCCTGTGTCCACCATCTGATAGGCGTCGGCGACACGATCATTTGGCACGTTTTCACCGAAGTACACAAAATCCGGCTTCAGCATGCCGCCGCAATTGGGGCAGGGCGCCATGACAAAATCACCTGTGTCATCGACGTCGGCGTCGGCGTCGGGTGCCACATCGCCCGCATCTGACTCCCGTTCCAGATAGCCGGGATTGAGCCCCTCCAGCAAAACCGCGATGTCGGAGCGGCTGTAGCGCCGCTGGCATTGCAAGCACACCACACGGTCGTAGGTGCCGTGCAGATCGATTACGTCGACGCTACCGGCTGCCGAGTGGAGCCGGTCAACGTTCTGGGTGATCAGTCCAGAGAGCATTCCGCGGGCTTCAAGTGCGGCAAGCGCCCGGTGCCCGGGATTGGGGTCGGCGTGCCGCAGGTGGTGCCAGCCCACGTGGTTGCGTGCCCAGTAGCGGCGTCGCAGCAGCTCATCCCCGACGAACTGCTGGTACGTCATGGGGTTCCGGGGAACCGATTGGGGCCCTCGGTAGTCGGGAATTCCCGAATCGGTGCTCAACCCGGCACCAGTGAGGACTGCTAGCCGGCGCCCGCTCAGTAGTGCGAGAGTCTCCTGCAGGATCTCACGCTGTTCTACCGTCAACGGGTTGCCGGCTTTCACGGGCTCCCCACTGGGGAATCCGGTCAGGCCGAGACCGGGAGGAATTGCCTCGGCGCCGGAAGGATCGGCTGTCATCGGGGGAGGCGCTGAGGGGTTGCGGCGAGGGATGTCAGTGCTGTTCGATAGTCGTCGAGGCGACGCGGCTCCCCCAGCGCTGTTTTCAGTGTTGCCACGATGACCCCAGCCGGGTCGATCAGGAAGGTTGCCCGCTCGCCATAGCCGCGGGACGGGTCAAAGGCACCGTAGCGGGCCGCGACGTCCCCGTGGGGCCAGAAATCGGCGAGTAGATCGAACGTAAACCCCTGGTCCTGGGCGTAGGCGCGCAGGGCGTACTTCGAGTCAACCGAGACGGCGAGCAGACGAACGCCGTCGTCGTCGAACATTGCCATATTGTCGCGCAACTCGCACAGTTCGCCGGTACAGACTCCAGAGAACGCAAACGGGTAAAATACCAGCGCAACTGGCGTCCCACGGATCCCACTTAGACGAACCGTTTCGCCAAACTGGTTGGAGAGTTCAAACTCAGGCGCCAGCTCGCCGATTACCGGGAGCCCGGCCATGTCAGCTCTTCCGCCGGCTAACCAATCGGGTGGCTGCCCAGTCCTTGGACACTCCGGCCGACGACGTCGCGTGCAGCCCGGCCGTTGGCGCAGCTTCCTGGATCAGCGACGGAGCAACATAGCCATCGCGGCCGGATTTGGGGGTCAGGAGCCACACGGTGCCACCCTCGTCGAGGCAGATCAGGGAGTCGACGAGCGCGTCCACCAGGTCGCCGTCCTCGCTCCGCCACCACAGGAGCACACCGTCAACCACATCCTGGTCCTCCTCGGTGAGCAATTCCGATCCGGTTTCGTCTTCGAGGTTGGCGCGGAAATCGAAATCCACATCCCCGTCGTATCCGAGTTCCTGCAGCAGGTCCCCGTTCTTGAAACCCAACTTGCCCGCCACGGTGTCCGCTGTGGCGGCTTCGGCCTCGCTCACTGTTTTCCTCCCGAAAGACTGTGGCCCATCCAATGGACGGTTCCACTCGTTACTTTGATATGCATTATTACCAGCCAACACCCTTTAACGCCATGCATCAAGCCAGCGCAGAGTGTTGCCGATCGAACTGCCTGCGTAGCTCCACCCTATAGCTGCGCAGACCCCGCTGATTTCGTGAGGCCAGCACGCACTGCCAACAGTTTTGGCCCTGCCGAGAGCTGAATGCTGACTCCTGCTAGGTCCCGGCTACGCATCCCCGGCGCGTCGCGGCTAGAGTAACTAAGTGATCCGTCACAATCCATACCATCTTGGATTGTGGCTACAGACAGGCTTCGGAGCACTGTTCCGTTGCGGAAGTTTTAAGCATCGTAGACATCATCTGCGGAGTGGGAGAGGTTTGGCGTGGCTGAAGAGCAGGGTGGACCGGAGATTCTAAGCAGTTTGGCCGGCGGCACGGACGGTGATCCGGAGGAAACAGCCGAGTGGATGGAATCGCTTGATGACCTGATCCGGGTCCAGGGCACCGAACGGGCCCAATTCATCATGCGGTCACTGTTGCAGCGTGCTGGCGCGCGAAGTGTCGGCGTGCCGATGGTGACAACCACCGACTACGTGAACACCATTCCGGCGGATCAGGAACCTGACTTCCCCGGTGACGAGGAAATCGAACGGAAGTTCCGCGCCTGGATGCGCTGGAACGCAGCGGTGATGGTGCACCGCGCCCAGCGACCCGAAATCGGGGTCGGCGGTCACATTTCCACCTACGCCGGCGCCGCCACGCTCTACGAAGTCGGGTTCAACCACTTCTTCCGCGGCAAGGACCACCCCGGTGGTGGCGACCAGGTGTTTTTCCAGGGACACGCCTCCCCCGGCATGTATGCCAGGGCGTTCCTCGAGGGTCGACTCAGCGAGGACGATCTCGATGGATTCCGCCAGGAGAAGTCGAAGGAGGGCCATGCGCTCTCCTCCTACCCGCACCCGCGTCTGATGCCCGAGTTCTGGGAATTCCCCACTGTCTCCATGGGCATCGGCCCAATGAACGCCATCTACCAGGCCCAGTCCAACAGGTACCTCCACAACCGTGGAATCAAGGACACCTCGGACCAGCAGGTGTGGGCGTTCCTCGGCGACGGCGAAATGGACGAGCCAGAGTCACGCGGACTGCTGCAGCTCGCAGCCAACGAACGCCTGGACAACCTGAACTTCGTCATCAACTGCAACCTGCAGCGTCTCGACGGCCCGGTGCGCGGCAACGGCAAGATCATGCAGGAACTCGAGGCCTTCTTCAGGGGCGCCGGCTGGAACGTGATCAAGGTGGTCTGGGGCCGTGAGTGGGATGAACTGTTGGACAAGGACGAGGACGGTTCCCTCGTCGGGATCATGAACTCCACCCCCGACGGCGACTACCAAACCTATAAGGCGGAGTCCGGTGGGTTCGTCCGCGAGCACTTCTTCGGCAAGACACCCCAGACCAAGGAAATGGTCGCTGACTTCAGTGACGACAAGGTCTGGAAGCTCAAGCGTGGTGGACATGACTACCGCAAGGTCTTTGCCGCCTACAAGGCAGCCACTGAATTTACGGGTAAGCCGACTGTGATCCTGGCCAAAACTGTCAAGGGTTACGGACTGGGGCCCCACTTCGAGGGACGCAACGCGACCCACCAGATGAAGAAGCTGACGTCAGAGGATCTGAAGGCGTTCAGGGATCACCTGCGCATCCCCGTCACCGATGAGCAGATCGACGACGACCTGTACAACGCGCCGTACTACCACCCGGGTGCTGACGCCCCCGAAATCAAGTACCTGCTCGAACGCCGCAAGGCGCTGGGCGGGTTTGTTCCGGAGCGCCGTAACAAACACACCGAGATCACCCTTCCCGGGGACAAGGCCTACGAGGTGGCCAAGCGCGGCTCCGGCAAGCAGCAGGCTGCGACCACCATGGCCTTTGTCAGGCTGCTGAAAGACCTGATGAGGGACAAGGAATTCGGCAACCGCGTGGTGCCGATCATCCCCGATGAGGCGCGCACCTTCGGAATGGACTCCTTCTTCCCGACGGCCAAGATCTACAACCCGAATGGGCAGAACTACCTCTCGGTGGACCGGGACCTCGTCCTGGCCTACAAGGAGTCCACCAAAGGCCAGATCCTGCACGCTGGCATCAACGAGGCCGGTTCGGTAGCTGCGTTCACCGCTGCCGGCACTTCCTACGCCACCCATGGCGAACCGTTGATCCCGGTATACGTGTTTTATTCGATGTTCGGATTCCAGCGCACCGGAGACTCCTACTGGGCGGCCGCTGACCAGATGACCCGCGGGTTCATCATCGGTGCCACTGCCGGCCGCACAACGCTGACCGGCGAGGGCCTGCAGCACGCTGACGGGCATTCCCCTCTGCTGGCGTCGACCAACCCAGCTGTGGTCACCTACGACCCGGCGTACGGCTACGAAATCGGCCACATCATGCGCGACGGCCTGCACCGGATGTACGGAGAAGGCTCCGATGACCGCAACCTGATGTACTACATCACCGTCTACAACGAGCCGATTCTGCAGCCGAAAGAGCCTGAAGAGCTCGACGTCGAGGGCGTTCTCAAGGGCATCTATCTGCTGTCGCCAGCCAAGATTGACGGACCGCGGGCCCAGCTGCTTGCCTCGGGCGTTTCGGTTCCGTGGGCACTCGACGCCCAGCGGATCCTCGCTGAAGACTGGGCGGTTTCGGCTGATGTGTGGTCGGTAACGTCCTGGACCGAACTGCGTCGGGACGGATTGGCGGCCGAGGAAGACGCATTCCTCAACCCATCAGACGATGCACGGGTTCCCTTTATTACCCAGCAGCTCGAAGGCGCCACCGGGCCGATCGTTGCAGTCACCGACTACATGAAGGCTGTACCGGACCAGGTTCGGCAGTTCCTGCCCAACGAGTTCGCCACCCTGGGCGCAGACGGCTTCGGCTTCTCGGATACCCGCGCGGCAGCCCGGCGGTTCTTCAAGATCGACAGTCACTCAGTTGTGGTGCGGGCACTTGAGATGCTCGCGCGGCGCGGCGAAGTGGATGCTGGAGCGCCGGCAGAAGCAATCGATAAGTACAAGCTGCTTGACGTGAACGCTGGCACCACCGGTAACACCGGCGGGGACAACTAGCACCCACTACCTCAGCTCGCCCTCACTAGAAACTGCCCTGG
>NZ_KI914720.1:25621-35707 GCF_000520515.1 Arthrobacter sp. H20
GATGGCCGGTTGCAACCGGCCATCCTGAGCCCCAGGGCAGTTTCTTTCGGGCGCTTGTCGAGTTCTCGGCGTGTTTGTAGCCTCCACACAAAATGGAGCCTGACGCTGCTTCGGACGTATGCTCGAGAAATGCCTGTGTCCGACCGCCCTTTTCCCCCCAGTTCCCGCAGGACCCAGATCCCGGTCGCCGATCCTGACACGGTGGAGCGGCTGAAGTCGAAGATCGGCGCGCTGTCAACCGCCACCCTGCAGCAACTCGACGCGTCCCTGCCCTGGTATCGGGGGCTGCGCCCCGACGAGCGGTCGGCCCTGGGAATGGTGGCACAAAAGGGAATTGCCTCCTTCGTGAACTGGTATCAGCGTCCGGTCTCCCCCGCCTGGGTCCTGAGCGACGTTTTTGGCACAGCGCCCACGGAACTCACCCGTTCCATCAGCCTGCAAAAGGCCCTCCAGCTGATCCGCGTGGTCGTTCAGGTAGTGGAAGACCGGGTGCCGGATCTTGCGGCGGATGCCGATCAGGGCGCGCTCCGCGAGGCGGTCCTGCGCTATTCGAGGGAGGTGGCGTTCGCGGCAGCTGACGTCTATGCCCGGGCTGCCGAGACCCGCGGCTCCTGGGATACCCGGCTTGAGGCGCTGGTTGTCGATGCCATCCTGCGTGGGGAAAGTTCTGATGCTTTGCGCTCCCGGATCGCCGCAGTGGGTTGGAAATCCCAGGCCCGCATCACGGTCATGGTCGGCAGTTCGCCGCCCGAACCCAACGCCCTCTTCCTCAACGAGCTGCGCCGCACCACCGACCGGATCGCCGAAGACACCCTGGTAGGCATCCAGGGCGACCGGTTGATTCTGGTGCTGGGCGGACTGGAGAACAAGGAAAACACCTTCAGCAGGCTCAGCGACCTCTTTGGGCCGGGGCCCGTGGTCTACGGCCCGGAATCGGAATCCCTTGTCGCAGCGAGTGGTTCGGCCCAGGCAGCATTCGCAGGTCTCACCGCGGCACGGGCCTGGCCCGCCGCACCACGCCCGGTCGCGGCCGACGATCTGTGGCCAGAACGAGTGATCTCCGGGGATGACACAGCGCGCAAGGCCCTCATTCGGAACATCTACCGCCCACTGGTCGGTGCATCCAACGGACTTGAAGAAACACTTTCTGCGTACCTGAATTTAGGACATTCGCTGGAGGCGACCTCTCGTGAGCTGTTCGTCCACGCCAACACCGTCCGCTACCGGCTTCGGCGGGTCTGCGATATCACCGGCTGGGATCCGCTGCTCCCCCGTGAGGCCTTTGTTCTGCAAACCGCGCTGGTAGTCGGTCGGCTGAGCCAGCCCCCACCCGCCCCGTCGGAGCGTCCAGCTACTCGTCCGTAACCCGGCTCCTCGTTGTAGACTTCCTACAACGCGGCATCCGGAGCTTCGTTCACCGGACTACCCAATAATCCGCTCCCAATTTGGAAAGCTTGATACGTGCTTGCAATTGTCTGCCCCGGTCAGGGGTCCCAAACGCCCGGTTTCTTGAGCCCCTGGTTGGAACTCCCAGGCGTACGTGATCATCTTGAGTCCCTCAGTGGCCAGGCTGGGGTGGATCTGACCCGGCACGGCACCACCTCCGATGAGGAGACGATCAAGGACACTGCCGTGGCGCAGCCCCTGATCGTTGCCGCTGGTCTGGTTACGGGGCGCGTGCTGCTGGCGAGCCGCCCGATGACTGCCGCAACAGTGGTGGCGGGACACTCCGTGGGCGAGCTGACGGCGTCGGCCATTGCCGGCGCCCTTTCCGAACAGGACGCCGTGTCCTTTGTTCGGGTGCGTGCCACGGCCATGGCTGAGGCAGGGGCAGTTGTCGCGACCGGCATGAGTGCGGTTCTGGGTGGCGACCCCGACGACGTCGCAGAGGTTCTCGCCCGCCACTCACTCACACCCGCCAACAGCAATGGTGGCGGTCAGGTGGTCGCGGCGGGCACCCTTGAGCAACTCGCAGCTCTCAGTGCCGATCCACCCGCCAAGGCTCGAGTCATCCCCCTCAAGGTCGCCGGCGCCTTCCACACCCATCACATGAGCCCCGCAACTGCAGCGCTGCAGGGACTCCGGCCATCCCTGAGACCGATGGCCCCGGCAGCTACCCTGCTATCAAACTTCGGCGGTATGCCGGTGACCAGTGGCGACGCCAACCTGGACAGCCTGATCGCCCAGGTATCCCGGCCGGTCCGGTGGGACCTCTGCATGGCACAGATGGAGCAGATGGGCGTCACCGGGGTAGTTGAACTCTCTCCAGCAGGAACGTTGACCGGGTTGATGAAGCGGGGAATGCGCGGGATACCCACATTGGCCGTAAAATCGCCGGAGGATCTTGGTACTGCGGCTGCGTTTATTGATGAGCACTCCCGAACTCCGGATCCGGTCATTTCCCCCATCGCAGAAGGACATTCGTGAACGCCCCGGCCTTGAAGCAAGCACCACTGCGCGAGCACACCCGCATCCACGGCATTGGGGTGTTCCGGCCAGATGTCATTGTCACCAATGAGGATATTTGTCAGTGGATCGATTCCTCGGATGAGTGGATCAGGCAACGCACGGGAATTGTGACCCGCCACCGCGCCGATCGGAACACCAGCGTGATTGACATGGCGGAGGCGGCAGCGAGAAGTGCGCTGGAAAGCGCCGGCATTGAGGCATCGCAGCTCGGCGCTGTGCTCGTCTCGACTGTGACTCACCCCTATGCGACGCCGTCAGCGGCTGCCCACCTCACCGACCGACTCGGGGCTACCCCGGCACCGGCCTACGACATATCAGCGGCCTGCGCCGGTTACTGCTACGGCATAGCACAGGCTGACGCGATGGTTCACGCGGGAACTGCCGAGTACGTGCTGGTGGTGGGCGTCGAGAAACTGTCCGACTTCATTGACAATTCGGATCGGACCATCTCGTTCCTGCTGGGAGACGGCGCCGGGGCAGTGGTGATCGGCCCGGCCGGTAGCGCTGGCATTGGCCCCTCTGTCTGGGGCTCGGATGGCAGCAAGCACCAAGCGATCAGAATGTCCCATTCGCTGCTGGACATTCGCGATGCTGAGCTGGCCTCGGTCGCGGCAGTCGGCGGATCCCTTGACGACGCGCCAAAAGCATCATGGCCGACCATGCGCCAGGATGGCCAGACAGTCTTCCGGTGGGCAGTCTGGGAAATGGCCAAGGTAGCACAGCGGGCCCTCGACGAGGCGGGGGTGACAGCTGAGGATCTTGTTGCGTTTGTGCCCCACCAGGCCAACATCCGCATCATCGATGAGATGGTCAAACAGCTGAAGCTTCCGGAGCACGTTGAGGTGGCACGCGATATTGTTGACGCTGGAAACACATCGGCCGCATCCATTCCGCTCGCCATGCATCGCCTGCTGCAGGAAAATCCCCACCTCAGTGGAGGCCTTGCGTTGCAGATCGGTTTTGGTGCTGGACTGGTGTTCGGCGCCCAGGTGGTAGTACTCCCCTAAGTTTTCCAAAGCAAAACCGTCAACCGCGGTTTGATGAACCATGTCGGGTCTTCGATCCGGCTAGAAAAGAAAAGGAGCCATCCATGGCTAGCAACGAAGAAATCCTGGCCGGACTGGCCGAAATCGTCAACGAGGAAACTGGTCTCGCACCAGAATCGGTTGAAATGGACAAGTCCTTCACCGATGACCTGGACATCGACTCCATCTCAATGATGACGATCGTGGTCAACGCTGAGGAAAAGTTCGGCGTTCGCATCCCCGACGAAGAGGTCAAGAACCTGAAGACCGTCGGCGACGCCGTCACCTTCATCTCAGGCGCCCAGGCCTAGGCACCCAGTTGTGGGGCCAGCACTACGCTGCTGGCCCCACAATCGCCGCTCAGCACGTTCCACAGCTACACCACCACGTTTTAGAGAGTGAACCATGGCACGCAAAGTAGTCATCACCGGCCTGGGCGCGACGACGCCGATTGGCGGCGACGTTCCCACCATGTGGAAGAACGCCCTCAAAGGTGTCTCCGGTGCCCGAACCATTGAAGCCGACTGGGTCCAGGAGTATGACCTGCCCGTGACCTTCGCCGCGCAGATCACCGTTCCCGCCAGCGAGGTCCTCTCACGAGTTGAAGCCAAGCGCATGGATCCCTCCACCCAGTTCGCGGTCATCGCAGCCCGCGAAGCCTGGCGGGATTCAGGGCTTGAGGAAATAGATCACGACCGTTTCGCTGTCGCGTTTGCCACCGGAATCGGCGGTGTGTGGACCCTGCTCGACGCGTGGGACACACTCCGGGCCAAGGGACCCCGCCGGGTGCTGCCCATGACCGTGCCCATGCTGATGCCCAACGGTCCAGCTGCAGCCGTCAGCCTTGACCTCGGAGCCAGGGCTGGCGCCCACACCCCCGTGTCGGCGTGCGCCTCGGGTACCGAAGCTCTGCACCAGGGCCTGGAACTGATTCGCTCCGGCAAGGCCGACGTCGTCATGTGCGGTGGAGCCGAGGCTGCCATCCACCCGATGCCGATTGCCGCGTTCGCCTCCATGCACGCCCTGTCGCGTCGCAACGACGATCCAGAGCACGCGTCCCGGCCGTACGACGTCGGCCGTGACGGGTTCGTCATGGGTGAGGGTGCCGGAGCGCTCCTCATCGAGGCCGAAGAGCACGCACTGGCACGTGGAGCACGGATCTACGGCGAGCTGGCTGGCACCTCGGTCACCGCTGACGCCTACCACATCACCGCCCCCGATCCTGGCGGACTCGGCGCAACGAGGGCCTTGAAGGCAGCAATGTTTGATGCCCGGGTTCAGCCGTCCGACATCGGTCACGTCAATGCCCATGCGACGTCCACGCCGGTGGGCGACAAACCGGAGTATATTGCCCTGAAAACGGCCCTGGGTTCCCACATCGACAACGTGGCGGTGTCGGCAACCAAGTCGCAGACTGGCCACCTGCTGGGCGCCTCGGGTGCTGTTGAAGCCGTCATGACAGTGCTCTCCGTCTATGAGCGCAAGCTGCCGGTGACCATCAACCTGGAAAACCAGGACCCCGAGATTCCGTTGGACATTGTCACTACCGAACGGACCCTTCCCGCCGGTGATCTGGTGGCGTTGAGCAATTCGTTTGGTTTTGGCGGACACAACGCTGTGATCGTGGTGCGCAGCGTCTAGGCAGTCCCAGTTTCACCGTTGACTTGGAAGGCGCCGGCCCTGAGGGGCGGCGCCTTCTGTTGCTGAGAGTTCGGGGTGCTAGCCCACCTGGTGTAGCCACCTGACGGGGGCGCCCTCAGCAGCATGCCGGAACGGCTCAAGTTCCTCATCCCAGGATTCGCCAAGAGCCAGTGACAATTCGTGATAGACAGCAGCGGGGTCGCCTGCGCCGGTCTCGTAGGCGTACCGGATGCGGTCTTCGGTCACCATGATGTTGCCATGAACGTCGGTAGCTGCGTGGAAGATGCCCAGATCAGGGGTGTGCGACCACCGGCCGCCATCGGCACCAGCACTCTGCTCCTCGGTGACCTCGTACCGCAAGTGAGCCCAGCCTCTCAGGGCTGAGGCCAGCTGGGCACCGGCTCCCTGGGGTCCGACCCAGGACAATTCTGCCCTGAACATGCCGGGCGAGGCAGGTTGAGGGGACCACTTAAGATCGGTCCGCTGATCAATCACCGAACCGATGGCCCACTCGATATGTGGGCATAACGCAGAAGGGGCTGAGTGAATATACAACACTCCGCGCGCCGTGATACCAGACATTCCATCCTCCATAGCTGTAGGTACGTCTTCCCCAACGACCTGCAATGAGAATGAAATCTTCCGGATGTGTCTGCCGACACGGCAGACTAGGCATCATTCTGCCTTACATCGCCTGATTGCGCCAACGCAGCCCAGAGGGGCTGCGGTGGCCTCCGGTGCTAACCACTAGGCGCGTGGGTGCGCCTGCTCATAGCTCGCGCGGAGCCGGTCAACCGATACGTGGGTGTAGATCTGAGTGGTGGCGAGGCTTGAGTGCCCGAGGATTTCCTGCACCGCCCGCAGGTCTGCACCCCCGTCCAGCAGATGGGTGGCAGTGCTGTGGCGGAGCGCGTGAGGTCCGGTCGCCGAGGTGCCGTCAACCCCCGCGAAGAGCTTTTCAACTGTCGACCGGACCTGGCGCTGATCAACCCGGCCGCCACGTCGGCCCAGGAACAGTGAATACCCGCTAGCTGCAGTGACCAGCTGCGGCCGGCCCCGCCGGAGCCAGTCATCCAGGGCATGCGCGGCTGGAACGCCGTAGGGAACAGTTCGCTCTTTGTTGCCTTTACCGACCACCCGGAGGGTGCGTCGATCGGTGTCGAGATGGTCAATGTCCAATCCGACCAGCTCCCCCACCCTGATGCCGGTGCCGTACAGCACCTCCACCAGGGCTGTATCCCTCAGCGCCACCGGGTTGCCGTCGACCGATGCGGTCCGCAGTCCCTCAAAGATCCCGCCGAGCTGTTTCGCTGACAGGACGCCCGGCAGGGTCTTTTCCCGTCTGGGTGCGCGCAGACGAAGGGCAGGGTTGACCTCGATGAGCTCTTCCCGCACCGCCCAGGCCAGAAAGCTCCGCACGGTCGCTGCCCGGCGCGCGATAGTCGACCGTGCCTGGCCCTGGGCATCCATCGAGCCGAGCCAAGAGCGGAGGTCGGCAAGGGTGATCTCGTCCAGCCGGGTCACGCCCGTCTGGTTCGCAAAGCGAAGCAGCCCACCGATGTCGGTGAGGTAGGCGCGTACGGTGTGGACCGAACGGTTGCGTTCGGCGCTGAGGTAGCGCTGATACCGATCCACCGTGTTCTGGAACGGCTCGGGCAGTTGTTGCATCTAAATACTCTGCGCCCTTCGGTGGGCATCCTCAAGGAGGCGCTCCGCACGGGCCTCACGCAGCAGGGCGGATTGCATCACCCGCCTCAAGATCGAGCAGGAACCTTTTGGTTTCCGGGCCCGCCGAGTAGCCGGTGATCCCGCCGGTAGACCTGACCACCCGGTGTCCGGGAATGATGATTGCCAACGGGTTGACCCTGATCGCTGCCCCGACTGCCCGACCCATTGAAGGGTTTCCAAGTTGTGCCGCAAGCTCCTTGTAACTGCGCGTTTCCCCATACGGGATGTCCAGCACGGCAGCCCACACCCGCTGTTGGAAGTCAGTCCCGGCCGCGTGAACAGGCAGACTGAAGGCCCGGCGCTGGCCGGCAAAGTAGGCGCAAAACTGTTCGCTCGCACGCTCGAAGGTGGCCGCTTCAGCTTTCAGACTGGCGACAGTAGCACCGTTGTCGCTGAGTTCCTTGGCCCCCAACCCCTTTCCGACTGGTCCGGCGGGGGCGCTGGACACCGTTCGCTGACCGGAGATAGTGGCGAATGGGACCCCGACGGCCGACGGTATGGGCGGCGGGTCGTGGGCCTCGTGATAGACAGCCGTGAGCGCACCCCGTTCCGCAACCAGCAGCAGCCTACCAATCGGGCTGGCAATGAATATATGGGTCTTCATGTGCTTGTTCCTTTCGTTGTTCAGTTGCGATGAGTGCTTCCACGTCGCCAGCGGCCGTCGTCGGTTCGTTCTGCGAGGACACTGAGCTCCAGCCGGCTGAGGCCCGCCAGAACATCCCGGATACCCAGTCCAGCCACCGAGGCCAGTTTGTCCACGGTGGTGCTCGCTCTGACGGGAAGGGCGTCAAGCAGGAGCAGGTCTTCAACACTGAGCCCATCGTGCACCGCGGCACGTTGTTCAGGCTCCGGGACCCATTCGGTGCCGATCGGACCGGCGAGTTCAGCGATCTCTGCAGCATCGCTGACGCACACGGCGCTGCCTTCCCGCAGTAGCCGATGGCATCCTGCCGAGTTAGCCGAATACACCGAGCCCGGCACCGCCCCTACTACGCGCCCCAACCCTGCTGCGTGGTGGGCAGTATTCAGCGCACCCGACCGCCAGCGTGCCTCAACCACTACTGTCACTGCGCAGAGGGCGGCGATGAGCCTGTTGCGTTGAAGAAATCTCCACCTCGTCGGCGAGGACCCAGGTGGCACCTCGGCGACAAGGAGCCCACGCCGTGCCGTCTCGCGAAGGAGTTGCTCGTTGCCAGCCGGGTAGTACCGATCGACGCCGCACGCTGTGACGCCGATGGTGGGCATGATGCGCTCCTCGCCTGCCGCAGCCAGGGCGGAGCGGTGGGCCTGGGCATCGATCCCGTAGGCTCCACCGGAAACGACCGTGTATCCACGACTCACCAGACCTGCGGCGAGGTCTCCGGTAACAGCAGTTCCATAGGCGGTGCTGTCCCGTGATCCGACGACCGCCGCCATGCGGTTGAGCTCGGGTAGACCTGCTGAGCAGTCACCGCGCACCCAGAGGCATGAGGGGGCTGAGAGTTGCAGGTCATCAAGTGCCTGAGGCCATAGGTCACTTTCAGGGGTGAGCAGTATCCCGCCCAGGCGTTCGAGGGTCGCAAGGTCACGTTCGGGAGCCAGGTCCGCGACCCGCGGTTTCCATCGTTCGAGTGCTTCCCTGAGCGCCTCTGGGCGGCCACTGATGCCATGGGACTCGAGCTGGCCAGCCACCTCACGGGCCATGGCGGTCCCAACCGGGGCCTGACCGGTGGCGATCAGCAGCGCATCTGCCGGACCAGCGGCGACGGTCAGAGCAAGTCCGACTGTATCCGATGGCTCGAAGAGCCGGGAGAGCGCCGCCCGGGCAACGACTGTCGGGTCAAGTGAACCTGTCATGATGCCCTCTCCTGCAGCCGAAAGCTCAGCGCTATGTCGACATCGTTAGTTGTCGGCGAGGTGCGCCCTCCCAAATCGGCAAGGGTCCAGGCCACTCTCAGCACCCGGTCATGTCCCCGCATGGTCAGGGTTTCGTTGTTCATGGCTTTGTCCACCGGCGCGCTGACAGCCTTGGGCAACTTCAGGCCCTCGTTCAACACGGAGGGCGACATTTCGGCGTTGGTGTGGGCTCCCCACTTGGCCAATCGTTCCCGTTGGGCTGCGCGCGCGGCGGCTACCCGTGCAGCAACGACCGTTGAAGACTCGGCTGCGGCACCGTCAGCGTAGTCGGCAAGAGACACCCGTGACACTGCCAACTGGAGGTCTACCCGATCAAGGAGCGGTTGGGATAGGCGATTGAAGTATCGGCGCCTCTGGTCCGCTGTACACACGCAGTCGATTCCTTTGCCACTTGCCAGTCCACAGGGGCAGGGATTGAGCGCCATCACGAGTTGAAAACGTGCCGGGTAGGATGCCGTGCCCGCCGAGCGGTGCAGCACCAGCTCTCCGCTCTCCAACGGTTCTCGCAGGGCCTCCAGGACTCCTCGCTGGTATTCGGGCGCCTCATCGAGGAACAACACACCGCGATGAGCCCGCGATGCTGCTCCGGGACGCGGGATACCGCTCCCCCCTCCGATAATCGATGCGGTTGAGGACGTATGGTGTGGGCTCTCAAACGGCGGCCGTCGCTGCAGGCCGTGACAGGAGAGCACCCGCCCAAGGGAATGAATGGCTGTCACCTCCATTGCTTCGGCATCGGAGAGGTCGGGGAGGATTCCGGGCATGCGTTCAGCGAGCATCGTCTTACCGGCACCCGGCGGGCCCACCATCATCATGTGGTGAGCGCCGGCGGCGGCGATTTCGATGGCGAATCGGGCGGTCGACTGGCCAGCGATATCAGCCATGTCTTTGCGGGCTGGCGCAGCCGTCGGGACGGGCGACGCTGGCACTGGCACCGGGCCGGTCATCGTCTCGGGGAGGGAGACTTTCGTAGGATCGGCGCCGAAAGCCAGGAACACTTCGGCGAGGCTCGCGTAGCCTCTGACCTCTGCCTGCGGGACCAGTGCTGCCTCGCCCTGGTTGCCAGCCGCCACCACAAACCGCGTGTATCCGGCCTTGACACCTGCCATGACCGCTGGCAGCACGCCGCTGATCGGTCGGAGCCGGCCGTCGAGTCCCACTTCAGCGATGAAGACAGTATCAGCGCACCCACTGACCTCGCCGGTAGCCGCCAGCGCCGCCATGACGATCGCCAGGTCAAAGGCCGAGCCGCGCTTGTGCAGCGAGGCAGGGATCAGGTTGACAGTGATTTTCCGACGGCTGAGCGGCAGGCCCGCGTTGCGGGCGG
>NZ_KI914720.1:35807-51640 GCF_000520515.1 Arthrobacter sp. H20
TGCGGGCGGCCGCTCGAATCCGGTCGCGGGCCTCGTTCAGTGATGCGTCGGGCAGCCCCAGAATCACGAATGCTGGCAGCGTCTGCCCAATGTCAGCTTCCACCTCGATGATGTAGCCGTTCAGTCCCACCAGCGACACCGCGTAGGTGCGTCCCAGCGGCATTAGCTGACCGCCCGAAGGTATTCGATCTGCGGGTCGCCGGTGCCGTCGTCAACCACTGCCACGGCGTCCACCCGGATCTCTGAAAACCGTAGCTCATGCGCCACCGCCCACCTGGACGCCAGCAGGTAGAGCCGCTGTAGTTTGGCTGGATCGATGCCTTCCAACGGATGCCCGAAATCCAGTGAGGAGCGGGTCTTCACCTCAATGACCACCAGGGTTGACCCGTCAATTGCGACAAGGTCAATCTCGCCCAGTGCGCATCGCCAGTTGTGGTCCACCAGGTCCAGTCCTGCACCCTCGAGATACGACGCCGCCAGCGCCTCACCCCTACGTCCCAGTCGGTCCTTCGCCTTCATGACAACACCTCCGGTACCAGCCTGATACGGCTGGCATCGGAGGTGTCCGAAAACTCTGGTTATGTGGGAAAGTCCAGTCTTCACGTGTCCTGTGCAGGGCGGGTGCCGCAGGGCGGGTCAGCCTAACCGGGTTAGACCGTAGACCGATCCAGCACCGAGACGATCTGCGCCATTGCCTCCTTGATGCCTTCCCCCATCCCCATGGCGACCAACTTCTCCAACTGGTCAAGGCTCTCGAAACTGGACACCATAGTCATCCGTGAGCCACCGTCGATCGTCTCGAGGGTGACCGCTCCATGGGTGATGCCCATTTCATCCACCGGATCACCGAACTCGTCGGCGAAACCATCGTCAAACTCGAGATTGGTTGGTGCCTTGATAGCGGTGAATCGCCACCAGCCGCGGCTCGTGTCTCCGTCGGGGCCCGTCATGTAGTAGCTGGCTTTGCCCCCGGCCACGAAGTCGTGGCTGTCGAAGGTTGCGGGTTAGGTGGGTGGCCCCCACCATCGTTCGAGTTGCCGTGGGTCTTCCCAGACCTGCCA
The DNA here is from genome assembly GCF_000520515.1 of Arthrobacter sp. H20. GTDB lineage: Bacteria > Actinomycetota > Actinomycetes > Actinomycetales > Micrococcaceae > Arthrobacter_D. Next base: position 36,869 of record NZ_KI914720.1, read on the forward strand.
CAGCCGCTCAGCGCCTGCATTGAACTCGGCGACGATGGTGAGGGTCAATGCCTCAGGGTCCTTGTGTGAACTGATGACTGTCATGATGGTGACTTTCCTTCTTCCTCAGCCAGGATGGCGGAAATCCGGTCGACACGCTGCCGCCAGATCGCCTCGTATCCCTCGAGCAGCCGCCGTGCCCGTCTCAATCCATCGAGATGAACCCGCACAATCTGCTCCCTTCCGCGCTTTTCCTTGGTCACCAGGGAAGCGCGCTCCAGAACCGCCACATGCTTTTGGACAGCGGCGAAACTCATGGCGTAGTGGGCAGCCAACCCGGATACAGAGAAATCACTGACCAGGGCCCGCGAGATAATGTCTCGTCGGGTGGCATCAGCAAAAGCCTGAAACAGGCGGTCAACATCAGCATCCGATAACTCATCTACAACCATACGGTTGTATGTTAGTGGAGGTTGGGTGAAGGTCAAGAGTCAATCGGCCTGGCGAAGAGTAGCCTGTGGCTATAAAATCCGAGGTTGTGACTCTTCGGCTACACACTGGCATTTCGATACCGTGCATCATCCGAGGTCTCCCAGGAGATCCTCCACTGTTGCTGCTGCATGCGTGGGGCGAATCGGGCCGAAGCTTTGAGCGGATCCTGCCTTTACTTGCCGGGTTCAGGGCCATTGCGCCCGATCTCCGGGGGTGCCGACCAGCCTGACGGGGGCTATGCTCTTGCAGAACAGGCAGACGACGCCGCAGCAGTCCTGGATGCTCTCGGGATCCGGCAAGCGTTAGTCCTCGGCTCCTCGAGCGGCGGCTACATTGCGCAGCAGTTAGCCGTCAGCCAGCCTCAGCGGGTGGCAGCGCTAGTGCTCGCGGGGTCACCGCTGACACTGCGGGGAAGGCCGGAATTCGCCGACGACGTCGACCGCCTTTCCGACCCGATCGACAGTGGCTGGGTGCGGAACTCGCTCGCGTGGTTTCCCCTGCAGCGGGCCGTACCTCAATGGTTCGTCGAGGACCGGGTGGCCGACGGAGTGGGAATGCCTGCCCGGGTCTGGAAGCTGACCCTTGATGGCTTCTGCAGGGCGATTCCACCCACCGAGGTGGGAACCATCCCTGTACCAACGCTCGTCCTGTGGGGAGCCCACGACGGACTGGTACCTCGGCGCTATATGGAGACACTTGCGGCCCGAATCCCGAGGTCAGTACTCACTGTCTACCCCGACGTCGGCCATCTGGTTCTGTGGGAGGATCCTGCCCGTGTCGCAACGGATGCGTCATCTTTTTTTCGGTCTCTCGACCAGCCCTGAAACGAGGGTAGGTCCGACTACCCCGGCGCCGATCAGTTCCCGAGCGGACCGTCCTTGGGCAGGGCAATGTCATCCGATTTGGTCAGTTCCTCGACATTGACGTCCTTGAACGTAATCACTCTGACATTTTTCACGAACCGGGCCGTGCGGTAGACATCCCACACCCACGCGTCCTGAAGCGTCAGGTCGAAGTAGATCTCGCCGTCGGCCGAGCGCGCCTGCAGGTCAACATGGTTGGCGAGATAAAACCGGCGTTCAGTTTCCACCACGTAGCTGAATAGGCCAACGACGTCGCGGTACTCGCGATAGAGCTGCAGCTCCATATCGGTTTCGTAGTTCTCAAGATCCTCAGCGCTCATGAACCCATCATCCACCAATTTCCACGCGGGGCATGCCGATCCGGTCTCTGGTGCCGAGGCGCCAGGTAGTGCGGTGCAGCCCGGTGGGGCCCAGCCCGTGGATCGCAGCGCGGTGACCTGCAGTGGCATACCCCTTGTTGACCTCCCAGCCGTACTGCGGATGGTCGCCGGCGTAGGACACCATCATGGCGTCCCGCTCAACCTTCGCCAGCACGCTTGCGGCAGCGACACTGAGGCACTGCAGATCGGCCTTGATTCGGGTGTGAACCGGGACGTTACAGCCCGCGGGTACCTCGGCGTCGAACGCCTCCGTCTCCACCGGGTCGGTCTCCACCGGGCCCGCCTCCAGCGGGCCCGCCTCCAGCGTCGCGGTAGCGAAGGTTTCGGTGTCGAACAGCGTGGCTTCCGGACGCGGAGAGAGCCAATCGTGGTTGCCGTCGAGAATCACTGCGTCGGGTCGAACGGTCACAACAACCTGCTCCCAGGCGCGGTTTCCTGCCAACTGCAGCGCGCGCATTAGCCCGACGTCGTCAATCTCGGCCGAGCTGGCATGCCCGACGCCGTGGGCGAGAGCCCATTTCTTGATGCGCGGGACCAATCGGACGCGATCAGCAGGCGAGAGCAGCTTGCTGTCCCGCACTCCCCTGAGCCCCTTGACGGCTGCCAGGTCGATCACCACCAACCCGACGGAGACCGGTCCGGCCAGGGCACCCCTGCCCACTTCGTCGCATCCCGCCAAAAATTGATGCCCGGATTCGATGAATGACCGTTCAAAACGGAGAGTTGGTGGAGCTGATTTCACGGTTGCTGTGGCGCCGTCTCAGCCGAGGCAGCCGCTGGGCCGGGTATGCCGTCGAACACGGCCGGGTAGTTACCGAGGAATCCGATCCGGTTCAACGGCCAGGCGATGACCGCTGCCTTGCCTTCAATGTCTTCGACGTCGATGAATCCTGCGTTTGGCTTGTCGGTATTGGCCCGGGAGTCGGCTGACGCGTTGCGGTGATCGCCCATCACCCAGATCTTGCCTTCCGGGACGGTCACGTCGAACTCGGTGTCTGACGGGCTGGCCCCCGGATAGAGGTACGGCTCGTCAAGCGGTTCGCCATTCACTGTGATCCGGCCGCCGTCGTCGCAGCACACCACCCGGTCCCCTGCCATGCCGATGACCCGCTTCACCAGGTGCTGCTGGGTGTCATCGGGAAGAAGACCAACGAAGATCAGCCCGTCCTTCACCCAGTTGGTTCCTGGCCCCGTGCCGGGCGGCGGCGCTGGCAGCCACCCTTCGGTGTCCTCGAAGACGACAACATCTCCGCGCTGCAGCTCAAAGGGAGTAGGGACCAGCTGATTGACGAAGATCCGGTCGTCGATCTCCAGGGTGTTCTCCATCGAGCCCGAGGGGATGAAGAAAGCCCTGAACAGGAACGTCTTAATCAGGAAGGACAGCAGGATCGCAATTCCTACGATGATCAGGATTTCCTTGAGCCAGCCGCCCAGGCTGCGGGCGCCGTCGTCGTTCGCCGTCTTCCTGGTGGTGCGATTGCGGCGCGAAGGGCCGCCATCCGGTCCTTGAGCATCTGAGTGGGCGTCAGCGTCGTCGTTGGACTTGCCGGGGATGCTCGTTGCCATCTGCTGGTCATCTACCTAAGGTCGGTTCTCGGTCAATCGGTTAAACGCTCAATGGGGCCAGACCGTGACGGCGGCCAGATGATCTGCACTGCCCGTCCGAGCACCCGGTCGGTCGAGACCAGCCCCCCACCCGGAGCTCCGAGCAGCGACCGCGAGTCAAACGATTCGGAGCGGTGGTCGCCCATTACCCACAATTTACCCTGCGGGACCTCCACCTCGAACTGTTGGTCACTGGGTGCGTCCGAGGGGAACACGTAAGGCTCATTGAGGGGGTTCCCATTCACCTCGACGCGACCTTTGGGGCCACTGCAGCAGGACACTGTGTCGCCGCCGATGCCGAGGATGCGCTTGACGTAGACGGTGTCGCTGCCGGAAATGCCCAGCCAGTGGCCCACTGTACCGAGGAGCTCGCCCGCCCCGCCGCCGCTGATCGGGTCAAAGGAGCCCCGGCCATCGAAAACGACTACGTCGCCGCGCTGCGGTTCCGTGTCCATCCGGGAGACCAGCACCCGGTCTCCTTCCTCAAGGAGCGGCTGCATTGACTCGGAGGGAATGAAGTAGATGTCCGCCACTGTTGCCCTGAGGACCGAGGCGACCACTACCGCCATGAGGAGGGCGGACAGCACAAAACGCCAGCCCCGAAAGGGCCGGCGTTTTGGTTGTGCTCCCGCAGCGTGCCGGGGAAGATCTGATCCCGGCATGGTGCAGTTCAAGAACTGGTGTTACTTGGCGGTCTTGGGTTCGCGCTTTTCCTTGATCTTGGCGGCCTTGCCGCGCAGATCGCGCATGTAGTACAGCTTGGCCCGGCGGACATCGCCGCGTGAAACAACCTCGATTTTGTCAAGGACTGGGGAGTGAACCGGGAAGGTACGCTCCACGCCTACACCGAAGCTGATCTTGCGGACGGTGAAGGTTTCGCGGAGGCCATCGCCCTGCCGGCCAACAACGAAGCCCTGGAAGATCTGAACACGGGTGTTCTTGCCTTCAATGATGTTGACGTGCACCTTGAGGTTGTCACCGGCGCGGAATGCAGGAATGTCGGTGCGCAGTGATGCTGCGTCGACGGCGTCAAGAATATGCATGGTTATTGCTCCTGGTGAACGCCACAGGTCATTCACGTTGGTCACAGCGGTCAAGGCCTAGGCAATGTCCGCCGGAAAATTAGGACCGGCAGACCATGACTTGGCCGCCAGCGTGTCAGCCTGTTGGTAGCTCTCCCCCTGTGGCAGGGAACAACCCAGTAGACACAAACTTCAATTATGCCATAGGGCAGGGCTCATTCAGAACGTCACGGTGGTTGAGTCGGACCGTTCATCGGAATCCCCCCGGCGCCGCAGCGCGCCGCCGACGACGTCGTACCCCAGCGCCGCCAGCTCGGAGCGATCAGCTGCGCTCAGCGCGTTGGGCAGCAGCCCCTCCAGCAGGTCCGGCCGACGCTGCGCCGTCCGGCGGAGCTGCTCGCTCCGCCGGAACTGGGCGATCCGCGCATGATTGCCGCTGAGCAGTACCTCGGGAATTGCCTGTCCGCGCCAGGCGGAGGGCTTGGTGTATACCGGGTATTCCAGAAGCCCATCGGCATGGGATTCCTCGACCAACGATTCGGGATTCCCCACCACCCCTGGCAGCAGCCTGCCGACAGCTTCAACCATCGCCAGCACTGCCACCTCGCCCCCATTGAGGACATAGTCGCCGAGACTGACCGCCCGGACGTCGAAGAAATCGCTGGCCCAGCCGAGCACCCGTTCGTCGATTCCCTCGTACCTGCCGCACGCGAAGGCGAGGTGTGGTTCCTCGGCTAGGTCGTGTGCCATCCGCTGGTTGAATACCTGCCCCGCTGGCGATGGAACGATCAGCACCGGACGACCCTCGGCAGGAGACGTGTCGATCACCGACTCCAGAGCCAGCGCCCACGGTTCCGGCTTCATCACCATTCCCGCTCCCCCGCCATAGGGGGTGTCGTCAACTGTGCGATGCCGGTCAGTGGTGAAGCCGCGCAGGTCATGGACCCGCACATCCAGCAGTCCGTCCTGACGCGCCTTGCCGATTAGCGACAGGTCAAGGGCGGCAAGATACTCAGGGAAGATACTGACGACGTCAATGCGCACTTAGCGACCGCTGCCCTCAGTGCCAGCTGACTCGTCGGTGGTTGCATCCCCGGCGACAGGGACGTCACTGCTAAGACCGCTCACTTCACCGTCATCAGGTCCCGCCTGGTTGGAACCAGGCAGGTTCAGCTCGAACAGGCCGACCGGTGGGGTCAAAAGGACATAACCGCCTGCCACGTTCACCTCGGGGACAATCTCAGTGACAAACGGGACAAGTGTTTCGTGCCCGGCTGAGGTTTCCACCATCAGCAGATCCTGCACCTCGAGAGTGCGGAGTCCGCTGACTTTGCCGACGACGTCGTCCCCTACCCGCACCTCAAGTCCCACCAGTTCGTGTTCGTACCAGGCGTCGTCGTCGTCATCCTCGGCCTCATCGGTATCGATGAACAGTTTGGCTCCGCGGAGGGTTTCCGCAGCGTTGCGATCCGCGAAACCGTCGAAGCCGAGGATCAGGATGTCTTTGTTCCAGCGGGCGCCGCTGACCTCGAGCTGGCCGAGGGATGCCGGTTCCGCCCTGAAGATGGAGCCGGCCTCGAACCTGTCCTCCGGCGCGTCGGTGAACAACTGCACAGTGACTTCGCCGCGAATACCGTGGGGCTTGCCGATCCTGGCAACCTGAACTTCCATCTAAGACTCCTGGGTGCTGGTGGGGAACTGGACATAAATTTGGCCCCTCCACCATTATCCGGTGCGGGGCCAAACTCATTGAGTTATTATCTTGAAGCAGTGGGCTGAAGCGCTGTTAGCCCCGGCGGCGGTCCGTATCAACTACGTCAACGCGTACCGGTTCGCCATCAGCGAGGGCTGACACAACTGTGCGCAACGCGCGGGCTGTGCGGCCCTGACGGCCGATGACACGGCCCAGATCGTCCTGATGAACCCGCACCTCAAGGGTTTCCCCACGGCGGTTGTTCTTCAGGGAAACCTTGACATCATCAGGACTGTCAACGATTCCCCGGACGAGGTGTTCCAGCGCTTCTGCCAGCAATTTACTTGGCCTCGGCGGTTTCCGTCTCGGCGTCGGCTGGTGCCTCGGCGTCGGACTTCTTGGCCTTGGGCGTGATGGCTTCAGGAACGATTACCGAACCCTTTTCAGGGGCGGTGAAGGTTTCCTTGGGAGCCTTGGTCTTCAAGGTTCCCTCCTGGCCTTCGAGTCCCTTGAACTTCTGCCAGTCTCCGGTGATCTTGAGCAGCACGGCAACCTGCTCGGTTGGCTGTGCGCCAACTCCGAGCCAGTACTGTGCGCGATCCGACTTGATCTCGATGAACGAGGGCTCTTCGGTGGGGTTGTACTTACCGATTTCCTCGAGGGCACGGCCATCACGCTTGGCGCGTGCATCCATGACGACGACACGGTAGAAAGGTGCGCGGATCTTACCCATGCGCTTCAGGCGAATCTTTACGGCCACTGTTGTGGTCACTCCTTGATGATCTAAAGGGGTGAACCCTACTCAGTGCTCCCGTGGGGCGGGCCACTGCTGAGGGTTCAAAAGGACAAGATGCGCGCGCAGAGAGAGGGGCTGCCCGGATCGAGTACGTATCTATTGTGCCAGATCCCGGACTCCAGCACGAATCACGCCACACTAGCTCATTGCCACCCGAATTCTGTTGTTCCACGGATCGTTGAAGCGCAGTTCGCTGCCGGTGTGGTGGTTGTTGATACCGGCAACCGTGAGCCGGTCAGCCAGTGCGCCCATGTGGTCTTCTGCGGGCACCCGAATGAGCACTTCCCCAAGGCCCAATGTGTCCTTGCGGGGTCCGGCGCCGCGGCTGTTCCACACGTTCATCGCCATGTGGTGGTGGTATCCGCCGGCCGAGACGAACAGGGCCTGACCGCGCCAGCCGGCAGTCCGCTCGAAACCGAGGGTGTCCACGTAGAATTTGCCTGCCGTCTCGACGTCGCCAACCTGTAAGTGGACGTGCCCGACGACGGCACCCGCCGCGGTCCGGCCAGTAACCGCGTCTTCGGTGAGGTGGTCACGCAGGTAGTCGTCGGCGGGAAGCCTGAGGCTATCCATCACGACTGTCCTGCCAGTGACCTCGCTGCTCCACTGCCATGTACTGCGGGGCTTGTCGAAGTAGAGTTCAATCCCGTTACCCTCCGGGTCGGTAAAATAGAACGCCTCGCTGACGAGGTGGTCTGCACTGCCGACATACAGGCCGGCGTCGTACTGGGCTGTGGCGGCGACGGTGGCGGCTAGCGCTGACCGGTCGTCGAACAAGAGTGCTGTATGGAACAACCCGGCTTCACCCCGGGCAGGGAGCTGCAGGCCTGTGGCTGGGGCGAGGCGAATGAGCGGCGTGTTCGCCCGGCCAAGGGAGAGGCCTTCACTGGTTTCCTCAACTACGTCGAGGCCGAGAGCCCGCCGGTAGTACTCGGACATCCGGGCAAGGTCGCCCACCTTGAGTATCACTGTGCCCATCGACAGATCATTGGGCAGCAAATCCTGGGGGTTGGTCATAGTTGCTCCTCTACGTCACGCTGTATCAGGATGAACTACTTGAAGCTTCAACTTATTCCCGTCGAGTGCTGTGCACCTCTCCCCAGGTACTGGTGGTAGTTCGGCGTGTCGTACCGGGACACGCCGTCGTCGAGGCTTTTGCGGGCAGAAGGTGGGGAGTCCGGGACGGCTGCGGGTCTTTGCTACAGCGTGGCACGCATGATCACTCTCCGTCCGATGCGGTCCAGACCGATGATTAGTTCATGCTCTCGAAGGCCCAGCAGCGCCGGGGACAGGTCCTCCACAACCTCGAATCCGCAGGTCTCGTAGAACGGGCAGTTGAACGGCACCTCAGCGAAGGTACTGAGGGTCATCGAGGTGTAGCCGTGCTCGCGCGACCAGTCCTTTGACGCTTCAACGAGGCCGCGGCCGATTCCCTGGCCCGCACGATGCGGAAGGACTGAGAGCTGCTCGAGGTGGGCAGCGCCGTCGAGCTCCTCCACCCGGGCGAAACCGACACAGGGACGCCCGGCGACCAACAGCTTCAGTGCTGCCGCAAGCTCGCCCCGCGGCGGACCTGCAGGCAGGGCCATTGGCAGAGGTTTTCCGTCAATAGAAGTCAGAATAGTGTCGGCCGCTGCCTCGATCACCGGCAGAAACGCGATGTCCAGCAGATCGGCGTGACGAATACTGAACATGTGCTCGAGTATAGGTGTACGTCTTTAGTGCTCAGCGGAACTGGCGTGAGAAGCGACGAACCCGCGAATCAGGGCGTCTCCCTCGGGGGTGTCCTGGGGGCGGTGTCCGCCCGGCGCAACCAGATGGCGGGCGCCGGTGACCGCCAGGTAGTCAGCAATCTCCTCATAGAGAGGCTCCCACCCGCCGGTGAGGATCAAGGTTGGCACCCCCGGGACGATATGCAGTGGCGCCTCCCACGGCGGGGACTGCAATCTCAGCCGTCGTGCGGCGCGCTGAGCCTCGGACGTCGCTGGATGCCGCGCGTCAGTGGAAAATACGAGCCTGACGAATTCCTGGAGGAACGCCTCATCGGTCAGCGAGTCTCGGCGTTCATACAGCTGACCAACCAGCTCACGGTGTGCTGAAGTGGCAGGCTGGTCAGTGGTCAGGGACAAACACGCCGGCTCGATCAGCACCAGTGAACGGACCAGATCGGGACGCTCGACCGCGGCCATCATGGCCGAGATCGCACCCTGCGAATGGGCCACCACATGCCCACCCTCCCCCAGCGCTTCAATGACAATCCGCTGATCTTCGCTGAAATCGGTCGGCAGCGGATCAACTCCGGCTTCGAAGCCGTGGCGGCGGAGATAGAGGCAGTCGTAGCTGCTCGCCAGGGCGTGCTGGGTGGGCCAGGCAGCGGCGCCGAAGCTACCGCTGCCATGGACAAAAACGAGTCGTTCGTGGGTCATTGCACCGCTCATAAGGGTCCTGGCGTGGGAGGGCCTACTTGCCGAGGAACTTGTCGAAGCCCTTGGGGAGATTGAGGGATGACGGGTCGAAGTTGTCCTGCCCACCAAACGCCGCCCCGGAGGGCACCGATGGCCGGTTCCGGCGCGCCTCGGCATCGGCTCGCTCCTGGGCTGCCTTTGCCGGGTTGCCCGACTTCGCCTTCTTCTTGCCCTTTGACACGGCCTTGCCCTTGCGGGCGCCACCGTTGAATCCGCCAGGACCCGCCATGCCGGGCATACCGGGCATTCCTCCGCCGGACGCCATCTTCTTCATCATCTTCTGCGCCTGCCCGAAACGCTCCAGCAGACCGTTGACCTCAGAGACGTGAACACCCGAGCCACGCGCAATCCGGGCGCGGCGTGAGCCGTTGATGATCTTCGGTGCGACGCGCTCGTGCTTGGTCATTGACCGCACGATTGCTTCGACGCGGTCAATCTCCCGTTCATCGAAGTTTTCCAGCTGCTCGCGCATACCTGCGGCGCCAGGCATCATCATCAGCATCTTCTTCATGGAGCCCATGTTGCGGATCTGCTGCATTTGCGCCAGGAAATCGTCGAGGGTGAAGTCTTCCTGGTCGGAGAACTTCTGCGCCATCCGCGCAGCTTCGTCCTTGTCCCAGGACTTCTCAGCCTGCTCGATCAGCGTGAGGATGTCGCCCATGTCAAGGATGCGCGAAGCCATCCGGTCCGGGTGGAACAGCTCGAAGTCGTTAAGACCCTCACCGGTCGAGGCGAACATGACAGGCTTACCGGTGACCGACGCAACTGACAGCGCTGCACCACCCCGGGCGTCACCGTCGAGCTTGGTCAGGACCACGCCGGTGAAGTTGACGCCCTCGTTGAAAGCCTGAGCCGTGTTGACGGCGTCCTGGCCGATCATCGCGTCAATCACGAACAGCACTTCGTCCGGGTTGACTGCGTCGCGGATGTCAGACGCCTGCTGCATCAGTTCGGCGTCAATGCCGAGCCGGCCAGCGGTATCGACAATGACCACATCGTGCAGTTTGGTGCGCGCCTCGGCGACACCGGCGCGCGCAACGGCGACTGGGTCACCCGTGGCGGTCTCAAACTCGGAACTGACACCCGGGTGAGGTGCAAAGACCGGAACCCCGGCGCGTTCGCCGTTAACCTGCAACTGCTTAACGGCGTTGGGCCGCTGCAGGTCACAGGCCACCAGGAGGGGGCTGTGTCCCTGGCCCTTGAGCCATTTGGAGAGCTTCCCGGCGAGGGTGGTCTTACCCGCGCCCTGCAGGCCAGCGAGCATAATCACAGTCGGTGGATTCTTCGCGAGCCGGATACGACGGGTTTCACCGCCGAGGATGCCAACGAGTTCCTCGTTGACAATCTTGACTACCTGCTGGCCCGGATTCAGCGCCTGGGACACCTCAAGGCCCAGTGCACGTTCCTTGACCCTGGCGGTGAACTCACGCACCACTGTGACCGCAACGTCGGCGTCAAGGAGGGCACGACGGATTTCGCGTACCGTCGCGTCGACGTCGGCTTCGGAGAGCCGGCCCTTTCCGCGGAGGTTCTTGAAAGTTTCTGTCAACCGGTCAGAGAGTGAATTGAACACGTGCCGTGAACTGCTTTCTTCGATGGATGGAGGGCTCTGTCATCAAGGGTACCAACTGGGGCCGGTGGCGGCGTGCGGGACATCTCGGCACCAAGGTGGCAGGGTGAATGGTGTGGAAACTCATACAAACTCAGTACAGGACGACGTCCCCTTCTCCACCGGCCAGGAGATGGCGACACTGCTCATCCTGGGCGCGTCAGGTGATCTGACGGGCAGACTACTGCTGCCCGGCCTCGCACGGCTGGTCCGGCACGGACGGGCCACTGGCCTGCATCTGGTGGGGGCTGGCTACGATGCCTGGACTGCTGAACAGTGGTCTGAGCGAGTCGCCCACTCATTTGCCGCCGCGCTGGAGGCCGCAGACGACGCCGGTCAATCAGCCCTGAACCTCCTGCGGACCACCAGCGAGTATCGGCGGGTAGACGTCACCGCGCCCGGTGAACTGGCGCAGTTGACCACAACCCTGCCGGGGCCAACCGCCGTGTACTTCGCGTTGCCGCCGGCCATCGCTGAGCAGGCGTGTGAACTGCTCTCCCCCGGCGATCTGCCGGCCGGCACCCGGCTCGTCATGGAGAAGCCTTTCGGCACCGACCAGGCGTCAGCGTTCCGGCTCAACGAAACGCTGACCCAGCTGGTCCCCGAAGACCACATCCACCGGGTGGACCATTTCCTGGGGAAAGCAACAGTGCTCAATATTTTGGGCCTGAGATTCGCGAACCGGCTCCTGGAGCCGGTCTGGAACAACCTGCACATTGACCGGGTGGAGGTGGTCTACGACGAGGCCCTCGCTCTGGAGAGCCGCGCCGGCTATTACGACGGCGCCGGAGCGCTGCGCGATATGATCCAAAGCCACCTGCTGCATGCCATGGCCATCCTCGCGATGGAGTCCCCGGTCAGTCTGCACGAACGGGACCTTCGGGATGGCGTCGGCGCAGTGCTGCGCGCCAGCTCGGTTGATCCCGACTTCGCCAGGAGCACCCGGCGTGCCCGGTACACGGCCGGGACCATCGACGGAAAGGACATCCCCGACTACGCGGCCGAGGACGGCGTCGACCCGTCGCGGCGCACCGAGACCCTCGCCGAAATCACCGTGTCCATCAACAATGCGCGGTGGTCCGGTGTGCCTTTCATCCTGCGGTCCGGGAAGGCACTGGGTGGAAGCCGAAAGGAAGCGCTGGTGACGTTCAAGCCGGTGAGCCATCTTCCGACGGGTTTCAGCGGGCAGGACTCGCCAACCCAGCTCCGGATCGGCTTTGGTCCCGAAACCCTCAAACTGGAGATTGATGTCAACGGACCCGGGGATATCTTCGCCCTGGACCGTGCTGTGCTCGAGGTTGAACTCAATGCTTCGGAGCTGCTGCCCTACGGTGAAGTCCTTGAGGGAGTGCTGACCGGTGATCCCACCCTGTCGGTGCGCGGCGACACCGCCGAGGACTGCTGGCGGATTGTTGACCCGGTGCTCGATGCCTGGGCCACCAATGAGGTGGCGCTTGAAGAGTATCCGGCGGGCTCCTCCGGCCCCGCGGCCTGGACTGACCCGGCCTCTTAAAGGCCTAGGTCACCCGTCGGATCCGAGCATCAGCTGTAAGCGCTGATCCCGGATCCGAGGGGTGACGTCGACCCGTGTGGTGGGCCTGGGTTAGAGCGCGGCGTCGCCGCGTTCCCCGGTGCGGACGCGGACGGCGTCCTCCACTGGGATAACCCACACCTTCCCGTCACCGGCCCGTCCGGTGTTGGCGGTTGAGACCAGGACATCGACGATGTCGGTGACCCAGGCATCAGCGACCAGTACTTCGACACGGATCTTCTGCAGCAGGTCCACCGTGTATTCGGCGCCACGGTATACCTCGGTGTGGCCGCGCTGTCTTCCGTATCCGCTGGCTCCGCTGACTGTCAGGCCCTGCACCCCGTAGGTTTCCAGGGCCCCGCGGACGCCGTCGAGCTTATCCGGACGGACAATTGCTGTTACGAGCTTCATGAGTTCACCTTTTCCGAAGCACCGTGTGTGGCTGCAACATTGTCAGTTGGGTGGAACTGCCCGCCGACGCCCAGGCCACCAAATTCGTAGGCAGTTTCGGCATGCTCGGAAAGGTCAACACCTGACACCTCGTTATCAGCAGTGATGCGGAATCCGATGGTCTTGTGGATGGCGAGACCAATGATGGCTGTCATCACGGCCGAGAGAGTGATGGCAATCAGTACCGAGACCACCTGGGCGAGCAACTGGCTACCGCCGCCGCCGTAGAAGAGGCCGCCGCCTTCACCGTCGACCGGCATGGCGATGAAGCCCAGCGCGATGGTGCCGACAGTTCCGGCGACCAGGTGAACGGCGACGACGTCGAGCGAGTCATCGAAGCCCAACTTGTACTTCAGCCCCACGGCCAGTGCACACAGCATGCCGGCTACCAGGCCGAGGCCGATAGCTCCGATGGGGCTGACGTTGGCACACGCGGGTGTGATGGCTACGAGGCCGGCGACGATACCCGAGGCCGCGCCGAGCGACGTCGGACGTCCATCGCGGAAACGTTCAAGGACGAGCCAGCCAACCATTGCGGCTGCGGGAGCCACCATGGTGTTCATCCAGATCAGGCCCGCTTCTTCGGCGGAGTCTGCCGCGCCGCCGTTGAATCCGAACCAGCCGAACCAGAGCAGCGCCGCGCCGAGCATTACCAGCGGCACATTATGGGGACGCTGTGCTGGATCTTTGCCGAAACCCTGACGCTTGCCGAGGATGATAGCCAGCACCAGTGCTGCAACGCCTGCGCTGATGTGGACAACTGTGCCACCGGCGAAGTCGATTGCCTCGCCAACCGCGCCACCCACAGCGCCATCGGCGCTCAGCAGCCCACCGCCCCAGACCATGAAGGCAAGCGGGCAGTAGACGAGGGTTACCCAGATCGGAACGAACAGGGACCAGGCACCGAACTTCGCCCGGTCAGCAATCGCACCGCTGATCAGGGCGACTGTGATGATAGCGAAGGTCACCCCGTAACCGGCTCCGATCATATCTTCGGTGCCGATGAGCCCTTCAAGGCCGAAGGAAGCGAAGGGGTTGCCGAACAGCTGGGCGACGCCCTCGCCGCCGGTCATTGAGTACCCCCAGAGGACCCATACGATGCCGACCAACCCGACGGCGATGAAACTCATCATCATCATGTTCAGTGCGGCCTTGGCGCGCGTCATGCCGCCGTAGAAAAATGCCAGCCCCGGTGTCATTAGAAGCACCATTGCGGCCGAAACCAATACCCAGACGTGACCTGCTGTCAGATCCATCGTCACATCCTCTCGCGAGTGGCGGGGAGTTCCCACATTCGCAAGTCTGCCCGCGCTGTGTTTCGTCTCCGTGAGCCTATTGATTGCCGGGAGGTTACAGAACCCGCACCGTGGTAAAGAATGCGTGACGGCCATGTTTCGGCTGTGTGAACTGGCTCTCAATTTGCTGTCGTTGCTGGACTGGCACCACCGGAAAAGGTAGGGAAAAGAAGCAGGCTTCGGGCTGGTTAGACTGGCTAGGAGCTGACAACGATGGAGAGTAATGTCCGAATACCCCGATAGCCCGACGCCTGATCCTGTTCCGGAGGAAACCCAGCAAGAGCCTGCCCGGCGTTCCCGTCCGAGCCCGAAGGTCATGGTCGCAACCGGACTAGCAACAATAGTCGTGCTGGTTGGTGCAGGGGTAGGCATTTCTGCTCTCGCCCAGGATGACGAGCCAAGTGCGACGTCGTCGCCGTCGTCGACGTCGTCGTCGCCGTCGTCGTCGTCCTCACCGGCCGCTCCGGCTGTTGAGACCTCACCGGCGCCCCCACCTGAGCCGTTGCCCGAATCGACTGAGCCACTCCCGCCAGCGCCGACAGTTTTCTATGAGCAGGCGGGCCCACCCGCCGGTTCACCGCTGGAAGCTGTT
>NZ_KI914720.1:51740-56737 GCF_000520515.1 Arthrobacter sp. H20
CGCTCGAAGCCACTGACCTGGCCGATCCGCGGATGTCCGGCGATAACCAGGAAATCGTCAGCAGCCTCACCGGCCTCGGCCGTCCCATGCTGCGCTTCGGCGGCAACGCGGTCGACCGGCGGTTCTTCTGGACCTCATCAGATGAGGCAATCCCCGGAAACCTGGAGGGCGACAAAGCGCACCCGGTGCGCGCTGCTGGCCCCGCCGATCTGGAGCGGGTCAACACCCTGCTGGAGGCGGCCGACGCCACCATCAGCCTGACCGTTGACATGGGCAACTATGATCCCGCACGTGCAGCAGACATGACCAAGTACGCAGCCGAGATCTTCGGTGACCGCCTGGTTGGAATCACCGTCGGCAACGAACCCAACGGGTATCCCACCAATGGTCTACGGCCATCCGGCTGGGGCATCCCTGAGTACCTCGATGAGCTGAAGACCTACGCGGATGCCATGTATGAGGTTGCGCCCGAGGTTCGAATTGTGGGGCCGGGCACCTACGCCGAAGCGTGGTGGGAGCCGTTCGCCCAGGCGGACCTGCAGCAGGAGAAGATCCTCTCGTTCCACCACTACCCGCTGTCACAGTGCGATGGATCGAATGATCCCCTGGGTGAACCCATCATGGAGAACCTGATGGCTGCACCGATCCACGACCGGGCCGAGGATTACCGTCGTGCAGCGCTTGCTCCGGCCAGTGCGGCAGGACTTGAAACCTGGATCCCCGAGACCGGCATTTCGGCATGCCCGGGCTCCAATGAAACCACCAAGACCCATGCCTCGGCTCTGTGGAGCGTCGACTACGCGTTGAGCGCTGCCCAGATCGGGATTCCCCGACTCAGCTTCCACAGCTCGCTGCTGACCTGCCAGGGCGGTCCTCCCATGTCATCCATCTGCTCGGGCGGACCCTACCTGCAGCCGGATGCCACCTTCAACGAGCGGGCCAACTACTACGGCCTCTCAATGGTTGCCGAGCTTCCACCCGGAGCGTTCCTGCAGAATACCGCCGAGGGTGGCGGGCTGTCCTACAGCTATGCGGTCCAGCACGAGGACGGCAGCCTGAGCGTGGTGCTGGTCAACCAGAACAACCCTGAGGTCAACGCCCAGACAGATGTCACAGTGCAACTGCCAGCCGGCGCACGCACCAGTTCGATGACCCAGCTCGCTGGCCCGTCCTATGGCGCCGAGGACTCGACTGTGGTTGACGGTGCTTTCGCAGCGCCGATCCCGGCCGCTGACCGGCCCGCCATCCCGGGGTTTGTTCCCGGGGCGGAATCGGTACAGCTGCCCGTGACTGCGGGCACCGTTTCGGTGTTCCACTTCACCTTCTAGCCCCCCAACGGAAGAGGCGCCCCACGAAACCGTGGGGCGCCTCTTTTGTTAGGCAGTTAGTTCAGGAGTGCGTCGACGAAGGATTCGGCGTCGAAGAGCGCCAAATCGTCGGCGCCTTCGCCAAGGCCCACCAGCTTCACCGGAACGCCGAGGCTGCGCTGAATCGCAACAACGATACCGCCCTTGGCGGTGCCGTCGAGCTTGGTGAGGACGATCCCCGTCACGTTCACCACCTCGGCGAACACCCGGGCCTGATTGAGGCCGTTCTGGCCGGTGGTGGCGTCGAGGACAAGCAGCACCTCGTCAACCGTGGCGAGCTTCTCGATCACCCGCTTCACCTTGCCGAGCTCATCCATCAGGCCCACCTTGTTCTGGAGCCGTCCGGCGGTGTCAATCATGACCACGTCCACCTCGCCGTCGATCCCAGCCTTCACGGCTTCGAACGCTACCGACGCAGGATCGGCGCCGTCGACGTGGGAGCGCACAGTCGGCACGCCGACCCGCTGTCCCCAGGTGGCGAGTTGCTCGGCAGCAGCAGCGCGGAAGGTATCGGCGGCGCCCAGCAGCACATCCTTGTCCTCAGCGACCAGCACCCGTGCCAGTTTGCCGACCGTGGTGGTCTTGCCGACGCCGTTGACTCCAACGACCAGCACGACCGCCGGCCGGTCGGCATGCCTGTCGGTGGCCAGCGACCGGTCCATCGTCGGATCGACCAACTTGACCAATTCCTCGCGCAGCATGTCCTTGACCTCGGCCGGACTGCGACTGCCCGCAATCTTCACCCGAGCCCTGAGCGCATCGACCAGTTCCATGGTCGGTTCGGTGCCCAGGTCCGCGAGGAGCAGTGTCTCCTCAATTTCGTCCCAGACGTCCTCGTCGATGTGGTCCCGGGACAGCAGGGCCAGCAGGCCCTTGCCGAGGGCGTTGTTGGACCGGATCAGCCGGGCACGGAGACGTGCCAGTCTGCCCTGCACCTCGTCGGGGGTTTCCACCGGCACGGTTTCGGTGCCGATTGTCGTCTCGTCGAGGTCCCGCAGGTCATCGGGAACGACGACGTCGGTAGAGTCGCCGGTGCTGGTCGGGGGCTCCAGCGTGTCGGCTGAGGTTCCGGAAGTGCCTTTGGCGACGCGGTCATCGTCGTCGCGGGTAGTGGTGTAGGTCCCAGGAGGTGTTCTGCGTCCCTTCAGCAGGAGCACGGCGAGTGAGCCGATGACCGCTAGGGAAATGGCTACGTAAATTGCTATCTGGAGCGTCGTCTCGTTCACAGACCTAGCTTCTCATACGCCGTTGGCGGGGCGTGGGGGAAACTGGTGGAAGACTAGGCTCATCATGTTCAGCCTCAGACGCTCCCCCACCACCGGCGCCGCCGCCGTCGAACCCGCCGAACGCGTCAGGATTCCCCAGGAGATCCGGGTTCTGATTGCCGCGGCCTTCGTGATCGCCATCGGTTTTGGACTGGTGGCACCGGTGCTGCCCCAGTTTGCCCAGAGTTTCGACCTGCCGCCGATCGTCGCCCGGCTCGACCTTGGTGTGACTGCGTCGGCAATCATCGTGAGTGCGTTCGCCTTCACCCGCCTGGTCTTTGCTCCGGCCAGCGGCAGACTCGTTGAACGGCTCGGTGAGCGTCCGGTCTATGTGTCGGGGCTCCTGATCGTTGCGCTGTCGACCGCGGCGTGTGCGTTCGCTGCTGACTACTGGCAGCTGCTGATTTTCCGTGGTCTTGGCGGTATTGGTTCAACCCTGTTCACTGTTTCGGCGATGGGTCTGATCGTTCGGCTGGCGCCACCTGGTCTGCGGGGTAGGGTCACAGGCTCGTATGCATCGGCTTTCCTGCTGGGCAGTATTCTCGGTCCGATGATCGGCGGACTGCTTGCCGTGTTCGGGCTGCGGGTTCCGTTTCTCGTCTATGCCGGCGCGCTGATCATTGCCGCGGCGGTAGTGTTCGTCAAGTTGCGCGATTCGGCCCTCAGGGACAAGGCCGCCAAGGCGGCTCCCCTCCCAGCTCTTTCGGTTCGGGAGGCGCTAGGGGACTCCGCCTACCGTGCTGCCCTGGCATCAGGTTTCGCCAACGGCTGGTCGTCGTTTGGGGTGAGGATGGCGCTGGTTCCCCTGTTTGCTGCCGCGGTCCTGGGCGAAGGGCCCGAAGTAGCTGGCATTGCGCTGACGTTCTTTGCCGCCGGCACCGCCTTGGCCCTGACCTTCTCGGGCCGGTTGGTTGACCGGCTGGGCCGCAAGCCCATGGTGCTGACTGGACTGGCTGTCAACGGTCTGGCCATGGCTGGTCTCGGTTTCACTACCGACCTGGTCATGTTCCTCGCCGTCTCGGTTGTCGCTGGGCTCGGTGCGGGTCTTCTCAACCCGGCGCAGCAGGCGGCCGTCGCTGACGTCATCGGCAACCAGCGCAGCGGCGGGAAAGTGTTGGCGGCATTTCAGATGAGCGCCGACACCGGCGCCATTATTGGCCCAATCATCGCAGGACTGCTGGTCGACGCGTTGTCCTTTGGGTGGGCTTTTGCCCTGACCGGGGTGGTGGCGTTCGCTGCGTTCCTGGTCTGGCTGGGCGCACGGGAAACTCTTCCTGAGAAGACAGGCTCCTAGGCGTCCACCAGCCGCTGACTGATGACAGTTGAGACGCCGTCGCCCCTCATGGTTACCCCATACAGCGCGTCGGCTACCTCCATGGTCCGTTTCTGGTGGGTGATGATGATCAGCTGGCTGGATTCGCGCAGTTCCTCGAAGATGGTGATCAGCCGGCTGAGGTTGGTGTCATCGAGTGCAGCCTCCACCTCGTCCATCACGTAGAACGGCGATGGTCGTGCCTTGAAAATCGCCACGAGCAGCGCAACCGCTGTCAGCGAGCGCTCTCCACCAGAGAGCAACGAGAGCCGCTTGATCCTCTTCCCTGCCGGTCGTGCTTCCACCTCGATGCCGGTGGTCAGCATGTTGTCCGGATCGGTGAGCACCAGCCGGCCTTCGCCGCCCGGGAACAGCCGCCCAAATACCCGCTCAAACTGCACCGCCGTGTCCTGGTAGGCGGCGGTGAAAACCTGCTCGACCCGTTCGTCCACCTCGCGGATGATGTCGAGGAGGTCCTTGCGGGTCGCCTTGAGGTCTTCCAGCTGGGTGCTCAGGAATTGATGGCGTTCCTCGAGGGCGGCGAACTCCTCCAGTGCCAGCGGATTGACCCTGCCCAGGGACGCTAGATCCTTTTCTGCCCGCTTCAGCCGTTTCTCCTGTTCCAGGCGCACAAAAGGAATGCCGGTGGGGATTGGGGCGCCGTCCTCGTCGACCGGGGCGCGCAGTTCAGCCCACTTGTCGGCTGCCGCAGCTGCTACCGGCACTGGCACATCTGGACCATACTCGGCGATCAGGTGATCGGAGGTGAACCCGAGTTCATCGATGGAGCGGTTCTCGAGGGTTTCGATCCGCGCCCGCTGCTGTGCGCGGGCCAGTTCGTCGCGGTGCACCGAATCAGTCAGCTGGGCCAATTCGGCCAGTAGCCCGTCGTTGCCCGTCCTGACGTCCCCCAGCTCGGCATCCCACTGGGCGCGCAACTCCTCGGCGGAGTCGCGGTGTTGTGCTGCCCGGTCTACCGATACATCGAGGTACGCGAGAGCGCTCTGGACTGCCTGGCCGACGGCGGCGGCACGGGCCGCCTGTAACCGGCGG
>NZ_KI914720.1:56837-66412 GCF_000520515.1 Arthrobacter sp. H20
TGCAGCGGCGAGCCGTTCGGTGACCTCGTGCAGACGATCCTGCTCGAAGTTGAGGTTGGCGTCCGCTGCGTCGGCAAGCCGGGTCAGGCGATCGGTCTCACCAGCTGATGAACGGACAAGTGATCCCAGCTGGCCCAGTTTCTCGGCGACGGCTGCGAGCCGGGCATCGGAATCGTGCAGCTGTTCCAACGCGCTGTCGGACTTCAGCTGGGCAGCGTTCAGCCGTGCGGTGGCTGCAGCGATCTCAAACCTGGCCCGCTCCATCCGGGTGGCAGCGCCGTCCAACCTGATGGTTGTCTCATCGACCGCAGCCTGGACCTCAAGGACGCCCGGTTCCGCGGCTGAGCCGCCACTGACCGATGCCACAGTGACGATGTGTCCGTCCATGGTGACAGCGATCAGCTGTGGCTGGGCCCGTACCAGGGCAAACGCCTGGTCGATCTCTTCAACCACCACCCGGTGTTTAAGGACTTCGGTGACGACGCCGACCAGGCGACTGTCGCAGCTGACGAGCCCGGCTGCTGCCACTGCTCCGGCAGGCAGTCCTGGGAGGGTCTCCCCTGGTTTTTCCTTACCCGGCGTCCCGGCGATGAGCAGCACCACCTGCCCGGCGTCGTCGTCGAGCACCCGCCGCAGCACTCCTTCGGCCGCCTGTAGGTCCTCGACCGCGACGGCGTCAGCCACCTGACCCAGCGCCGCAGCGATGGCCGTCTCATACCCGGGCTGGACGGTGATGAGGTCGGTGACGGCCTTGAGAACGCCGTCCAGACCGGTGTCGAGCACTGCCTGAGAGCCATCCCTGCGTTGCAGGCCGGTCTGCAAGGCGTCCCGGCGGGCCTGCAGGGATTCCCGTTCCCTGTCGGCTGCCCGTTCCAGCCTGGTCAGGTCCTCCAGTTCCGTCTGCGCTGCCTCAACGGCCCGGCTGGCGGTCTCGAAGTGTTCGTCGAGGTTCTCTTCCCCCTCCTCAGCACCGGCTACCTGAACTTCCAGCGCGGCAAACTCCTGTTGTGCTGCGGCGCGTCTCCCGTTGACGTCGGCCACCGACCCGCGGAGCCGGCCCAGCTCCGCCTCGGCCGACTCAACCCGGGACCGGGCAGCGCCCACCTGCCCGGTGAGCCTGGCCAGCCCTTCACGCCGGTCGGCGGCGGCGCGAAGAAGCCCTGCGAGTCTCTTGTCCTCCAGCGCTGCCGCGTCCTCTGCGTCGGCCCGCAGTTCGATGGCTGTCTCAAGCCCTTCGCCGAGTTCGTCGACGTGGTCCCGCAGGGAGGCTTCCTCGACCCTGACGCGCTCAGCCTGCTGATCCAGTTCATCAGGGGTCCTTCCCCCAGTCGGTGGGAGGCCGTCGTCGTCGGCGTCGTCACCCAACAGCCGACGACGTTCCTCGGCCAGACTGCCCAGCGACCTGAACCGTTCACGGGTGTTGGCGAGCCGGTACCAGGTATCGCGGGCCGCGTTAAGCCGCGGGGTGGCCTCCGCGGCAAACCGCTCAAGGTCTGCTTGCCGGGACCTTCCAGCCGTCAGGAGCTTCTCGACGTCGGAGCGACGTTCCTTCAGGGCGGTTTCGTCAGCAACATCCCGGTCGAAGGAGGTCATCAGCTGCACCAGGTCATCGGCCATCAGCCTCGCCCTGGCGTCCCGAACATCGAACTGCACGGTCTTGGCGCGGCGGGCAACATCCGCCTGCTTGCCGAGCGGGGTGAGCTGGCGACGGATTTCACCGGTCAGGTCGGTGAGCCGGGTCAGGTTCGCCTGCATGGCGTCCAGCTTCCGGACTGTTTTTTCACGCCGACGGCGGTGTTTGAGGATTCCTGCGGCCTCCTCGATGAACCCCCGGCGGTCTTCGGGGGTGGCGTGCAGCACCTTGTCCAGCTGGCCCTGCCCGACGATCACGTGCATTTCCCGGCCCAACCCGGAATCGGAGAGCAGTTCCTGGATGTCGAGGAGGCGGCAGGTACTGCCATTGATCGCGTATTCGGACCCCCCAGTGCGGAACAGGGTGCGGGAAATGGTTACTTCGGCGTACTCGATGGGCAGTGCACCATCAGCGTTGTCGATGGTCAGGGATACCTGGGCTCTGCCGAGGGGCGGCCGCCCTGATGTCCCGGCGAAAATGACGTCTTCCATCTTTCCACCGCGGAGCGTTTTGACTCCCTGTTCACCCATCACCCAGGCGAGGGCGTCCACCACGTTCGATTTGCCGGACCCGTTGGGTCCCACCACAGCTGTCACGCCCGGCTCGAAGTCGAACGTCGTGGCGGACGCGAAAGACTTGAAGCCGCGCACGGTTAGACTTTTCAGATGCACAGGATCTCTTAGGTCTCCAGAAGATGTCAGTTTTCCCCTAATCTACTGCGTTGAGGGCCTGTTCAGCAGCATTGTGTGGGTTCACGGACTGCGTAATTACGTGTCAACGCCGTCTGTTGAAAGCTACAGGAAGTAGGCTTGACCACGAATCGTTAGATTCGTTTGTGCGTCCGAGCGCCCTAGAGGCCTTCCAGCGCAGGTTATCGAGGCGCACTGACCAGTCGACAAGGCAGGGAATTTGACCGGCAATTTCAACTTCAGACACCACAACACGGCGCTGCTTGGCGTAGAAAGTGTTGAGGCTCCGGTCATCGTCACCTCCAACGAGTTTGACCGGGTATTAGCACCGGCGCTGAAGCGCCTTCGCCTCTCCAGTGGGCTGCTGCAACGAGTAGCCGGAATCACTGAGCGACGGTGGTGGGCCCCGGGGACCCGGTTTGACGACGGCGCCATCGAAGCCGGCGCGAAAGCGCTGGCATCCTCAGGGATCGAGGCCTCCCAAATTGGACTGCTCATCAACACGTCGGTGACCCGGACCAATCTGGAACCCTCAGTCGCCGTGAAAATCCATAACAGTCTGGGACTCCCCTCGTCGGCGATGAATTTCGACGTCGCCAACGCCTGCCTTGGGTTTGTCAACGGCATCACCCTTGCCGCCAACATGATTGAGGCCGGTCAGATTCATTACGCCATGGTGGTCAACGGCGAAGATTCCCAGGCCACCCAGGAGGCCACACTTCGCCGGCTCAACCAGCCAGATGCCACCCGGGCCGGATTCCTGCAGGAATTTGCCACTCTCACACTGGGCTCAGGCGCGGCTGCCGCAGTACTCGGGCCAGCCGATGCTCACCCCGGCGCCCACCGTGTCCTCGGCGGAGTGGCGCGCGCCGGAACCGAGCACCACGAGCTGTGCATTGGAGGCATGGACGGCATGTACACGGATGCCCAGGGCCTGCTCGACGGCGGTCTTGAGTTGGTCGTCGATGCCTGGACTGAAGCTCAACAGGAGTGGGACTGGACGTCGATGGACCGCTACATCACCCATCAGGTGAGCAGCACCCATACGAACGCCATTGTTGAGGCAATCGACCTGGATCCCTCGCGGGTCCCCATGACGTTCCAGAAATGGGGCAATGTGGGTCCTGCGTCGCTGCCGATGACCCTCGCAGCTGAAGCACAGACCCTGACCTCCGGCGACCGTGTGCTCTGCATGGGCGTTGGATCGGGCCTGAACACAGCGATGCTGGAGATTGCGTGGTAGCACTTCCCGGCGTCGACCCC
This sequence comes from Arthrobacter sp. H20, assembly GCF_000520515.1. Lineage (GTDB taxonomy): Bacteria > Actinomycetota > Actinomycetes > Actinomycetales > Micrococcaceae > Arthrobacter_D. The sequence continues at coordinate 60,423 of NZ_KI914720.1, forward strand.
TCCTGGCTGGCCTACCGAGACGTCCCCTCCACCGCTGCAGTAGACCCGGTTGGAACCACCAACAGCTGGCATTACCTGGACAACGGGTCGCAGCTCACCGGGCCCGCCCGGGGCACCCTGCTCTGTGTCCACGGCAATCCCACCTGGTCTTATCTGTGGAGGTCAGTCCTTGCCGCCGGTGTCCAACACGGCTGGCGGGTGATCGCCGTCGACCAACTGAATATGGGTCTTTCCGAGCGGACCGGACGCTTCCGCAGGCTCGCTGACCGCGTGGATGACCTCAATGACTTCGCCGAATCCCTCGGACTCGCCAAAGATCTGATCACCGTGGGTCATGACTGGGGCGGCGTTGTCAGCCTCGGCTTCGCCGACCGGCGGCGGGACCTCATCTCCGGCGTCGTCCTCACCAATACGGCCATCCATCAGGATCCGGATCGACCTATTCCGGCGGCGCTTCGGCTTGCGCTGCATCCCCTCGTCCACCGGTGGGGGACCAAGGACACCTCCGCGTTCCTTGATGTCACCCACTCACTGGCACGTCCCTCGCTGCCCAGCGAAGTGCGAAAAGCGTTCCTGCTGCCCTACCGCGGTGGCGCGAGACGCCAGGGCATCGCCGATTTTGTCGCTGACATACCGGCAGACCCCTCGCATCCCAGCTATCCGGCGCTCCTCTCCATCGCGGCGGGCATACGCACCCTCGATGTGCCGGCGCTGATGCTGTGGGGCCCAGAAGACCCAATCTTTTCGGACACCTACCTCGACGATCTCACCGAGCGGCTCCCCCAGGCCGATGTGCACAGATTTGAGGGAGCTGGTCACCTGGTCGGCGAGGACCGGGATATCGCGGCGCCGCTGTTCAGGTGGCTTGGTGGTTCCGACGCTGCTTCGTCCGAGATCGCTGGGCCGGTAGGGTCCTTTACCCCCCTTGAACACGAGCTCACGCAGCGCGCCGCGGGCCCCCATGCGGACCAGCTGGCTGTGGCTGATATGGGCACCGCCGGCCAGCCAGGGCGATCGCTGTCATGGCGGGACCTCGACGCCGAGGTACAGTCCCTCGCCATGGCGCTGCGGCGCATTGGTGTCCGGCGAGGCAGCCGAATCAGCCTCATGATTCCGCCAGGCGTGGAACTCACTGTTCTGCTCTATGCCTGCCTAAGGATCGGTGCGGTGATCATCGTCGCTGACGCTGGCCTCGGACGCAAAGGCCTCAGCAAGGCAGTTCGCAGCACGGTTCCCGACTTCCTGATCGGCATCGATCTGGCCCTGACCGCTGCGAAGCTGTTCAGCTGGCCGGGGAAGCGCATTAGTGTTGCCCACCTCCCGCTGGCCAAACGGAAGCTTCTCGGCGTGCAGCATTCCCTGGCCGGCCTCCGGGCGATCGGCGCTGGGGAAGCTGGCGAGTCAGCAGACCCGCTGGCGACACCCGACGCTCTCGACCCCGACGGTCTCGACCCCGACGGTCTCGATCCCGACGGTCTCGACCCTGACGGTCTCGACCCTGACGGTCTCGACCCTGACGCTGACGCCGCCATCCTGTTCACCTCCGGATCCACCGGACCGGCCAAAGGGGTTGTCTATACCCATCGCCGCCTGGCGGCCATGCGGGACACCGTCGCGCTGACCTTCGGCATCAGCCCCGGCGACGGTTTGGTAGCCGGTTTCGCTCCCTTCGCGTTGCTGGGACCGGCGTTGGGGACGACGTCGATCACGCCCGACATGGATGTCACCAAGCCCAAAACTCTCTCGGCAGCTGCCCTGGCTGATGCCGTAGCCGCTATCGGGGCAACCACAGTATTCGCCTCGCCCGCAGCGCTCAGGAACATCCTCGCCACCCGGGGCAATCTGACGACCGGCCACAGGGACGCGCTGGCAGGCGTATCGCTGGTGCTTTCCGCCGGCGCTCCAGTGCCTGCACCATTGTTGACCGAGCTGCTCAGCGTTCTCCCGGCAGCGTCCCTGCACACGCCCTACGGGATGACCGAAGCGCTCCCCGTAACCGATATTGATCTGGAATCGATCCTTTCGGCCCAGGCCGATGCTGCTGCCTCATCGATCCCCGGCGCTGGAAACGGCGTGTGTGTTGGCCGAGCCGTTGCGGGTGCGAGCATCACCATCAGCCCTCTCAACCATGCGGGCATCGCTGACGGCGAACCGACCACCGATGCCGGAATCACCGGTGAAATCCTCATCAGTGCTCCCCACGTCAAGGAGCGCTACCACCGGCTGTGGCTTACAGAGAGCGATAGCTCACGCACCGGACACTGGCATCGCACCGGGGATGTCGGCCATTTCGACGGCGCGGGCAGGCTCTGGGTTGAAGGCCGCCTGCCGCACATCGTCACGGCTGCAACCGGCGTCGTCACCCCGGTAGGCGTGGAGCAGGCACTCGAGACGATTGACGCCGTCGGGCTGGCAGCGGTGGTGGGCGTCGGTCCGACGGGTACCCAGGCTGTGGTTGCAGTCGTCGAGACCACACCACCAACTGGCAAGCCAGGGTTGGCGCCCGCAGCTCTGGCCGCCGGTGCCCGCCGAGCAGCGCGGAGCGCCGGAGTGGAGCTGTCAGCTGTGCTGGTGGTGCCGTCGTTGCCCACCGATATCCGGCACAACGCGAAGATCGACCGGACCGGTGTTGCCGTCTGGGCGGCCGGAGCGCTGTCCGGCGGGAAGATCGGGAAACTGTGAGAGTCCTTGTCACCGGCGCCAGCGGAATGCTGGGCCGGGTGACCGCTGACCTTATCCGGTCTCGGGGGCACCACGTGGTCACGTTTCAGCGCCGGCCCTCAGGCCTGGCCGGCGTCGAGGATAGTCTTGGATCGATTACCGACCAGACGGCTGTGCTTCGCGCGGTGCAGGGCGTAGACGCTGTAGTCCATTTAGCCGCCAAGGTGTCATTCGGGGGTGCTGCAGCCGACTTCGAAGCCATCAATGTCGAGGGCACCCGGGCACTGCTGGGTGCGTCACGGTCCGCTGGCGTGCATGACTTCATCTTTGTTTCCTCGCCCTCGGTGGCTCACATCGGCGAGGCACTGATGGGACAAGCAGCTACGCCAGCGACTCCTGATCTGGTGCGGGGTAACTATGCCCAGACCAAGGCGAAGGCCGAACTGCTCGCGCTGCAGGCCAACAGCACAAGCTTCCGGGTGGCAGCCATCCGACCCCACATTGTGTGGGGTCCCGGCGATACGCAACTGGTTGAGCGGGTACTGGAACGTGCCCGGGCAGGGCGTTTGCCGCTCCTGGACGCTGGGACAGCCCTGGTGGATACCACCTACGTAGGCAATGCCGCCGAAGCGATAGTCGCCGCATTGGGCAGTATGGACCGGTTAGCCGGGCAGGCAGTGGTGGTCACCAATGGTGAACCGCGACCGATTGGCGAACTGATTGCAGGAATTTGCCGCGCTGGTGGGGTGGAGCCGCCTCGCTGGAGTGTCCCCGGCCGGGTGGCACGTATCGCTGGATCGATTGTGGAACGGGTGTGGCAGCGAGGCGGTATCGAGGGCGAGCCTCCGATGACCCGGTTCCTTGCCGAGCAGCTGTCCACTGCCCACTGGTTTGACCAGCGTAGAACCCGCGAGCTGCTCGACTGGACACCAACCGTGTCGATCGATGAAGGTTTGGCTCGCCTCGCACAGCACTACCGGGGCCAGCTCTCCACCCCTTTGCCGAATCCTAGTCGGCCCTGATTGGCTCTTCGCCGACTGCTCCGTCGGCCTGTTCCCGCAACACATCGATATGGCCCAGATGACGTGCCGTCTCCTCAACCAAATGCTGCAGGATCCACCGGAGCGTATAGCCGCCCCGTGATGAGATGTCGTCCAGCGATGCTGCGCTGAGCACTATTGAGTCGCAGCGAGCTGATTCGACCGCATAGTTTTCGAGGAGCCGCACCACGGGGGTCTCGGGGGCGACATGGAATTCGGCGTCGGGATCCTCGTCGGACCAGTCATAGTCGAGGCTTTGTTCTCCGGCGAATACGTCCCTGAGCCAGGATCGTTCAACGTTTTCCAGATGGCGGACCAGGCCGTGCAGGGTAAGCCCGGTGGGAGTTGCTACTGAGCTCAGGACTCCGTCATCGGCACCGCCCATTTTCCAGGCGACCAGATCGCGCTGACGTTGCAGGAAGCCGAGGGTGACGGTCAGCTCGTCGCCCAGGTGCGCGGGCTCGGTGATGCCACGCAACTTCCCGTTGTCGTGTCCTGAACCGTCTGTCGTCACTGGTGCCATTGGCTTACCCTATCGGGGTGCCACGGGTCCGGAACACACGAATGCGCCACCGGATTGCTCCGATGGCGCATTGCGCGCTGTCACCCGTACCGCTGGAGCGGCGTGGGTGTTTTCGAGGGTGGTGCTTTAGAGGGTGTAGTAGCCAACCAGTGGCATGGCGCTGACCGCGTGGACCAAGGTGCCCTGGCTGGGGTTCAACGCGCTGACCATCTGGCCACCGCCGATGTAGATACCAATGTGACCGCCGCCGTTCTGGACGACGAGGTCTCCGGGCTGTGGGTTGCTGGTGGGGGTCAGCGCACCCATCTGGGCCTGGCTGGTGCGGGGCAGGTCGACGCCGTGCTGGGCAAAGACCCACTGCACGAAGCCTGAGCAATCCCAGCCTGCGCCTGGGCTGGTGCCACCGAAGACGTAGGGGTTGCCGATCATCGACTGTGCGGTTCCGACGATACCTGCGCTGGAAACCTCACCGCCGGTGGACGCTGCTGCCATTGGCTGGATTGACTCGGAAGCCGTGGTGATGCCCAGGGTGCTGGTCTCAGCAGGAGCTGGAGCTGGTGCAGGAGCAGCCGCTGGTGCAGCAACCGGGGCAGGAGCTGGCGCTGGTGCAGCAACCTGGACAGCTGCCGCTGGCGCAGCAACCTGAACAGCTGCCGATACCTGAGTTGCCTGGCCAGCGTTCCCGGAGAGCGAGATAGCGTCACCTGGGAAGATGACTGAATCCCAGCTGAGGCCGTTCATGGCGAAGATGGACTCAAGGCTGACACCGGAGGAGGCAGCAATGGTGCCCAAGGTGTCACCGGGCTGAACGGTGTGGGTGCTGGAGCCTGCGGCGGGTGTCTGGACAGCGGGTGCGACAGCGGCAACAGGGGCGCTGACGTTGACTTCGCCTGCAGCGTTCGCTGGCAGTCCGGCGCTGAGCATCAGGCCTGATGCGGCGACAACCACAGCTGCTGGGCGACCGATGGCGCCAGCGTGAGAGCTAACTGCCTTGGAAACGGTCTGCATGGCGTTTGGCGTGGCTGCACGATGGCGCGCGATATAACGGTTCTTGGACATGATGTTGCCTCTCCCAGTGCCTACGAAGTTAGCTGTCGGATTCGGATGGGAGCCACCCGGGCGCTGTGCGCCTTCACCCCTAGGTCGTCTTGCGACAACCACTACTGGTTCCCCCGCTTCTGCCGGATGTATGCGAACGGACCTCACGACGGCGGCAGAATTAGGCAATCTGTCGGGAGGACGCTGAGTTGAACGGAACCCGGCGCGCCATCTACTGTACATTTCCGACCCACTGTTTGTCACATTTAGGTCACGGAGGTTGCGTGCGGGGAGGTGACCCACCTCGGTGAACAGGTTCCATCGCCGGCGTTTTTCCTCGAACTCGACGGGACCGCTGTGATGTTTTCGGCGTGCTACGCCACCTAGCTGAAAGAGTGTCTTAGCTGTTTCCATGCCCCAATAGTCACTCTGACCGGCGTGCTCGCTCTATGGCTCACCCCACTAAGTGGACAAGTCTGCGGCGTGGAGGACGAGTCGCACTGCCCCGTGGGCGGCTTTGCCCGCCGAATCGCCGGGTTCAATGGAGAGTTCCGGGTATGCCCAATGGATCCGGTAAGTCGTTGGGCGGTCACCAGATTCTTCCCCTACCAGCGCCCGTTGCGTGGCCTGGGCTGGCACCGCGGACAGCTGAATGACGAGCGGTTCATGAACATCTCGCGGCGGATCAGCGAAACACCCGCGAAGAGCGGGTCGGCGGTACATCGGGC
>NZ_KI914721.1:0-3963 GCF_000520515.1 Arthrobacter sp. H20
GCATTGATGAGAAGACCCAGATCCAGGCCCTGTCCCGCACCGGCCCGAACCAACCGTTGTCCCCGACGCACCCACTGCAGCAGACGCACGACTACCAACGCAACGGCACCACCACCTTGTTCGCGGCCCTAGAGGTCCTCACCGGCAAACTCAGCGCAAACGCCTTCTACCAAAAGCACACCAACATCGAGTTTGTCGATTTTCTGGGCCGGGTCGCGGACGCCCACCCCGGGGTCGAGCTGCATGTCATCTGCGACAACTATGCAACTCATAAGCACCAGAACGTGTTGGACTGGCTGGCTGGAAACCCCCGGGTGACCATGCACTTCACTCCGACCAGCTGTTCCTGGCTGAATATGGTGGAGATCTTCTTCGGGATCATCACCCGCCAGTGCCTCAAACGCGGGGAATTCAGCTCGGTGAAAGAGCTGGAAGAAACCATGGACCGCTACATCGAGAACTACAACCAAGACGCCAAACCATTCACCTGGACCAAGTCAGCGGAGTACCTCCTGGGCAAGATGAAACGCAAACAAACCATTAACACGGAGCACTAGATATGGCGACTGATTACGACACGCCACGATCCGCCCAGGACGATATCGGCGAGGACTCGATTGACGAGCTGAAGGTTCACAGTGCTGACCATCAGTCACCAGTGGTGGATGAGGACGAGATCGAAGCAGCCAACTCATTTGAACTACCGGGCGCTGACCTCTCCGGTGAGGAGATCCAGGTGCGTATCCTGCCGGCGCAGGCCGACGAATTCACCTGCGCATCGTGCTTCCTGGTCCGGCACCGATCCCAGATTGCCAAACACCTTGGCGAACTGGCGTATTGCAGCGACTGCGAAGGCTAACCTCGCGCTGTCTCAGCGTGCCAGCGCTGCAATCAGCGCATCAGGACGTCTGGTCGACGTCAGCCAGTAGGGAGTGGAGTCCGCCGGATCGGTGATCTCTACCCGCACCACCGGAGAGATCCAGCCCCGGATGCAGAGGTAGGCAGTTGCGTTGAGCGCAGGCCCTCGCTGAGCCGTGGCGTCCTCGCCCCGGTAGGCAGACGCAGTTCCCAGGTACCGGCGTTCGATGGTGGCCCGCCCCACCGTCAGGTGAGTAGCGGAAACGATGATGCGCGGCGTCGAGAGAATGAGTAGTGTGCCAAGGACCACAGCGACAACAACTGCCGCAATGATCCCCGTGGTCAGATTGATCGGGGCGAAGGTGACTACTGACGCCCCGGCCGCACCTGCCGCCACCAGCCAGATCCACGGCGCAGGCCACAGCCGCTCCTCGTAGATGGCGGCGCTGACCGATGATCCTGACGTGGGTGTTGACATACTCCAACCATCCCAGATTTTTCGGGGTAGTTCATCCCAGGGCGCTGGAGTCCTGCACCCGGCGGTCGAACAGGTTTTCGCGCTAGAGTGAAGCCCTAACCCCAATCACCCTCGAGGCAGCTGGAGTATGAACGTGCTGGACCCACAGCGGAGACTTCCCGTGCAAATCAAACTGCTCGATGACGCAGTGTCCCCACCAGAGTACGCGCAGCCGGGTGACGCTGGGGCAGATCTGCGCAGCCGGATCGACTTCCGGTTGGCCCCGGGCGAGCGGGCGCTGGTGCCCACCGGTGTAGCCATCGCCCTGCCGGATGGCTACGTCGGGCTGATCCATCCACGGTCCGGTCTGGCAACGAAGCATGGAGTGACAGTGGTGAATGCGCCGGGCACGATCGACGCGGGCTACCGCGGTGAAATTGCAGTCACGTTGCTCAACACAGACAAAACGGCTTCCCTGACCTTCAAGCGGGGGGACAGGATTGCCCAGCTGCTGATTCAACGAGTTGAACACGCTGACTTTACGGTGGTGGAGGAACTCCCTGAATCAGTCCGTGGCAGCGCGGGATTCGGTTCCACCGGCGGCTACAGCATCGAGGCTGCGGCGCATCCGACCCACGCATAACCTAGAGGATATCCAGATCAGGGACCCCCTCACAGAGGGTCCCACACACCTAAGGAAAGGAACCCAATCATGGTTTTTGGGCGCCTGAAGAAGAAGCAGCAAAACCTCCCGGCCGAGGAGCCAGCATCGGCTGACGCGCCTGTTGAGGCAACCGACCCAGGCGTTGCTTCCGGCAGCACTGAGACAGCTGAGGCCTCAGAGGCGCCGGAATCTGGGACCCCGGAGGCGCCGGAATCCGCTGCGCCTGCCGTCGACGCCGTCGAGCCCGCGGAAGCAGGCGCGACCGAGCCAGCGGCCGGCGTCGTCGTCTCCCGCAGCAATGGCCCGTACGACGTCTCGGAGAAGGATTCCGACGCCGGTTACATCGACCTCGGCGCACTGCGTATCGGCGCGGCTGAGGGTCTACAGCTCCGCCTTGAGGTGGAGGAGAAGACCAAGCGGGTTATCGCTGTCACCCTCGATCTGAACGGGTCGAACCTGCAGTTGCAGGTGTTTGCAGCACCCCGCACCGATGGCCTCTGGGACGAGATCCGTTCCCAGATCGGTGTTTCGGTCGGTTCCCAGGGCGGAACCGTCCAAGAGAGGGTGGGGCTGTTCGGGACCGAGCTTGTTGCGAAGCTGCCAGCTAAAACCCCTGATGACCAGCCCGGGTACCGTGTTGCCCGGTTCGTTGGCGTGGACGGGCCGCGGTGGTTCCTGCGCGGCGTGCTGGGCGGGCCGGCGGCAATCAATCGTGAGGCAGCAGCCCCGATCGAGGAGCTCTTCCGCAATGTGGTGGTGGTCAGGGGCGATCATCCACTGCCGCCACGCGAATTGTTGCAGCTGCGGCTACCCAAGGAAACGGGTACCGCACCGACCGAACCTGCTCAGCAGGCCCCTGATCTCACTGATCCGCTGAAGCGCGGACCCGAGATCACTCACATTGGCTGATCGTCCTGGGCCGGATGGATCCGGGACGATCAGCCGGGGGCTGACCGTCGGCGGGCTTCCGATCCGCGGCCGTGCCAGGGCGCGGGGTTTCATCTCCCGGATCACCATCCTCCCGCAGAGCTCAGCGCCGCAGTTTGCCGCTGTGGTCTCCGACGATGACCCGCCGCCCATCGCCGGGACCGATCGCCGGGACAGCCAGGCACGCCGTCACAGCGCCCAGGTCCGACTGGTCTGGATTGGACAGCGCCGGGTTCCCGGAATCGAAGCCGGAGTCCAGCTAGCGTTCGAAGGAATGGTCAGCCCGGTTGACGGGATGCCCACCATCTACAACCCGCGTTACGAAATTGTCGGACGTCCGGAGGCACAGCAGTGAGCACCCCTGAATCACCCAGCACCCCGTCCGAGGACGACCCCGCGCAACGCCAGGCTCCCACTGCAGCTGAGCTGGCAGGGCAGTATGCTGCCAGATCAGGGATGCACCGCACCGACGACGGGCAAATTGACGTGCTCAAATCAATTGGTGGGATCCGGGGGCTGGCGGAAAGCATCCTGCCGGGCCTGATCTTTACCGTCCTCTTCACCATCAACCAGGATCTGCAGAGCTCGCTGATCGCTGCCCTGGCTGTGGCGGCGATCTTCTCGATCGTCCGGCTGGTGTCGAGGAGCCCCCTCACGCAGGCCCTCTCAGGGCTGATCGGTGTCGCGATCTGCGCCTTCGTCGCCGGCCGTACCGGTAACGCTGAGGACTTCTTCGTTCCCGGCTTCTTCACCAACGGCGCCTACATCATCGCCATGGTGATTTCTGTTGCAGTCCGCTGGCCAATTGCCGGCCTGCTGTTCGGCTTTATCCGTGGCGAGGGCATTGATTGGCGGAAGGACCCCGCACGGGTGCGCGCCTACACCATCGCCACCTGGATCATCATCACTGTCCTTGGCCTACGGCTGTCAGTACAGATGCCCCTGTACTTCGCCGAAAACTTTGTGGCGCTCGGGACTACGAGACTGATTATGGGGCTTCCGCTCTACGCGCTGGGGCTGTGGCTGGCCTGGCTCGTGTCGCGGCCCGCCCCTCAGC
>NZ_KI914721.1:4063-4823 GCF_000520515.1 Arthrobacter sp. H20
GGGCAGACCCGGCGCGTCGATGGGCGCGCCGTCGTCCGCCTCATCGGTTTCCCCCGGGACGGCGAGCAGGACGCTGCGCAAAGCGTCCTCGGCGGCAATCGCAGCGATCAGGAACAGCTCATCTCCGGGTTCGACGACGTCGTCGGGGCTCGGGGTAATCGACGCATCGTCCCGCAGGATGGCAACTACTGTGCAGTCCTCCGGCAGGATCAGCGAGCCGAGCGTCCGCCCCACGATCGGTGACTCTTGAGGGACAGTGAACTCGACGATCGACGACACGCCGCTCTGCAGGGTCAGTAACCGCACCAGGTCGCCGATCTCCACCGCTTCTTCGACCAGTGCCGGCCCCTCAGCTTCAGGACCCGAGCCAGCACCCTCGACGCAGCTAGGGCAGACCCGGCGCGTCGATGGGCGCGCCGTCGTCCGCCTCATCGGTTTCCCCCGGGACGGCGAGCAGGACGCTGCGCAAAGCGTCCTCGGCGGCAATCGCAGCGATCAGGAACAGCTCATCTCCGGGTTCGACGACGTCGTCGGGGCTCGGGGTAATCGACGCATCGTCCCGCAGGATGGCAACTACTGTGCAGTCCTCCGGCAGGATCAGCGAGCCGAGCGTCCGCCCCACGATCGGTGACTCTTGAGGGACAGTGAACTCGACGATCGACGACACGCCGCTCTGCAGGGTCAGTAACCGCACCAGGTCGCCGATCTCCACCGCTTCTTCGACCAGTGCCGTCATTAGGCGGGGGGTGTTGACGGCAAC
>NZ_KI914721.1:4923-24297 GCF_000520515.1 Arthrobacter sp. H20
CGTCATTAGGCGGGGTGTGTTGACGGCAACGTCAACGCCCCACGAGTCGTCGAACATCCAGTCGTTCTTGGGGTTGTTCACCCGACCGACCGTCCGCCCCACACCGAACTCACTTTTCGCCAAAAGGGATACCACCAGGTTGACCTTGTCGTCGCCGGTCGCTGAGACCACCACGTCGGCTTCATCAAGCCGGGCATCCTTGAGTGTGGTCAATTCGCAGGCGTCGCCAATGAGCCACTTGGCGCCTTTGAGGCCGCTCCGACCAATCACCTCTGGTTTCTCGTCGATCAGCAAGATTTCGTGATGGTTGGAGAGCAACTCCTTGGCAATCGATGATCCAACACTGCCGGCCCCCGCAATGACTACCCTCACTCCGACTCCTCCACTGGTTTCTTGGCGAGAATGCGCCCAATCTCGTCGGTGGCGGCGGTTTGCATCATGGCGTGCACAATGTCGCCCTCCTGGTAGCTGGTCTCCGAGGTGGGAAGCATTCCTTCCCCGAACCGGGTGAGGTAGGCGATCCGGATTCCCGAAGCGGCCTCGATGTCAGCGAGGGACCGGCCGAGCCAGCCGTCATGAAGTGCCAACTCGCCCAGAATCAGGCGCCCCGATGTCTCCCTGAAGTCGCCGTTGATGCTCTGCTCCGGAAGGATCCGACGGAGCACCTGGTCGGCGCTCCAACGCACGGCGGCGACCGTCGGGATGCCAAGCCGCTGGTAGATCTCGGCGCGCCCTGGGTCATAGATCCTTGCCACGACATGCGGCACATGGAATGTTTCCCGAGCCACTCGGGTAGCGAGAATGTTGGAGTTATCTCCACTGGAGACAGCGGCGAAGGCGTAGGCATTTTCGATGTCGGCATTCTTCAGGGTGTCCCGGTCGAACCCAACGCCGGTGACCTTCCGGCCTCCGAAGGACCCCCTGAGCCTGCGGAAGGCGCGGTCATCCTGATCGATGATTGCCACGGTATGCCCCGACTCATCCAATGTGTGGGCGAGGCTGACTCCGACCCTCCCACACCCCATGATCACAAAATGCGCCACTCGTGCCACCTGCCGTTCCCACCGAATTGTTAGTGCGGCCCACTCGTCGGGCCTCGCGTCCGCTGCACCCAGCCTAATGGAGTTGCGCCAGCCGAAACGCGCTAGTCTGTGGGCTGTGCTGACTTTCTTTGAAGCCGCCAAGCGGGTGCTGGTAGGCAAGCCGTTCCGCAATGACCGGCTGCGGCATCAGACCCTGCCGAAGCGGATAGCGATGCCGGTGTTCTCGGCCAATGCCCTGTCCTCAGTGGCATACGCACCTGATGAAATCCTGTTGACCCTTGCCCTGGCCGGGCTGGCAGCCGTATCAGTTTCTCCCTGGGTGGGACTGGCTGTCCTCGTGGTGTTGCTAGTGGTGATTGCCTCCTACCGGCAGGCAGTCCACGCCTACCCCTCGGGCGGCGGAGACTACGAGATTGCCCGTCGCAACCTGGGCAGCTCTGCGGGTCTCACTGTCGCCTCGGCGCTGATGGTTGACTACGTGCTAACCGTCGCAGTCTCAGTGTCAGCGGCCGCCCACTACGTGATTGCCCTGGCGCCGGGACTGGCCGGGGGACAGGCGGCGATGGCGGTGGCCGGCGTCGTCGTCCTGGTCCTGTTGAACCTGCGCGGTGTCACCCGCAACGCACTGGCGTTGGCGATCCCCACCTACGTGTTCCTTGCGGCGATCATTGGCATGTGCGCTGTTGGGATTGTCCAACGGCTGACGGGCACACTCGGCGAGGCTCCCAGTGCCAGATTCGAAATCATTCCTGACCCGGCCCTCGACGCTGGGCTCGTGGGGCTGGCTGGAGCGTTGCTGATCCTCAGGGCATTCTCCGCCGGCGCGGCCGCCCTGACCGGCGTCGAGGTCCCCAGCGCCAACGTCCCCAGTTTCCAGGCCCCACGCAGCCGCAACGCTGCCTCCACCCTGCTGGTCCTCGGAGTGGCCGCGGGGGCCATGATGGCCGGGGTGATCTACCTAGCCAACGCCGTGAAAGTCCATGTGGTGCAAAACCCGCAGGAGCAGCTGCTGCTCGACGGCAACCCCGTCCCGGAGGACTACGTTCAGAACCCGGTGGTGAGTCAGCTCGCCCGCACCATTTTCAGCGACGCGGTGATCCCGTTCGTCCTGGTGGTTGGCGCCACGGCCCTGATTCTCGTCCTGGCCGGCCATGCAGCGTTCAGGGCCTTCCCAGTCCTGGCGTCGATCCTCGCCAAAGACGGCTACCTGCCGCGCCAGCTGCGGACCCGCGGGGACCGGTTGACCTTCAGCAACGGCATCCTCGCCCTCGGTGCCGGTGCGATCCTGCTGATCCTGGTATTCGGGGCCGATGTGACGCAGCTGGTCCAGTTGTATATCGTCGGCGTGTTTGTCTCCTTCACCGCCAGCCAGGCGGCGCTGATCAAGCACTGGACACGGGAGCTGCGCAGCACCGCTGACAAGAAGCGCCGCTGGCGGATGCAGAAGTCACGCGCCATCAACACGGTGGGATTTGTGCTCACCGCTGCTGTGCTGGTGGTGGTGCTGGTGACCAAGTTCGAATATGGGGCGTGGATCGCAGTGCTGGCGATGGTGGTGCTGTTCGCTGTCATGCACAGCATCAAGCGGCATTACGATCAGGTGGCACGTGAGCTGGCCCTCGACGACTCAACCTTTTCCCGGGCACTGCCGTCCCGCGTGCATGCGGTGATCCTGGTGTCCCACGTCCGCAAACCGGTGCTGCGAGCCTTGGCGTTCGCCCGCGCGTCGCGGCCGTCCAAGCTGGACGCCATCGTGGTGGATGTTGACCCTGAGGAAACGGAGCGGACGCTGTACGACTGGCAACGGTACGAGATTCCGGTGCCAATTACCGTCCTGGCCTCCCCGTACCGTGACACCATCATGCCGATCATGGAGTACATCCGAAGCATCCGGAGCGATTCGCCGCGGGACCTGATCGTGGTGTACATCCCCGAGTATGTGGTGGGACGCTGGTGGGAGCGCCTGGTCCACAATCAGACAGCCCTGCGCATCAAAACCCGGCTCCACTTCGAGCCGGGGGTTATGGTGGCAAGTGTCCCTTGGCAGCTCGCGTCCTCCGGCGCCGCACGAAAGTTTCAGGATCTTCAGTGATAGATGAGCCGTCAGGCATCCTAGACCTCACCATCGGCCCGGTGGCCCATGGTGGCCACTGCGTTGCACGACATGAGGGTCGGGTCATCTTTGTCCGCCACGCCCTGCCAGGAGAAACAGTGCGGGTCCGGTTGACCGAGCACGACGACGGCGCCAGCTTCTGGCGCGCCGATGTGGTCCAGGTGCTCCAGGCGTCACCGGACCGGGTCAACCATCCGTGGCCACTCGCCGATGCCCTGCTGGCTGCCCAGCGTGGTGCAGCGCCGGTGGGCGGGGCCGAGTTCGGCCATATCGCCCTCCCAGCACAACGCCGGCTCAAGGGTGCCGTTTTCAGCGAACAGCTCAGCCGGTTGGCCGGGGTGGACCGTGAGATCGACGTGGAACCGGTCCCCGGCGAAGCCGCCGATGGACTGCGGTGGCGCACCCGGGCAAGTTTCGCCGTCGACCCCGACGGCCACCTGGCAATGCACGCGCACCGCTCAGACGAGCTGATCCCGATCGCCGAGATGCCGCTTGCCGTTGATACGATCAACGAGCTGCACCTGTGGGCGATCGATTTCACTGGCATCCAGCGGGTGGAGGTTGCCGTGGGCTCAGCCGACGGCCCGCCCTTGATCCTCCTCGTTCCAGCACCGGGGGCACGGCGGAAGCAGACCTCAGCAGTCGTCCACCAGTTCGACGGCCCGTCGGTGGCGCTGTGGGACCCGGACAAAGGCACAGTGGAGCGGGTCCGTGGCAGGACCTGGCTCGCCGAGACCGTCGGAGCGCAGACCTACCGGGTCACTGGGGATGGTTTCTGGCAGATCCACCGGGGAGCGCCTGGGCTGCTGATGGAAGCGGTCCTCAGTGCCCTCGCCATCCAACCGGGGGAACGCGCAGCTGACCTCTACTCGGGAGCGGGGCTGTTCACCGCCCCGATCGCCGACGCCGTCGGCGAGACGGGACGCGTCCTCGCCATCGAGGGCTCCAGCGGTGCATCGCGAGACGCGAAACGGAACCTGCACGGCCGGACCCAGGTGGACATTATCCAGGGCAAGGTCGAAAGGGTGCTCCGCGAGCGCAAGCCGAACCTCGACGTCGTGGTCCTCGATCCGCCGCGCGCCGGCGCCGGCAAGGGGGCGATCAGCGAGGTGATCGCCGCAGCACCGCGGGCCGTCGGGTACGTTTCCTGTGACCCGGCGTCGTTTGCCCGCGATGTGAGCTACTTCCAGCAGGCGGGCTGGGAACTGGACACCCTTCGGGTGTTCGATCTGTACCCGCATACGCACCACATGGAGTCCTTCGCGGTGCTCCGCCCGGGTGCAGGGCGGGTAACGCCAGCCCGGTAGGATGAACGTCCAGGCGAGAGGAGTCCGATGATGAGCAGCGTGGACAGTTTCGGTGCCAAAGGTGTACTTATTGTCGCCGGTGCCGAGTACGAGATTTTCCGGCTGAGCGCCGTGGCGGGGGCCGACAGTCTTCCGTTCAGCCTCAAAATCCTTCTGGAGAACCTGCTCCGCACCGAGGATGGGGCCAACATCACGGCTGACCACGTTCGGGCAGTGGCTGCCTGGGATGCTGACGCGCAGCCCGACACGGAAATCCAGTTCACTCCAGCACGTGTCATCATGCAGGACTTCACCGGTGTCCCGTGCATAGTGGACCTGGCCACCATGCGTGAAGCGGTCAAGGATCTCGGCGGGGACCCCCAGCGGGTCAACCCGCTGGCGCCGGCTGAATTGGTCATTGACCATTCGGTGCAGATCGACGTATTCGGCAGCCCCGACGCGCTCGAACGCAACATGGACATCGAGTACCAGCGCAACGGCGAGCGATACCAGTTCCTGCGGTGGGGCCAGGGGGCTTTCGATGACTTCAAGGTGGTGCCACCTGGAACCGGCATTGTCCATCAGGTAAATATCGAATACCTGGCGCGCACGGTGATGACCCGTGAGGTGTCCACCGGCGACGGTGCGGGTGATGCCACAGTCCTGCGCGCCTACCCTGACACCTGCGTTGGCACCGACTCGCACACCACGATGGTCAACGGCCTCGGTGTGCTCGGATGGGGTGTCGGTGGCATCGAAGCTGAGGCTGCGATGCTGGGCCAGCCCGTGTCGATGCTCATTCCCCGCGTCGTTGGCTTCAAACTCGCCGGGTCCATTCCGGCCGGCGCCACCGCCACCGACGTCGTCCTGACCATCACGGAGATGCTGCGTAAACACGGTGCGGTCGGAAAGTTCGTTGAGTTCTACGGCGAGGGCGTGGCAGCAGTGCCCCTCGCTAACCGCGCCACCATCGGAAACATGAGCCCCGAGTTTGGGTCCACCGCAGCCATGTTTCCGATCGACGACGTTACCCTCGAGTACCTGCGCCTGACCGGCCGGTCAACCGAGAGTGTCGCCCTGGTCGAGGCGTATGCCAAGGAGCAGGGTCTCTGGCACGACCCCTCGCGGGAGATCCGCTTCTCCGAGTACCTCGAACTGGACCTGTCCACTGTGGTCCCCTCGATCGCCGGTCCGAAGCGCCCCCAGGACCGGATCGAGCTGACCGATGCCAAGGAACAGTTCCGCAAGGACATCCACAACTACGTCAACTCGGTGGACGACGCAGCCCTTGACGAGGCGCTCGAAGAGTCCTTCCCCGCATCCGACGTGCCGGCGATGACCTCAACGCTGAAGCACTCGGCGCATCCGACCGGCGGCGGCTGGCCATCGAATCGGGTCCAGGTCACCATGGCCGATGGGCGCCACTTCGAGCTTGACCACGGCACCGTCACCATCGCGTCGATCACCTCGTGCACCAACACCTCCAACCCCTCGGTGATGCTGGCCGCCGCCCTGTTGGCCCGCAACGCAGTCGACAGGGGACTGACCTCCAAGCCCTGGGTGAAAACCTCGGTTGCTCCCGGCTCCAAGGTGGTCACCGACTATTACGACACCTCGGGGCTGACTCCCTATCTCGAGAAGCTCGGCTTCTACATCGTGGGGTATGGGTGCGCCACCTGCATCGGTAACTCAGGCCCGCTCGAAGAGGAGATCGCTGCGGCGATCCAGGAGAACGATCTGTCGGTCGCTGCGGTGCTCTCCGGCAACCGCAACTTTGAGGGCCGGATCAACCCCGACGTCAAGATGAACTACCTTGCCTCGCCGCCCCTGGTCATCGCCTACGCACTGGCTGGCACCATGGACTTCGACTTCGACACCGATCCACTGGGGCAGGACCAGCAGGGCGCCGACATTTTTCTCCGGGATATCTGGCCCACCCCGGTTGAGGTGCAGCAGACCATCGACTCCTCAATTGACTCGGAGATGTTCGCGAAGGGGTATCAGGGAGTGTTCGACGGCGACCACCGCTGGAAGGACCTCGACACTCCCGTGGGGGCAACCTTCGCCTGGAGCGAGAACTCCACCTACGTCCGGCGACCCCCATACTTCGACGGTATGAAGGCGACGCCGGACCCAGTCACTGATATCGCGGGCGCCCGCGTGCTGGCTAAGCTGGGAGACTCAGTGACCACCGACCACATCAGTCCCGCCGGCTCATTCAAATCGGACAGCCCCGCGGGACGGTATCTGCTGGAGCACGGAGTGAACCGCAAGGACTTCAACTCCTACGGGTCACGGCGTGGCAACCACGAGGTGATGATCCGCGGAACCTTTGCCAATATCCGGTTGCGCAACACTCTGCTCCAGGGGGTCGAGGGCGGCTTCACCCGTGACTTCACCCAGACGGGCGGTCCGCAGGCCTACATCTATGACGCAGCAGTCAACTACGAGGCTGCTGGTGTTCCCCTGGTGGTTCTGGCCGGAAAAGAATACGGATCGGGTTCGTCCCGTGACTGGGCGGCGAAGGGCACAGCACTACTCGGTGTCCGCGCCGTTATCGCGGAGAGCTACGAGCGGATCCACCGCTCCAACCTAATCGGCATGGGAGTGTTGCCGCTGCAGTTCCCGGTCGGGATGAGCGCTGCGACGCTGGGGCTGAAAGGCACCGAGACGTTTGCTGTGCACGGCGTGACAGCGCTCAATGCGGGCACCACGCCGGCGACCGTGACGGTGAGCGCCGAGCCGGAGGACGGCGGGGACGTGATCACCTTTGAGGCCGTCCTGCGCATCGATACCCCGGGTGAGGCTGACTACTACCGCAACGGTGGCATCCTGCACTTTGTGCTGCGACAACTCACAAACCCGCGTTAGAGTTAGAGACCCGCAGGTGTACGTCCGGCGGGTATGACAAACGCAAGGAGGCACCGATGGGACTTTTGGAAACCATCCGCCACCCTCAGGACCTCAGCCGGCTGACCGCCGACCAGTTAGAGCGACTGACTGGTGAGATTCGTGATTTCCTGATCACTAATGTCGCCAGGACCGGAGGGCATCTCGGCCCAAACCTTGGGGTCGTGGAACTCACCCTCGGCATGCACCGCGTCTTCGATTCCCCTCGCGACTCAATGATCTTCGACACTGGGCACCAGTCCTATGTGCACAAGCTGCTGACCGGACGTCAGGACTTCAGCACCCTTCGCCAGCAGGGCGGGCTCTCCGGCTATCCCTCACGTGCCGAATCCGAGCATGACGTGGTGGAAAGCTCCCACGCGTCCTCCTCCTTGTCCTGGGCAGACGGTATCTCTCGTGCCCGGGTGATTGTCGGTGAAGGCGACCGCTACACAGTGGTACTGGTCGGCGATGGTGCCCTGACCGGGGGTATGGCATGGGAGGCCATTAACAACATCGCTGCCGACAAACGACGCCGCGTGGTGATAGTTGTCAACGACAACGGCCGGTCCTACGCACCGACCATTGGCGGAGTGGCCGATTATCTGGCCTCCCTCCGGCCCACCCTTGACACAGTCCGCACCCACCGCGTGTATGAGGGGACCCTCGACTGGTCCAAGCGGCGCCTGCAGAACGGCGGGCCGCTGGGGCGCTTCGCCTACAAGAGCCTGCACGCCACCAAGAAGGGAATCAAGGACTGGTGGGCGCCCCAGGGCTTGTTCGAAGACCTGGGGATGAAGTACATCGGTCCCATCGATGGCCACGACATGGCAGCCGTGGAGCACGCTCTGCACCAGGCACGCAACTACGAGGGACCGGTGATTGTGCATGCGATCACCGAGAAAGGGTACGGCTACGCGCCGGCCCGCGCCCACGTAGATGATCAGTTCCACGCAGTAGGCGTCATTGATCCAGAAACCGGACAACCGGTCGGCGCAGCGGGCCCGCAGTCGTGGACCAGTGTCTTCGCCGACGAGATTGCGGCTATCGCCGATGAGCGCAAGGACATCGTCGGAATCACCGGTGCCATGCTCATCCCCGTGGGTCTGCACAAGTTCGCCGAGAAGTACCCGGAACGGGTGTTCGACGTCGGCATCGCCGAACAGCATGCTCTCACCAGTGCCGCCGGAATGGCGTTCGGCGGGCTGCACCCGGTGGTGGCGCTGTACGCCACGTTCCTGGGTCGCGGATTTGACCAACTCCTGATGGACGTCGCGCTTCACAAAGCCGGGGTCACCGTGGTGCTGGACCGCTCAGGCGTCACAGGGCCGGACGGCGCCAGCCACCACGGCATGTGGGACATGGCCATGCTGCAGATCGTCCCAGGCTTGCATCTGGCAGCACCGCGTGACGCCACCAGGCTCCGCGAAGAACTCAGGGAAGCAGTAGCGATTGGTGACGCGCCAAGCGTTGTGCGCTACTCCAAGGGTGCTGTCGGCGCCGAGGTGCAGGCGATTGAACGGCTCGACGACGGCGTTGAGGTATTGGCCCGCAGACCATCCGGGTCAAGCAGCAACGACGTCCTTATTGTCAGTGTCGGAGCGATGGGTGAGCTGGCTCTCGACGTCTCCAACCGGTTGGGTGCCCAGGGGATCAGCTCAACGGTGATCGATCCGCGGTGGGTGCTCCCGGTGCGTACCTCGGTGATCACGATGGCCGCCGAACACCGCATTGTGATTGTGATCGAGGACGGTGTGCGGGCCGGCGGCGTGGGATCGCGGATCCGGCAGGAAATGCGTGCCGTTGGGGTGGATACCGCGCTGAACGAGGTAGGGCTCCCGGTCGAGTTCCTCGACCACGGTACTCGCAACGAAGTGCTTGAGCGGGTCGGTCTGACCGCGCGCAAGGTGGCTCAGGACGTCGTCGAGCAGGTACTGGGTACCAGGGTCCCTGTGGCCCGGCCTCTCCCGGGAGAGCATTCCACGGTCACCGGCCAGCTACCCAAGCTGTAGGTAGTAAGGAAAAGCTGGACGCGAAAAGCAGCTCGTCAGAATCAGTCTGTGAGACAATGAACCTGGCTGGCAGGGGAACCACATTCCCCGGCCGGTCCAGTGACAGGCTTCCGGCTTTGCCGGCGACGCTCCTGCGTGCATCGTGAAAACATCTTGACGGATGGGATGCCCAGAATCCGCTGAGCAGGCCAACCGTTGGGAAAGCAACGGATAGGGAAAAGCGCCACTGGTCTTCGAGTGATGCCGCACCCCACGGATGGTGCGACCTCGAGGCTCACTTAGACGACTTCCGGTAGACGCGAGGCGCCAAGGTCCGCGGACAACCGACATACTGCCCCCGGGGGCGTCGGAATGTGGCCGACGCCGCAGGGGCTGGAGTAAAACACCATATGGATACCCAGCAGAACCCAACAGAGCAGAACCCAACCGAGCTGAATCCGATCGAGGAGAATCCAGCCGCTTCACGGGAACAGTTCGACGTTCCGGTGAAGAAGGCCACCAGGACCCGCCGCAAGAAGGCGGAGCCCGCGGCCGACGTCGCGGAGTCGGGTGCTCCCACCGAGCTCACCGCCCCCGATGCGGAAACCTCCGACACCCCGGAACCTGTTGCACCCAAGCGACGTGCCACCCGGAGCCGCAAGGCCGCTACCAGCGACATCGTGCTCCCTGATCCGCCAGCGATGCCCCCATCAGAGGTGGAGCCTGCCACCGCGGCGGCTGAACCGGGCGCAGCGGAGCCAGCGAAGGCTCCAGCCCGCCGCCGTCCCACCCGCAAGGCGAGCAGCCCGAGTGGGGTCCCCGACGCAGACACCCCAACCGCAGACACCCCAACCGCAGACACTTCAGCTGCGACCGCGGGAGAGGTGAAGGACGTTCCACCGACCGATTCGGTCCCGGAGCCGGTGAAAAAGACCACCCGTCGTCGGTCAACCGCCGCGCAGAAGCAGGTTCCGGCTCCGGAGGAGCAGGTACCGTCAGCACCGGCCGGGCCCGAGGAGGCTGTGGGAGCAACCGCAGAGGCCGGTCGGGAGTCCGCCCCGGCAGCTCCCGAGCCCGTGAGCACCGACCCGTTCGCCATCCCCGCGTCCCTGTTTCACGCACCCGACCTCGCCGCGACGGCCCCGGTCAGGAACGCCAGCGTCACAGCGTCCCCTGATACCGAGGACGACGACGACGGTGACGCCGAGTCCGGCGGACGCCGCCGCCGTCGCAACCGTCGCAGCCGGGGCAAGGGCCGCGGTGACCAGGGCACCACAGCTGATGACAACTCTCCTGCTGAAGAGGCAGGCTCGGACGGAGACGACGACGGTGTGACATCGCGCCGCCGTCGCAGGCGTCGCCGTGGGGACCAGGACCTCGAGCTGACCGGCGGCCAGGATGACGATCCCCCCAACACGGTGACCCGGGTGCGCGCGCCACGACAGGCGCAGGAGGCTGCGCCGTCAGATAAGGTCACCAGCGTCAAGGGCTCCACCCGGTTGGAGGCCAAGAAGCAGCGCCGCCGCGAGTCGCGGGACACCGGGCGTCGTCGCCAGGTCATCACTGAAGCGGAGTTCCTGGCACGCCGTGAAT
This sequence comes from Arthrobacter sp. H20, assembly GCF_000520515.1. Taxonomy (GTDB): domain Bacteria; phylum Actinomycetota; class Actinomycetes; order Actinomycetales; family Micrococcaceae; genus Arthrobacter_D. The sequence continues at coordinate 15,839 of NZ_KI914721.1, forward strand.
CGGTGGACCGGCAGATGATTGTCCGCCAGCGCGACGACAGGATTCAGATCGCCGTCCTGGAAGACGGGTTGCTCGCAGAACACTTCGTCTCAAAGACCCAGCAGGATTCACTGATCGGCAACGTGTACCTGGGCAAGGTCCAGAACGTGCTGCCGAGTATGGAGGCCGCGTTCATTGACATTGGCCGGGGTCGCAACGCCGTCCTCTACGCCGGTGAAGTGAACTGGGACGCGTCACGCCTCGATGGGCAGCCTCGGCGCATCGAGTTGGCCCTGAAGTCCGGCGACACTGTCCTGGTGCAGGTCACCAAGGACCCGGTTGGCCACAAGGGCGCACGCCTCACCAGCCAGATCTCCCTGCCCGGCCGTTACCTGGTGTACGTGCCCGGCGGTTCAATGACCGGGATCTCCCGCAAGCTGCCCGATGTGGAGCGCAACCGGCTCAAGCGGATCCTCAAGGACCGCCTCCCCGAAAACGCAGGCGTGATCGTCCGCACGGCGGCCGAGGGCGCCAGCGAAGAAGAGCTGACCCATGACATCAACAGGCTGCGGTCCCAGTGGGAGACGATCGAGGCCAAGTCTGGGTCCACCAAATCGCTTGCCCCTGAGTTGCTGTACGGGGAGCCGGATCTAACCATCAAGGTGGTCCGCGATGTCTTCAACGAAGACTTCTCCAAGCTCGTCGTGTCCGGTGATGAAGCGTGGGACACTATCGAGGCCTACGTAATGTATGTGGCTCCCGACCTGGTCGGACGACTGGAGAAGTGGGCCGGGAACGAGGACATTTTCCTCGCCAGCCGGATCGACGAGCAGATTCAGAAGGCCCTCGACCGGAAGGTCTTCCTGCCGTCCGGCGGATCGCTGGTGATCGACCGCACCGAGGCCATGACAGTGGTGGATGTCAACACCGGCAAGTTCACCGGTAGTGGCGGAAATCTTGAAGAGACGGTCACCAAGAACAACCTGGAAGCCGCCGAGGAAGTAGTGCGCCAGCTGCGCCTGCGCGATATTGGCGGCATCATTGTCATCGACTTCATCGACATGGTCCTCGAAGCCAACCGGGACCTGGTACTGCGTCGGATGGTCGAGTGCCTCGGGCGCGACCGCACCAAGCACCAGGTTGCCGAAGTTACGTCACTGGGCCTGGTGCAGATGACGCGTAAGCGGATGGGCACCGGGCTCCTGGAGGTCTTCGGCGAGAACTGCGAGCACTGCGCCGGGCGTGGAGTTGTCACGCATGACGAGCCGGTGGAACATAAGCGGCACGCTGTCGCACCCGATAACCACCAGCAGCATTTGCGTCAGGAGAAGGTCTCCCGGAGCGAACGCAAACGCAATCGCGGCCGGTCCGGCTCACCGGCCGATGAGGAACAGCAGGCACCCGAAGCTCCTCAGGGCGACGCCGAGCGGCAGGCGCGGGCTGAGGCGGCCCGCGTGGCGCTCGCCAGCATCGCTGCGGCAACCCATGCCGCCCACGAAGCTGAGGGACACCCGGCAGCGGACGCAGCCACCGGGGTAGTGCTGACGATCAACGGGGAGACGGTGAGCCTGCCACGTGCTGAAAGCAGCGATGCCGAGGTGCAGGAAGCGCGCCGGCTCACTCTCGACAGCCTTACCCAGGCGTTCGACCAGAAGCCGCCGACGGCCGATTCGACAGTCGAATCACCCAGCTCACCGGAGCCAGCACCCCGAAGCCCCCGGCGGAACCGGCGAAGGGCCGCGGGCAGTCCCCAGGGGACTGCCGCGACCTCAGCCATCGAACGGAAAGGGCCGGACCATCAGGACGCTGTGGGGGCGCCTGCGGCGCAGTTTGTCGCAACTGTCCCGGTAGCACCCCGCAGGGCACCGGCATCAGCGCCTGCCAAGGACGAACCAATGATCCTCGGCGTCGGCGTTCCCGCATCCGAGCTGTAGTCGCTGACTGCTCCCGCGTTGAGATCCTCCCTGAGGTTGTCCACGTGGGAGCAGCCCCGTAGCGGTCCTACCGCAGCCCGCGACGCGCCCACCCCCAGGGTGATTTGCAGGAAACCGCCGAACTGACGTAATCTTGATCTTCGGTGCGTTCGCCTTCTAACCGGTTATCCGGGGCGTCGATGCACAGCGTCAGCGGCAGGACCAGTCAGTATGGTTTGCCAGTGTAGGTACGCACACAGTAGTTTTCCAAGCAGAGTTGTCGAGAGAAGTGAGTTTCCAAGTGGTGTACGCGATTGTCCGCGCAGGCGGCCGCCAAGAAAAGGTTTCCGTGGGAGACCTCGTAACCCTTGACCGCGTCACCGGTAAGGCCGGCAGCAGCTTTCAGCTGCCAGCCCTCCTTCTGGTCGACGGCGACAAGGTAACCTCAGCAGCAAACGACCTGGCAAAGGTCGCAGTGACTGCCGAGATCATTGAGAATCTTCGTGGACCGAAGATTGTCATCCAGAAGTTCAAGAACAAGACCGGCTACAAGAAGCGCCAGGGTCACCGTTCGGAACTGACCCGCGTCAAGATCACAGGCATCAAGTAACCCCTTAGTTCTTTATCAAAAGGTAGGCAAAGCAAATGGCACATAAGAAGGGTGCGAGTTCCACTCGCAACGGTCGCGATTCAAACGCCCAGTACCTTGGCGTCAAGCGGTTCGGTGGACAGGTTGTCAAGGCCGGCGAAATCATTGTCCGCCAGCGTGGCACCCACTTCCACCCCGGCGCTGGAGTTGGCCGCGGCGGAGACGACACGCTGTTTGCACTCGAGGCCGGCTCGGTTGAGTTCGGTAGCCGCCGTGGACGACGCGTAGTCAACATCGTCGGCGCAGTCGCAGAGTAGTACCTGCGCACCAAGCATTGGCAGTGAAGTGGGGTGAGCCGATCCGGCTCGCCCCACTTTCTTTTTAAGCCGGGATAGACTCGGCATCAATTCACAATTTACGGAGGAGATCAACGTGGCAAGCTTCGTTGACCGGGTGGTTCTGCATGTGTCGGGCGGTACCGGCGGTCATGGCTGCGTTTCCGTCAAGCGTGAAAAGTTCAAGCCGTTGGGTGGGCCCGACGGCGGTAACGGTGGCGACGGCGGCAGCGTTATCCTCCGTGTGGACTCGCAGACCACCACCCTCCTTGACTACCACCATGCACCTCACCGCCACGCCACCAATGGCGGCAACGGCATGGGCGACTGGCGCGGCGGCAAGCAGGGTGAAACCTTGATCCTGCCAATGCCTGACGGCACAGTAATCAAAACCAGGGACGGCGAAGTACTCGCTGACCTCGTCGGTGAAGGCGCCGAGTTCATCGCCGCCTCGGGTGGCCAGGGCGGGCTCGGGAACTCCTCACTATCCTCCCAGAAACGTAAGGCACCCGGGTTCGCACTCCTGGGTATTCCTGGTGACGCCCGGGACATCGTCCTGGAGCTGAAGTCGATCGCAGACATTGCGCTGGTCGGCTTCCCGTCCGCTGGCAAATCCAGCCTCGTCGCCGCAATGTCAGCTGCGCGCCCCAAGATTGCCGATTACCCGTTCACCACCCTGGTACCCAACCTCGGTGTCGTCGAGTCGGGCGACGTCCGATACACCATTGCCGATGTGCCGGGGCTCATCGAAGGCGCCAGCGAAGGCAAGGGCCTCGGCCACAACTTCCTGCGCCACGTTGAGCGCTGCGCCGCGCTGGTGCATGTCCTGGACTGCGCCACATTGGAGTCCGAGCGGAACCCCCTGCACGACCTGGACATCATCGAACGGGAGCTGGAAAAGTACGCGGTAGATATGAGCTTTGCTGGCCCCGACGGCGACGTCGTCCCGCTGAACCAGCGCCCCAAACTGATCGCCCTGAACAAGGTGGACGTACCCGACGGCAAAGACATGGCGTCCTTCGTGCGGCCCGAACTGGAGGAGCGCGGCTACCGAGTGTTTGAAGTGTCGGCCTCCAGCCATGAGGGCCTCCGGCAACTCGGCTTCGCGATGGGTGAGATCGTTTCCGCTGCCCGTGCTGAGCTCAAGGCCGCGCCGCCCAAGATCGTTCCGCCAGTGCTCCGGCCCCGCGCCGTCAACTCGCGTGGCTTCATCATCCGGAACGAGGAAAAGAACCTCCTCCCGCTGTTCCGGATTCTCGGGGAAAAGCCAGAGCGCTGGGTCAAGCAGACCGACTTCAACAACGACGAAGCCGTGGGCTATCTGGCTGACCGTCTCGCTAAACTCGGTGTCGAAGAGCAGCTCTTCAAGAGTGGAGCCAAGCCGGGCGACACAGTGGTCATTGGCGAGGACGACGGCGTCGTCTTCGACTGGGAGCCGACCATGATGGGTGGAGCTGAGCTACTCGCGTCACCGCGTGGCACCGATATCCGCCTGGCCGAGTTCGTGCGACCGACCCGCGACGAGAAGCGGGAGGACTACCAGGATCGTAAGGACGCCCGCGCCGCGGCACGGCTCGACCTTGAGACTGAGCGTAAGGCAGGGATCTGGACCGAGTCGGTGAACTACAAGACGCGCACAGCTCCAGGATCAGATCCTGACCAACCGCAGGTCGACGAAGCAACTCCTGCGATAGATAGTGAAGAAACCGGACGCTGAGGGGCACAATGACTGTCAAACGACCATTGAAAACCAGGTCCGGCCTCGCGAAAGCGAAGCGGATCGTCGTCAAGGTAGGCTCATCGTCGCTCACCTCCATTTCCGGCGGCCTGTCCGAGGAAGCCCTGGTGGGGCTCTCCAACGTCCTTGCTGCCCGCCGGAATGAAGGCACCGAGGTCATTCTGGTCTCGAGTGGTGCGATCGCTGCGGGGCTCGCCCCGCTCGGGTTGAGCCGTCGTCCCAATCAGTTGTCCTCCCAACAGGCCGCCGCCAGCGTGGGCCAGGGCCTGCTGATGGCCAGGTACACAGCAGCCTTCGGTGCGCACGGAGTCACAGTCAGCCAGGTGCTGCTCACCGCAGAGGACCTGATTCGGCGGGGTCACTACGCCAACGCACACCGGGCGATGGAACGTCTGCTGAATTTCGGCGTGGTTCCCATCGTCAACGAGAACGACACAGTCGCAAGCCATGAGATCCGGTTTGGCGATAACGACCGTCTCGCGGCACTTGTCGCGCACTTGGTGAAAGCCGATGCTCTGGTGCTGCTCTCCGACGTCGACTCCCTCTACGACGGGCCCCCGAAAGACGGCGCCCAGCGGATCCCCGAGGTCCGCGGGCCCGCCGATCTCGACGGCGTCGAAATCGGTCGCACCGGCAAAGCCGGCGTGGGCACTGGAGGCATGGTCACCAAGGTGGAAGCCGCAACTATCGCGGCCAGTTCCGGAATTCCTGCGCTGGTTACGTCAACGGATAATGCGGCTGCGGCGCTGGCAGGTAACGACGTCGGCACCTGGTTCAGCACCAATGGCCGCCGCAAGCCCATCCGGCTCCTGTGGCTGGCGCATCTGGCGGATATCCGGGGCACTCTTACCCTTGACGACGGGGCAGTGAAAGCTGTTGGGGAGCGGCGGAGATCGTTGTTGCCCGCCGGAATTGTCTCAGTCAAGGGGGACTTCGAAGCCGGCGACCCGGTCGCAATGGTGGACACGAGTGGCGCCGTCGTCGCCCACGGGCTGGTCAACTACAGCTCCTTCGAACTGCCCAGGATGCTGGGCAGGACCACCCGCGAGCTGTCGAAGGAACTGGGGCGTGAATACGAGCGTTCAGTGGTCCACGTGAACGATCTGGTTGTGCTTCGTTAGACTGGGTCAATGACATCCGTGACCGAACAGCAGACAGAAAGCACTCCTCACACAGGCAGCGCAGCCACGTCCGATGCGAAGGTGACAGCCGCAGTGCACGCAATCGCCGACCGCTCGCGCGTTGCAGCACGCCAGGTGGCAAGCGCTAACCGGGCGGCGAAAGACCGGGCTCTCCTCGCTGTGGGCGAAGCCCTGATCGCCAACAGCTCCAGAATCCTCGCCGCCAACGCGCTCGATGTGGAGGCGGGGCACGCGAACGGCACCTCCACGGCGCTCCTCGACCGGCTCAGTCTCTCCGAAGAACGAATCGCTGGGCTTGCAGACGCCCTGCAGAACCTGGCCGGGCTACCCGATCCGGTGGGTTCACTGGAACGGGGGCAGACTCTGCCCAATGGGGTTCGGATGCGCCAGATTCATGTGCCGCTCGGAGTCGTCGCAGCCATCTACGAGGCGCGGCCCAACGTGACGGTCGACATCGCGGGGCTGGCTCTGAAAAGCGGCAATGCTGTAATCCTTCGTGGCGGGAGCGCCGCCGCCCACACCAATTCAGCGTTGCTTGACATCATTCAGGAAGCACTGGTCAGTTCAGGTCTGCCTGCCGACGCAGTGCAAAGTGTCGATGAGTTCGGACGCGAAGGTGCCAACGTCCTGATGAAGGCCCGCGGACGGGTCGACGTCCTGATACCCCGGGGCGGTAGGGACCTGATCCAGACGGTCGTGACCAATTCGATGGTGCCAGTCATCGAAACCGGCGAGGGAAACGTGCACATTTTCGTTGACCAAAGCGCCGATCCCGCGATGGCTGTAAACATCCTCCTCAATGCCAAGACCCAGCGACCCAGTGTTTGCAATACCGTCGAAACCCTTCTGCTGCATCGCGACGCGCCCGCAACTGGAGACGTGCTTCGTGCCCTGGCCAGCGCTGGAGTGCGGCTTCACGCAGACCAGCTGACCCTCGACAGCCTCCCCGACGGCGTCAAGGCCTCCCTTGCCACTGACGACGATTGGGCTCGCGAATACATGGACCTCGACCTGGCGGTGGCGACCGTCGATTCGCTGGACCAGGCTGTTGACCATATTCGTGAGTGGACCACCGGCCACACGGAAGCGATCATCACCAACGATCTGGGCAACGCTGAGCAGTTCATTGCCAGTATTGACTCGGCAGCGGTGATCGTAAACGCCTCAACCCGTTTCACTGATGGTGCTGAACTCGGGCTGGGAGCCGAGGTGGGGATCTCGACGCAGAAAATGCACGCACGCGGTCCCATGGGATTGCGGGAACTGACCACCACCAAATGGATACTGCAGGGTGACGGCCAGATCAGGTCCTAAGACCGGGCTGCCAAGCGCGTAACATAGTAGGGAACCTATCCACCGGTTGGTGCTGACCGGTAGACCACTACTTGATTTCTAGGGGAGAATTTATGCTTTCTCAGCTTCTCAATGCCACGCTCGTCGCAAGCGAGACTGGCGGGGAACACGGGGGACACGTCGAACTGCCGATGGATCCCGTGCTCTACGGGATAATCATTATGGGCGCGCTGTTGGCCCTGATGCTCATCACCTTGGCATTCTCGAGTCTGGGCAACAGGCATGAGGCTGTAGAGGAACACGCTGATCCACATAAGCAGCACCCCAACAAGCACGATCCCGGCGACGCTTCGCGCCGCTAGACCCTCAAATGGGGAAGGGGCCTGAGTCGTACGAAGTGAATCCAGCTGACAGAGCACACCGGGATAGAGCTCCGTGGCGCCTGGGCGTCATGGGCGGAACCTTCGATCCCATCCATCACGGGCACTTGGTTGCCGCTAGCGAGGTGGCAGCAGTGTTCAACTTGGACGAGGTGGTCTTCGTACCGACCGGGCAGCCGTGGCAAAAGGCTGAACGCGAGGTGAGCGCCGCCGAGCACCGGTATCTAATGACGGTGATCGCGACGGCGTCCAATCCGAGTTTCACAGTGAGCAGGGTGGATATTGATCGGCCCGGTCCCACGTACACAATCGACACCCTGCGGGACCTGCGGGCGGCACGGCCAGAGGCCGAGTTGTTCTTCATCACCGGCGCTGATGCGATGGCACAGATCCTGTCGTGGAAGAACGCCGACGAGCTCTGGTCCCTGGCCCATTTTGTGGGAGTCACTCGACCAGGTCATGAGCTCGATGGTCGGGGGAGGGACGTGAGTCTCTTGGAGGTACCAGCGATGGCTATTTCCTCCACCGACTGTCGACGACGGGTTGGCGCCAGCGATCCTGTCTGGTATCTGGTGCCTGACGGGGTGGTGCAGTACATCGCCAAGCATGGGCTCTACCGCGATGCATCAGGGTCCGCCGGACCACGCGGGCAGCACGCTTTACACGACGAGATGAAATCCACTACTGGGTGAGAAAGCAATGAGTAACGGCAACCAATCCGCACACAGCCGGAAGTCCCTTCGGCATACCCGCGGGACGAATGCCGATGGTCCGACACCGGAAACAGGACCCAGCACGCGGGTGCGCACTGAACTGAGTAGTCGTCGCGCTGCTGACGCGCCGGTTGATGCGCCGTCTACCCAGCCGGGAGAAAGAGTGTCCCAGACCCGCGCACGGGATCGCGGGGCGCTCAGAGCCTACCGGGCCCTCGCTGATCAGCTCCCAAGCCCTGGGTCTGTCCCCGAGCCGTCACGGAGCCAACGCCGTGTCCAGCAGGCGGGCGCGGCAACAGCGCAAAGTGATAAGACAATACCGCCGCCCGTTGGCGTCGAGCGAACTCCCGAGGCGGATTGCCCGGTTGCCGGCTTGG
>NZ_KI914721.1:24397-25409 GCF_000520515.1 Arthrobacter sp. H20
AGTCCACACCGCAGCCCGCGGTGAAGGGCGCGGATGCCGCTCAGCCGCCAGTTGAGCCGCTCCATCAGGACGAGGCTACGAGGGTCAACCAGATGAGCGTGGAGCAGGCGCTAGCCGCGCGGGAAGCCATAGTGGGAGAGGCTCAAGAGCAGGTTGCCAACATGGAGGCCAGCCGGGAGGATGACCCGTTCACCGTCGACCTGGAAATCCTGACCCAGCAGAAGGCACTTGCTGAACGTGCGGCTGTCCTGAACACCAGAGCTCAGAAGATGCAGCAGCTTTCGCAGGCAAACGAGCAGCGGAAACCGAGCGTCAACGACCCAACTACCGCGCACAATCTCTCGATTGTTTCGCCCAGAGAGTTCATCAGGGTTCCCGGAGTTCAACGCGCGGCACCCAAGTCCGGGGCAACGCCGCCGCCACAACCGGCAGTGGCCGAGGCGGCAGTTCCTATCGGGGCGCTGCGCGAGCCGGTGGTCGCAGGGACCGTCGTCGTCGCTCAGATGAGTCCACACCGCAGCCCGCGGTGAAGGGCGCGGATGCCGCTCAGCCGCCAGTTGAGCCGCTCCATCAGGACGAGGCTACGAGGGTCAACCAGATGAGCGTGGAGCAGGCGCTAGCCGCGCGGGAAGCCATAGTGGGAGAGGCTCAAGAGCAGGTTGCCAACATGGAGGCCAGCCGGGAGGATGACCCGTTCACCGTCGACCTGGAAATCCTGACCCAGCAGAAGGCACTTGCTGAACGTGCGGCTGTCCTGAACACCAGAGCTCAGAAGATGCAGCAGCTTTCGCAGGCAAACGAGCAGCGGAAACCGAGCGTCAACGACCCAACTACCGCGCACAATCTCTCGATTGTTTCGCCCAGAGAGTTCATCAGGGTTCCCGGAGTTCAACGCGCGGCACCCAAGTCCGGGGCAACGCCGCCGCCACAACCGGCAGTGGCCGAGGCGGCAGTTCCTATCGGGGCGCGAACCGCACACGGGCTCGAGCCGCTCGATGCGATGACGGCGGGG
>NZ_KI914721.1:25509-66078 GCF_000520515.1 Arthrobacter sp. H20
GGAGCCGCTCGATGCGATGACGGCGGGGCTGGCGCGAGTCAAGCGCCTGCAATTTTTGCAATATTCGATTGTCAGTCTGGGCGCCCTGGCGCTGATCACCGGAATCATGATGATTGCTGGTGTATTCAATTGAACATGATGGCTGACCACACACAAGGAGATAAGTGAGCGCTAACGAAACGTCCATCGCGATTGCCCGAGCGGCTGCACATGCAGCATCGGAGAAAATCGGTCAGGACATTGTGGCTATCGACGTCAGCGAACGGCTGGCCATAACCGATGTATTCCTGGTTGCTTCGGCATCCAGCGAACGGCAGGTCAATTCGATCGTGGACGGCATTGAGGAAGAGCTGTCCAAACAGGGGCTGAAGCCTGTGCGTCGCGAGGGACGCAGTGAAGGCCGGTGGGTTCTCCTGGATTACCTCGATGTGGTGATTCACGTCCAGCACGAAGAAGACCGCGTCTTCTACGCCCTGGAGCGGCTCTGGGGAGATTGCCCGGTCATTGACCTGCAGCTCGACGCTACGCCGGCGGCCCCAGCTGACGCGGCTTCAGCTGCCGAGTGAGGTTCGTCGCCGCCGAACGAGGTGGCGCACGGAGGATCATCTTCTGGCGGCATGGGCGCACTGATTGGAACGCGCGTGGCCTTTTCCAGGGCCAGGAAGATATCCCGCTCGATGAACTGGGACGGCAGCAGGCTCGTGAGGCTGCCGCCGAGCTGGCTCATCTGGCGCCGGCACGCGTGGTGTCCTCTGACCTGGCTCGGGCCGCCGATACCGCGGCTGAGCTGGCGTCCCTGACCGGTCTGACAGTCAAGCTGGATTCTCGGATCCGTGAAACGTATGCGGGGCACTGGCAGGGCTTGGCTTTCGCAGACATCGCCTCCCGGTTCCCTCTTGATCAGGCGGCCTGGCACGGTGGCGACCCGCAGGTCCTTGCTGGTGGGGGAGAGAGTCGAGTCGACGTTGGCCGTCGGATGGCTGAGGCTACGCTGGAAGCCGTCGCCACCCTTGGGGCTGGTGAGACACTGGTGGTGGCCAGCCACGGCGGCTCCATTCGTGCCGGGCTGGCCGTGCTGATGGGGTTGCCCCCTGAGCTGTGGTCATCCCTGTCCGGTGTCTCGAACTGCCACTGGTCCGTTCTGGAGGAGTTGGATCGCGGTCTCAACGATCGGCAAATGTGGCAATTGACTGAGCACAATGTGGGTCTGTCGTCGATGCCGTCCACCCCGCTGGAGGGCTAGCCACCGCCGGAAACCGGCAGGGATCCGGCCGATTTTGCAGGGGGCGGATTTTTGACTAAACTAAATAAGTTGCTCCGGCCAGTTCGGTGGGGTGGCACCAAGGAATTGGGGCTATGGCGCAGCTGGTAGCGCACCTGCATGGCATGCAGGGGGTCAGGGGTTCGAATCCCCTTAGCTCCACCAAAGATCCGCTGGAACAAAGGCTTGTAGCCCGGTTCTAGCGGATTTCTTTTTGCCCGAGGAGGCCCTTCCCCCGCTTTCCGCCCCCGTTATAAGGATGTAAACACGGGGCAACGCGGGAAGTCACATGGTGGTTTTCCGTTTATCCGCCCGATACCACGACACTGCGAATACTCTCATCGGCAACATAGACACTCGGCTTCCGTGAGCCCTGGGGGAAGGTTCGGAAAGGTTGCACTGGAATACCTTCAGCTGTTCCTGATCGCCGTCGCCCTGCTACGTCAGCCAGTCACGCCACCTTCACGACGACACCATTCATGAGGAAACCGGAGTCGGAAGTTCAGCGCCGAGGACGGTGATCGCAGCATGTCTGCAGCAGTCGGGGGAGCGGGGCGATCGTTGAGCACCAGCCGTGTTCCGGCGAGGTCAGGGTGGCGCTTCTCGAAAAACCGAATGACCCGCCGGATCCGCTTCTCTGGCACCCGACAGTAGCGGGAGATCTGTTCAGTGGTCATCCCACGCAGGTACATGAGCTTCCACTTCGCCACGGAAGTACAAGGACCAGCTGTAGTCCGCTCAAGCCGATCTGCACACGGCCATCGTGACCAGAATCGAAAAAACCTGCCACCGGAACCGCCGGCTCGGGAGACTGACGCCTGTCGAATTTGAGATACTAAACACCGGCCGCTCCATCGGCGGATTTTCTGTCGCCTAGTTTTCCGGCCGGGGATGCGGCTGGTCGAATCGTTGACCTTCAGGGTTGGGTCCAGGGAGCATCAGGAAGATCAAGACCGGAGGGCCGGCTACGGGCACCCAAATGACCAGCAGAAGCCACCCGCTCTCGTTCGCATCATGGAGCCGCCTGATGGTCAGAGCGATGCTGGGCACAATAGTGGCCGCTATCCAGAGGCCAAACAGTATGTAGCCGGTTGCTATTGCTGGCCAGCAGTGACCTCGCCGGTCGAGGGGGAGATACCTCCGCCAGCGGTCATCAGGAGATGCAACCCACTAATCACCGCAACCGATACAAGCACCCACCACCAGTACTCGCTCCGGCTGGCCCGGCCCGAGGTCGTGGCGTATTTTCCGAAGAAGCGCTGCACGGCCGCCTTCGGGGAAGCACCGTAGTGCGGAGCCCAGTCCCGTGGTTTTGTGGCGGTGGATAGGCCGGTTGGTGGGTCGGGGTGTGCACTCATTCGTTCCCCCCGGAGGTGCTTTCTTGAGCCCGAGCCTCGGGCGGTCGTAGCCGTCCCTAGGAGGCAGTCTCGGAATTGCGTTTGGCCGGGCGATGTCCGGCGATTGCGGCGCGGATATCACCCTCTTCGTGCCCACCCTCTTTCTTGCCGAACGGCAACACCTTGAGCAGTGGGTGCAGCACAGCCATCACAAGGAGACCCCAGACGAGTCCCAGGACTGTCGAGCATAGGGTGTTCACGAGCCAGGCCAGGAAACCGCCAACCACTGCGATCCCGACGAACGGCGCCTCGAGGAGGTGGACCAGGTCATAAGGCGCGTGCCAGCCAAGGTCATACACACCCTGCAGCATGATGTGCCCACCAACCCACAGCATGGCGATTGTACCGATGAAGGTGATGGCAGCCAGCACAGAGGGCATCCCTTTGACGAGTAGCTCGCCGAAGCGCTTGGAGGTTGCGGAGTCTTTGGTTGTCAGGTGCAGGCCAATGTCGTCCATCTTGACAATCAGAGCGACGGCACCGTACACAATCACAGTGATTGCAATCGCCACGAGGATCAGGATGATTGCCCTCACCCAGATCGATTCATCAGCCACCTCGTTCATCGAAATGACCATGATCTCGCAGGACAGGATGAAGTCGGTGGTGATGGCACCTTTGGTAACTTTGGCCTCGGCCTCGGGCCCCCGGTCCACAGCCGGTGCCTTTTCCACGTCGTGATGCCCGCGGAGCTTGTGCCAGACCTTCTCGGCACCCTCATAGCAAAGGTAGGTGCCGCCCAGCATGAGGATGAACGGAATAATCCACGGGATGAAGGCGCTGATGAGCAGCAACGCTGGCAAAATTATCAGCAGCTTGTTCCGGAGCGAGCCCCAGAAGATTCGCTTGATCATCGGCAGTTCGCGGGACGGGTCCGCCCCAGACATGTACTGCGGGGTGACGGCGGCGTCGTCGATCACCACGCCTGCCGCTTTGGCGCCCGCCTTGGCGGCACCGGCAGCAACATCGTCCACCGAGGCGGCCGCAATGCGGGCGAGGGCGGCGACGTCGTCCAGCAGGGCGACGAGACCGCCGCTCACAGAGCAAGTCCGAACCGTTTAAGGGCGGACGACCGGGCGCGAAGGCCTCGGGTGAGGCGAGTGATCAGCATGCTTCAAGTATATGGTCCCGGGCGGGCATTCGACGGGGATGGCGACGCCCACTGGGCTCCCGGTTCAGGCGACCGCCCAGGCAACCTGGTTACGCCCGAGGTTCTTCGCCTGGTACAGGGCTGTACCCGCGGGGCCAAGAAGCATTGATACACTGTCGCCAGGCTCAGACAACGCAGCCCCGACCGAACACGTGGCGTTCAAGTCCAGGGCTGCTGCCCGGAGACGTTCAAGAATGCCGGCGGCCTCGGTCGCTGAACAACCGGGTGATAGACCCAAACTCGTCGCCCCCGATTCTCCCCAGAGTGTCACCGGATCGCAGTACTGCCTGCAAAGCGACCTCGAGTTCCTCTATCAGCCGGCCTCCTGCCGCGTGGTTCTGAAGATCGTTCACGCTCTTGAAATGATCGACGTCGATCAGCCCGCAGCCAGCATCCACGATAGAACCGCCAGCGGGGTCCGGCGCCGTAGCTTGTAAACGGATAGACCGATCACGATGAGAAGAGCACCTAGTCCGACTAGGAGGCGATCATTTAATGTGCTCGGGTGGGGGAAGGCCAGGACAAGAAGCATCGCCACGCCGCCCACCAGATAGAACAGGGCCATGGCGGTGACAGCAACCTCCCGCGAGTAGGGGAAGGGCCGTGTTCGGCGCAGCCAGTTTAGGAAGCTCGCGAAACCAGTCGGAGGGTTGGTGCGTGTGGGTGCGGACATTGCTGAGACCTTGCTGTTCAGTAGCCCGACTGTCGGAGGACCGCGCAGAGCAGCAAGGGGGCTTATGGCCAACCTACAGCAGGTGGACTCGTTGGATTCATCCGATGCCGGGGATGCGGCTACTTCTTTCTGGAAGAGTCATTGATAAACCGTTATGTATACCCTGGCTATGCTCGTTCCATGGGGGATATTGAACGTGCCGCGCTGGGAAAGTGGGAGCGGATCGGTTATCTGGCCCAATTTGGCGCTGTCATACCGACGCAGATCGTTTCGCAGGTGTTGGAAAGTGCGGGGTTCGGATGGTGGGAAGGAATTGGTTTAGCTCTGCTGATCTGTCTGGCTCTCGGCTATCTGGTGTCGCGGCCGCTAATAGCGGAGCGTTCACAGCGTGTCGCTCTGGACCTTAGCCGCGGCATTTTCGACTGCGCCATCCGGTACCCAAACTCGCACCCTGGATCTCTCTGCGATCGGTGGAATTCCGGTGTAGCCAAAGCCGAAGCCAATGAGTTACTTTTCCAACCGCAGCTTATTCAAGGTGATCCGAATCCGACGTCAATGGCTGTCCCGAGGGATCTCGGCATCTTGAGCACTGGGCAGGTGATTGACCAGGAGGGGAAGCGTCCAGCGGAAGTCGTTTCCGGCTGGAAATTCTTGAAGTACACACACAACAGGGCGCAATGCAGATCGCAGCAACTCAAGCAGCACTTGACCTAGTCGTGGCCCAGGCAGCTGCCTAGTAGTCGTGGGAGAACCGGTACATGAAGGCGGCCATCGCGTCGCGGTTCACCGGGGCGAGGGCACGGTAGGTTTTCGTGTTCTTGGGTCCGGCCCAGCCGGTGCTGATCCCGGTGGATGCCAGCCACGCCATCTCCTGGTAAAACTTTTGGCTCGTGGATACATCGGCAAACGGCGATCTTGCCGGCGGAGTGAACGTGGGACTGCCCGCCATTCGATACATGAAGGCGGCCATCGCGTCGCGGTTCACTGAGGTGAGAGGGCGGTAGGTTTTCGTGTTCTTGGGGCCGGCCCAGCCAGTGCTGATTCCACTGGCCGCCATCCACGACATTTCCCGATGGAAAAGCATAGTCGCCGGAACGTCACTGAATGGTTGAGGGTCGTCGTCGGGCAGAGCAGGCGCCACGGCTTTCACCGCTGCGGCAGCGTCAACCAGCCCGGTTCCGCAACCCCCGGTGTAACACACCCCAGGGAACGGGCGGGCGGTCGCCTTGAGCTGAGTCTCGACCTGTGCCGGGGTGAGCGACGGATCAGCTGACAACATCAGGGCCGCGGCACCCGACACGTGTGGCGCCGCCATGGAAGTTCCCTGCATATAGCCGTAGTCTTCCGCACCCGGCAGGTACCTGCCGCCGTTCAGAGTGGAGAGAATGGCACCGGAGCGTCCAGTGGAAGCGTCGCCTCCGGGAGCGCTCACGTCGACCTCCGGACCGTAGTTCGAGTAATTCGCCTTACTACCTTCACGTCCGGTGGCTCCGACCACGACGACGTTTTTACAGTTCGCCGGTGAGGTGGACTGTGCGGGCGAATTGTCGTTCCCCGCGGCTACCACGACGACGGCGTTTCGGCTGTTCGCGTAGTCGATTGAGGCCTGGAATGTTGGTCCACAGGATCCGTCGCCGCCAAGGCTAAGGTTGATGACCCTCGCCGGGGTGGGGTTTGGCGGGAGGCCTGGCACGCTGCCGCCTGCTGCCCAGAGGGTGGCGGCAGCGACGTCACTGGTGTACCCGCCGCAGGCTCCCAACGCGCGGATCGCCTGAACCGTGGCGTTGAATGCAACCCCGGCAATTCCCTTGGAGTTGTTGGCAAGTGCGCCGATCGTCCCAGCCACATGGGTTCCGTGCCAGGAGGACGGATCGGAATTGCACCAGTCGCCCTCATCTGCCGGGTCCGGATCGCGTCCATCATTGTCACCGGCGATCTCCGGATTGGAGATGAAGTCATAGCCGGGAACAACGTTCCCCGCCAGATCGCTGTGTGCGGTGATTCCACTGTCGATGACCGCAACTGTGATGCCCTGCCCGGTGGACCACTGCCACGCCGTGTCAACGCGCATCCCGCCAGCGGGTTCGAAGAGGCTCCACTGGGCCCCATACAGCGAATCGTTCGGGACGATGGCTGTGGGTCGCATGAACACATCGACTTCGGCGTACTCAACATCAGCGCGGGATTCCAAAGCGGCGACGACGTCGTCGGACTGCTCCTCGGTCAGGTCAGCTGCCGCTTGCAGCACTGTTGCACCGTCCACTGTGGCGCCGACCTCCGTCACCGGGATTCCGAGGCTGCGCTCGGTGTTTTGATACGCCTTGCCCCGCTCTGCTGCGCTGCTGCGGGCTCGGTCGGTGAACTTCACGATAAAGCGCTCGGCTGGCTGATCGGCGGAGCCAGTCTCGGCTACCAGCACGTCTCCAGCTACCACCGGCTCGACGGGCTGCGGTCCTGCAAGAGCCGGCAACGCTGTCAGTGACCCGATGAGCAGAGCTGCAACAGTTGCTGAGGCAATGGTTCGCGTGACCCGGGGGCGGGGGATGAATGTCACTGGAATTCCCTTGAGACGGAGTCAGGTTGCCGCAGGCAGGAACGCCCGTTGACCACTCCGACAGTACTGGCTGCATCCGCACCGTTGGTGCGGGGAAAGATTTTGGCATCCCCCAAGCGGCACTATACAGCTGATCCAGGTGCCCTACTCCCATCCCTCCACCGTCGTCGCACGGGGGATCAACACCGGTTTCAGGAGCACCGATTCGGCCTCTTCACCGTTGATCCGCCGTTGGAGAGCTTCGAAACTCAGCCGACCCATCTCGGTGAGCGCCGACCGGACCGATGTCAAGGGCACAGGGAGGTTGGCGGCAAGGTCGACGTCGTTGTAGCCGACTATCGCGACGTCCTCGCGGAGTCGCTTGCCCGCCGCGCGGATCGCGCCCATGGCGCCGACTGCCGTGAGGTCGTCGACGGCGAAGATCGCCGAGGGTGGGATGGACAGATTCATGAGTTGGTCTCCTGCGATCCGGCCTGCTCGCGCACCGAAGCCGGAGTTCACTACGTAGTGGTCCTCGACCGGATAGCCGGCCGCGTCGAAGGCGGCGCGGAAGCCCTGGCTGCGCTGCAGGCCGGTGCTGGCCAACAGATCACCGGCAATCACTCCCACGCGTCTGTGCCCCAACGAGAGAAGGTGCTCGGCGGCAAGCCGTCCGCCGAGCTGATCGTCAGTGGTCACCGACAAATGACCCTCGAGTTTGCGCATCACCAATACATAGGGGACGCCGCGCTGCTGCAACTCGAAAGCAGCAGTGTCACCGATGTGGGAATCGCCAATGATCACCCCATCCAACCGGCGCGACAGCAACGCATCAAGCCGGGCACGGCGTCGCAGCGGATCATCGAGGGTATTCGAAACGACTGTCGTGTAGCCGGCGGTGCCCGCCGCGGCATCGATGCTTTCGTAGATGGTGGCAAGGACGAGGTCTGTCAGCCGAGGGACCAGAACGCCGATGAGTCGTGAGTTGCCCGTCCGCAGGGCTGCCGCCCCCACATCCCGGTGATAGCCGAGCATGGTGGCCAGTTCGCGGACGCGCCGCACAGTTTCCGTCCCCACCCCCACGGGATCCTCGCTGAGCGCCCGCGACACGGTTGAGACATGCACCTGGGCGTGCCGGGCCACGGTGGCGAGTGTGACTGGCTTTTGCCGTTCCCAGTCCAAGCGTTCAGCGATAGCGCTGCATCCTTCCCATTAGAAGCTCCGTCCTCCAGCCAATCGCTTGAACCCAAGCTTTAGCGCAGTCTATGGCCGCTACCCCCTTCGAGCGCAATGGTTTGCGTAAATATGGGTGGACTAGAAGTTAATTCACCCGAAACCTTGACGAAACGCGGCATCAGTAGTGTGATGTACACCATATTCAAGCAACCGTTATTACCTTGTCCACGAACGCAAACGATTGCGTGATGTGGCTTTAGCGCCAGTGCTAGGACCCTAATGGAAGGCCACCGTGCTTACCCCAAGCCAGACAACCGAAGCAGCCGAGCGGCTGGGATCCGGCATCGGCGAGATCTCCGACTACCGCGAAGCGTCGCGCCCCGGGTGGACGCGCGATGTGTTCAGCGAGGCGTACCGGGAGTCCCGGCAGTGGACCCTGCAGCGCATGAGCGATGCCGGGTTGGAGGTGCACACCGACGACGCAGGGAACATCGTTGGACGCCTCCCCGGGATGAACCCCAATGCGCCAGCGCTCGTCACCGGTTCCCATACGGACACGGTCGACGGGGGCGGCCGCTTCGATGGGATCGTCGGCGTGCTCGGCGGTATCGAAGCCGGACGGCAGCTCCGGGAGAGCGGCACCTCCCTCGGCCGCGATCTGCTGGTGGTCGACTTCTTCGGGGAAGAATCCAACCCCTACGGGCTGAGTTGCCTCGGCAGCCGCGCCGCCGCCGGGGAGCTCAGCACCGGGGACCTGGACCGGGCCGACTACCGCGGGGTCAGCCTGGGGGAGAGCTACTCACGCTTCGGTCTCGACCCCGCCGCCACTCTCGGCTCGCACTGGGCCCGCAGCATTCCGCTGCATGCGTTCCTCGAGCTCCACATTGAGCAGGGCCCCACCCTCGAACAGCGTGAACTGCCTCTCGGCATCGTCACCGGCATCGCAGGCATCCAGCGGCTCCTTGCTGTCTTCACCGGATCACCGGACCACGCAGGTACCCGTCCCATGACCGACCGTGCTGACGCTATGGTTGCTGCCGCTGAGGCGGTCCTCGCCGTCCGACGGGAAGGCTGCGGTGCGCCCAACCACGGCGTCGCCACCACTACGCGACTCGAATCCGAGTCCAGGTCACCCAACGTGGTGCCCTCGCTGGTGAGGATGACCAGTGAAGTCCGCAGCGTCGACGCCGACTGGCTCTCGGGAGCAAAGGGCCGGCTCGCCGAGGAGATCCGGGATCAGGCACGCCAGCACGGCGTCGACGTGGACTTCACCTGGTCAACCGACAACGAGGTGGTGCAGACGCACACCGGCGTCCACGACACCGCTGCGCGGGTTGCCGACACGCTTGGCATCCCGTGGATGCCGATCCCGAGCGGCGCCACTCACGACGCCGTCCACATGGCAACGCTCGCGCCGATGGGGATGATCTTCATCCCCTCCAAAGCCGGGAAAAGCCACTGTCCGGAGGAATGGACAGACTTCACCGATGTCGCCACCGGCGTCACCGCCCTCACCCAGACCCTCATCGCACTCGATCACACAGAACTCCCGCGCCATGTCTAAAGCCGACCCATATTCAATGACCAGTCACTCATTCCCCCTGGAGCAGCTATGAAAACCGCAGTCATGCCCGGAGGATCCACCGACATCCTCGCTATCGCCAACATTCCCATCCTGTGGGTCCTGGCCATCGGCGTTTTCGGAGCGATCATCCTTCAATCAGTGATCTACATGCGTGCAGCCCAAAAAGCGGGACCCTCCGCGGGTATCTCGCAGGCTGAACTGAAGACGTCCTTCCGGGCCGGCGCAGTAGCGGCTATCGGCCCGTCGCTAGCGGTGGTCCTCGTCAGCGTTGCACTGCTGACCCTGTTCGGCACGCCGGCGGTGCTGGTGCGGATCGGCCTGGTCGGTTCTGCGGCAACCGAGTCGGCGTCGGCCTCCCTCGCCGCAGCCACGATGGATGCCACCCTGGGTGGTCCCGACTACACGCAGGCGGTGTTCGTCGTCGCGTTCATGGCGATGAGCATGTCGGGCGCGATGTGGATGATCGCCACCCTCGCCCTCACCCCCTTGCTCAAGCGCGGAGACTCCAAACTTCGCCACGTCAACCCGGCGCTGATGGCAATCGTTCCGGCCGCAGCACTAATCGGTGCCTTCGCCTAGCCTGGGCATCGCCGAGCTAGGAAAAACCCCTGTACATATCATCACCGTGATCGTCTCTGCCCTGGTGATGGGCGTCTGCCTCTTCGTCGCCAAGGCACTCTCTGCCGCTTGGCTCCGGGAGTGGGGCCTCGGCATTGCCATCCTGGTGGGCCTCGCGGTCGCCTACTTCGCCCACACCGCCGGCCTCGCTCCCGCAGCGGCCTGAGCAGCATCCCTCACCCGAAAGGATTCATGCCATGACCTTCACAGCCACTGCTGAACAGACCGCCGTCGTCGACCAGTTTGATCGCACTACCTCCCGCTGGGGACGCATCACCATGATCATCGCGCTGGTATTCTCCCTCTCCGCCCCCATTTACCTAGTTCTCTTCACCGATCTGGGCATCACTTCAGGGATGATCTGGACGGCTTTCTTCGCCGTCGCGGCCGCCTTCTTTGTGCTCTGGTTCGTCGAACCCATCACCTATTACCCGGTACTCGGTCCGGCAGCCATGTATCAGGCGTTCATGATCGGCAATATCGCCAACAAGCTGCTTCCCTCCGCTCTGGTGGCCCAGGCCGCCGTGGGGGCAAAAGCGGGAACCAAGCGCGGCGAGTTCTCAGCGCTGATGGCTATCTGTGGAGCCGCTATGGTCCACGTGTTCTCGATGGTCCTCTTCGTGGGGGTGCTCGGCACCTGGCTGGTGAGCATCATTCCCACCGATATCGTCGACGTGGCCCGCCTGTACATCTTCCCCAGCATTATCGGTGCCGTTTTAGTGCAGCTCGTTGTCACCATGAAGCAGCCCCGGGTGACGATCATCGCCGTTGTGGTCGCCGTCGTCGTCCTTTTTGTCCTGGTGCCAGCGGTGCCAACCCTCGCCAAGCCGGCCACCGGCATTGTGGTGCTGCTGACCGCTGTGCTTGCCTGGTTCCTGCGGTCCAAGAGCTCCAACGCCCCCGCACCCCAGGAACACCCCGGAATCTGATCCGCCGTCTTCACCATCACCTTAACGATAGGAATCCCATGACTACCGAGACCACCTCGCTCGAGCTGTCCGCAGATCACCGCACCGCAATGCACGAGCTGTACCGGCACTTGCACGCCAACCCTGAACTGTCCATGCAGGAAACCAAGACCGCTGACTTCATCCTGCGGGAGCTTACCGATCTCGGGATCGAGGCGTACCTCTGCGGCGGGACCGGCGTCGTCGGCGTGCTGCGCAACGGGGAGGGCCCAGTGGTCGGCTTCCGCGCCGATACTGATGGCCTCCCCATGCAGGAGGACACCGGGTTGGAGTTCGCCAGCCAGGCACGGGGCACGCTCGCCGACGGCACCGACGTACCAGTGATGCACGGCTGCGGTCACGACACCCACATCACTGCCGCCCTCACCGCCGCCCGGCTGCTCAGTGAAGGCACCGAAACCTGGGCTGGCACAGTGGTCTTCATCTTCCAGCCGGGAGAGGAAACGGCAGCAGGAGCCAAGGCGATGATCGAGGACGGCATCTGGGACAAGGCTCCCAGGCCTGAAGTAATTTATGGCCAGCATGTGTGGCCCGGGCGTGCGGGTACGGTGAACATCAGCCGTGGGACGGCGATGGCCATGGCTGACTCCTGGAAAATCACTGTGCAGGGACTACAGGCGCACGGCTCCCAGCCGGACCAGTCGATCGATCCCATTGTGCTCGGCGCCCATATGGTGGTGCGAATCCAGACGATTGTGTCCCGTGAGGTACACCCGATGAAATCGGCGGTCGTCACCATCGGTACATTCCATGCGGGTTTGAAAGAGAACATCATCCCCGATACCGCCGAGTTCTCAGTCAACGTTCGCACGTTCGACCCCGAGGTGCGTGAGCGGGTGCTCGATTCCCTCCGCCGCATCATCAAAGCGGAGGCAGACGCATCCGGAGCCCCTGCCGCGTTGATCGAGGAGATCTCCAGTTTTCCCCAGTGCTATAACGATCCCGACACTACCGATGCCTTGATCAGGGAGTTCCAGCTGACGCTCGGAAAGGACTCAGTCAACGAGGTGCCGCCAGTCATGGGGAGCGAGGACTTCGGCCTCTTTGCGACGGCCATTGGTGTTCCTTCCGTGTACTGGATGTTCGGCGCCTACAGTCAGGAACGGCTCGACGCCGAGACGCCCCTTCCGGGCAACCACTCGCCAGGTTTTGCACCGGACATGGAACCAACCCTCACCACGGGTGTTCGCGCAGCCATGACCTCCATCCTGTCGAAAGTTGCGCGATGACCGGCGGTCTCATGGACCTGTCGGCGACTGCACTGACCGCTGCGATCCGGCGGCGTGAGGTTTCGGCCCGCGAGGCACTTGATGAGCATTTAGCCCGGATTGATGCGGTGAATGGAGCAATCAACGCGGTGGTGACCCAGGACCGGGAGGGCGCACAGCAGCTGGCAGCCGATGCCGACATGCTGACGTCGTCGGGTGCTGACCTGCCGCCGTTGCACGGCCTACCGATGGCGCACAAGGACACGAATAACACCAAGGGGCTGCGTACCACCCAGGGGTCGGTCATTTTCAAGGACCACGTGCCGACCTTTGACGACCTGGTGATTGATCGGCTCAAGACTGCCGGAGTGGTGACGACGGGTAAAACCAATGTGCCCGAGTTCGCTGCCGGGTCCCACACCTTCAACGAGGTCTTCGGCACCACCACCAACCCCTACGACACCACGGTGAGCGCCGGCGGAAGCAGCGGGGGAGCGGCGGCGGCGATTGCCTCCCGGATCCAGCCGCTCAGCGACGGCAGCGACATGGGCGGGTCCCTCCGCATACCGGCGTCGTTCTGCAACATCGTTGGCTTCAGGCCGTCGGCCGGAGTGCTGCCCATGGCACCCACCCGCAACGCCTGGGCCTGGCTAGGGCGGACGGGAGTGATGGCGCGCGATGTCGAAGACGTGGCGTTGGGCATGAGCGCCGTGGCCGGAGCGCATCCGGCGGTGCCGTACCCGTTTCCGCTTGGTACCAAACGGTTCAGCGACCCGCTGCAGCGGGATCTCACTGGGCTACGGATTGCCTGGTCACCCGATTTTGGGCTGGGCGTTCCGGTGGAGAAAGAAATACTCCGTGTGCTTGAGTCCCAGCTGCAGGTCTTCGTGGATCTGGGCGCGGTGATCGAGGAGGCGGCACCGGACCTGCGTGACGCCGATCAGGTCTTCGATACCACCCGGGCATTCGATTTCCTCCTTGCCTACGGCACATTGCTTGAGAAGCACGGTGACGTGATCAAACCCGAAGTGCAGTGGAACGTGACACAGGGCAAAGCGCTGACCGGCCGCAACCTGGTTGACGCTGCACTGGCCAGAACCCGGCTGGCCGGTAAAGTCGATGACTTCTTCGAAAGGTTCGACGTCTTCGCCAGCCCCACGGCGCAGGTGCTGCCCTTCGACGCGTCGCTGCGCTACCCCACCTCGGTGGAGGGGGTCGAGTTTGAGACCTACCTCGACTGGATGCGCTCCGCCTGCCTCATCTCCGCGACCGGGATCCCAGCCGTTTCGGTGCCGGCCGGATTCAGCTCGGGCGGTCTGCCGGTGGGACTGCAACTGTCCATGGCGCACGGCATGGACGTTGACCTGTTGCAGGTAGCCTACGGCTTTGAGCAGGCCACGGGATACGCGAACCGCGCCCCCCGACTCGATCCGGGGGTGGGGCCTCATCCGATCGGCCTAGGTCATGCGGGGGAGCCGGACCGCGGGCCCGCTGACTAAACTGGCTCCCATGATGGATTCAGTGTGCGCTGCTCCCCGAAGGTTGGACCGGTGAGCCTCATCGCTCGACTGAGATTTCACACGGTCGACGCCGACGACAACAACTGGGAGCGCCCCGCCCCGACCGGGGATGAACTACGCAGGGACGTCAGCGGTGTCGGAGTTTTCCTGCTGGTCAGTGCCTTGGCCCTGGAACTATCCCGGGGTTTCGGGATGGTGGCCGCTGACGATCACCCGGTCTGGGTTCAACACGCGGTGTTGGCACTGTTGATTCTCCCGCTGGTCCTGCGCCGGAGGTTCCCGGTGGCGGTCATGGCGGTGATGTCAGCCCTGTTCATTGGTCTCAGCCTGTTCTCGCCGCTTGTCTCCCTCCAGCTGTCCTACCAGGTCGCGTATTTCGCCTCCCTCTACTCGGCGGTTGCGTGGGCACGGGACAGGCGAATGCTGTGGCTCGGAACCACAGTTGTGGTGGCGGCAATGACCCTCTGGCTGATCCTGGCTTTGACGGTGGCCAACACCTACGACGGCATTCTGGCCCAGGCCGAGGACAACGTGGATTTCTCCGGCGGAATCCTTGACCCGTTGGCGTCAGTGGCGATCTACAACTTCCTGGTGAACTTCGCGTACTTCGGCGGCGCTATCCTCGCCGGTATGAACTCCTGGCGTAACGCGCTGCAACGGACCCAGTTGGCTGAGCAGTCCGAGCAGATCGCTCACCAGGCGGATGAGTTAGCCCGGCGCGCCGTAGTCGAGGAACGCCTCCGCATTGCCCGCGAACTGCACGACGTCGTCGCGCACCATGTCTCTGTGATCGGGGTGCAGGCGGGTGCTGCCCGACGGGTGATCGAGAAGAGACCCGATGTTGCTGTCGAATCGCTGCGCACAATTGAGCAGGCCAGCCGCCAAGCGGTGACCGACATGCGCAATCTCCTGGGTGTGCTCCGCTCCGAGAGCAGCGACCCCGGTGACCTGGAGGGGGGCCGCCGGCGGCCTGAGCCTGGGCTCGACGATCTTGAGGAACTGACGCGCCAGCACAGGGAACTTGGCCTCGCAGTGAGCGTCGGTCGGGTGGAAGATGTGCCCGGCGCTTTGGCCGAGATTTCAGCGCCGCTGGCTTTGTCACTCTTCCGGACGGCCCAGGAATCGCTGACCAATGTTCGGCGGCACTCGACTGCTGGATCCGCAGTCATGACCCTGCGCACGGGGCTTGCTGGCGAGCAACGCTGGGTGGAGCTTGAGACAGTGGACAATGGGATGCCGCGCCCCACCCCGGAGTCCGGCTCAGGGTTTGGTCTGCGGGGTATCCGCGAGCGTGTTGCGCTGCACCGGGGAACCGCCGAGATCGGCCCACGCTCCGAGGGCGGCTGGCGTGTGCGCGCCCGATTCCTGCTTCACTAATTCTGAAGGGTACCTGATGGATTCCATCCGCGTTCTGCTTGCCGACGACCAGGCGTTGGTCCGCGCGGGCTTTGCCACAATGCTTTCCATTGAGGACGATATAGAAGTGGTCGGCCAGGTCACCAACGGCCAGGAGGCTGTGAGTTTCGCCAACCAGCACGACGTCGATGTCATTCTCATGGACGTCCAGATGCCGGTCATGGACGGCATTCTGGCGACCGAACTGATTGCCGGCGCCCGGCGAGGGAAAGTCATCATCCTCACCACTTTTGAGCGCGAAGACTATCTCTTTGACGCGATCCGCAGCGGCGCCAGTGGTTTCCTCCTGAAGAACGCTGACCCGGATGACCTGATCGCCGCGGTCCATGCGGTCGCGGGAGGGTATGCGTTGTTGGCCCCCGAAGTCACTGTCCGCGTGATCGAGCGCTTCGCGAAGTCTTTGGATGCTGAAGGGAAAGCGACTCAGGGAGTTCAACCGAGCGGCGAGCTGCGTAAGCGCCTTGAGTCCCTCACGCAGCGGGAGAAGGAGGTCCTCACCAGTATGGCCACCGGGCTGAGCAACGCTGAGCTCGCCACCAAGTTTTTCCTCGCCGAGGCAACTGTCAAGTCGCATGTGTCATCCCTTCTGGCGAAGGTCCAGGTGCGGGACAGGGTGCAGGCAGTGGTGTTCGCCTACGAGAGCGGACTCGTCAGTCCGGGGGAGTAGAAGGTTCAGCCTTTTGACTCATCCGCAGCGCGGCAACTCTGCCTAGGCTTGACGCCAGGAAGACATACAGGAGGCAACAAAATGCTGCAGGTCCAGAATCTCACCCGGCGGTTTGGTGAGAACACCGCCGTCGACAACGTGAGCTTCACTATCCCGGCTGGGAAGATGACCGGGTTCGTCGGCGCAAACGGTGCCGGGAAGACCACCACCATGCGCATGATCATGGGTGTGCTCACCTCGCACGGCGGTGAGGTATTGGTGAACGGGCGGCCCATCACAGCCAATGACCGGTCAACCTTCGGATACATGCCGGAGGAACGCGGCCTGTACCCCAAGCAGCCGATCCTTGACCAGCTGGTCTACCTCGGTCAGCTACACCGAATGACGCCCAACGATGCACGGTCGCGGGCGCAGGACCTGTTGGAGCGTTTCCAACTCGGTGGCCGCGGGAAGGACAAGCTCGAATCCCTCTCCCTCGGAAATCAGCAGCGCGTCCAGATCGCTGCTTCGCTGCTCCACCGGCCATCTGTTCTCATTCTCGACGAGCCATTTTCAGGCCTGGACCCAGTGGCCGTCGACTCAATGGTTGAACTCCTGCGCGACCGGACGGCTGAGGGTGTTCCAGTGCTCTTCTCCAGTCACCAACTCGACCTGGTAGACCGCTTGTGTGACAACCTTGTAGTCCTTCAGGAGGGTCGCCTCGTGGCGTCCGGATCTGGCGACGAACTGAGGTCACGGGCGCCCCGCCGTCACCGGTTGTCAGTGGCTCCCGACGCTGGGTGGGTTCGAGAGGAAACCGGGGTGCGGGTTATTGACGTTGCAGGGCAGGACGCAGTGGTGGAACTTGACGACGACGCCGCCGCGCAGCGCCTGCTTGCCACAACGATGAAACGCGGCAGTGTTCATGAATTCAGCCGGATCCGGCCCAGCCTGAGCGAAATCTACCGAGAGGTATCCCAGTGAGCACTGAAACGCCCATCAAGGACAGAGACGGAAGTGCGCTGTCGCCGGCACCAGCCCTACCGGAGCGCGGGACCCAGCCACCGTGGCTGATCGTGACCCTGCGGGAGGTCATGATCAAGGCCAAGGACCGCAGCTATGCCATCAGTACGATCATCACTCTGGTACTCATTGTTGCCGGAGTGGTGTTCAACGCCTTCATGATGAACCGGGGCGATGATTTTACGGTGGCTGTGCAGTCCGATACTGCCGCAGCTGCAAGGTTCTGACGGTTCGTGGGAGCTTACAGGAAAGAGTGAGGTCCCCGCCGGTATCAGCGCTCAGGTGGGTGAGTCGTTGAACGCCTACGTGCTGGAGCAGAATGCGGCCGCCGCTGGAACGACGGCTGATCAGCTGTTGTCCGGAGCCGACCTGGAGCAGTCGCTGCTGGAGGGCAGCGAGGAGAATCAGCTGCTCGCCACCATTGCCGGGTTTGTCTTCAGCTTCCTGTTCTATATGGCGTCGATCATCTTCGGTATGGCAATTGCCAACTCGGTAGTCGAGGAGAAGCAGAACCGCGTGGTGGAGATCCTGGCCACCGCAATACCTATCCGCCAACTCCTCTATGGGAAGGTGCTGGGAAACACGATCCTGGCGATGGTTCAGCTGGCGCTCTACGGCGGCGCCGCATTACTTGCCCTCAACCTCACGGGGACCGCTGACCTGGTGGGCAGCATCATCCCGGCCTCCGGCTGGTTCCTCGTTTTCTTCCTCTTCGGGTTCCTGATCCTCGCCGCAATCTGGGCTGTCCTCGGCTCTTTGGCGAGCAGGCCTGAGGATCTGAGCCACAACTCCACCCCCGTGATGGCCCTGATCTTCGCGGCACTCTTTGTCGGTTTGTTTGCCTCAGGTCAGCTTCTGGTGGTTGCTTCCTATGTCCCAGTGGTGTCATCGGTTGCGATGCCTATCAGGGTGTTGAATTCGCCCGTGGCATTGTGGGAGCCGCTGCTGTCCCTGGTGATCGCTTTGGCGGCCGCGGTCGCGCTGCTGCACCTTGGCGAGAAGATCTACCGTCGGGCAGTCATGCAGGGCGGGGGAGCGCTGAGCCTCCGCAAAGCGATCAAACTCGAGCAGTAGGCGCACGGTAGGTCACCAGGTGGAAACGACCTCAATCTGCGCGAACCGTTTGGCGGCTTCCGTCTCGTCAGGGGTCAGCCCAGCAATGGGGACAGCCAGGATGCCGTAGTCGCCAGGTGCAAGATCTGGTGGAAGGCTAATCTGGAACGTGTAGTTGCCGTTGGCGTCCGCTGCGACAGATGGGTACCCGATCAGCGACGAATCGGTCTGGGCAGGGCCAAAACTCACCTGGATCTCTGTACCCGGCGCATAACCGGATCCGACGATGTTCCAGGAAGTTCCGACGTGGCGGACCACACGGATCCCGTCCCAGGTGGAGACCAGTTCCAGGTCGTCGTAGGTGCCAGACAGTCCTGGAATCGGGGGCTCTGAGGTTTCAGTGATTGGCGCCTCCGTCGGCTCAGCCACGTTGGTCTCCTCCACAGCCGGTTCCGCGGCTGGCTCTTCAGAGACTTCAGAGACTTCAGGGCTCGGTTCTGGGCTGGCGGTAACCGGCTCGTCGGCGGCCTCAGCAGGCGATGGCGAGTCCTCAGGGGTTGAGGCCGGGCTGGGGGACGATGTTGGGGAGGGCGAGGTGGTCGACTCTGTATCTGTTACGTCCGCCGCGGGCTCGGCGTTGGAGACGCAGCCGGTGAGAAGGAGGGCAGAGATGGACAGGGCAAGAAGGGGCGAGGACTTCTTCACAGGCTGTGCTTTCGTAAGGGGTCAGTAGATAGGTTGGACACTACCAATGCGGTGCAGTAACTGACAGCACAACTTGGTTACGTGAGCTAACCGTTATAGGAGCGCTTGGCCTTCGAGACCAGCGACCTCACTCAACGCACAGGCACAACGGGTGACCCGCCGAGACCGAGCACCACCTCCTCGCCGTCGTCGAGATTTTCAACCATCAAATCGAAGTGCATCTGCTGCGGATTGACCGGGCCAGGCCAGCTTGGCGGCCGGTAGTCCGCTACCTGCTGGAAGGAAATGCAATTACTGCTGTCGTCCGGCCGGATATCGGCCCAATCGGCGTCAGCTTCCACCTTCCAACCGAGCAGTTCTCCGTAGAAGGTGGCGAATGACTCTGGGTCAGGACAGTCGATGACAACACTGGGAAAGCGTGCAATAGTCATGCCGGAAGCCTACTGCCGTCGTTCACCATAGAGAAGGGATCTGGCAATTACTGAGGTGGATTGCGCTAGTGGTCCCGGACCCTCAGCCGGTGGTTGTCCCGTTTCCCAGGGCCTTCAGTGCCCGCCCAGTGGACCCACCGAGGTTCCACTCCGAGGTGAACTGATCGATCCGCGCCAGCTGCTCTGCGCTGAGGGGCTGGAGGGTGGCTTCGAACTCACCGAGGTGAAGGTCACTGACCACATTGACCACTGTGGGGGCGACCGCCAGGTAATCGGCTGCTTTGGTGATCCGGGCTCGCATCGAGGCAGACATCGACGAGGCTGAGTCCTTCGCAGCCGCGATAACACCGTCCAGGTCAACAAATTCCTGCAGCAGGCTGGCGGCAGTCTTGTCCCCGATCCCAGGGACTCCCGGTAGCCCATCAGAGCTGTCCCCTCGCAGAGCAGCGAAATCAGCATACTGGCCGGGTAGAACGCTGTACTTGCTGACCACCGTCGCGTCAGTGAGAACCTCGAGTCGGCTCATGCCACGAGCGGTGTAAATCACCCGAACGTCCCGGTCGTCGTTGATCAGCTGAAACAGGTCGCGATCGCCAGTCACTATGTCGACGGCGGAATCCGCCTGGGCCGCAAGGCTGCCAATGACGTCGTCGGCCTCATGCTGGGCGGCTCCGATCACCGTGATGCCGAAGGCGGCCAGCGCCTCACGAATCATCGGTACCTGGGCAACCAGGCCCGGGGGCACCTCTTCGACGTCGACTCCGCCATCGATCGCCTTGACCATCCGATGCGCTTTATAACTCGGGATGAGGTTGACTCGCCAGGCCGGTCGCCAGTCGTCGTCCCAGCAAGCGATCAGGTGCGTGGGCTGATAATCGGTCACCAGGCGCGCGATCATATCGAGCAGGCCACGCACGGCATTCACTGGTGTGCCGTCGGGAGCCCTGAGGGAATCAGGCAGCCCGTAGAACGCCCGGAAGTACAGTGAAGCGGTGTCGAGGAGCATCAGTCGGTTGGCCACCCCGTGATCCTCTCATGAGCGGACTATACGAGGCGCACTTCCGTTAGGCCTCGTCGGTCTTCGGGTCCTCAGCGGACCGGTTCTTCCCGCCCCCGGAGGAGTAGCGGCGCATCATTCGCCGTGCGGGTCCTGCCCAGGACAAAAGCAGGAGGAGAGTAAAGAAGTTATTCATCACTCCGCCCAGCAGGTTGCCGGGTAATACCTGGGTCAGGAGAAGGAAAATCATCCCGGCTCCCAGAACCGTTTTGACTATCCGTAGGGCCCTGTTATTGACGGCAAATGGCCACGGATGCAGGTCGACGGCGGGAGCGTCGTCGCGATTTGTCCTTGCCACCTGTGAGCCACCCCTTTCGTCAGCATTAAGGATACCCTGCCAGTCGAGGCTGCGTCCCGGCGTCATGCCTTGTTGACGCCGGTCATTACGCACTTTATTAGCGTATTCTCACGAGTGGCTATTGCCGGAATTGTTGGTCTCATGCAGAAGGAACTCGAATCGTATGGCAGCACATTCCGCCCGTGTCAGGCTACGTGTCGGGTTCGCGCAGGCGGTGGTGCCCGAAGAAGTCGGTCACCTGTGTGGGCTCCGACTGGACCAAAAGCCTGCGCAAGGGCCAGACGGCGACTATCGGTCTGCAGGTGAATGCGGCGAAGCCGCCGGTCAAGCCGGCCGTCACGGTGACGGCCAACTAGTCTCAGGCTGGCGCGGAGTCCACGTGGAAGCTGTTGCCTTCGGCGCCTGGATTGGCTGGGGTGCCGGACTCGTCTCTGATGGCGGTTCGGCGCAACGCGAGCCAGAACAGATCTGCCGCGGCCGAACGCTCAGCTTTGACAATCGAGTCAGCACGAAGCGTGTCAGCCCAGTGCTGCACCAAGTCGTGATGGAACACGAATTCCTCGAGGGCGTTGCGCTCGGGCAGGACCAGGCCAGCCGTTTGCTGGCCCTGCGGCAGTTGATGTATTGCAGCGATAATCGATTCAAGGGTGCGTCGCACCGTTTCCGGGCCGCGGGACTGTTCAGGTATCCTTCCCAGATCTTTTGCTGACGCAATCTCGGTGCGAAGGTGTTGGGTGTACTGGGCCCATGCGCGCGCGTGGTCGGGGTGGACCGCCATCGTGCCGAGAGCACCGGCCGCGAGGGACGTGTCAAAGATGACGTATCCACCACGGCCGTTGTGCTTGGCTGAATACATGGCCTGATCTGCTTCGTGAAGCAGCACTTCCCGGTGGCTGCCGGGCGAGCTGACTGAGATACCAATGCTGACGCGGATTTCCAGCTCCACCCCGAGTAGGTGAACCGGCGGACTCACTGCTTTCAGGATGCGCTCGGCCATTGCTGGTGCCTCGTCAAGAGCCGTTCCGGGCAGCAGCAGGGTGAACTCATCGCCCCCATTGCGTGCCGCGGTGTCGCCACCCCTGATACACGATTCAAGGCGGCGCGCCAGTTCAATGAGGAGCGTATCCCCGGCAGCATGACCGTAGGAATCATTGACAGGTTTGAAGCCGTCAATATCGACAGCAATAACCATCACTGGCGCTTTGCTGCGCTGGCTGAGGCTGAGCGCCTGCGTCAGTCGGTCATGCAGAAGGGTGCGATTGGCCAGGCCCGTGAGGGGATCGTGGAGGGCCTGGGTTGCGAGGCGATCATGAAGGATGATTTCTTCTCGTCTCGCCCGCTCATGAATTGTCCAATGCACAATGCTGGTGGCGCACATCACCAGGAAGAGGGCGCTGTGAATGAGTGACCACTTGATTGGGTGATCCAGCGCATCCTCGTGGTTGTAGACATGCGCTGGGGCAAGCACGCCGAACAGCGCATGGTGTCCCAACACCAACAGCGAAGCCGTCGCTAGCGGGGCCCAGTCCTCATACAGTGCAACGACCGGAACCAGAACAAAGAACAGAAAGTGCGCCTCGATTGTCCCGCTGATGTGGACGATCATCGCCGCGATCGCCATGAGCGCGGCCGAACTCAGGGAAGAGCTGAACCGCCGACCGAATGGCGCTTTCCACGCAACCAGGACCATAGCAGCGGGAATCGCGCCCTGCACCAGGGCCTCCACCAGCGGAGTCTGCTGAAAAAGTGAGAAGCCAGTGACTGCTCCCGCGGAAACTAGCGCGAAGAGCAGGATCAGCCGGTGGCGGAAATTCCAGGCGGGGTCGGGAAGCCGTGCACCACGGGGAAAAGCACTGAGCGCAGGTCCAATCCGCTGAAGAACCACGTCGATGCCCCCGAACTCGTCCAACGGCGCCCAGCGCGCCCACGCCACGATCATTGTGGCACACCCACGGTAGCGCCTTTTCGGCAACTGTATGTAGACCTCTGCAGATCCAGCGCGAATATTGTGTCCGCAGCATGATGCAGCAGCCGAACCTGCGAGTGAGCGCTAGGCGAGTCCCGCTTCCACCACAGCGGACAGTGACGACCACGCCGCCACCAGCGAGCCAGCTACGACGACGGCAAACAACAGGAGCCAGACTGGCGAGGGAATCCCTGTGCTGCGGTACAGCAGGTAGGCGTCCGACGACTGCAGCTCCCGACGACGCCGCAAGTGCACCGACACCACCTTGCCCAGGTCCCGCACCGACCCCACGAGTAACGCGAGGCCGAGCGCCACCACCACATGCCCAGTGAACTGGCCCGGCACTGCCAGGACGAACACTGCTGAGATTCCCACTGCCACCAGCAGGATCAACAGACCCCCACCATTGCGGATGAAAAGGAGCGCGGCCAGCAGGATCAGCGCCCCGGCTGAGAGGGCAGCTGGACCCCACCCGTTGACGCCAGACCACGCCAGCGCCGCTCCAACTGCCGCGGGCGCCGGATACCCCCAGAAACCCGCCCAGGCGGAACGCCATCCGGGTTGCCCTCTGGTTGTTGTTGTCCCCGCATGGTCCATCGTGAGGGTGATCCCCTTGAGGACCCGACCCGTCATCAGGGCAGCGAAAGCATGCCCCAGTTCGTGGACAACCGTGGTAAACAACCCGAAGTACCGCCAGCTTGCTCTGGGCAGGGAGAGCGTCGCAGCGGCAAGCAGCACGATGGCCAGTTCGATAAGTGTGATGTCTGGCGGCGTCGCCCGGGCAAAACCGCCCAGGACCTGGCTCCACCACGTCTCAATCATCCCCCTACACTACTGAACCAGTACGAGACTGATACGAAGCCCTCGACGTGAAAGACTGGTGCCATGTCATCGAGCACCCAGCCAAGCCGACCCGAGCCGGACAACGACGGCGTCAACGAGCCTACTCACCTTGGACTGCGCATCGACGATGCATGGCATTCCCTCCAGACCAACGTTGCTCTCAAGCGCGGCCATGTGGAAACGATCATCCCCTACACCGGCTATGGTTCGGGCTCCTGGATCCGCGTCCTCGCCCGCGTAGTCCTGGCTGATCCGGAAGAGATGGCGCCGATTAGCGGCGGCGAGGTGCTGAAGACCATCAAGGAGGGCATCCGTGGCTGGCGCAATTTCACCAGCGCCCCGGTGCGCTACGCGAAGGTCACTGTTGAAGTCGACGGCGAAACACACCACGTGACCGCCGATCGCGGCGGGATTGTCGACGCGCGGATTGACGCGCACCTCGCGCCGGGGTGGCATACCATCAGGTTGCGATCGGCCGATGACATTCTTGCCGAGTCGCCAGTCCGCATTGTTGAGTCAGGCATCACCTTTGGTGTGGTTTCGGATATTGACGACACAGTTATGGTGACCGCCCTGCCGCGGCCCTTTCTCGCAGCCTGGAACACCTTTGTCCTCGACGAGCATGCGCGCGCGGCTACCCCGGGCATGGCGGTGCTGCTGGAGCGGATTACCCAGGAGGCCCCCGGCGCTCCAGTCCTTTACCTGTCCACCGGCGCCTGGAACGTTGCACCTGCGCTTACCCGGTTCCTTTCCAGGAACCTGTACCCGGCAGGACCGAAACTGCTCACCGATTGGGGTCCCACCCCTGACCGATGGTTCCGCAGCGGCCCGGAGCACAAACGCAACTCACTGAAACGTCTCGCCGCCGAGTTTCCCGAGATCAAATGGCTGCTGATCGGCGACAACGGTCAGCATGATGAAGAGATCTATGCTGATTTTGCTGAACAGTATCCGCAGAACGTGCGCGCCATCGCCATCCGTCAACTCACCATGGGCGAGGCGGTCCTGGCTGGAGGCCGGTCGAAAGCCAAGCCGTCCTCGCGCACTCCCAACGTTGAGTGGATCTATGCCCCCGACGGTGCAGGAATGTCGGCGCAGCTAGCTGACCTGGGAATTATTGATCAGTCGTTTCAGAATCCGGCAGGGTAGGGTTCTTTCGGGCCGCGTCCCCACGGACCGTCAACAGGATCCGGCGGAGCCCCATGCCCAGGGAGGCTGTCGCCCCGATTCGATCATCTGATCCTGAACTGTTGACCGCTGTCATGAGGCGTTCGACTGCGGCTTCTGCCTCCTGCAGCAGTTCCGACTCCGCATCCCAGGCCTCCACGGCGTCTGCTGCCAGCGCTGTCGCTTCAGCAAGTGGCAAACCAAGGGACTGCGGCATTGGAGTATTGTCGGGTGAGTGCCAGATGGCGCTGGCGAGCAGCTCAGTCATATCCTCCACATAGAAGGTAATGCGCTCCATTGAATGCAGTGAGTGAAAATCCACCCCCAGGTCTCGCTTATGCCTCCGCTGGCGAATGTTGCCGTGACGGCTCGAGTCCGCGAGATGGACTGCAGTGCGGACCTCCCGGCTGAACTGAGTGAGCTGGTTCTGCCGACCGGCCCAGTCTTCGTGTCGTGGCGGCCATTCCTCTCGCACAGCCGCGGCCATGTCCCGTAGCTGCAGCGCGAGCGCTGACCTGAGACTGTCCAGACCCTTCACGACGCCGCTCAGGTGCAAGGGCGGGAAAATTAGCATGTTCACTCCCAGTCCTACGCTCACGCCAACCAGCATCTGGACCATATAACCGTATGAGTACCCATCAGGATCGTCGCCGCCCAACAGCAAGACGAACAGGGCAGCAATCGGGATCCAATCACGCCCTGCCCCTAGCCGGGGCAGTCCCGCCACCAGGACGCCGAGACCCACCACTAGCGACACTGAGATGATCGATCGGCCGGCAAGGAAGATGACGGGGAAGGCGAGCATGAGGCCGATTGCGAGCCCGGCAAGGGTCTGGATGCCCTGTCGGGCGGAGCCAGCAATCGTAGGATACATGCAGGCGACGGCGCCCAACGGTGCGTAGTAGGGGTACTCGGATGCCACACCCGGAATCTGAAGGGCCAGCAGCCAGGCGATCGACGCCGCTACTGACGCCTTAAACGCAAGCAACAACCGTTCATGTCGGACCAGCCCGCCCACGCGGGTGAGCAGGCGCGCGCCAGAAAGGTTTTTCAGCATGCTTGCTATTGTCCCAGCATTGGAGCTGATTGCGCACCCGACACTTGATCCCGCGTAGCCGACGGCGTAGCGTAGCGCTCAAGTTACTTCAGTAACGGGTCAGCGACTCTCCAATGGAGAGTGTGGGTGCCCCCATGTGGGCCTGACATTTGTTCGCAGGAGTTCCGTGTTCGCACGGCCGCACGACGCCTCGACTCAACCCTGCGTTCCTTCTGCTTAATTCACTCCGGTTGCTCCAAAGCCCCCGCGGTGACCTAACGACGAGGACACAAATGTCTGTTCCCTATCCGCCCCCGCCGAGCTACCCGGCCTTGTCCTACGAGCTTTTCCCGCCACGATCCACCAGCGCAGAAGTCGGTCTGTGGAAGACCATCAGGGCGCTGGAGGACACCCGCCCCGATTTCGTATCAGTGACCTATGGCGCGTCCGGGTCCAATCGGGATACCGCCGTCGGCCTCCTCGAGCGACTGCTCGACGAGACCACACTGAAACCCCTGGCCCATCTGACCTGTGTAGGGAACTCGCTGGCGTACCTTTCGGAACTGGTCGACGAGCTCATCTCACGAGGGGTGCGGGGCATCCTTGCGCTGCGTGGCGACCAACCCCAGGATCGGTCGCTTCCCGAGGGGGATCTGCAGTTCGCCAGCGAGCTGGTGGAGCTGATCCGGCGGGTTGAACGGTCTCGGACAGCTCACCTGTGTGCGGGGAAGGTGGCGGTGGGAGTCGCAGCCTACACCACCAGACACCCGGAATCCCCAAGCTTTGAGCATGACATCGAGGTGCTACTTGCCAAGCAGGCGGCTGGTGCCGATTTCGCGATCACCCAGGTCTTCTTCGCGCCCACACACTACAGCAGGCTTCTGCGAACCGCCCGCCGGGCGGGCGTCGATATCCCCATCATTCCCGGTGTCATCCCCTTTACCAGCGTGCGTCGGCTGGAGCGTCTCAGCGAACTCGCTGGTATTGACATCGACACGCAGTTGAGGGAGCGCCTGATGAACGCTGGCAACGACGCGCAGCGGCGGCGCATCGGCATCCAGGCAACAGTGGACCTGGCCCATGCGGCACTGGACGACGGCGCCCCAGGCATTCACATCTACACCTTCAACGAACACGCTGCCGCACTGGATGTGCTGGACCGACTGGATCTCAGCCGCCCGCCAGCACCAGGCCTCAGCCAGTCCGCCTGATCCCCCCACTTTCGAAGGACCTCCATTATGAGCTGTGAATTTCCCGCAGCAACGATCATCGGTTACCCCCGCATTGGCCCCCGCCGGGAACTGAAAAAGGCGCTCGAGTCCTACTGGGCTGGCACAAGCACTGCCGCCGAGCTGGAGAGCACCACCAGGCAACTGCGTCTTGACGGCTATACCCGCCTCGCCGAGCTGGGCCTGGGGGAGAACACCTCAGCGATCCCCGCATCGTTTTCCCTCTATGACCAGGTCCTTGACACCGCTGTAACTTTCGGTGCTGTACCCGCCCGGTTCCAGGACCTGTACGACGACGACGGCCAGCTCAGCCTCGACGCCTACTTCACCCTGGCCCGCGGTGACTCGCTGCGCCAGCCGCTGGAAATGACCAAGTGGTTCGACACCAATTACCACTACCTGGTACCCGAGATCGATCAAGCGACGGAGTTCACGCTGGCCAACGACTCGACGCTCAGACGTGTCATTGAAGCTGCGGAAGTGGGCTTGACCATTCGTCCGACCCTGATCGGCCCAGTTACCTTCCTTTTGTTGAGCAAGGCTGCCGCCGGGTCGCCCGCAGGGTTCAATCCACTGAGCCGCCTTGATGATTTGTTGCCGCTCTACGCGCAGTTCCTGGGCCAGCTGGCCACCGCTGGGGCACAGTGGGTCCAGTTGGAGGAGCCAGCCCTGGTAGCGGATCAGGCGGTCCCGGAAGAAGAGTTGGCAGCTGCCGTAGACCGCGCGTACCGGTTCCTCACAGCGGCGACGGCAAGACCAGCGGTGCTGGTGACTACTCAATACGGGTCACTCGGGCGGCTGTTGCCGGTTCTCGGGGCCACTGCCATCGATGCCCTGCACCTCGACGTCTTCAAAGGGGAACTGCCTGATTCCGAAGATCTCGTCGCGCTGGGAGACACCACCCTCGTCGCGGGCGTCGTGGATGGTCACAACATTTGGAAAGCCGACCTGGTCGTCGCAGCCGGCACGCTCACCGCCCTCGGCGGGTCGGCCCCGCGACTGAGCGTTGCAACCTCAACGTCGCTCCAGCATGTACCCCATGACGTCGAGGACGAGCCACAGCTCGATCCCGAACTACGGTCCTGGCTGGCATTCGCCGACCAGAAGGTGGCCGAGGTTCTCACCCTCTCACGGCTGGTGGACGGCAGTCCGTCCGGATCGATCGACGAAGCAATTGCTGAAGCGTCGGCGATTCTTGCGGCCCGCGCCGCGGCGAGCGGTGTGAACCGGCCGGAGGTGAGGGAGCGCCTGAGGGCCCTGACGCCGTCGGACTTCGGCCGTATCTCCTACCAGGAGCGAGCTGCAGCGCAGAAAACGGCGCTGCAGCTGCCGTTGCTCCCCACCACCACCATCGGGTCGTTTCCGCAGACGGCTGACGTGCGATCAACCCGCGCCCGGTTCCACCGGGGAAACCTCGCTGCCGAGCAGTACACGCGGCTGATGCGTGAGGAGATCAAGCGGGTGATCGCTCTGCAGGAGGATCTGGGGTTCGACGTCCTGGTGCACGGCGAGCCGGAGCGCAACGACATGGTGCAGTACTTCGCAGAGAACCTCGACGGGTTCGATGTGACAGTGAATGGGTGGGTGCAGTCCTACGGCTCACGCTGCACGCGGCCGTCGATCCTCTGGGGAGACGTCAGTCGCCCGCAGCCCATTACAGTGCAGTGGTCCAAGTACGCTCAATCCCTCACTGAGAAACCGGTCAAGGGCATGCTCACCGGTCCCGTCACCATTCTGGCCTGGTCGTTCGTCCGGGAGGATCAGCCGCTGGGGGAGACAGCCAACCAGGTGGCCCTCGCACTCCGGGACGAGGTAAGCGACCTGGAGCGCGCCGGAATCCGCGTCATTCAGGTCGATGAACCAGCTCTGCGTGAGCTGCTGCCTCTCAGGAATGGACTGCAGCGGGACTACCTGACCTGGTCGGTGAGCTCCTTCCGCCTCGCGACGTCGGGGGCAGCCCCATCGACGCAGATTCACACCCACCTGTGCTACTCCGAATTCGGTGCCATCATCGAGGCCATCGACGGGCTGGATGCCGACGTCACGTCCATCGAGGCTGCCCGCTCGCGGATGGAGGTAGTCCACGATCTGCAGGAGCAGGGCTTCGCGCGGGGTGTTGGCCCAGGGGTATATGACATCCATTCGCCCAGGGTCCCCGACGAGAACGAGGTTGCTGAACTTGTGCAGAAGGCGATCCGGCACGTTCCAGCCCGCCAACTCTGGGTGAACCCCGACTGTGGGTTGAAGACCCGCGGCTACACCGAGACCGTTGAGTCGCTGCGCAACCTGGTTAACGCGGCCGCGCGGGTAAGGGCGGACCTGGACACGCCAGTGTCCTAGGTGGGCCCGGTCTCACTGCCGGATCGGCTCAATACTCTGTGCCTTAAGGATCCCTGCCAACTGGTCCATGAAGAGCCGCACCCTAGTGCTCTGCTTGTCGCCGATCCGCAGCGCGAAGATGCTGCGGGCCAAACGAATCTCGGGGACATCAAGAGCCACTACACCTGACGGGCCATGAATCATGGCCAACTCCGGGACCAGCGCTGCGCCCAGCCCCGACGCAGTCATCGCCAGACTGGCATTGAAGTCGTCACAGAACGCCACCACGCGGGGGTGCAGGTTGCAGCTGGCAAACAGACGCTCAATCACTGTGGCATCAGCGGTCCCAGGGTGGTGCATGATCCATGGCATGTCGGATAGCTGATCCGCGCTGACTGCTGCTCCAGGACGGATGCCCCAGGCGGCGGGGAGTACTACCCGGAAATTGTCGTCGCCGATCCATTGGCGGCTGACCGATGATGGCCAGGCAAGCCCACCCTGCCCTACCTGAAACACCAGAGCCAGATCGAGTTCACCGCCAGTCCGCAGGCCCTGGATAGTCTGGGCGGGCTCCGCCACAAAGACTTTGAGGCTGATCCCCAATCGGCGCCACTCGGGAGTGCCGAGTAACCGCGGCAGGGCATACGTCGCCAGGCTCGGGAAGATTCCCAACCGCAACTCCTGGGTAGACTCTGCCTCGGCCCGCGCAGTGGAGGCCAGCAGCGCGTCGATATCGGTGAGAACTTTCGCTGCGTGACGTCCCATGACCACCGCCGCTTCAGTGGGTATTGCGCTGCGGGCCGACCGTTCAAACAGTGTGGCTCCGGTGTCGCGCTCCAAGGCCGACATCTGTTGGGATACCGCAGACGCCGTATACCCCAGCCGTGACGCGGCAGCGGTGAAGGAACCCACGCGGATGACTTCAAGGAGGGTGCGCAAATGCACTGGGTTGACCACCGGCAATCCTTTCGTCAGCTGGAGCGCACTTGATGCCTTTGGCGTAGCCAGCAGTACCAATCCGAGAATCGTCCGTCTCCGAACACTTACCAAACTATATTTACAGCAGGCGTTTTCCTTCTAGGAGGCCTGCAGTGATAATCGAGCCGGTTAAGTCGACTGGCGGCGGCGTCACACTATTCACGCGGAGGAGCGCAGATGACCGACCATCAGCATGACACAACCGGATCGGTCCCTGGCGCGCCAACACGTCGACGCCGGATTGCCGTCGTTGGGAGCGGCGTCGCAGGGCTGACCGCAGCCTACGTGCTGAGTCGTCACCATTCAGTGACGCTGTATGAGGCAGACCACCGCGCCGGCGGCCACGCCCACACCCACCAGATGCCGATGTCCGATGGGACCACCTCGGGGGTCGATACCGGTTTCATTGTCCACAATGACAGGACCTACCCCACACTGCTGCGACTTTTCGGCGAATTGGGGGTGCCCACCCAGGACTCGGACATGACCATGTCAGTTCGGTGCGACGGCTGCGGCCTCGAATATGCCGGCGCCAAAGGCCGGCGTGGGGTCTTTGCGCAGCCGGGAGTGCTCCGCCGCGGTAAATACCTCAAAATGCTGATCGAGGTGCTCCGCTTTCAGCGCGACGCACGGGCGCTGCTCAAGGAGACTGGCGGCCAGGCGGCCACAGCCACCGACGGCGACGGCGACGGCATGACCCTGGGCGAGTTCCTTGGCAAGGGACAATTCAGCGAATACTTCACCTCCCACTTCATGACCCCTGTGGTCTCTGCCGTCTGGTCCTGCGATCCTGCGACGGCGCTGGCTTACCCTGCCCGTTACCTCTTTTCCTTCATGTCACATCACGGGATGCTGACCATCAAGGGCTCACCGCAGTGGCGCACGGTTACGGGCGGTTCCGGTGAATACGTCCGCCGGGTGCTTGACCACATCGACGACGTCCGGCTCGGCTCGCCCGTGAGCGAGGTACGCGCGGTGGGAGACGGCGTCGTCGTCACAGTCGACGGTGACTCAACAACCTACGATGCAGTAGTGATTGCTACCCATCCGCACCAGGCGCTCGCCATGCTTGGCGACGCCGGGCCGATCGAGACCCAGGTCCTCGGCGACATGCCGTACACCACCAACCACACCCTGTTCCATACCGACGAATCGGTGCTGCCGCGCGCTGATGCCGCGCGGTCCTCATGGAACTATCGGTTGCCATCCTGCGAGGCGAGCCCCGACCGGGTCCTGGTGACGTATGACCTTACCCGGCTGCAACGGCTGGAGAGGCGCACCGACCATCGCTTCCTTGTCAGTCTGGGCGAGGGGGACGAGATAGCTCCTGCAGCAGTCCTGCGCTCAATGACCTATGAGCACCCGCAGTACACACCGTCGTCGCTCGCAGCGCAACGCCGCTTGGCCGAGCTTGGCGACTCCCGCATCGCGTTCGCTGGGGCCTATCACGGCTGGGGGTTCCACGAGGACGGCGCACTGTCTGGTCTGCGCGCTGCAGAGCGCTTGGGTGGTTCCTGGGACGCTGAGCCACTCGACGCCGCGATGGCGGATGCTCCGTCATGACCGCAGCCCTCTACCCGACGACGATCCGGCATGTGCGCCGGTCGCCGTTGCACAACGAGTTCACCTACCGCAGCTACAGCTGGCTAGTGGACCTGAATGATCTGCCGGAGCTCCCGCGGCCGCTGCGGCCATTCGCCGTATTCTCTGCGGCCGATCACCTGGGCGACCCTGCTCGCACCATCCGTTCCAACGTCGCCACCTACCTGGCCACCCGGGGCATCAACGACGCCGACGGCCGCGTGACGATGCTCGCCAGCGGACGCGTCCTGGGGCACGTGTTCAATCCGCTGAGTCTCTTCTGGTGCCACCGCGTCGACGGGTCGCTTGCAGCAGTGATCGCCGAGGTGCATAACACCTACGGCGAGCGTCACTGCTACCTGCTGGACCCCGATCAGGCGGGCCGGGCGGTGACCGACAAGGCGTTCTATGTGTCGCCGTTTAACGACGTTTCAGGACAATATGAGATGCGTGTGCCCGAGCCGGACGAACGCCTCAGGATCGCTATCACTCTCCACCGGGAGGGCCATTCCCCCTTTATTGCAACGATGGCGGGGCATCGTCTCCCGGCTACCACCCGAAATGTTGTTCGCATGATCACCGCCATTCCTGTAGCACCGCTCCGCGCAGCTGCCCAGATTCGGTGGCAGGGAGTTAAACTCTGGATGCGTAGGTTGCCCGTACGCACCAGGCCACACCATGAATCACAGGAGGCAGTTCGATGAGTACCCTTGTCCGTTCCGAGGAAGATGTTGATCCGGAGTATTGGCCCGGTATCGCCAACGTTCCGTCGGGCCCGAGGAACAAGGTTGCCGCGGCCCTCGCGGAGAAGATCTTCGCCGCTGCTGTGAACCGCCTGCAGCTGCGGGTGGTGTACGACGACGGCACAGTGCTCGGCGCGCCCGGCGGCGGGCTTCGCCCCGAGATGCGTATCCACCGACCCGCCGACTTTTTTGCGCGCCTGGGCGACAACGGTTTGATCGGTCTAGGGGAGGCCTACATGGCGCAGGACTGGACGGCGTCGGACCTCACCGAAGTTATGCAGGTGTTCGCTGCGCAGGCAGCGCACCTGGTGCCGGTGCCGCTGCAGAAACTGCGCGGCCTGTACCTCCCCAAACCTCCCCGCAAAGAACGCAACACCAAGATCAACACCCGGTCGAATATCTCCCGGCACTATGACCTCTCGAATGATCTGTTCAACCTGTTTCTGGACGAAACAATGTCCTATTCCAGCGCGCTATTCGACGCCAACGGGCCGCAACTATTGGATGCCCGCTGGGACGACCTTCCCGAGGCCCAGCGCTGCAAGGTCGACCGCCTACTTGACCAGGCCGACGTGGGCAAGGGGACACGGGTGCTGGAGATTGGTACCGGCTGGGGTGAACTGGCCATCCGGGCCGCGCGCCGCGGTGCCACGGTTCTCTCAGTGACCCTCTCGAGCGAGCAGAAGGAACTGGCTGAGCAGCGGATTGCCGACGCCGGCCTGACCCACCTGGTAACCGTCGAGCTGAAGGACTACCGGGCGGTTGAGGGAGAGTATGACGCGATCGTTTCGGTGGAGATGATCGAGGCAGTCGGGTACGAGTACTGGGGAGTGTACTTCCAGACCATCGACCGCCTGCTGGCACCTGACGGACGCGTCGCCATCCAGGCGATCACCATGCCGCATGAGCGGATGATGGTCACTCGCCGGTCCTACACCTGGATCCACAAGTACATTTTCCCTGGCGGGTTCATCCCGTCCGTGCGGGCGATTGAGGACATCACTGACCGGTACACCGGCCTCAGGGTCCGCGAACGGCTATCCATGGGCGACCACTACGCGCAGACCCTGCGCCTCTGGGAAGAACGGTTCCTCGCGCACACAGACGACGTCACAGCGCTTGGCTTCGACCAGGTCTTTCAGCGGATGTGGCAGTTCTACCTGTGCTACTCGAGGGCCGGCTTTCAGTCCGGGTATCTCGATGTCCAGCAGCTAATCTTTGACCGCCGGCCGTAACCATCAGGAGCATTCAGTTGACCCACCCAGAATCCACAATGCAGGCCGTCAGTATCGACAAAGATATTGCCGGCAAGCTCTCGCGCATCCTTGAACCCATTGTGGGGGGCGAACTTCCCGTGTACCTGCGCGCCTGGGACGGAAGTACGGCCGGCCCGAAGGATCAGCCGGAGGTGCAGCTCAACAGTGCCAACGCGCTGCGCCGGCTGCTGTGGAGCCCGGGGGAACTGGGTGCGGCCCAGGCCTATGTGACCGGGGAGATTGATGTTCCCGGGTCATTGGAGGCGGCGCTGACCCACCTGTGGACCGTTGTGGCGTCGCGGGGTTTGTCGATGCCCAGACTGACTCCCGCGCTGGTGCTGCAGTTGACGAAACTGGCGCGCGAGCTGGGGGTCTTCGGGCCTCCGCTGCCTGCTCCGGCGTCGCAGGCGAAAATCAAGGGACGCTTGCACAGCCTGCTCCGTGATCGGGAGGCGATCAGCCACCACTATGACCTCTCCAACAGCTTCTACGAGCTGATCCTCGATGAGAACATGGCATACTCGTGCGGCTACTGGCTCTCCGACGATCCGGACTACACCCTGGAAGATGCCCAGCGGGACAAGCTGGATCAGGTCTGCCGCAAGATCGGTCTGGACACGATGCCCGGCCAGCGTTTCCTTGACGTCGGCTGTGGCTGGGGGTCACTGAGCCTCTTCGCCGCCGAGCACTTTGGCGCGAAGGTCACCGGCGTGACCATCTCCAGGGAGCAGAAGGCGTTTATCGACGCACGCATCAAGGAGCGCGGACTGCAGGACCGGGTAGAGATCCGGTTGCAGGACTACCGCGATGTCCGGGACGGACCCTACGATGCTGTCGCTTCCCTGGAGATGGGGGAGCATGTGGGGGACGAGAACTACGGAACCTACACCTCCACACTGTTCCGCAACGTGCGGCCCGGCGGCAAGGTGCTGATCCAGCAGATGTCACGGCATGGGAAGCATCCGGGTGGCGGACCGTTCATCGAATCCTTCATTGCCCCCGACATGCATATGCGGGCTGTCGGCGACACGGTCAACCTGATCGAGAACGCCGGGTTCGAGATTCTCGGCGTCGAGGCGATGCGCGAGCATTACGTCCG
This sequence comes from Arthrobacter sp. H20, assembly GCF_000520515.1. Lineage (GTDB taxonomy): Bacteria > Actinomycetota > Actinomycetes > Actinomycetales > Micrococcaceae > Arthrobacter_D. The sequence goes on from NZ_KI914721.1 coordinate 60,445, forward strand.
CACCATCGATGCCTGGCATGACCGATTCGACGCCAACTGGGACAAGGCGGTGGACATGATGGGCGAGGAAGTGGCCCGTGTCTGGCGCCTGTATCTCGTAGGCGCAATGATGACTTTCCGCGATGGACGTATGGGAGTGGACCAGGTCTTGTCCCAGAGGCCAGCCGGCTAAGGTTTCTCTTTCGCTGCCGAAACAAGGGCAGTTGTGGTGGGTGCGGCAGGTCGACGCACCCACCACAGCTGTTTTTTTGTGTGGCAGGGCTTCCAGACCACGGCGCAGGAGCGACACGCCGACAACTTACGACACAGAAGTATTTTGCCTGTGTGCAAGTACTCCACAGGGGTGTGGACGACACCGAAAGATTGCCGGTTTTCCGCGCATTCTCAGGGGCCCTGATTGTGGATTGTCTGTGGACGAATCAGCCGACGAATGACATACTTGTAATACATCATCTTGGGGTCGCTCCCGGAGGTATCCACTAGATGTAGTATTTAGATATCGAACTGCTGGCAAGGCAGACACAAGCGACACGCCCCGGAACACCACCGGAAAGTCCCTCGTTCACCGCTCGCCAATTCCTGAATATGCGTCGATAACAAGCTAAGACTTACAAGGGGAGAGGGACTATGACCGTCACGGTTTACACCAAGCCAGCATGCGTACAGTGCAATGCCACGTACCGGGCCTTGGACAAGAAGGGCATCACCTACCAGAGCGTGGATATCTCACAGGATCCGGCCGCTTTGGAGCGTGTGCGTGCACTGGGTTACATGCAGGCTCCAGTAGTCATCACCGAGCAGGATCACTGGTCGGGTTTCCGTCCGGACAAGATCAACGAGCTGGCAGAACTTAGCCAGGTATCGGTCAGCTCGGTCGCCTGAGCAGACAGGAAATGGTTACTTCGTAGAACGGGCGGCCAGGGTGCCGTCGTTGGGAAGTATCCAACTGGCCATGACTCTCACCGCAGTGGACACTTCAGCAAACGCACCGGCTCCGAGTGAGCCGGGCGGAGTGACCAATGCCCGGCTCATCTATTTCTCCTCGTCCTCGGATAACACTCATCGGTTCGTGCAGAAACTGGAGAAAGCAATGGACATGGAGGCGGCACGGATGCCGCTGCTGACACGGGATCCAACGCTCAGGGCGTTACAGCCATACGTGTTGGTTCTCCCCACCTACGGGGGAATCTCCGGGCGGGGGGCAGTACCTAAACAGGTGATCAAGTTCCTCAACGACGAGGAAAACCGATCGCTGATCCGCGGCGTCATCGGCGCCGGAAACACAAACTTCGGGGAAACCTACTGCCTGGCGGCGGACATCATCGCCGCAAAGTGCAGTGTTCCCGTTTTATACAGATTTGAACTAATGGGAACGTCCGAGGACGTTGACCGAGTAGCCCAAGGATTGGAAGCGTTTTGGATATGACTGTTGCAGAGACAATGAGAGCAGGCGGAACCGCACCCGCGCTAGAGCGGTACCACGGCATGGGCTACCACGAGCTCAATGCGATGCTGAACCTCTACGGACCCAACGGAGAGATCCAGTTTGAAGCCGATCGCGAGGCCGCACACCAGTACTTCCTGCAGCACGTCAACAACAACACGGTGTTCTTTCACGACCTCGAGGAGAAGCTCGACTACCTCGTGAAAAACGAGTACTACGAGCGCGAAACCCTCGACCAGTATTCGATGAACTTCATCCGCGACCTCTACAAGCGCGCGTACAACAAGAAGTTCCGCTTCGAGACCTTCCTCGGCGCCTTCAAGTTCTACACGTCCTACACACTGAAGACGTTCGACGGAAAGCGTTTCCTTGAGCGTTATGAAGACCGCGTCTGCATGGTGGCACTGCACCTCGCCCGCGGTGACCAGCAGCTTGCACTCCAGATGGTCGACGAGATCATCGAGGGCCGCTTCCAGCCGGCCACCCCCACCTTCCTCAACGCTGGCAAGCGCCAGCGCGGCGAGCTGGTTTCCTGCTTCCTGCTTCGCATCGAAGACAACATGGAGTCGATTGGCCGGTCCATCAACTCCGCGCTGCAGCTGTCCAAGCGTGGCGGCGGCGTGGCGTTCGCGTTGACCAACATCCGCGAAGTCGGCGCGCCGATCAAGCAGATCGAAAACCAGTCGTCGGGCGTCATCCCCGTGATGAAGCTTCTTGAGGACAGCTTCTCCTACGCCAACCAGCTCGGGGCCCGCCAGGGTGCAGGTGCTGTGTACCTGCACGCGCACCACCCGGATATCTACCGTTTCCTCGACACCAAGCGCGAGAACGCTGACGAGAAGATCCGGATCAAGACCCTGTCGCTCGGCGTCGTGATCCCTGATATCACCTTTGAGCTGGCCAAGAAGGACGAGGACATGTACCTGTTCTCGCCGTACGACGTCGAGAAGGTGTACGGCATGCCGTTCTCCGACGTGTCGGTCACCGAGAAGTACTACGAGATGGTTGACGACGCCCGGATCAAGAAGACCAAGATCAAGGCTCGCGATTTCTTCCAGACTCTTGCGGAGATACAGTTCGAGTCCGGCTACCCGTACATCATGTTTGAGGACACGGTGAACCGGGCCAACCCGATCGACGGCAAGATCATCATGTCGAACCTGTGCTCCGAGATCCTTCAGGTCTCGCAGCCCACCACATACCACGATGATCTGTCCTACGATCAGACCGGCAAGGACATTTCGTGCAACCTGGGTTCGCTGAACATCGCGAAGACCATGGACTCGCCGGACTTTGGCCTGACCATCGAGACGGCTATCAGGTCGCTCTCGGCGGTCTCTGACATGTCCAACATCACCTCGGTGCCCTCCATTGCCCGCGGCAATGACCAGAGCCACGCCATCGGCCTGGGCCAGATGAACCTGCACGGTTACCTGGCTCGGGAGCGGGTCCACTACGGTTCCGAAGAGGGCCTGGACTTCACTAACATCTACTTCTACTCGGTGGTCTACCACGCGGTGCGCGCCTCCAACTTGTTGGCGATCCAGACGGGCACCACCTTTGGTGGCTTCGAGAAGTCCAAGTACGCCTCCGGCGAGTTCTTCGACAAGTACACCAACCAGGCTTGGGTTCCGCAGACGGAGAAGGTTGCCGAGCTGTTCAAGGACATCCACATTCCTACCCAGGACGACTGGAGCGCGCTGAAAGCTTCGGTGATGGAGCATGGCATCTACAACCAGAACCTGCAGGCTGTTCCGCCGACCGGTTCGATCAGCTACATCAACAACTCCACCTCATCGATCCACCCGGTGGCGTCGAAGATCGAGATCCGAAAGGAAGGCAAGCTGGGCCGCGTGTACTACCCGGCTCCCTACCTGACGAACGAGAACCTCGAGTACTACCAGGACGCGTACGAGATTGGCTTCGAGAAGGTTATTGACACCTACGCAGCCGCAACGCAGCACGTGGACCAGGGTTTGTCGCTGACGCTGTTCTTCAAGGACACCGCCACCACGCGCGATATCAACAGGGCCCAGATCTACGCCTGGAAAAAAGGCATCAAGACCATCTACTACATCCGTCTCCGCCAGCTCGCGCTGGAAGGGACTGAGGTAGAAGGCTGCGTCAGCTGCATGTTGTAACCGATATCGGTTGATATTTGCTTTAGTACGACGGCAGGTCCTCGCCCGTCGTCGTACGCTTTAACTAAGAACTAGCCCACCATCTAGGGGATGACATGACCGAGAAGGTCAAGCTGCTTAGCCACGTTGAGGCAATCAACTGGAACCGCATCCAGGACGACAAAGACGTGGATGTCTGGAATCGCCTGGTCAACAACTTCTGGCTGCCGGAGAAGGTGCCGCTGTCGAACGACGTTCAGTCGTGGGCGACGCTGACTCCTGACGAGCAGCAGCTCACCATGCGGGTTTTCACCGGTCTGACTCTGTTGGACACCATCCAGGGCACTGTTGGCGCCGTCAGCCTTATTCCTGATGCGATCACTCCTCACGAAGAAGCCGTGTACACGAACATTGCGTTCATGGAGTCGGTGCACGCCAAGAGCTATTCGTCGATCTTCTCCACGCTGGCTTCCACCAAGGAGATTGACGAGGCGTTCCGTTGGTCGACTGAGAATGAGAATCTGCAGCGAAAGGCTGAGATTGTCATGAACTACTACCGTGGTGACGATCCGCTGAAGCGGAAGGTGGCGTCGACGCTGCTGGAGAGCTTCCTGTTCTACTCAGGTTTCTACCTGCCGATGTACTGGTCATCGCGGGCGAAGCTGACCAACACGGCTGACCTGATCCGTCTGATCATCCGGGATGAAGCTGTTCACGGCTACTACATCGGCTACAAGTTCCAGAAGGGTCTTGAGAAAGAGTCTGCTGAGCGGAAGCAGGAGATCAAGGACTACACGTTCGAGCTGTTATTCGAGCTGTACGAGAACGAAGTTCAGTACACCCACGATCTCTATGACTCCGTCGGCCTGGCCGAGGACGTCAAGAAGTTCCTGCACTACAACGCCAACAAGGCGCTGATGAACCTCGGCTACGAAGCGATGTTCCCGGCGTCGGTCACCGATGTGAATCCTGCGATCCTGTCGGCGCTGTCACCGAATGCTGATGAAAACCACGACTTCTTCTCAGGTTCGGGTTCGTCATACGTCATCGGTAAGGCAGTGAACACCGAGGACGACGACTGGGACTTCTAAGGCTTCTCTTCTGAGGCTCCAGCCAAATACCTGATCAAGCCCCGGATCTCCGAATTTTCGCAGGTCCGGGGCGTTTTTCGTGCCTCCAGTCAAACGACAGAGGAGGACGCAAATGAACAGGTATATCCATTCAGAGGGGCACGCTGGGGGCACGCGCTCACCTTGGAGATGGGAGCGGAGGTGCTCACAGGCCCGAATTCCGGGTCTTCGTGCCCTCCAGGTCAAACCCCAGCGAAGCGCGAGGCTTGGGGGAGACTGCGGAAGCTTCCCTCCGGCCGTTGGCAGGTCCGTTACCCGGGACCTACGGTACGACCTACACCGCTAGAACTGACGAGGACAAGCCGCTCACGTTCCTCACTAATACGGATGCCCGCACCTGGCTTGCCGGACTGCAGTCGAAAATGGCACGGGGGTTGTGGGAGCCGCCAGAGGAGACCGCAGCTCGGCTTCGAGCGGAGCTTGCCGCGAAGAAAGCGCAGTCGATGGCCTTCGAGAAGTATTCGTGGCGCTGGCTGGAAATGATTCGCAGCGAACCCAACCGGAGCGGAAAGAAGCGGGCCGTCGGCGCCGTGCGCTCGTACACGGGTAAGGTCACCGGGTACCTCATCCCGGAGTTTGGGAACACGCCACTGCGCGATATCGACGCAGACCGTATCAAGGTGATGACTGATCGGCTCGATCAGATACCTGCGCCGCTCAACCCGAAGTCCAAGTACAACGGCATCACTAGGCCGGTGCTCGTCGTACTCATGATGATCCTGCGGCAGGCTGCCCGAGAGTACGCGGCGATGCCTGAGCAATGGGCTATTGCGGTGCTGCTCGCGGCATGGTGTCAGCTGCGCCGAGGTGAGTGCCTCGGCCTGCAGCGTCGCGACATCGAGTGGCATGACGATGGGAGTGCGACGCTGCACGTTCGGCGTCAGCTCAACGCCAACACGGGTGGCTATACCGACCTGACTGAGCGGCCTAGGGATTTCGG
>NZ_KI914722.1:0-4694 GCF_000520515.1 Arthrobacter sp. H20
CAAACTACTCAACGACAATGTTGCTACCACCGCTTGACACCAAGCGATACATACTGCCGTGAACGGGCTCACCACTCTCGTCGAGTCCTGTACGCCAGCTGTAATTCCACTGTCCGCCCCACTCTGCCTGCTTTTCGAAGCAGGTGATATCAGGGATTTCCGCACCGAGTTTTCGCGCAGCTTCAAAGGCGCGCAATTGCGCCAGTCCGCTGGGGCCTGCGCCGATTATTCCGACCCGTAGTCTCATTGTGCTCCTCTGCATTGTGTCCGGCCGTGATGCCGATATTCCGGGATATTTACAGAAAAAATATCTCAGGGGAGTCTGATGGGACCTTTTATCAAAAAAACGCAATAGATTTCAAGAAGTCAATATTGACATTGTCGTGTTCCAGCAAATCGTGAGCTTTCCACTGAAGGATGTGGCTACTTGGCGTCGGCGTAAGAATCTACGACCATCACATTGACTGCAAACTCGATGGGGATATCGCCGAATATCAGCCGGGTGGCTGCGTGCGCGGCGTCCGACACCAGCCGGCAAACCTCGTCAACCTGGGCCTCGGGCACATGCAGCATCACCTCGTCATGCAGGAAGAAGACCAGCAGATCGACGGGGGCGGGCACGGCCGCTGCGCGCAACTGGCGGCGCAGCTCGGCCAGCCAACACAGTGCCCATTCCGCTGCAGTCGCCTGGACCACGAAGTTGCGGGTGAACCGCCCCCGGGATCGGGCGAGGTTGTCCGCCCGGCGCTGCTCCTGGGCGCTGGAACTTTGCTGGGCAGCCACCCAGGCATCGGTGGCTGGTGGGCAGCCGCGCCCCAAATAGCTGGTGACCACGCCTCCGGCCTCGCCGGTGCGCGCAGCGCTTTCCACCACGCCGATTGCCTGGGGATAGGTGTGGGCGAGCTGTGGCATCAGACGGCCGGATTCGCCAGTAGTGGCGCCGTACATGGCGCCCAGCATCGCGAGCTTGGCCTTGGCCCGGTCGTCAAAGCCTTGCTCGGCGATCCCCTGGTAGAGGTCCTTCCCGCGGGCCGCCGTCGCCAACGCTGAATCTCGGCCGAGCGCCGCCAGCACCCGTGGCTCCAGCTGGGCCGCGTCAGCGACCACAAATCGGTGTCCGGGGTCCGGCCTCACCGCGTCGCGGATCTGCTTGGGAATCTGAAGTGCACCGCCGCCCCGTGATGCCCACCGTCCTGACACCACGCCACCCACTACGTACTCGGGCCGGAACCGTCCATCCTGCACCCAGGTGTCCAGCCAGGTCCAACCATTGGCGGTGAGGAGCCTGGATAGCTTCTTGTACCGCAGCAGTGGCTCGATCCCCGGATGGTGATGCTGCTCCAATTCCCAGGACCGGGTGCTGGTTACCTCTATACCGGCCCGGTGCAGCGCACGCAGCAGCTCCTGTGGCGAATCGGGGTTGAAACTGGGATTGCTCAAGTGCACCCGCAACTCGCCGGCGATCCGCTCCAGCTCTCGTGGGCGCGCCCCTTCGCGGGGGCGGGGTCCCAGCTGGGATTCCAGGAGCGCCTCGTGAAGGTCTCGGCGCCAGGGAATACCGGCTGCTTCCATCTCCGCTGCCAGCAGTGCCCCGGCCGACTCCGCGGCGAGCAGTAGCGCGAGCCGTTGGGGATAACGGCCACCGGCGACAGCCAGTTGCTGCTGGCGGAATTCGGTGAGCACTTCACCCGGGCCCGGGCCGGCGGGAGCGCTGGGTGTTTCGAAGAGACTGAATTGACCCGCCTGCGCGGGCAGCGGTGGGAGCTGCCGGAGGGGCGGAGGCTCCTGGTGTCCGGCGCCGTCCCGCAGCTCGGCGACATAGGGCAAGTCAGCGCTAAAGCTTGAGTGCCGGAGGATGTCCCGGCACAGACTCAGGTCATGGCACCGTTCAATGCTGACCCGCTGGTGCAGGAGCTCCGGGTACCAGTCGCGGGTGGAAGTCCAGACCCAACGCACCTTCTGCGCCTCAAAGTGGCTGACCGCTGCTGGGAGCTCGCCCCGTCCGACGAGGACGGCGCGACCCGTCGGCGTTCCCGACGGGTCAGCCGGCTGGAGTACCGCAACCGCGTCCCTCGGTGACTCCTCACCTGCCCCGGCAGGGGCTGACATAACCACGTACATGAGTACATTGTCTCCCGCATTGGCGACACTATTCTCGCCGGTCCAGCGACGCCACGGAAGCACAGACTGGTTCTGTGCACCTGCCCTCCACAGAACTAGCCGCTGGACATTTGTGCACATAGGCACGACCCCGCAGCGCGCGAGCGCTGTCCCAGCGCACGCTTGAGCCATGACTGATGGACAACCTTGGCTTCCCGCACCCGGGCGGGTTGGCGCCGTGCTGGTCACCGAGTCGCAACGGATCCGCGATGAAACCGCGCGGGTCGCGGCGGCGGCGGGGCTCGAGCTGACGGTCACGGCGACCCTGCCCGAGGCATTCCAGCTGCAGCCAGCAGTGGTGTTGGTTGGCAGCGACAACACGGAGAGTCGAGCGCCCGCTGGCGGCGGGCTGATCCTTGTCGGCCTCCCTGGCGAGTCAGGCGAGGTGTGGGAAGCCGCAACCCGCCTGCGCGCCTCTCAGGTAGCAATCTTGCCGGCCGCTGCTGATTGGCTGGCGGAACGGTTCGCCAGCCTTCGCGCCACCGGCCCGCTCGGCCACCTCCTTGGGGTGATGGGGTGCTCTGGTGGCTCAGGGACCAGTTCGCTGAGCTGTTGGCTTGCGCTCGCCGCCGCACGGTCCGGTCGATCCACCCTGCTGATCGATGGCGATTGCGCTGGCGGAGGACTGGACCTCGCCCTGTTCGAAACAGGCAATGGTGTCCGGTGGGAGGATCTCGGAGAGGTCAACGGCACCCTCAATCCAGACCAGCTCGCCGGAGCTCTCCCCAGGACCAGGGGGTTTGCTGTCCTATCAATGGGCGGTTCGCCGGCTAGTGAGTCAAGCATCCTGGCCTCGTCAACTGTTCAATCGGTGCTGGATGCGGTCCGCAACTTCTACGCCTTGACGATTGTCGATCTGCCGGGCGGCTGGCCCTGGGGCGGCCCCCTGCTCCCGATCTGCGACGAGGTGATGGTGCTGGTACCCGGCCGTCTGCGACCTATTACCGCCGCTCGCTCGCTCGTGCAGCAGACTCAATTCCTCCCCACCTCAGTGATAGTGCGAGGTCCACTCGGCCCGGGCCTTGACCCGCACCGGGTCGCCGAGATGGTGGGCCGCCCACTGGTTGGCTACCTTCCTCAGCTGCGCGGAGTGCGGCACGCCGAGCGGCAGGGGCGGCTCTTGGACCTTGGCTCGCACCGCGCGGTTCAGCGGCTCACCACTCAAGCGCTAGCCACTGTGCCGCGCAGCACCGGGAAAGCCAGACCATGAGCGAACTACCCCGCGTGCGTCGTCCCACGGGATCGCACGACGACGCCGCAACCACTATGGTCAGCGACGTACGTCAAGCAGTTTTGGCAGATCAGCTGCCACTAACCGCTGCCAGGCTCGCAGCTGCGGTCCAATCCACCGGTAAACTGCTCGGATCCGCAGGCACCCTCCGAACAGTCGATCGGGTCCAGGCCGAACTGCAGGGTCTGGGACCGCTGCAACACCTCCTCGCCGATCCTGCCGTCACCGACATCCTGGTAAACGGCCCAGATGAGGTGTGGGTGGACGGCACTGACGGGCTGCGGCGAATAGCCCAGCGTTTCAGCACTGATGCCGAGGTACGGGCTCTGGCGACCCGGCTCATCTCGGCGGGCGGACGACGACTCGACGACGGCAACCCGTGCGTCGACGTTCGTCTCGCCGCATTCCGTGTCCACGCTGTTCTGGCACCGGTGTCCAACCGGGGCACTCTGCTGTCTATCCGCGTGCAGCGTCCCCGTGAGTTCACCCTGGGGGAGTTGGTTCGGTCCGGAACACTCGACCCGGTGATGGCCGAGGTGTTGCGGGCGGTCGTGGACCAGCGGCTCAATTTCCTGGTCAGCGGCGCCACCGGGACCGGCAAGACCACACTCCTGTCCACACTATTGGCGCTGAGCTCACCCACCGAACGCCTCGTAACTGTTGAAGATTCGGCTGAACTGAACCCCCGCCATCCCCATGCAGTTTCCCTGCAAAGCCGCCACGGCAACACGGAGGGGGCCGGTGCCGTCGACCTGGCCGAGCTGGTCCGGCAGGCATTGCGGATGCGTCCAGACCGTTTGATCGTGGGTGAATGCCGCGGGGCTGAGGTGCGCGAGCTCCTGACCGCGATGAACACCGGGCATGCGGGCGCTGGTGGCACAATCCACGCCAACGCTGCCGAAACCGTGCCCGCCCGGCTGATGGCGTTGGGCTCGTTGGCCGGGCTGGGCCGGGAGGCCATCACATTGCAGGCGGCCAGCGCGCTCGACGTGGTGGTGCACCTGGTGCGCGCAGGGAACGGCAGACGGGTGGCGGTGATCGGTTTGGTAGAACTGGATAGTGCTAGCCAACTGAGAGTGCGTCCAGCCCTGGTCCGGTGCGAGGATACAGCCGAGCACGCAGCCGGCTGGGTTCGACTCCAGGAACTGCTCGCGCTCGGATGCCACCAATGACCGGCCTTGCCATTGGTGGCCTGATGATTGCTGCTTTCCTTGTCCTTGCCCTTCCCCACGGTCGGAGTAACGAGCGGCGTCCGGACGCAGTGCCTTCCCGCCCAGCGCAACGGCTCGCATGGCTGAAGTTC
>NZ_KI914722.1:4794-26228 GCF_000520515.1 Arthrobacter sp. H20
CGCTGTTCGTCCACCAGCTGACTGTGTTACTGAACGCAGGCCGGTCCCCGCACCAGCTGTGGCACGATATTGCCCTGGTCTACGCAGCGGATCACAAGGGCCGCCCGGCTGGAACCAGAGCTGGGTTTGAGCAGCATGCAGTGCCAGTGCTTTGGGCCGCACAGCAGGCCGCTGCCCTCGGCGTCGGTGTCTCAGAGGTGCTCCGCCGCGCCGCGGCCGATTCGTCAAGACGGGATCGCTGGCGTCCTGAAGTTCCGTGCCGGCCCCGCCACTGTCGACCCCTCGGAGCTGCCGCTGTTCGTCCACCAGCTGACTGTGTTACTGAACGCAGGCCGGTCCCCGCACCAGCTGTGGCACGATATTGCCCTGGTCTACGCAGCGGATCACAAGGGCCGCCCGGCTGGAACCAGAGCTGGGTTTGAGCAGCATGCAGTGCCAGTGCTTTGGGCCGCACAGCAGGCCGCTGCCCTCGGCGTCGGTGTCTCAGAGGTGCTCCGCCGCGCCGCGGCCGATTCGTCAAGACGGGATCGCTGGCGTCCTGGCCGAGCCAGAACTCCGCCGGCCGATTGCGCTGGCTTGTGGCGGGATCTCGCTGTTTGCCTGGAGATCTCTGAACGCAGCGGCGCACCACTGGCGGAGGTATTGAGCCGGTACGCGGCCCAGCTTGAAAGCTCCCTCGACTCTGCAGGGGCGCGCGCAACAGCGTTGGCTGGCCCAACTGCTACCGCCCGGCTCCTCGGCTGGCTCCCTGCCGTCGGATTGGGGCTGGGCTATCTCACGGGAGCCGAGCCGCTCGCTATCCTGCTTGGGTCGCTGCCTGGCCTGGTGCTGCTCGGCGCGGGAGTCTCCCTGATAGCTCTTGGACGGTTCTGGTCCAGCCAGCTGGTTCGTTCGGCGACACAGGGCTGGTGAATCGATGACCGGCCTGATGGTCTTCCTGCTGATGAGTGGAGCCTATGTCCTGCTGTCAGGAGCGAGGCAGCCAGTGCCTGTGGTTCGGCGCAAGGAAGTTACCGGTAGCTCTGGGGCGGACACGGTTTCTCGTTGCGGACGGTTAAGGGCCACTTCTCGACCAGCCCAGCGGGACGGTGGTGTTGTCGATACGGCCCTGATGATTGATCTGCTGGGCGCCATCCTCGAGGCAGGAGCTCCGGTGGTGGATGCTCTGACGGTGCTTGCTGACTCTTGCCCGCCGTCGTTGGCGCGTGGCTTGGACGGGGTCGCAGGGGCTCTAGCCCTCGGCTCGGACTGGGAGGCCGCGTGGGACTGGGCTATCTCACGTGCCGACATCCGAACGGCCGGTATTCTCCGGGAATTCGATGGCGCGCTGCGGTTCGCGGCACTAACCGGTGCGTCATCAGCGGGAATTGTGCATGCGTGCGCGTCGCAACTTCGTCGACGAAGAAACAGCGAGGCGGAACGTCGGGCAGCGGTGTTGGGTGTCCGGCTGGTGATGCCGTTGGGGCTCTGCTATCTGCCGGCCTTCATCTGTCTGGGGGTGCTGCCGGTGGTCATTGCTGTGGTGCCACAGTGGCGATGACGGCAGGGAGGGCCGCAGAGACTTATCCACTTAACGGCCGATGCCGATCCATCCCTGAACCCGTTCGGGCAGAGTCTGAGCAGGGCGCACCCGCGCCCAGTCGAACAGGGACTGGTCCGGTTGCCGGAACCGCTCCACCTGGATTACACGGAGGAAGACATGTCATCACCACACGTATTGGGTGGCCGCCCGGGCCACCGCCTCGTCTACCGGCTGCGCCGACTAACTGGTTCCGAGTCAGGAATGGCTACCGCTGAGTACGCGATCGCCACCCTCGCCGCGGTCGGGTTTGCTGCGCTCCTGGTGGCCGTCCTGTCCAGCGGTGAGGTCAGGGGCATGCTGATGTCCCTGATCAGTTCGGCCTTGAGCTTCGGGTGACCTGTCGTGCGACGGACGTCACTCCCGGGTAGGGGGCAGCGCGGTGCCGTCACAGCTGAGGTGGCGATTGCGCTGCCGTCACTGGTCCTGCTCCTCGCCCTTCTCCTGGGTGCTGCAACTGCAGGTCTGACTCAGCTGAGGTTGGAGGAGTCGGCCCGCGCCGGAGCCAGGGAAGTAGCCAGGGGCGAGTCGGCGGACCAGGTCGAAGCAACAGTGCGCCGGCTTGCTGGAGGGCAGGCACGCCTGGCGCTGGTCGGCGACGGTGACTGGTCAACAGTGACGGTTAGCTCGCGGGTCACCGTGCCGTTGCTGGACCTGTTCGGGTGGGATCTGTCGGCTACTGCAACAGCGCGTGCGGAGTTCAGTACTCCCGCGCACTCTCGCGGACCCAGTTCCACCCCGACGGAGCTGGCCGCTCTATGAAAGGTTCAGCGCCGGGCAGCCCTCCCCGGGCAGAGGTTGGGGCCGGCACCGTGATGACCTGCGGCTTGGCGCTAGTCATCATCACCCTGATTGCCACTGTGGTGCTTCTCGCCCAGGTGGGAACGGCTGCGGCCCGGGCGGCCACCGCTGCGGATCTCGCCGCCCTTGCCGCAGCTGATGCTTCAAGGGGATTGATCACAGGAGAGCCCTGCACAATCGCCGTCGAAACGGCCGCAGCACACGGCGCCTTCTTGGAGTCCTGCATCAGGGAGGGGCAAGGAGGCATCATCGTGGAGGTGCGCACCACAGTGCAGATGCATGTGACTGTCGGCGGATACCCGCTGTTGCCGGAGGCTAGGGGAAGGGCGCGCGCCGGGCCACCACCCTAGCGTCGGTTCACCGCCGTGGTTAAGCGGGCTGGGCAGGGTCCTGGGCCAGCATCATGGTCAACAGGGTAGCGGCGCCCGATTTGCTTAGCGGATTGTTCCGGTTGCCGCACTTGGGCGACTGGACACACGAGGGGCAGCCGGTGTCGCATTCGCAGGCGTTGATGGCATCGAGGGTGGCCCCGATCCAGATCCGCACAGCGTCATAGCCTCGTTCTGCGAACCCCGCACCGCCCGGATGCCCGTCGTAGACGAAGATGGTGGGAAGCATGGTGTCAGCGTGGAGGGCAGTAGAGACCCCACCGATATCCCATCTGTCGCTGGACGCGACCAGGGGAAGCAGCCCAATGGCGGCGTGTTCTGCCGCGTGCAGGGCTCCAGGGAGATCGGCGGCTGTGAGGCCGCTGTCCTCAAGGAGGCGCTGGTCGAATTCGAACCAGACGCCTTTGGTGTGAAGATCGCGTGCGCCCAGCTCGAGGGTCACTTCGCTAAGAATTTCGTTGGAGACAAAGGCTTTCCGCTGGAAGGACACTACCTGGGTGGTGACCAACACTTCGCCAAACCGGATCTGCACCCCACCCCAGTCCTGGGTGCGGTCAGCTCCGATCACCTCAATCTCAGTGATGTCTCTGGCCTGGGTGTAGTAATCCGGGTTTGACCGGGTCACCATTGCGCAGTGATCCTCCTCATTGAGCTCGTCAACAAGGTAGGTCTGCCCTTGATGCACATAGATCGCTCCGGCATGCGCCTGATAGTGGCTTTGCGGCGAATCCATGGTGCCGAGCATGGTCCCGGTACCCGTTTCCACAATGCTGATCGGTCCGCCGCCGTCCGCCCGCAGATTCACCATTCCAGCAGCGCTTTGCGGGTGGGTCCAGAACCAGCCGGCAGGACGCTGCCGGAGAAGCCCCTGGCTGACGAGCTTCGACAGGAGCTTGTCGACTCCAGCGCCGAAGATGTCCAACTCAGCTGGTGTCAGGGGCAGCTCAGCTGCCGCTGCACATAGATGCGGTCCGAGCACGTAGGGGTTAGTCGGGTCGAACACCGTAGCTTCCACTCCGACGTCGAACACCGCCTCCGGATGATGCACCAGATACGTGTCCAACGGGTCGTCGCTGGCAACGAAGGCCGCAACCGCGTCCTGTCCGGAGCGTCCCGCCCTGCCGATCTGCTGAAGAAGGGAGGCGCGGGTGCCGGGCCACCCCGCCACCAGGACCGCGTCCAGGCCGGAAATGTCGATTCCGAGTTCCAGGGCCGGGGTGCTCGCCACCCCGAGTAACCGACCGCTGCGGAGAGCGGACTCGAGTTCCCTGCGCTCCTCGGGAAGGTATCCCGACCGGTACGCGGCGACCCTGCTGGGTAGGCTCGGATGAACCTCGCTGAGCAGCCGCTTGGACATTGAGGCGATGCTTTCGGCACCACGCCGGGACTTGATGAAGGCGATTGTCCGCACCTGGGCGGAGACCAGATTGGTCAGGAGGTCAGAGGTTTCAGCGATGACGGTCCGGCGTTTCGGTGCGCCGTTCTCTCCCTTGAGCTCGGTGAGCTCGGGTTCCCAGAAGGCGACTGTTGTTGACCCGTGGGGAGAGCTGTCCTCGACGACTGGCGTCGCCTCGCCTCCGATCAGCTTTCCGAAAGAGACGCCAGGATCTGCCGAGGTGGCGGAGGCACCGATGAACACGGGAGAGACGCCGTAGTACTCGCAGACGCGGCGCAGCCGTCGCAGGAGGTTGGCCACATGGGAGCCGAAAACGCCGCGGTAGCTGTGTGCTTCATCGATGATCACGTACTTTAGCCGCCGAAAATACCTTGCCCACCAGGAATGGTTGGGCAGTATTCCGTAGTGCAGCATGTCGGGGTTCGCCAGCACCAGGTTCGCATGGTCCCGGATCCACCGTCGCGCGGCCGGGTCGGTGTCGCCGTCGTAGGTTTCGGCCCTGACCGTTGGGATCTTCAGCGCCTTCACCGCGGCTAGCTGGTCTGCGGCCAGGGCCTTTGTCGGCGCAAGATAGAGGGCCACCGAACCGGTCGGTTCCAACGAAATCCTGTCGTCGATCGCCGTCCGATGGATCTCATCGAGCACCGGGAGCTGGTAGCAGAGCGATTTGCCCGATGCAGTGCCGGTAGCAACGATGGTGTGTCGACCGCTGTGCGCCGCGTTGGCTGCCGTGACCTGGTGCTGCCACGGGGTGGTGACTCCCAGCGCACCATAGGCGGCGACAATATCTGGGTGCGCCCAGTCCGGCCACGCCCGCGTAACAGCCTCCCGGGCCGGAATCTCCCGCACATGAACCAGTTGATCCGGTTTGGCGCCCCCGCCAAGGAGGGGGATAAGGGAGTCATGTAGGGCCACTGTGCAATTGTGCCACCCGTCCAGGGCTGTACCTTCCGGTGGAAGCCCAGCGGATCGGATGGTCGGGGATCAAAATCCGGGCGGGTGTCAGGCGCGAATCACGAACGCATCGGCCAAATGCTGCCAGCCAAGGTGTTGGTACAACTGCTGGCCGTCCGCCGATGCCATCAGCAACCCGTGTTCCACATCGTTTTCCAGCACTGCTGACGTGAGCGCCCGCATCACATAGCTCCCGAGTCCGCGCCGACGGTACTTTTCACTGGTCACGATCCGGTCGTAGACGGCAAAGCCCTGCTCGACCGCAACGGAGCCGCGTGCCGCTTCCTCTCCGTTGGCCGTGACGATCACCCGCCGGCAGGACGGTTCACGCAGGTGGGTGATGGAGAACACCTCGTCCGGCGGTCGAGGGTCTTCGACATCCTGACCGTCCATGTTGACTGTCATCAGCGCCTGCCGGTTATCGATGACCCTCATCCCCAGCGGGCTGAGGGCTGCCAGCAGGTCATCCATTCGGGTCGTCACCACGGTCAGCAGGCGGTTCGGGTCGGCCTGTGTTTCGGTTGCGAGCGCCAGCGCCTGCTCATCGGTTGGTTCGTAGAGGAAGTGCTCCAGCTGATTGCCGCCATCGGTCAGTGAAACGGACACCGCGCGGCCGTCGTCGTGCGGCTGATAATCCCGGCAGGATGACCAACCGGATACCCACGTTTTAAACAATTCTTCAGACAGGTGTGCACTCATGGAATGACCATAGTTTGTGCGGCTGATATTGAACATAGTGTGTGTGAGCTGTGGTCGATTTGAGACCTGCGAGACGGAGGGCCGTTATGCTTAAATGCGTGTCCATGAACCGCATCGTGCTCTACTACGCCTTCACTCCGTTGCCCGATCCGGAGGCAGTCCGCCTATGGCAGCGCGCCCTCTGCGAGCAGCTCGGCCTTCGCGGACGTATTCTGCTGTCGAAAGACGGCATTAATGGAACAGTGGGTGGCGAACTGAATGCAATGAAGCAGTATGTGAAGGCGACTCGTGAGTATCCGGCCTTCAAGAAGATGGACATCAAATGGTCCGAAGGAGGCGCCGCCGATTTCCCTCGGCTGAGTGTCAAGGTGCGCGACGAGATAGTATCTTTCGGCGCACCCAACGAGCTCAAGGTCAATGAGGCGGGTGTGCTGGGCGGCGGAACTCACCTGTTACCAGCCGAGCTGCACCGGCTGGTGGATGCGAAGAAAGCCAACGGCGAGGAAGTGGTCTTCTTCGACGGGCGCAACGCGCTGGAGGCGCAGATCGGACGATTCAAGAACGCGATCGTCCCTGATGTTGCGACCACACAGGACTTCGTTGCCGAGCTCGACTCCGGCCGGTATGACGATCTGAAGGACAAACCGGTTGTCACCTACTGCACAGGCGGTATCCGCTGTGAGGTGCTATCCAGCCTGATGATCAATCGCGGCTTCACCGAGGTCTATCAGCTGGATGGCGGGATCGTGAGGTACGGCGAGGAGTACGGGGACGCCGGCCTGTGGGAGGGGTCGCTTTACGTATTCGACAAGCGCATGCACGTTGAGTTCTCAAAGGACGCCAAAACCATCGGCAAATGCGTTCGCTGCGAGACGCCCACCAACAAGTTCGAGAACTGCTCCAACCTTTCCTGCCGGAACCTCACCCTGTACTGTGCTGGGTGCGCCGCGTCGCCCGCAACGCTCCGGTGCCCGCAGGGCTGCGAATCCGACGAGGCGGAGGCAACAGCTGCTGGGGCGGCCTAGAGGGCCTCGCCGATCGGGCTAAGCTGCGCCGCACCGAAGGACACCCCGAACTGGACGCACCACAGGTCCACCGACCGGAAAGCTGCGAGGTCAACGTCGGCCGGGATTTGGTACACCTGGTTTCCCTGGTTGCCTTTGATGGGTCCCAGATCGTAGAAGTCGGCGGAGCCCGCCGTATACCACCCGTCAACACCCTCAACGACGTCTGCTGCGCTCAACCAGACATGCACATCTGGCCCGTTTGAGGTGTCAAGATTCTCGAGTGTCAGCAATCGCGTGCCATCGGGCTGCTCAATGATCTGGACCGATCCGGTGGTGGCATGCTCGTGGCTGATCAACGACCCTGAGGAGAGCTGCACCGGCCCCGACGGAGGCAGTGTCTCAGCTGGGGAAAGCGGGACGGAGGGGACCGCTGCTGATGACTGTTGGCCGGGGGCAGTGGTCGCCGCGACTGTGGGGATCTGTTCGTCCACCCGCACATCGATGAACGCGAGCCAGGGTTTGAACACCACCAGGCCGACAGCCAAAACGACGACGGCGGCGGCAGCCACCACGATCCCCAACAGGCCTCTGCGGCCTCGGGGCCTGGGGCGTTTCACGGCGGCGCTTCTCATAGGGGAAATCTAACACCGGCGCTCGGCTGCCGGTGGGGTGCGGGGAAGACCGTTACAAAGTGGTAAGGCATTACCCTCGGGGGCGGTCATTAGACTTGGCTCCGTGACACACACCGATTTTGTAGCCGATGTCCCTGATGCCCCAGCTAGCAACGCACCAGCTCTGCTCGAATGCCTCGCGGCGGACCTGCAGGCGATGAATTACACGGTCGACGGCGTCGCCGAACTGATCGGCATCGACGCCTGGGAGGCGCTGGAGAAGGGCCAGCTGATCCCCGCACTCCTTGCCTGCACACAGCGGGGCGCAATGGGATCGGAGCAGCCGAGTGCCGCAGTCCTGTTGTGGATGCTCAGCGGAACGGTGCCGGACGCTCAGTTGAGTGCTGCTTTCCCCCTGACGACACCCGCCGGTCTTGACACACTGGGGCTCGCCGCGCAGATTGACGCTCAGGGCTGGCGGGCTGCAGTGGATCTTCGACCCTACTCGTCCGATGCCAGTGGCGAAATGTGGGTGGCAAGCGACCTCGGCCAGCATCAGCGGCCCGGAGTGCTCCGCCGCGACCACGTCCTGGGAATTGGCCAGGCCTCGCTCACGCTGGCCCAGCTGACGATCCGGTCGGCCGTTGACCGTGCCCTGGACCTGGGCGTCGGCTGCGGCATCCAGACCTTCCACCTACTCGGCCATGCGCAGCACGTCACCGCCACCGACCTGTCAGCCCGTGCGCTCGCCTTCACCCGGTTCAACCTCCTCCTGAACGCCCGACGTCTCCGCCTGGACCCGGCGGACCTGGGGAATAGGGTCGCCCTGAGGCAAGGGAGCCTGCTGGACCCGGTGGCCGGTGAGACGTTCGATCTGGCGGTTTCCAATCCGCCGTTTGTCATCACGCCGCGCTGGGAAGGTGAAACCGCTGATAGGCAGTTCACCTACCGCGATGGTGGGCTGCCGGGCGACGACATTGTCTCGACCCTGATGAAGGAACTACCCGGCGTCCTAACCCCCGGCGGCACAGCCCAGCTGTTGGGTAACTGGGAAATTCCGGTGGGGCGTCACTGGCATGAGCGCGTCGAGTCCTGGATTCCCGCAGCGGTGGACGGTTGGGTCCTGCAGCGGGAACAGCTCACGCCTGCGGCCTACGCACAGACGTGGCTGCGGGACGCCGCTGAAACACGTGATCCGCAGTGGTTCGCTGAGCGCTATGCGGCCTATCTGGAGGACTTTGCATCGCGGGATGTGGAATCCATCGGGTTCGGCTCGGTATTGCTCCGAGCGCAGGCAACCCCCGTCGCTGGCAAGCCGGCCCCGGAGGTGTTGCGCCGATGTGAGGAAGTCATTCACGCACTGGAGCAGCCCATCGCCCCCCACATCGCGGCGGCTCTCGACAGGTATGACTGGTCGGTTGCCCACGCCAATGAGCTGCCGGAGCAGTGCCTGGTGGTGGCCGACGACGTCACCGAGGAACGCCATCAACGTCCGGGCGCCGAGCATCCCGGAGTGATCCTGCTGCGGCAGGGAGCCGGATTCCGGCGCACCACCCTCCTCAGCACCGAGCTGGCCGGGTTTGTGTCGGCCTGTGACGGTGAGCTATCGGCTGGTCAGATCGCCATGGCGCTCGGTGCGCTCCTCGGTCAGGATGACAACGCCTTCCGGACCGCGCTCCTTGCCGACGTGCGCGAGCTCATTCTCGATGGATTCCTGATCCCAGCAGCCGACGGCCCGCCGGAGACGGACCAGCTTCTGGGCCGCTAGGGCCGGCACTGGAGAGCGGCCAGTGAGGAGAGGTTGTGCACAGTTATCAAGCTTTTGTGACCACTGGTACACCGGAGCCGCTACCCTATTGCAGGAAGGCATACCGCATACTGTGAAGGGTATGGGGCCCGATTGCTAGTGTTGCCCCGATACGAATACCGCTGAAGCGCCAGCCACTCAGCTTTACCTTATATAGGAGAGAAGTGCCCACTAAGGCAACGGACAAGAAGCCCGGCCGCAAGCTCGTCATTGTTGAGTCACCCGCGAAGAGCAAAACTATTGCGGGCTATCTCGGCGAGGGCTTCGAGGTCACGGCGTCCATGGGGCATATCCGGGATCTTCCCCAGCCCTCCGACCTGCCTGCCGAGCTCAAAAAGACCGGTGTCGGCAAGTTCGCGGTGGACCTGGATAAAGATTTCGAACCGTACTATGTGGTCTCCGCCAACAAGAAAAAGACGGTTGCTGAACTTAAGGCTGCTCTCAAGGGCGCCGAAGCACTCTACCTCGCAACTGACGGTGACCGGGAGGGCGAGGCGATTGCCTGGCACCTGCTCGAGGTTCTCAAGCCCAAGGTCCCGGTGTACCGCCTGACCTTCCCCGAAATTACCAAGGAAGCCATTCAGCGGGCCCTCCTGGAAATGCGGGAGCTCGACATTCCGATGGTCGACGCCCAGGAGACGCGTCGTATCCTCGATCGCCTGTACGGCTATGAAATTTCCCCGGTCCTCTGGCGCAAGGTGGCCCGCGGTCTCTCCGCCGGTCGGGTGCAATCGGTCGCCACGCGCCTGGTGGTCGAACGTGAGCGCGAACGGATGGCCTTCCGTGCTGCGGCCTACTGGGACCTCACCGGCACGTTCTCACCGCAGAGTGGTGACGAGCGGCAGTCCTTCGCCGCGAAACTGGTCAGCCTTGACGGTTCACGTGTGGCTACTGGCAAGGATTTCACTGACCTCGGTGAGCTGAAGTCACAGGGCGTGGCACTGCTCGACGCCGAGACTGCCGGCTCGCTTGCCGCTGAACTGCAGAACGCTGAGTTCGCCGTCCGTTCAGTGGACACGAAGCCCTATACCCGCCGGCCCGCAGCACCGTTCACGACGTCGACCCTGCAGCAGGAGGCAGCCCGTAAGCTCCGCTTCTCCTCCCGTGTCACCATGCAGGTTGCCCAGCGACTGTACGAAAACGGCTACATCACCTACATGCGTACCGACTCGCCCGCGCTCTCGGACCAGGCAGTGAATGCTGCCCGCCGTCAGGCATCCGAACTGTACGGTGCCGAATACGTTCCGGACGCCCGACGCGTGTACAAGGGCAAGTCCAAGAATGCGCAGGAAGCCCACGAGGCAATTCGTCCCGCAGGCGACTCCTTCCGCACGCCCGCGCAGGTTGCTGGGCAGCTCCGCGGCGACGAGTTCCGTCTGTACGAGCTCATCTGGAAGCGAACCGTCGCGTCACAGATGGCCGATGCAAAGGGTTCGACGGCGACGCTCCGATTGGGCGCGCTGGCAACCGATCCGGAGGGAAAAACTCGCGACGCTGAGTTCTCGGCTTCCGGTACCGTGATCACCTTCCGCGGCTTCATGGCCGCCTATGAGGAGGGGAAGGATGCAGCCCGCAACGAGGACGACGCAGCCGACGGCGGTAGCCAGGGATCGAGGCTCCCCAACCTCACCGCTGGAGACCTGCTCGGCGCGGAGGAGGTCACCGCCGTCGGACACGAAACCTCGCCACCCCCGCGCTTCACCGAAGCGTCGCTGGTGAAGATGCTTGAGGAACTGGGTATTGGCCGGCCCTCCACCTACGCTGCGACCATCTCCACCATCATGGACCGCGGCTACGTGCGGACCCGCGGTCAGGCGCTGGTTCCAAGCTGGATCGCGTTCTCGGTGGTCCGCCTGCTTGAGGAGCACTTCCACGACTACGTCGACTATGACTTCACAGCCGAACTGGAAGAGGATCTGGACCGGATCGCACGCGGTGAAGCGGGGCGCGTCGACTGGCTTAATCACTTCTACTACGGGGACCGGAAGGTGACCGGGCTTCACACAATCGTCAACGATCTGGGGGAGATCGACGCACGGAAGATCAACTCTATCGAGATCGCCGAAGGCATCACCCTGCGCGTCGGCAAGTTCGGCCCCTACCTCGAGAAGCCGCTCGCGGCTGACGCTGAAGAGGGAACCGAACCGCAGCGTGCCAACGTCCCAGAGGACCTGGCACCCGATGAGCTCACGGTCGAGAAGGCAATCGAACTGATGAACTCCTCGGGTACTGAAGAACGCGTCCTGGGCGAGGACCCTGCCACCGGACGTTCGATCGTGGCACGCGACGGCCGCTATGGGCCATACGTCATCGAGCTGATCCCCGAGGTAACCGAGGAGGAGCTGGCCAGGCAGCCTGTCGAGTACTACAAGAACGGCAAACCAAAGCCCCCCAGGAAACCGGTCAAGGAAAAGCCCCGGACCGGCTCCCTGTTCGCCTCAATGTCGCTGGAAACGGTAACACTCGAGGAGGGCCTGAAGCTGATGAACCTTCCGCGGGTGCTGGGTACTGACGCTGAGGATAAGGAGATAACTGTCCAGAACGGCCGGTTTGGTCCGTACCTGAAGAAGGGGACCGATTCCCGGTCCATCGGGTCGGAAGAGGAAATCTTCACGATCACCCTCGAACAGGCGCTGGAGATCTATTCGCAGCCCAAGCAGCGTGGCGGGCGCACTGCGGCGCCGCCGCTCGCTGAATTCGGTGATGACCCAGTGTCAGAGAAGCCAGTAGTGGTCAAGGACGGCCGCTTCGGCCCCTACATCACTGACGGGATCACCAATATCACTGTGCCTCGGTCAACTGCCATCGAGGAGCTCACCCGCGAAACGGCGCTTGAGTTGCTGGCGGAGAAGCGGGCCAAGGGGCCGGCACCGAAAAAAACCACTAGCCGTGCGCCCGCGAAGCGCAAGGTTGCCGCGCGTAAGTAGGTCCGATGCCGGGCGCTCACCTGCGGGCCGGGAATAATGACAGGACGCCGTGGGGCGCGTCGCAGGCACGAGTATTGACGAGAATAGTGGAATCATGCGGCTAGGCGTCTTGGATATCGGATCGAATACTGTTCATCTGCTCCTGGTGGATGCACATGCTGGGGCACGCCCGGTGCCCTTCGCATCGCACAAGAGGCCGCTCCAGCTTGTCGCCCACCTGGATGACTCGGGAGCGATCACCGACCGTGGTCAACGCGAGCTGATCACCTTCGTGGAGGACGCCAGGAAATTCGCTGCTCGACATGGCGCTGAAGACTTCCTGGCGTTCTGCACCTCGGCTATCCGGGAGTCGGCTAACGGTGAGGCTGTCCTGCAACGGGTCAAAGCGGAAACGGCTGTGGTACTCCAGGAGCTGACCGGTGACCAGGAAGCTGCCATGACGTTCCAGGCGGTTCGCCGGTGGTACGGGTGGAGTGCCGGGTCCATTCTGAACCTGGACATCGGCGGCGGCTCCTTTGAGATGGCGATGGGGGAGGACGAGTTGCCCGAGGTGGCCATATCCGTTCCCCTGGGAGCGGGCAGGCTTACCAGAGAATGGCTCAATGACGATCCTCCAACAGCCAAGAGTGTGAAAAACCTCCGACGGTATATTCGCTCAACCATGAAGGAAGCGGCAGCCGAGTTCAAGTCCCTCGGAGAACCACATCTGGTGGCGGGGACGTCAAAGACCTTCCGGTCGCTGGCCCGCCTCGCCGGGGCCGCGCCGTCCGCGGCCGGCCCATTCGTCCGCAGGGAGCTGCGCCTTGAGGACCTGTCGTTGTGGACCAAGCGACTAGCGGCCATGTCGGTCAGCGACCGTGTCAACCTCGACGGCGTCTCGGAGACCAGGGCGTCCCAGGTCCTCGCTGGTGCCCTGGTGGCCGAGGCTGCCCTGGAGGCGTTCACTGTCAACAGCGTGAAAATCTGCCCCTGGGCGTTACGCGAAGGTCTGCTGCTGCGCAGGTTTGACACCCTGATGTTCGAAGCACAGGAGCCGATGCCCGCCGTCGGCGTTGGGCACGTACAGCTCAGCTCTGCTGTCCAGGACGAACCGTGGCCAGGACGCGCAGCCTTGTGAGCGGGGGCACTCCACCGGAGCGGAACGGGGTGCGGGTGGCACTCTCCAGCGCATCAGTGTACCCACTGGCAGTGCATGAGGCCTTTGCAGTGTCCAGCAGTCTCGGGTACGACGGCGTCGAGGTGATGGTCACCAACAACCATGTAAGCCAGGACCCTGACAAGCTCAGCGCACTCAGCAGGCAGTACGACCAGCCGATCGTGGCGATTCATGCGCCGACTCTTCTGCTCACCCAGCAGGTCTGGGGCAAGTCCTGGACCAAGGTTGAAATGTCGGCGGCGATGGCGGCGGAAGTTGGGGCCGGGACTGTGGTGGTCCATCCGCCGTTCAGGTGGCAAAGCGATTATGCGGAGAACTTCGCCGAGGGGGTGGAGCGCATCACAGCTGAGTACGGCGTGACCATCGCCGTCGAGAATATGTATCCCTGGCGTGTGCGGGGGCGTGAGGCGAAGGCCTACCTACCGCACTGGAACCCTGTGCCGCAGGCCTACGAGGCAATCACCTGGGACTTCTCCCATGCGGCAATCGCCGGAATGGACTCACTGGAGGAACTGCGGACGCTCGGCGATCGGCTCTCCCACGTTCATCTGACTGATGGCACACCCAATGGCAAGGACGAACACCTGCTCCCCGGCCAGGGGACCCAACGCTGTGCAGAATCCTTGCAGTTTCTGGTCGACTCGGGGTTCAACGGCGTCGTGGCGGTTGAGGTGAGCACCAGAAAAGCGAAAGGTGCCGTCGAGCGGGACAAGTGGTTGGGGGAAACACTTGCTTTTGCTCGACGGCACCTAGGTCAGGCCAAGGAAACCTGACGGTTCATCACTCGCACCTCTAGGAGGTGTTTCAACACTAGGACACTTAGTTGTGAGTTAGCCGAGAGGGAGCTGGAAGCTCGGTGAGTTAACTGACGGTGCCGGTGAGCTATCCAGAAGAGTGGGGGGCAATCCTGTGTCGCTCACCGGCACCTGAGGGCCAGGCCAAGGAAGGCGGGCCCTCATTTCTCGCACCTTTTTGAGGTAATAACGATTGTACTGTTATCGGGCTCAATCTGTTCAAAGATTAGCTGAAATAACGCTGTGAATTCGTCCGTGGCAGGATGGAATCATGAGCAACGAAACTGAACCGACCGTCTCCTTCCTCGGCTGTGGCTCCATGAACGAGGCGATCCTTGGCGGGTTACTCGCCGGGGGCATGTCCCCCGCCTCGGTGACCGCCACCGTCCGGAGCGCCGAACGGGCCGCCACATTGCGCCAGCTGCACGGCATCACTGTGCTGGCAACGTCCGAGGATCCCGAAGCAAACCGAAGGGCCGCCGCCAGCGCCGACGTCGTCATCATGGGTGTCAAACCAGTGGGGACGATCGAGTTGGCCCGGGAAATCGGATCGGTGCTCAAACCGACAACGACTGTGGTGAGTGTGGCGGCAGCTATCTCTCTAGCCATGCTCGAGGCGGCGTTGCCCGCTGGGCAACCGGTGATTCGATCGATGCCCAACACCCCGTCGCGCTTGGGCAAAGGAGTGCTGTCGATTAGTGCTGGAAACCACGCGGACGCCTCACTGATGGCGCAGGCACGCAAGATTCTCGGCTCGGCGGGCACAGTTGTCGACATCCCTGAGGAGCAGGTGGATGCGTTGTCAGCCGTCAGCGGTTCCGGACCCGCCTATGTGTTCTATCTCGCCGAGGCGATGGCAGCAGCTGGGGTTGAACTTGGACTCGACCCTGGGCTCGCGAAGATCCTTGCCACTGAGACGGTCGCCGGGGCCGGCTTTATGCTTGCGGAACCGGACGCAGATCCCACTGCACTTCGCCGCGCTGTGACCAGCCCCAACGGCACCACCGAGCAGGCGATCGCCACCTTCGATCGGCTGGACCTGCCAGCGATCGTCGCGGCGGGAGCGCGGGCCGCCAGCAACCGTGCCCAGATCATCACCGAGGAACTGGACAACTGACCCGGCCTTCCCCGGACAGGTCAGCGACGGCGGGGCCGCTAGGGGCGGGCAGCGAACCGTTCGAGAAGGTCCACGTGCCCCGAGACGATCAGCATGTCGCGGCTGCTCACCTTGGTGTCGGGGCGCGCGTAGGTGAAGTCCTCGCCGGGTGACTTTACGCCCACCACTGTGACCCCGTACTTGGACCGAACAGCAGATTCGCCCAGGGTGAAGCCCTGTGTTTCTTTTGGTGGGTACATTTTGACGATCGCGAAGCCATCATCGAACTCGATAAAGTCCAGCATGCGCCCGCCGACCAGGTGGGCAGCCCGCACCCCGGCGTCCGCCTCGGGATAGATGACGTGGTTAGCGCCGATCCGTTTCAGGATCTTGCCGTGCGCCGGAGTGATCGCCTTGACCCACAGGTGATCGATGCCGAGGTCCACTAGGTTAGCGGTGATCAGCACGCTGGATTCGATTGATGTGCCAACGCCGACGACGGCGGCGGTGAACTCCTGCGCCCCGAGCTGGCGCAGTGCATCGATGTTCGTGGCATCGGCCTCAACAACATGGGTCAGCACCCCAGACCATTTCTGAACCAGCTGGGTGTCGCGTTCGATGGCGAGCACCTCGCGGCCCTGCTTCACCAGTTGGTCGGCGGTGGCGGAGCCAAAGCGGCCGAGTCCAATCACCAGTACTGGGGCGTTATGTGCTGGTCTCTCAGCCAATGATCGGCCTTTCTTCGGGGTAGTGGTAAAGGGTGCGACGTTGCCGCAGCGCCAGTGCTGACGCGAGCGTGATGGTGCCCATCCGGCCAGCGAACATGAGGGCTGAGAGCACATACTTGCCCTCGGGCGGCAACTCCGCGCTGAGGTTGGTGCTCAGCCCACAGGTAGCGAAGGCCGAGATGACCTCAAAGAGTACCCGGTTGAGGTCCTCCTCGGTCATCCACAGGAGGATACCTGAGGCAACGAGCACGAGGGTGGCCCCCATGAAAATTACCGAAATGGCAACCCGCATGACCCCCTCAGGAATTTTGCGGCCATAGGCCTTAACATCCGAGTTCCCGCGTGCCTCGGCAACGATTGCCAGGAACATCACCGCGATAGTTGTCACTTTGATGCCTCCCGCCGTTGAGGCTGATCCGCCGCCGGCAAACATCAGTGCGTCGGTAAGCAGCATGGTGGCCGAACCCATTTCAGCCTGGTCCACCAGGTTGAACCCGCCAGACCGGGTCATCACCGAGGCGAATAGGGCATGGATCACCTTGTCCCCGTCGGTCAGGTTGCCGATGGTCCTGCCGTTGGACCATTCCAGCGCACCCCAGGCGAAGGTGCCGACCACCAGAAGAATCAGCGACACGTTGATTGTCAGCTTGGTGTGCAGGCTCCATTTGCGGACGTGGAGCCGGTATTGGATGAGGACAAGGATCACCGGAAAGCCGAGACTACCCAGAAACACGCCGAGCATGATCGGCGCCAGGATGAAGAGGTCAGTCTCGTAGGGGACCAGGCCGTCGGAGTGCGGAGTGAAACCAGCGTTGTTGAAGGCGGAAATCGAATAGAACACTCCGTGCCACACTGCAAGCCAGAAGGATTCTCCGAGCACCATGAACCGGGGGATCAGCAGGAGAGCCAGGACGATCTCGACGACCACCGAGGTGGTGATCACAATCCGCAGCAGCGTTCCCACCTCGCCAAGCCTGCTGGCATTGTTTAGGGCCGACTGGGCAAGAAGCTTCCCACGGACACCCAGCCGCTTGCTCACCATCAGAGCAAGTAGCGATGCGAGCGTCAGGGTGCCCAGGCCGCCAACAAAAATGCCGATCAGGATCACGAGCTGTCCGAAGAATGACCAGTGGGCAGCTGTGGAAACCACAGTGAGACCCACCACGCAGACTGCCGAAACGGCGGTGAACAGCGCGTCATGCAGGGCGGTGGCGGTGCCGTCGCTGGAGGCCATCGGCAAGCTGAGGAGCCCAGTGAAAATGAGGATGACGCTGAAGAAGATGATCAGCGCGACGCGGGCAGGTGAACTATTTGCGACACCGTCGACGAAGTCCCGAATGCGAGCGAGCACCCTCAGGTAGACGCTCTGCTCTTCCCGCAGCCAGGATGGCTGTGATCTTGCCATTGCGCTCGCTTTGCCCCGGTTTCGCATTCTCGACTTCGGCTGGATCGCTCCAGATGCCCTTCGAGTAGTAAACCACTTCCATCGGGCCTGCGCGTCCAGACACCCAGTAAATCACGTAGCCTGTCAGGGATGAGTAGCGAACCCCAGTCGTTCCCCACCAGTGTTGTCTGGGACGAATCCATGCTGGCCTACAACTTTGGCCCGACGCATCCGATGAACCCGGAGCGGCTGGCGCTTACCGCGCGCCTCGCCTCAGACCTTGGCCTTTTCAACAGTCAGGGGGTCGTGACCACCGAGCCATTCGTGGCGACCGACGTCGAGTTGGGCACAGTGCACAGCGGCGATTACATTGCCGCGGTGCGGACGGCCAGCAGCAACCCGGAGCAGGCGGACCCGGCAGTAGGCCTGGGGACCCCAGACAACCCAGCCTTCGCTGGTATGCACGAGGCCAGCGCGCGCCTCGTCGGGGGCTCCTTGGCCGCGGCAGACGACGTGCTCTCGGGGCGAGCCGTGCATGCAGTGAACTTCGGCGGCGGTATGCACCACGCTGGCCGTTCGGCAGCCAGTGGGTTCTGCATCTACAACGACGCCGCCGCCGCCATCCAGCGGCTGCTCGACAAGGGTACGCAGCGGGTCCTCTACATCGACGTCGATGCGCACCACGGCGACGGCACGCAGAGCATCTTCTGGGACGAACCGCGCGTGATGACCATTTCGCTGCACGAGACCGGAATGAGCCTGTTCCCAGGCACCGGATTCGCCAACGAAACGGGGGGTGCAGGGGCGGAGGGGTCAGCAGTGAATGTTGCGCTGCCCACCCTTGCGGGCGACGGCGCCTTGCTCAGAGCATTTCACGCGGTGGTGCCGCCGCTCGCTGAAGCCTTCCAACCCGAGGTTATCCTCAGCCAGCACGGCTGCGACAGCCACATCGATGACCATCTGACCAACCTGAGGATCAGTATCGATGCGCAGCGCGAGATGGCCAGCAGCATCCGTGACCTGGCGTCCCGACTATGTGAGGGGCGCTGGATCGCCACCGGCGGAGGAGGGTATAACCTCACCAGCGTTGTCCCCCGAGCCTGGTCCACGTTGATTGCTGTGGCAGCCGGTGTGGCGATTGGCCCCCAGACCGCCGTGCCCGAGTCGTGGCGTGCCTACGTGCTTGAGCACTACGGGACCGAGGCCCCCCGCCTCATGGGCGACGGCGCTGACACCTGGTGGCGGTCCTGGGAGGTTGGCTACGATCCGAATGACGACCTTGATCGCACGGTGATGGCGACCCGCAAAGCGGTCTTCCCCCTCCACGGGCTGGATCCGTGGTTTGACTAGCATTGATCGCATATATGTCGTTAGGGTAATGGAATGGTAATCGAGGATGTGTTCGCAGTCGTCGCGGAGGGCACCCGCCGCGAGATCCTCGGATCATTGCGCTCAGGAGACAAAGCTGTTGGGGAGCTCGTTGGCGAACTTGAGGTCAGCCAGCCCACCGTCTCCAAACATCTGAAGGTGCTCCGTGAAGCGGGCCTAGTGTCGATGCGGGCGCAGGGGCAGCGCCGGTTTTACTCGCTCACCCCGGCACCGTTGCACGAGATTGAGCTGTGGCTTGGATCGTTCGATCTCCCTGCTCAGGCGCCGTTAGCTCCCGGGCTTGCGGTTGTTGCACCCCACGAGGAGTCGTCGCTCGCGGCGGCTGTGGACCCGGCAGCGGACCCGGCGGGACAGCCGGCCTTCGGGCGTACAGTCGGTCGCGCAGGTCAGCGGGCTGCCGATCTCTTCGCACAACTACCCAAACTACGGCGACGGCGAGACTAACGTCGCGTGGGATGCCGCGTGATCGTAATCCTGCACCGCTTCCACTTTGGCCTCAGCAGCCACTACAGTATGTGATGGCGGGAAACTTTCCTATTGCAAGGCGACACGCCGGGTGGCTGCCATGTGGCAGGCCCCAGATTGCACACGTTGGGGGTGCAGACCTCAGTGTAAGGAGCAATGTGGGATGGTAGAGGCGAGCAATTTCTCGGATGTCCGGTTTCTGACTGTCGCCGAAGTGGCCGACATGATGCGAGTGTCCAAAATGACCGTGTACCGCCTGGTGCACGCCGGAGAAATGCCGGCGGTGCGCTTTGGGCGTTCCTACCGGGTTCCCGAATCGGCTGTGGAACAGTTCGTCAGGGGAGCAGCGGTGGAAGGTCAGACCGAAACCGGGTAACTCATGGGCTGTGTCCACTGGCCCGGTCGGGAGTGCCGCCAAATAGCGGTACCCTGTTAAGGAGCGTTTTACGCGCTTTTGGCCGCCACCCCTGTGGTGGAATGGTCGATCCGCGTAGGTAGTTGCGTTATTGTCAGCATCCGATTCTCACTCCCATCCGGGTTGTGCAACGGAAAACGAAGATCAGTTTGTGAGGACTTTATGGGTTCAGTAATCAAGAAGCGCCGCAAGCGTATGGCCAAGAAGAAGCACCGCAAGCTGCTTCGCAAGACTCGTCACCAGCGTCGCAACAAGAAGTAGATTCGTTTTGCTGTTGGGCCCTTCACCTAGGTGAAGGGCCCAACAGCGTTTAAGCGTCAGTTTCGGCGCATCCTGGTGAAGCCGCGCCATAGCCCGTATACTGCCCCGGCGCCAGTCGCCGCTTTCAGGCCCAGCGTCGCCGCCCGGCGGCCGCTGCGGAAGTCATAAATGGGCCAGTTATAGTCGCGAGCATGACGGCGCAGTCTCCGGTCGGGGTTGATCGCAACTGGGTGCCCCACGATAGTCAGCAGCGGAATGTCGTTATACGAGTCGCTGTACCCCCAGCATCGCTGGAGGTTCAGGCCCTCCTGCTCCGCCAGGGCGCGGACTGCTACCGCCTTCGCCGGTCCGTGCAGGAACTCGCCCACCAGTTTGCCGGTGTAGAAACCGTCGGCCACTTCTCCGACAGTGCCCAGCGCTCCGGTTAGTCCCAAGCGGTTGGCGATCACGCTCGCCACCTCCACGGGTGTGCCGGTGACCAACCATACCCGGCGCCCTGATTTCAGATGCTGCTCGGCCAGCGCTCGTGCCCCGGGCCAGATCTTGGAGGCGATCATTTCGTCGTAGACTTCTTCGCCGAGAGCCTTGACGTCCTCGTGTGCGATGCCGATGGCGAAGGCCAGGGCCGCGTCCCGCACCGAATTGATATCGGTCATGTTCTCGCCGCGCATCACAAAACGTAGTTGTTTCCATGCCAGGCCGCTGGCAAACCGAAGAGTGAACGCTTTCCGCTGGTACATTTTCCGAGCCACATGGAACAGGCTTGCCCCGCGCATCATGGTGTTGTCGACGTCGAAAAAAGCAGCGTCCCCTCCCGGGCCGGGAAGGGCGGCGGCCACCCCTGGATTCACACGCAGGGGCGCGGTACTGGCAGCGGACATAGTGTGAGTCTAAATCACTTGGCACATGGGATGCGGCGCGGTGCCGCGCGGCCCGGGAGGAAGCGGTAGCTTTGATTCCATGGTTTCTCCTTCGCAGCCCGGATTGTCAGCGAACAGCACTGAATCTCCAACGGTCGAACTGCTGACCCGCCCCGACTGCCATCTCTGCGCAGACGCCAGGGCAGTGGTTGAGGCGGTCTGCGGTGAGCTGGGGGTGCCCTGGTGGGAGGTGTCCACCGTCGAGAAGCCCGAATTGTTTGGGATGCGGCGCGGTGCCGCGCGGCCCGGGAGGAAGCGGTAGCTTTGATTCCATGGTTTCTCCTTCGCAGCCCGGATTGTCAGCGAACAGCACTGAATCTCCAACGGTCGAACTGCTGACCCGCCCCGACTGCCATCTCTGCGCAGACGCCAGGGCAGTGGTTGAGGCGGTCTGCGGTGAGCTGGGGGTGCCCTGGTGGGAGGTGTCCACCGTCGAGAAGCCCGAATTGTTGGAACGGTTCGCCGAAGAGATTCCGGTGCTGCTGATCGATGGGATGCAGCGGGATTTCTGGAAGATCGACAGTGCTCGGCTGCGCCGGCTCCTGACGTCGTGATCGACCGTTGGTGACCAACCGGGGGAGGACCGGCTTTGAGCCGCACGCTGCGCGCCCTAAGGTGGAGATACCCATGCCGTCGGCGCGTCCGACGGCCTGCGG
>NZ_KI914722.1:26328-32409 GCF_000520515.1 Arthrobacter sp. H20
CCTGCGGCCCTGCCGTGAAACGGCTGGCGGACAGTAAACGGAGCGATTGACAGTGACGACGCCGGAGATACCAGAGCTACCACTGCCGGGGATCGGCGCTGCGATGCGGCAGATCCCGACGGCCTCCCTGACGCGCCTCACCATTTACCTCAGGGCCCTGAACTCGCTGCTCGCCGAGGGCACCGAGAGGGTGTCCTCCGACCGGTTGGCTGAAGAGGCCGGTGTCAATTCCCCGATCCTGCGCAAAGACCTGTCCTATTTGGGGTCCTACGGCACCCGCGGCGTGGGGTACGACGTGCAATACCTGAACCGACAGATCTCCGCCGCGCTCGGATTGACCCTGGACTGGCGGGTCGCCATTATTGGCGCGGGCAACCTGGGCCGCGCTTTGGCCGGCTACTCCGGTTTCGAATCCAGGGGATTCGAAATTGTTTGCCTTTTCGACGCCGACCAGTTGGTGGTCGGCGCCGAGGTTGGCTGGCTGCGGGTCAGCCCGGTAGCTGATCTGGAGCAGGTGCTGCAGAGGACTCGCGCCAATATGGCTGTGCTCGCCGTGCCTGCCGCGGTGGCACAGTCCCTGTGCGACCGGCTGGTTGACGCCGGGATAACCAGCATTTTGAGCTTTGCCCCGGTGGTCTTGCAGGTTCCCGAGAGTGTCCAGCTGCGGAAGGTGGACATGGCTACCGAGTTGCAAATCCTTTCCTACCACGCACAACGGGCGCAGGAACCGGACATCGCTGCCGACTCCCGCGCCCGCACGGCACAGTAGGTTCCAGAGGCGCAGGGAACGCCTAGAACTGCCCGGGTACGGCCTGCTTCCTGAAGTACGGCTGGGCCGGCTTCAGGAAGGTCATGACGACGCCGGCAGTACCGAGCAGCAGGACGAGGATTCCGAGGATGGTCTCCAATGGCCCCGGTGTGACCATCTCCTGACCCTGGAGCAGATCGCTGCCCTCAAGCATTGACGCGGACAGCAGGCTGAAGAGGTAATTCAGTACCGAGAGGCCCGCCAGCACGGCGGCTGTGATTCTTGCCCAGTTGTGTCCCTTGCGGATGAAGATCGCCAGCAAAATGTAGATACCAAGAGCAACTGCGGCAAACACGAGGACCAACGCGGTGCTGACGCCGCCCAGGCCCGGCATCGGGTTGGCAACGGAGAAGATGACACCGGAAATCAAATTGACCACACCAGCAGCGATGATCAGCCAGAACGCCCGCTCCACTTCCTTTGGGGCAGGGCCCTTCTCATCCGCTGAGACCTGGTTCATGTTTCCCGGGTAGCTGTACCCGGACGGTTGCGCATCCCGGTAGCCGTAGGGAGTCGGCTGGGCGCCAGTGGGATCCTGCTCGGGGGCCGGCTGCTGTGGGTCTGCGTTGTCGCCTGGGGGCCTGTTGTGGTCTGGGGTGGGGTCATTGGGAGATGTACTCATCGGCGTGTCCTCTGCATGTGAGACTGATACGGACCCGGTGGGCCGCAGAGCCAACCTTAGCCCGGAGGTTTACCCAGCTGGGGGATTAACTAGCAGCGGCTGCCGGGCCCCTCGTGGGAGCCAGGCAGCCACCGGCCGGAAAGCCTATTTGGCAGGCGCTACGAACGCTGCATCAAGGTTGATGGTCACCTGGTCGCCAACCAGCACGCCGCCGGCTTCGAGGGCTGCGTTCCAGGTCAGACCGAAGTCCTTGCGGGAGATGACCGTCTTGCCGGAGAACCCGGCGCGGGTTGCGCCGAAGGGATCGACAGCAACGCCATTGAATTCAGTGTCAAAGACCACTGGAAGGGTAACGTCGCGGATGGTCAGGTTACCTGAGAGCTGGTAGGTCTCGCCGGCGCCGTCGATGGAGCTTGACTCAAAAGTCATTTCGGGAAAACGCTCGACGTTGAAGAAGTCTTTGCCCCGCACATGCCCGTCGCGGTTCTCGTCGTTGGAGTTGAAGGAAGCGGTGTTGATGGTCGCGGTCACCTTTGAGTCGCTCAGCGAGGAGCCGACGTGGAGGGCCGCATCAACTGTGTCAAAGTTGCCGCGCACTTTGCTGATGCCGGCGTGACGAACGGTGAAGCCGACCTCGCTGTGTGAGCCGTCGAGGGTCCAGATGCCGTTGTTCAGTCCTGTGGGAATGGCCATGATGAGTCTCCTGATCGTGATGCCGACTAAGCGATGCTGCAGTGGCCGCCGGGAGGCTGCCATCTATAATAAACATGCATTTGCATTGATTATTCCCGGATTTAGTTAAATGGTCAAGTAAAATGGCTGCCAGTTGGTCGCGAGCGGATTTAGCCGCGTGACCGAACTCTGAGAAACTGGACCCATGTCCCTAGCTACCGTCCACCTCGTGCGTCATGGCGAGGTTCACAATCCCGAGCGCGTTCTCTACGGCCGCCTGCCGAACTTTCACCTGTCGGAGCTGGGCCGCGAGATGGCTCAACGGGTCGCCGGGCACTTCGCGGGGAGGGCGAACGCTGGAGCGAGCATTGTGCAGTTGGTTGCCTCGCCGTTGACCCGCGCCCAGGAAACTGCCGCTCCGATTGCCCAGCGGCTTGGACTGGAGATCGTCACTGATGCCCGGGTCATCGAGGCATACAGTCGTTTTGAAGGCATGTCCCAGGTGGTCCGGCAGTTGCGCCATCCGCGCTACTGGCCTTTGCTGATCAACCCCCTCCGTCCCTCCTGGGGGGAGCCCTATGGCCAGCAGGTGGGGCGCATGATGGCTGCGGTCACTGATGCCCGGGTCCAGGCTGTCGGGCTGGCCGAAGCCAACGGGTCCGCTGGCCCGGCTGAGGTCATAGTAGTGGGCCATCAATTGCCAATCTGGGTCTCCCGCCTCGCTGCGGAGAACCGGCGGCTCTGGCACGATCCCCGTGACCGGGAGTGCACGTTGACGTCCATTACCTCCCTCGACTTCGATGGCGAGCGGCTGGTTGGCGTGCGGTACGAGGAACCAAGCGCTGACCTCCTGCCCGGTGCGGCAAACCTGCCGGGAGCGTAATAGGATTACTACACGTTGTAGAACTGTGGAAGAAGCTGTGAAAAACTCTGATCGATCCGCCAGACGCCCGAAGAGGCTTGGGATAACGCTGGCTCTTGGACTATCCGCCGCCCTCGCCCTGTCAGCCTGCGCCGCTGAGGACCCGCTGGCGCAGCAAGCCGCCGTCGGCGACAACAAGAACTACATCGCTGGCGATGGCTCGGTCACCGAGTACGCGGCTGCTGACCGAGGTGACCCGGTCGCCGTTACCGGAGCAGGTTACGACGGATCCGTCGTGGATTCCGCTGACTGGGTTGGGCAGGTAACAGTGGTGAACTTTTGGTACGCCGCCTGCGCGCCCTGCCGTGAGGAGGCCCCCGATCTGGTGGCACTGCACGAAGAATATGAGGGGGCCGGGGCCCAATTCTATGGGGTCAATATTCGTGACTCTGAGCAGACGGCCGAGGCCTTCGAACGCACCTTTGAGATTCCCTACCCGAGCCTCGATGACCAGGACGGTGGGGTCCTGCTGGCCATGACCAGCTATGTTCCGCCTCAGGCGGTCCCCACCACACTGGTGATTGACAAGGAGGGGCGAGTCTCCGCAAGGATTCTCGGGCTGGCTGACAAAAGCACCCTCGGCGCCCTCATCGACGCCGCGTTGGCCGAGTAACCCACTGTGACATTTCCCCTCCACCTCAGCGCCGCAATCGGCGGACCCGTTCCAATGGCGACCAGCAATGCGTTCGCCGACACAGTGCTGAACGGGTCCATGCTCCTGGCGCTGCCGGTGGCGCTCCTCGCTGGCCTGGTGTCCTTTGCCTCCCCGTGTGTCCTTCCCCTGGTGCCTGGCTATCTCGGTTATGTCACTGGGCTGACCGGCGTCGACCTCGAACAACAGAAGCGCGGTCGGATGCTGACCGGGATAGCACTGTTCGTGCTCGGATTCTCGGTGGTCTTCATGGCGTACGGAGCCCTGTTCGGCCAGCTGGGTGCGTGGATGGTGGGGTCGGAAAGCTGGCTGATCCCGGCGCTGGGGATAGTCGTAGTGCTCATGGGCCTGATTTTCATGGGCGGCTTCTCGTGGTTTCAAACCGAAAAGAAACTGCGGACAAAGGTGCCCACCGGCCTCTGGGGTGCGCCGCTTCTGGGCCTGACATTCGGTCTGGGCTGGGCGCCCTGCATTGGCCCCACCCTGTCTGCAGTGCAGCTGCTGGCGTTCTCCAACGACGACGCCAGCGCCGCCAAAGGTGCGGCCCTTACCTTTGTGTACTGCCTCGGGCTTGGGCTTCCCTTCCTGCTGATAGCCCTCGGCGTGCGCCGCGGCATGGGTGCAATGGCGTTCTTCAGGAAACATCGGCTCTCGCTGCAACGCTTCGGCGGGGGCATGCTGGTGGTGGTGGGCCTGCTCATGGCCACCGGCGTCTGGACCCTGTGGATCAATGAACTGCAGAACTGGCTCGGCGGGGTGACCCTCCCCATCTAATGACTTCCAACAACACCGAAAGGGGGCAGACGATGACCCCCGACACTCCCGAGGGCGGCAAGCCCGACGTCGCTCTTCCAGCGCTCGGTATCCGAGGCAGCCTGCGCTGGGGCTGGACCCAGCTCACCAGCATGCGGACAGCATTGTTCCTGCTTCTCCTCCTGGCGGTCGCCGCGGTGCCCGGCTCCCTGTTCCCCCAGCGTCCCGCCAACCCGGCAGTGGTAACCCAGTACATCCAGGACAACCCGGACACTGGACCGATACTTGACTGGTTCCAGCTCTTCGACGTCTACTCGTCGGTCTGGTTCTCCGCGATCTACCTGCTGCTTTTCATCTCCCTGATCGGCTGTGTCATACCCCGTGCCCTTGCACATGGCCGGGCGATGCGGTCGAAGCCTCCCAGGACTCCCAGGAAGCTCTCTCGGATGCCGATTTACGGCACCGTCGTGGTGCCTGCCAGCACCCAGTCGGGCGGCTCGCGGCTGACGGCTGCATCGGCAGCCGCGGATGCTGCAGCACTGCTGAAAAAGCGCGGTTACCGGGTGGACCTACGCGACAGCGACACCGCTCAACCATCGGTTGGCGCAGAACGCGGATTCCTCAAGGAAGTCGGAAACCTCGTGTTCCACTTCTCCCTGATCGGAGTCCTCATCTCGGTGGCAGTGGGAGGATTGTTCGGGTACAGCGGGCAGAAAATCATTGTGGAGGGTGACAGCTTCGTCAACACACTGGTGGGCTACGACACTTTCACTCCGGGTGCGAACTTCACAGCTGGCCAACTTGAGCCGTATTCGCTGAGACTGGACAATTTCGATGTGCAGTTTGACCGGCAGGAAACCCATTACGGGCAGCCCCTCGACTTCACCGCTGACGTCACCACCAAGGACGGCCCTGACGCTGAGGAAGTCGAACAGGTCCTGAAAGTGAACTCGCCGCTGAAGATCGGCGGCACCGGCATCTACCTGGTAGGCAACGGGTACGCACCGGTAGTCACTGTGCGCGATGGCAACGGGAACGTTGCCATGCAGGGCCCGGTCGTGACTATCCCGCAGGATGGGCTTTTCACTTCGCTCATGGTGATCAAGGCGCCCGACGCCGCGCCGGACCAGTTGGGGTTTGTCGGATTCTTCCTTCCGACGGCGTTCGTCGGCGAGGACGGCGTCGCCTTCTCCCGCGACCCGGACCCGTTCAACCCCCAGCTCAACCTCAACTCGTACTATGGCGATCTCGGTCTCGACGACGGCGAACCCCGCAGCGTCTATGTCCTTGAGACCGATGACCTGACCGAGCTCAACAGTCGTACCAGCGACGAGGGCGGAATTGTCCTGGGCGCGGGCCAGACCTACGATCTGCCGGACGGCAGGGGCACTATCTCCTTCGATGGGCTGGAACGCTACATTGCCGTGGATATCCGCCACGATCCGGGCCAGCTGGGTGCCCTCGTCTTCTCCTCCCTTGCGCTTGCCGGACTCAGTGCTTCGCTGTTCATCGGGCGACGCCGTGTCTGGGTCCGCACCGGCACCCATGCGGACGGCCGCACGATGGTCGAATATGGGCTGCTTGCCCGCGGCGAAGACCACCGGCTGACCGGCGAAGGCGCTGCGATCGACAAGGCACTCCGAGCCAAGTGG
>NZ_KI914722.1:32509-40431 GCF_000520515.1 Arthrobacter sp. H20
CCGAGGTGGACGAGCCGGTTGAGGAGCAAAATGATAAGTCTGAGGCACCGGGCAGCACAGCCACCGAATATGTATCACACCAGGTAGGAAACGGTAAGGACAGCTAATGCCACCAATCAACCAGGCCCTTGGCGAATTTAGCGAGCGCTTCATGCTGCTCGCCGCGCTCACCTACACGGTCGCCTTCATTGTCTTCACACTCGACCTGGTGAAGAGCAGCAAACGAATCCGGGCGGTCGAGGAAAACCTCGCTGCCTCCCAGGAAGCCGAGCAGATGGTCCTGGCGGGCGCCGATCGGGGCACCCGGTCCGGTAGCGCCGCCAGGACCGGGGGAACCGCTGGCCCGAGCACAGCTGACGACACCATGGACTATTCGGGACAGCGGAGGCTGGCGCGAATCGCAGTAGTCCTCACAGTTGTGGCGGCGCTGATCCACGCCGCCGGAGTCATCTCGCGGGGGCTGGCAACCAACCGTGTCCCCTGGGGAAACATGTACGAATTCTGCACCACCGGTGCGCTGGTAGTGGTCCTGGTGTTCCTGGTGGTCCTCATTCGCAAAGACCTCCGGTTCCTTGGTACCTTCGTGGTGGGTCTCACCCTGGTGATGCTGTGCGCAGCGACCATCGGGTTCTTCACCCCGGCGGGCAATGTGGTCCCGGCGCTGCAGAGCTACTGGCTCATCATTCATGTCTCGGTGGCGGTCGCGGCCTCGGCGCTGTTCACCCTCACGTTCGCCATGTCGGTCCTGCAGCTCGTCCAGACGAGTAGGATGCGGAAGCTTGCTGCGGGGGGTGCTGACCGTGCCCCGTTTATGCGGCTCGTGCCATCGGCGCTCAGCTTGGAGAACCTTTCCTACCGGATCAATGCCTTCGCCTTCGTGATGTGGACCTTCACCCTCATGGCCGGGGCGATCTGGGCTGAAGAAGCCTGGGGCCGGTACTGGGGCTGGGACGTCAAAGAGGTGTGGACCTTCGTGATCTGGGTGGTCTTCGCCGGCTACCTGCACGCACGGGCCACTCGCGGCTGGACCGGCACTCGCGCCGCCTGGCTCTGCATCATTGGCTACCTGTGCATCGTGTTCAACTTCACGATCGTCAACATCTACTTCTCCGGCCTGCACAGCTACGCCTAGATCCCACGGCGCCTAGACCCCGCTGCCGAAGCGGTCGGGTAGGGACGGCGGTTAGTCCGGCGAGGTGAGGAACCTGGACATATGATGCCCACACTTGTCCAGGTTGCCCACCAAACCGGCAGTGGGTGAGGTGAGTCTAGGCGGTCTGGCCGCCGGGCTCGTTGTCCGCTTCGCCATCGTTCTTCTGCTGGGCGTCGCGGTCCTTTTTCTCCTGCGCTGCGCGGAGTTCCTGCTCCTTGCGGCGCGCCTCCTTTTGGCGGGCTTCCTGCCGGCGCTTGGCTTCCAGGTTGCGCAGGAACTGGGGGTCATCGTCAGGCGCGGTGGGGTGCCGTGGCGCGGGTCGAGCGCGCCCCGGGGTGCCACTCGGGCGGGCACGGCCGAACAGGAACCAGAGCCCCGCACCGAGGACCGGAACCAGAATGATGGTGACTATCCATGCGGGTTTGGAGATGCTGCGCACCGAGTGCGCCTTGGTCATGATGCAGTCGATCAGCGCGTAGACGATGACAGCTACTGCAACGAGGATGAGAAACAACAACAGGCGAGGCATCTATCAATTGTAGGCGAGTAAACTTGATGAGTGCCCTTCTTCAAATTCACAGCCCTCCGCCTCGGCCTCGTCGTGGTGTTCTTCGTCATTTCCTACTGGCTTGGCCTCGGCGCCATCTTCTCGGCGATAGTTGCAGCGGTCCTCGCCTGGTGCGTGACGTACCTGTTCTTCCGGCCAATGCGTGATGCTGCGTCAGCCTCACTGCAGCGCCGCTTCAGGGATGGCGCCCCGCCGCAGCGCAATTTTGCCGAGCTCGACGACGCCGCGGCCGAGGACGTCTATGACCCCAATACCTCGGTCAACCCGGACCGCAAACCTCGTTCCTGAGGAACTACGGAACGGTTAGGCCAGCACCGTGCTCAGGACCACTCCGGCGCCAAAGAGCAGGCTGAAGCCCAGATTGATCAGACCGGTCTGCTTCAGGACGGGGATCAGGCTGCCGCGTTTCTTGCCTTTGAGCATCAGCCAGCTTGGCATCAGACAGGCCGGGACGAGCAACAGCACCAGCAGCACCCACGGGTAGTCGTAGACCAGGAACAGCGGCAGCAGCAGGGCCGCGGCGAGCATCATCACGTAGGCAATCCGCGCCGCAGTGTCTCCCAGCCGAACGGCCAGGGTAATCTTTCCGGCCTCACGGTCGGTCGGGATGTCGCGAACATTGTTGGCCATCAGAAGCGCCATAGCGATGATCCCGGTGCTGATTGCCCCGATCCAGGCCACCGAGTTCAACTGGCCGGCCTGCGTGTAGGTAGTTCCCAACGTCGCAACGAGCCCGAAGAACACGAAGACGAACACATCACCCAATCCCATGTACCCGTAGGGGTTGCGCCCGCCCGTGTAGCCCCAGGCGGCAGCAACGCAGCCCACTCCCACTAACAGCAGGAACCAGGCCTGGGAGAGCACTATGAGGCTTGTTCCGGCCAGCATGGCCAGCGCGAAGCACGCAAACGCAGCCCACTTGACCTGACCGGGACGTGCGGCCCCGGAGCCGGTGAGTCGAAGTGGTCCCACCCGGTCCGCGTCTGTACCTCTGACGCCGTCGGAGTAGTCGTTGGCGTAGTTCACCCCGATCTGCAGCATGATGGCGACGACGGCGGCCAGCACGGCATTGACGGGTTTGAACGCCTCCAGGTCGAACGCAGCGGCGCACCCCACGATCACTGGTGCAATAGCCATGGGGAGGGTTCGCGGGCGTGCACCCTCAAGCCATTGTGCGGCAGTAGCCACTGTGCAGTCCTTTTCGTTCGGGAGTGGTGAGTCTAGGCGTCGGAGTGCTCGAGCAAGGCCCGAACAGCCAGACGATCGGGTTTGCCGTTGGGCAGGAGAGGGATTGATCCGAGGGCCATGATGATCCGGGGCACTGCGTGAGCACCAAGGCAGGCCTTCGCCTGCTGGCGCACCTCGTCGGCGCTGACCTGCCCGACGACGACCGCCGCCACCGCGGTGCCCCATTCTGCACTGTCGATGCCCAGCACCAAAGCGTCCTGGACACCGGACAGGCCCTGGATCGCTGAGGTCACCGCTGCGGCTGACACTTTCATACCGCCGGTCACAATCACATCATCGAGCCGACCGGCAACGGTCAGAACCCCGTCGGTGACGTCACCGGCGTCGTCGGTCCGGAACCAGCGGCGACCGGAGTTGAACGCGAACCGATCGGCGCTGAGCTCGGGCTGCCCCAGATACCCCTCAGCCAGGACGGGTCCGCTGATCCACAGTCGGCCGCGCTCGGTGGTGAGGTCAACCCCCTCCAAGGGGACGCCGTCGTACACGCAGCCGCCGCATGTCTCGCTCATGCCATAGGTGAGCACGAGGTTCAGCCCGTGCTTGCGGGCGTCATCGAGGAGCGCGGCGGAGGCAGGTGCGCCGCCCAGCAGGATGGCGTTGAACCGGCGGAGGACCTGGATGGTCTCGGGCTGCGGGTCCTGGAGGAGGCGGTGCAACTGGGTGGGAACCAGTGAGGTGAAGCGGATCTTGTCGGTGAGCTCCCCGGCGGCCCGGGTGAATGCCTCGGCGGTGAACGGCGCGGTCAGATCCATGGCCCATGGGCGGGTCCCTGCATACAGCGATCGGACCAGCACCTGAAATCCCGCCACATAGTGCACCGGCAGGGTAAGG
Organism: Arthrobacter sp. H20; assembly: GCF_000520515.1. Classification (GTDB taxonomy): domain Bacteria; phylum Actinomycetota; class Actinomycetes; order Actinomycetales; family Micrococcaceae; genus Arthrobacter_D. The sequence continues at coordinate 36,310 of NZ_KI914722.1, forward strand.
AGCCACTGCCCCTCAGCTTTGAGGGCGAGGGCGGTACCCATTGCTGAAGCGGCCAGCGCGTCGACGCTGAGCATTGTCTGTTTGGGGACGCCGGTCGATCCTGAGGTGCTGAGGACCGCGGCAATCTCATCGTTGGGCAGGTCCCCGTCAAAGGTCTGGCCCAGCTCAGTGTGGGGTGCGACGGCGGGTCCCTCGCCAGCGAGGGCGGCGGCCAGCGGTCTCAGGAGTTGATGGGGGTCTGAGCCAGCTGGTGTGTGGATCGGTAGCAGTTCCATGGGTGGCCTAGAAGTAGTAGGGGTAGGCGGACCAGTCAGGCGCGCGTTTTTCCAGGAAGGCCTCTTTGCCCTCGACCGCCTCATTTGTCATGTAGGCCATCCGGGTGGCTTCGCCAGCGAAGACCTGCTGGCCGGCCAGCCCGTCGTCGGCCAGGTTGAAGGCAAACTTGAGCATCCGGATGGCCTGCGGGCTCTGCCGCGCGATATCCGCCGCATACTGGAGGGCAGTATTCTCCAGCTCCGCGTGATCCACTGCCTCATTGACGGCACCCATCGCTACCATCTCTTCGGCCGAGTACTCGCGGGCCAGGAAGAAGATCTCACGGGCCTTCTTCTGCCCGATCTGGCGGGCCAGCAACGCGGAGCCGTAGCCGGCGTCGAAACTGCCGACGGTGGCATCGGTCTGCTTGAATTTTCCGTGCTCGCGGGAGGCGATCGTCAGGTCGGCCACCACGTGCAGGCTGTGCCCGCCGCCGGCCGCCCATCCGTTGACGACGGCGATGACCACCTTGGGCATGGTCCGCATCAACCGCTGCACCTCAAGAATGTGAAGGCGGCCGGCGCGGGCCGGGTCCACGCTCTCGCTGGTCTCGCCGTCAGCGTACCGGTAGCCGTCGCGGCCGCGGATCCGCTGGTCGCCGCCCGAGCAGAACGAGTGACCGCCGTCCTTTGGGGACGGCCCGTTCCCGGTTAGTAGCACGGTGGCGACGTCGGAGGTCATCCGGGCGTGGTCCATGGTGTGGTAGAGCTCGTCGACTGTCCGCGGCCGGAACGCATTGCGCACCTCGGGCCGGTTGAACGCAATCCTGACGGTCGGGAGATCCCGCACCTGCCCATCCGAGGTTCGCTCGACCTGCCGGTGATAGGTGATGTCCTGCAGGTCGCCGAACCCGGAGACGAGTCGCCAGCGGGCAGGGTCAAAAAGGTCCGAAACCTGTGGGGGAAGGTCGATAGTCACCCATCGAGTGTAGCTTCGCGCCGCCATCCTGGGGTGACAGAGGAGCGCGCGCGGCCGCGCGGGCTCTTCGTTATCGTCCTGTGCTCGCCGATCCGCCGGTTGCCTGATGTGCTGGTACCTTCAGGCCGCCACGGGGGACAGGCATCCGGAGGGGGGAAAGTGAATATCACCACAGTGTTGGCTGGTTGTGCGATAGCTGGGGGTCTCTCACTGACGGGGGCAGCCGGAGCCGCTGCCGCTCCCACGGACACGACCGACACGACCCTGCTCGTCCCATTCGATCAGGCGACGGTGATCGACTGGGAGGATGTCGTCTTCGCCAAGGGCGGCGTGTTGACCGCTGATGGGACCAACCTGTGCTCGTTCGACCCGTACCGGTAGGTATTCGCTGACCGGACCTATCCCTGCTTTATCGGCTTCGGGGAATCGTCCGGTCAGACGGCGCCGACCACTTTCCCGGTCCTGGTGCCGTTTGACCTGGCAACAGTGGTCGATCCGACAGCTGTCACCCTCGTGCAAGGCGGGGTTATGGCCGCCGATGGAACCGACCTCTGCACCGTCGATCCAGGAAACATCGTGTTTCCGGACGGACGGTACCCCTGCTTTATCGATTTTGACCAGACCTTCACCACCGTCCCCGGTCCGGTGCTTCCCGCCCCGCAAATAGGGCAGGTGCCAGTCGGCGGGGCGGATACGGGCGTCACGGGAGCAGGGTCCGGCCAGCCTGATCGAGGACTGACGACGACGGTCGCCGCGGCCGCGGGCGTCGCCGCGCTGCTGGCGCTGCGCCGCAGGATCCGCCATCGTGTACCAGACATGGGGACCCTGGTTGGCCTGATACAGGAACCGGGCGCCGCGAGCCTCAAGCCGAGCCAGGGTGTCGTCCTTACTGTCGCCCCCGAGATTAATATCCAGATGGCAGCGGTTCTTGACCGTCTTCGGTTCGGCGACGGGTTGGAACAATATGCGTAAGCGGCCGGTTTGGCCCTCCTCGCCGGCGCGGCGGATGGCCGAGCCATCGCGCCAGACCTGGACGCCGTTGTGGACGACAAGTTCGTCTGGCTGGGCCCAGCCCTTGGCGAGCACGTCGTCGATGAAGGTTTGATCGGTGGGCTCGACGACCCAGCCGAGGGTTTCCGCCCACCAATCGGCCTGTGAGTGGACGCTGGCGCAGTCGATGGTGATCTGGAAGGTGTACGTCATGGCTCAACGCTAGGGGCCGGTGGTCAAGGACGCTACGCCAGTGCGGTCAGCTGTTGTCCGTTATCCCTGGGCGATTGACAATAGCTTTAAAGCTAAGTAACTTAGCCATATGACAACAGGCCAGTCGACACGGCACCTCGCTCGCCCTGCCCAGGGCCAGGTAGCCTACGACCTGCAGGGCAGCGGTCCCCTCATCCTCCTCGTTCCGGGGATGGGGGACCTGCGGTCGACCTACCGGTTCCTCACCCCGGCATTGGTGGCCGCCGGCTACACGGTTGCCACCACCGATCTCCGCGGCCACGGTGGCAGCACAACCTCGTTCAGCGGCTACGGGGATGAGGAAACGGCCAGGGACCTGGCTGCTCTCCTCCAGGAGTTGGGGGAGCCGGCCGTCATCGTCGGCAACTCAATGGCCGCCGGCGCCGCGGTGATCGTCGCAGCTGACCATCCCGGGCTGGTCAGCGGGCTCGTGCTCATTGGCCCCTTTGTGAGGGAACCCGCAGCCAGCGCGGCGGCCAGATTGTTCTTCAGGATCCTGATGGCGCCCCAATGGGCCGCTGCTTCGTGGAAGGCATGCCTGCCCAAGCTTTATGCGGGCAGGAAACCTGAGGACTTCGCCGCGTATCGGAACGAGCTCATTGCCAGCATGAAGCGGCCCGGCTACGCCCGCGCCTTCAGCCTCACCACACGCACCGATCATGTGCAGGCGGGAAACAGCCTGGCGGCGGCCAGCACGCCCACCCTCGTCATCATGGGCGAGCAGGACCCGGATTTTGGTGATCCTCGAGCCGAGGCCGAGTGGGTTTCCGCGGCTTTGTGCGGCTCCGTCACCATGGTTCCCGACGCCGGTCATTACCCCCACTCGCAGCATCCGGAGCTGACGTCGTCGGCAATCCTGACGTTTCTCGCCACCAAGATCCACCATGCCTAGGGCCGGTCTCGACAGGGCCGCCGTCATCGATCGCGCCGCCACCCTCCTCGATGACCGCACGTCATCGGGACTGAATCTGGCAGTCCTCGCCGAGAGCCTCGGCGTCCGCACTCCGTCGCTCTACAAGCACATCGAGGGGATGCCCGGCCTGCAACGCGGCATCATGCTCCGAGCCAAGGCGGAGTTTTGCCACACCCTCGGGCAGGCGGCCATCGGCAGGTCCCGCGAGGACGCCATCACCGGCATGTCCCATGCCTACCGCCAGTGGGCGCTGGATCATCCCGGCCAGTATCCCCTCACAGTGCGCGCTCCGGCCCCCGATGACGAGGAGGATTGCGAGGTCTCCGCGGCCACCGTCACGGTGATTTTCAGCGTCCTCGCCGGTTACCACCTGACGGGCGACGACGCCGTCGACGCAACCCGGTTCCTTCGATCCGCGCTGCACGGGTTCGTCGCCCTCGAAACCGGCGGTGCGTTTGAACTGCCTGCCAGTCGCCAGCGTAGTTTCGAGCGAGTGGTCACGAGCGTGGTGACAGCCCTGTCCAACTGGACGAACTAGACGCTCCGCGCCCGATCGACGGCCGGGCGCGGAGCCTTGTGGCTCAGTCGGCGGAGTCCAGGATGCGATGGTCCCGTTCGGCCAGCCGCCTTAGCTCGCGGAGCTGTTTGCGCATCATCACCAGGTCACCCCACGCGAACGCCATCTGCCGCAGCCCGGGCAGCAGCCCGGCGGGCAGTGGCACTGAGAGGCGGGC
>NZ_KI914722.1:40531-42726 GCF_000520515.1 Arthrobacter sp. H20
TCGTCCCGCGAGCCACGACCCACGGGTTCGACCGCGTACTCGATTGTTAGCCCCCCAAAGAGGTGAGCGCCCGCTCTGATCGCAGCACGACGGCGAAAGACCGTCCCGGATCGACGGCTGACACTTTGAAGACCCCCATGACCGGATCCCCTACCTGAAGGTCGATCACCCGCGGATCAATCGTCTGTGGACTGCGCCGCCCGAAATTGTCGATCAGATCGTAACTGTAAGGGGCCCTGCGAAGCTGGGTGGCCCACGCGAACACCAGATCCGGTGAGCAATCAACATCGACAGCGCGGATCCACAGCTGTCTGGAGGCCATCGCGGAGCTACCATGCGTGACGCCCGATATGCCGGGGCTGGTCTCTGCCCAGAACCAGGGCAAGGGCGGGACTGTCATCTGTCCATCCTGTCGAAAAACCACCAGATTTGCGATAGGTCATCCGGACGGCCCGACGTTCTGCCAGGTTGACGGCCCGACCCTGCAGGGGCACGCTGGTCACATGAGGAAGTAGCCTTGCACAGTTCTGCCCTACCGGGCGCCTATTTGCCCGCCCGGCGCCCACGCGCCACCATGTCGGCGCCCGTTTCGACTCTTCACGTTTCGACTCTGCAAGATACTGCGAGGAAGCCTTGACCGAACATGTAAACCTTTCCGACGTGTCCCACGGCTACGGGGACCGTCTGCTGCTTGATCACGTTGACCTGGCAATCGGCAGTGGCGAACGGGTGGCAGTGGTCGGCGAGAACGGTGCCGGCAAATCGACGTTGATGCGCCTGCTGGCCGGGTTGGAGACCCCCGATGGGGGAGCGGTCGCCGTGCAGGGGGCGGTGGGCCACCTCCCGCAGACTCTCAACCACTCCAGTTCCGACACTGTCACCACGGTGATCGACGCCGCCCTAAGCCGGATCCGGGCGCTCGAGGCAGACCTGCTGGCATGTGAGGCATCGCTGGACTCAGCCGATTCCGATGAGCTGGATCGCTACGGAGCGCTCCAGTCCGAGTACGACCTGCATGAGGGATACGCCGTCGGCTCACGGGTGGATGCTGCGCTGAGCCAGCTCGGGCTCGGTGACCTGCAGCGGGACCGCACCCTCGACACCCTTTCCGGCGGTGAGCAGGAACGGCTTGCCCTGGCCTGTTTGCTCGCCGACCCGGCAGCCATCCTGCTCCTGGACGAACCGACAAACCACCTGGACGACGACGCCATCAGCTGGCTTGAGCGCGAGCTTGCCTCCCACCGGGGTGCCGTCGTCGCCGTCTCCCATGACCGCTCCTTCCTGCGCACCTTCGCCACGACGATCATCGAGGTCGACGGTGACCGTCGGGGACTGCGGCGCTACGGTGACGGGTACGCGGGATATCTCAGTGCCAAGGCTGCCGAACGCAGCCGGTGGGAACAGGAGTACCAGCAGTGGCGGGACGCCAAGGAAGCTGAACGAATAAAGGCTGCGGCTGTTGAAAGTCGGATGGGTTACGGGCGACGACGTGACGGGGACAAGATGGGCTACGACTTCAAACAGGGCACGGTCCAGGAAGCGATCACCAGTCAGAAACGCAATGCTCAGGAACGGCTCCGACGGCTGGAGGAGGCACCGGTCGACCGGCCGCCGCAGCCCCTTGTGCTCTCCGCCCAGTTCGGCGGCCAATCCCTGACCGGGCCGGTGCTTGAGCTCACAGGTGTTTCGGTGGGAGACCGCTTGTCGGTGGAATCGCTCAGGGTTCTGGCGGGGGAAAATCTCCTGGTTACGGGGCCCAACGGGGCAGGCAAAACCACCCTGCTCAACGTTCTCGCTGGACTGTGTCCGGTGGACGTGGGAACTGCTATTCAACGGGGACGGCTGGGGTACCTTCCGCAGGAACTACCCCAGCACCGGCAGCCGTCGATGCGGCTGCTTCCCGCCTTCGCTGCCGGCCTGCGCGGGGGCCTGGACGAACACGCGGACCGCCTGCTCAACTTGGGGTTGTTCCGCACCGCCGACTTTTTCGTTCCCGTGGGTAGCCTCTCTGCGGGTCAATATCGCCGGTTGGCCCTCGCCCGCCTGCTGGTCGGGCGTTACGAAGTCATTTTGCTCGACGAACCTACCAACCACCTCGCGCCGGTTCTGGTGGGGGAGCTCGAGGAGGCTCTGGCCCGGTACCAGGGCACCCTCGTCGTTGTTAGTCATGATCGAGAGCTGCAGCGGTGGTTCGG
>NZ_KI914722.1:42826-58244 GCF_000520515.1 Arthrobacter sp. H20
GGCGGCACGCCAGCAGCTGCGCACCGGTCGTCGTGCCAGCCCATTCCCCCCAGAATAGTGGCGGGCCCGCGGATGAGTGGTGGGGCAACAACGACGGTGCGGGGGCCACTATTTTGGGCACGTCTGTAATATAGAACGAACGGTCAGTAATTGGGCTGCCGTGAGACTAACGAAATCGCTGATGATTCTGGAGGCAGGCATGGCCGAGGCATTTTTGGTCGGCGGGGTTCGTACCCCGGTGGGACGCTACGGCGGGGCCCTTTCAGGCGTCAGACCGGATGACCTTGCGGCGCTGGCCATCCGCGAAGCAGTGGCCCGCGCCGGAATCGACCCCGCGCAGATCGACGAGGTGATCCTCGGCAATGCCAACGGCGCCGGTGAGGAAAACCGCAACGTGGCCCGCATGGCGTCGCTTCTGGCCGGACTGCCGGACACGGTCCCCGGCATCACCGTCAATCGGCTGTGCGCCTCAGGACTCTCGGCCATCATCATGGCCTCGCACATGATCAAGTCAGGTGCGGCCGACATTGTCATTGCCGGCGGCGTCGAATCGATGAGCCGTGCCCCCTGGGTGATGGAGAAGCCAGCCAAGGCCTTCGCCAAGCCGGGGGAGGTCTTCGACACCTCGATCGGCTGGCGGTTCACCAACCCGGTCTTCGCCGCACAGGACAAGACCACCTACTCCATGCCGGAAACAGCCGAAGAGCTCGCCTCAGTTGACGGCATCACCCGTGCGGAAGCCGACGCCTTTGCCCTGCGGTCCCATCAGCGGGCGCTGGCTGCCATCGAGGCAGGCCACTTCCGCGACGAGATCGTTCCAGTGCATACCCGCTCCGGTAAGCGCGAGGTCACAGTCGACACCGATGAGGGCCCCCGGGCCGAGACCACCCTTGATGTTCTGGCCGGGTTGCGACCGGTTGTCAGGCGCGACGGAGTGGTCACCGCCGGCAACGCCAGCTCCTTGAACGACGGCGCCTCGGCCGTCGTCGTCGCTTCCGAAGCGGCAGTGAACCGGCTGGGACTCGCCGCCCGCGCGCGTATTCTCGATGGGGCATCGGCTGGCGTCCCGCCAGCCATCATGGGCATTGGCCCGGTCCCAGCGACGCAGAAGGTGCTCCAACGCACCGGTCTGAGCATCGGCGACCTCACGTCCGTCGAACTCAATGAGGCGTTCGCTACCCAGTCGATCGCCTGCATCCGCCGGCTTGGGCTGGACGAGGAATTGGTGAACCGGGACGGTGGGGCGATCGCCCTTGGCCACCCCCTCGGGTCTTCCGGCTCACGGCTGGCGATCACCCTGCTCGGCCGCCTGGAACGCGAGGCACGCGGCGAGGGCCGAGCGATTGGCCTGGCCACCATGTGCGTCGGCGTCGGGCAGGGCACCGCCATGCTGCTGGAGCGCGTCTAGTGGAAGAGTTCAGCACGCTACGCGCCACTGACGGCGACGACCGCCTCACCGTCCAGCTGCACCGCCCCGAGGTCCGCAACGCGATCGACCAGACCATGGTTGATGAACTCCACGCCGTCTGCGAGCTCCTTGAGAGGCAGCCGCGCACCCTCATCCTGGCCGGAAGTAACGGCGTGTTCGCCTCAGGCGCTGACATAGCCCAGCTGCGGGAACGACGCCGCGACGACGCGCTGGCCGGGATCAACTCGACCCTGTTTGCCCGGATTGCGCGGCTGCCCATGCCGGTGATCGCCGCTCTTGACGGATACGCGCTCGGTGGCGGGGCGGAGCTCGCCTACGCCGCCGACTTCAGGATCGGCACACCCAGCCTGAAGATCGGGAACCCAGAGACCGGCCTCGGCATCCTGGCCGCCGCCGGAGCCACCTGGCGCCTGCGGGAGCTGGTCGGTGAACCCCTGGCGAAGGAGATCCTCCTCGCTGGGCGGGTTCTGGGCGCCGAGGAGGCCCTCGCCGTGAGGCTGATCACGGAGATCCACGAGCCGGAGGTTCTCCTCGCCGGGGCCAACGCGCTCGCCGACCGGATCGGCAGGCAAGACCCGCTGGCCGTCCGCATCACCAAATCCGTGTTCCATGCCCCGCCCGAGGCCCACCCGGTCATCGACCAGCTGGCTCAGGGAATACTGTTCGAATCCGAGGCGAAGTTCGACCGGATGCAGGCGTTCCTCGACAGGAAGAAGAAATGACCACAACGCTAGAAATCCCTGAAACAGTCGGCGTCCTGGGCGGTGGGCGAATGGGCGCCGGCATAGCGCACGCGTTCTGCATCGCTGGTGCTGCGGTCGTCGTCGTCGAGCGCGACGTCGATGCGGCGGAAGCGGCCAGGCAGCGCGTCCTCGATGCCCTTGGCAAGAGTGTGCAGCGGGGGACGACGTCGGAGGATCTGGAGACGCTGGCGGCCCGGGTTTCCGTGTCGGTGGACTACTCAGCGTTTGAAGCCTGCGGGTTGGTGGTCGAAGCGGTCCCCGAGGATGTCGAACTGAAGGCCGCGGCTCTCACAGCTGTTGAAGAGCGGTTGGCTCCCAGCGCGTGGCTGGCCACCAACACCTCATCCTTGTCGGTCAGCGCATTGGCTGAAAAGCTGATGCGCCCTGAACGGTTCTGCGGACTGCACTTCTTCAACCCGGTGCCTGCGTCGACGCTGATAGAGGTTGTCCTGGTACACCAGACGTCGGCTGAGCTCGCGGCGGCAGCTCGCGGCTGGGTGGAACTCTTGGGAAAGACCCCGGTGGTCGTCAAGGACGCTCCGGGTTTCGCCAGTTCACGCCTGGGCGTGGCTATCGCACTTGAGGCAATGCGGATGGTCGAGGAAGGCGTCGCGTCAGCCGAGGACATCGACACCGCAATGGTGCTCGGTTACAAACACCCTGTCGGCCCGTTGCGGACCACAGACCTGGTGGGGTTGGATGTCCGGCTCGGCATTGCTGAGTATCTTGAGTCGACCCTGGGGGAGCGGTTCGCGCCGCCGCAGCTACTGCGGAACAAGGTGGCCCGCGGCGAGCTGGGACGGAAGTCAGGCAAGGGCTTCTTCGACTGGACCGAGTAGTCCTTACTTCCGGAGCGCACCCACCTCGCTACGGACAGACTTCAGATAGCCGCTCTGGTACCCCTCGGCATTTGGGTGGAGGTCGTCGATCGCTGTGAAGCCCGTATAGGTGATCCACGGGTCCCGGGTGCCGATCCCATGGCCCTTGAATCGCTGCACCACATCAACGTAGTGCAGTCCGTTCGCTTTGGCGTTCTGCCGAATCACAGTGTTGAGGGCATCGGTGCCCTCATTGAACAGCTGTTGGGCCTCGGTGCTGAGCAGTAATTCAGAGCCGGACTTGGGCGAGAATAGATGCGGGTACCCAGTGACGACAATGCGGGCCTCGGGTGCGGCAGCGCGCAGGTTCCCGTACAGGTCATCCAGTGCAGCGGCGAGGGTTGTCTGAGCCTGTAGCGTGCGGCCATCGATCACCTGTTCGCAGACGGCCAGCAGCTGGGTAGCGCACGCGCCCACCACCGCGCCGAAGCCCAGATCATTGCCGCCGGCAGACACCGTCACCAGATCGGTATCGGCACCGATCAGGCCAGCTAGGACAAGCCCCTCCAGCTGCTCAGGGACGTCGGGTACGGCGTCGGTTCGGTCAGCTGCAGCCTTGGCTCCAGAGCAGGTGGCGTTGTAGGTCAGCTCCACTTTCCGGAGCTGATCCAGGAGCCCAGGTAAGCCCAGAGGAGACTGTCCGCACGCGTTGAGGTACGGTCCGGCACCAAACCCGGCAGCGTAGGAATCACCCAGTGCAACATAGTCGGCGGGGGGCTTCGGGCCGGGGGCATCCGCGGCGGCGGGGCCAGCGATCGTGCCGGCCAGCAGGCCAGCCGCGAGGACTGCGGCAGCGGCGCAGCGTCCAAATAGGGAGGGGCGAGGAGTTTTCATTGCTCAAAGCTACTCCTTGGAAAGGATCCTGGATATGGGAGAGCCAAGACGCCTTGCCGGGGCGTTTTGTTAGCATGGGTAAATGACCTCCCTGTCGGGCCACACAAATGGACAGCTTTCCACCGGACACCGCACCGTCCGGTGGGAAGGTGCAGTCAATGCCCGTGACCTTGGCGGTCTCGGTGGAGTCATCCAACCGGGCCGCATCTATCGGATGGGCCGCCACGAATGGCTGACCCCTGCGGGCTGGCAGCAGGCGCACAACGACGGTGTCCGCACCGTGGTGGACCTCCGGAACCCCGGAGAATTTGGGCGGCGTGACACCGATCCCGTCGTTGCCGACGACGCCCTGGGCAATTTTGCGATAGTCAATCACCCCACCGAAGACCAGTCCGACGCGGAGTTCATGGAGCTGGTGGGTCCCTATCTGAGCTCGCCCGAGTACTACTGGGAGAATCTGCGGCGCTGGCCGGAAAAGATCCTGGCCGTGATTCAGGCGGTGATCGACGCACCTGAGGGCGGCGTCGTCATTCACTGCTCGGCCGGCCGCGACCGCACCGGGATGGTGACGGCGGTGATGCTGTCCGTCGCAGGGGTGTCAGCTGACGACATAGTGCAGGACTATGCCCTCGGTGTCCGTGGGATCAACGAGTTCTTCGCGACGCAGGAGACGCCGAAGGAGCCGCCGGTATCTGAGGAAGAGCTACTGGAACGTCTTGACCGATCGTCGGCGCATCTCCGCGAGCTGCTCGCCCAGTTGGACGCGGAGCAGTATCTCCTGGACGCCGGGTTGACGCCGGCGGGATTGACGGCGTTGAAGGCAAGACTGACCGGGTGACCCGCCTGGTCGTTTCCCCAATAACAGCCAGGGCGCCTAGCGGCGGTCGAGCAATAGATTGGTGATCCGCAGGCTGCAGAGGCGCGCGCCCTCGTCGTTGGTCAGTACCACCTCGTGGGTGGTGAGGGTCCCGCCCAGGTGGATGGGGGTGGCGGTGATAGTGACCAGTCCTTCGCGAGCAGATTTGTGATGGGTCGCTGAAACATCGACGCCGACAGCTGTCTTCCCCAGCGTGCTGGCATGGATGACCGCCGCCCACGAACCCACAGCCTCGCCCACAGCGAGGGACGCGCCACCATGCAGGAGGCCGAAGGACTGCCGGTTACCCTCCACCGGCATTGTCGCCACAACCCGTTCAACAGATTGCTCAAGGATTTTCACGCCCATCTTCTCATCGAGTTCGCCAAGCTGAATCTGCCAGATCTGGTGGGTCACCATGGGCTCCTATGGGAGGTGGAATGTGGATTAATGTACGCTGGACATATTACCGAACGCCCGTTCAGTTATCCTCACTTCAGCTATCCGATGGGGAGCTGCGGGGCGCCGGAGACACTCAAAGTGAAAGGCAAGTCGACGATGACTTCTACAGCTGTACGCGTGGAGACGGTTCCCAGTTTCATTGAGGACGCCTGGTGGACGCCCGACGCCGGTTCCTTGACCGAGCGCAACAGCGCTGAAGTGCGGGATGCGAGCACCGGCGAAACGCTCGCACTGGTCAGCACCGAGGGGCTCGACGTCGGTGGTGTGATCGACTACGCCCGCACCACCGGTCAGCGTTCCCTCGGCGAGTTCACCTTCCACCAGCGTGCCCTGATGCTCAAGGCGCTGGCACAGTTCCTCAATGACCAGCGTAAATCGCTCTATGAGCTGTCGGCTCGAACCGGCGCGACGACTATCGATTCCATGGTGGATATCGACGGCGGGATCGGCGTGCTCTTCACCTTCGGGTCCAAGGGGCGCCGCGAGCTGCCTAACTCGAATGTCGTGGTGGATGGCCCCCCGGAGACCTTGTCGAAGGACGGCACCTTTCTCGGAGAGCACATCTACACCCGTATTCCCGGAGCAGCAGTGCAGATCAACGCCTTCAATTTCCCGGTCTGGGGCATGCTCGAGAAGCTTGCGCCGGCGTTCCTGGCGGGTGTTCCCACAATCGTCAAACCGGCAACACCCACCGGGTACCTGACCGCCGCCGTCGTGAAATTCATCATTGAGTCCAACATCCTCCCGCAGGGGGCACTGCAGCTGATCTCCGGATCAGCCCGGGACCTGCTCGACCACCTGGATTACCGGGACCTCGTCTCGTTTACCGGGTCGGCAGCCACGGCCAACAAGCTGAAGTCCCATGACAACGTTGTCCACGGTGGAGTGCGCTTCACCTCGGAAACCGATTCGCTCAACGCCGCCATCCTCGGCGAGGATGCCGTTCCGGGCACGCCCGAGTTCGACGCCTTCATCAAGTCGCTCGTCACCGAAATCACTGTCAAGGCGGGTCAGAAGTGCACCAGTATCCGCCGTACCATAGTGCCCAAGTCACTGGTGAACGAGGTCGTCGCCGCTGCGAAGCAGCGCATCGAACAACGCATCATCCTCGGTGACCCACGCGCCGAGGGCGTGACCATGGGTGCACTCGCTTCTCTGGAGCAACTCCGTGACGTCCGTTCCGCCGTCGAGACCATGATCGCTGCCGGCGGTGAACTTGCCTACGGCACCCTTGACGCCCCCCGCGTCACGCACGCGGACGGTACCGTCGACACCGCCGTCGACGGCGCCTTCATGTCACCCGTGCTGCTTACCTGGGAGAACGCTGAGGCAATCGAACTGCACACCATTGAAGCGTTCGGGCCGGTGGCTTCGGTGATCGGGTATGACGACACCGAGCACGCCGTGCGGCTCGCTGCACTGGGCGCGGGATCCCTGGTGGCGACCGTGTGTTCCAACGACCCCGCTGTGGCGCGCGAGCTGGTCCTGGGGATCGCAGCCCACCACGGCCGAGTGCTGATGCTCAACCGGGAAGATGCCCGCAGTTCCACCGGCCACGGTTCGCCCGTGCCGCACCTGGTGCATGGCGGACCGGGCCGCGCCGGCGGTGGCGAGGAACTCGGCGGGATCCGCTCAGTGCTTCACCACATGCAGCGGACAGCGATCCAGGGGTCACCGAACATGCTCACCGCGGTCACGGGGGTCTGGCACACTGGCGCAGACCGCCGGTTCGATGGCACCCACCCGTTCCGGAAGGACCTCGCCACTTTGCAGATTGGCGACGCCGTCCGTTCCGAGCTGCGGCAGGTAAGCCTTGAGGACATCACCGCGTTCGCTAACTCCACCGGGGACACCTTTTACGCGCACACCAACGAGGACGCCGCGGCGGCTAACCCGTTCTTTTCCGGCATCGTGGCGCACGGTTATCTGCTGCTGTCCTGGGGCGCCGGGCTGTTCGTCGATCCCGCGCCCGGCCCGGTCCTGGCCAACTACGGTCTGGAGAATCTGCGGTTCATTACCCCGGTCGCGGCCGGGGACTCCATCCGGGTCACCCTCACGGCCAAGCGCATCACCCCGCGCGAGGACGAGGAGTACGGCGAGGTCGCCTGGGACGCGGTGCTGAACAACCAGGATGATGAAATCGTCGCCACCTACGACGTCCTGACCCTCGTCGAGAAGTAGGGCAGCGACAACCTTCCGCCCTCGGCGGGCTTGGTGCAGCGACTTTGACTAGGTGCTGTGCAGCCCGTCGAAGGCCATGGTGATGACATCGTCTGCCAGCTGATCGGCCGAGACGGCACCGCCGGGTTTGTACCACTCGACAATCGAGTTGATAGTGCCGAACAGCAGCCGGGTGGTGGTGCGCGGGTCGATGTCGGACCGCAGGGACCCCTCGGTACGCGCGGCATCCACCAGCGCTGCCACCTGATGATCGAAGGTACGACGGCGTTCCAGGGCGCCGCGCTCCACGTCGGTGTTCCCCCGCAGCCGCAGCAGCAGGGTGACGAAGGGGAGCCGCTCAATCAACACGGCAATGGTGCCGCGCAGGACGAATTCCAGCCGGGCGTCCGCCTTGCCAGAAGTCGCTGCGGGGTCGGTCAGCACCGCTTCCAGTCCATCCAATGCATGATCCAGCGCCAGCCGGAGCAGGTCTCCCTTGGAGGGGACATGATGGTAGATGGCCGACTTGCTGATGCCAAGATTTTCGGCGAGGACGCCCATCGACGTGGCCTCGTAGCCATGCCGGTTGAATACGTCGACGGCGATGGTCAGGACAGCCTGTTGGTCATACCCTGGCCGCCCGCGCCGGGTTGCCGCCTGCGGGGGAGCAGCCGCCATCAGGTGCCAGCCTTGGGGCGCAGGTCGTAGATGCGCCGGAGCTTGCCACTGGATCGGGCGAGCGAGCCCGGCTCGGCAATGGTGACCGCACAGCTGGAGCCGATGTGGATCTTGATCTGGTCGCTGAGATGGCTGGCTGCGGCCTCGGCGTCGAGAGCTGATACGCCGTCCCTCGGCTCAATTTTGACAGTCATCGCATCCATCCGCTGGCCCTCAGGCCGGGTGATCTCTAACTGGAAGTGGGGGCTGAGCGCCGGGATGCGCAGCGCAATCTCCTCAATCTGGGTGGGGAACAGGTTCACCCCCCGGAGAATGATCATGTCATCGCTGCGTCCGGTGATGCGCCCCATCCGGCGCATGCCCGGCCGTGCGGTGCCGGGCAGGAGTCGGGTGAGATCGTGGGTGCGGTACCTGATGATAGGCAGTGCCTCCTTGGTGAGGGAGGTGAAGACCAGCTCGCCGTGTTCGCCGTCGTCCATCACCCTGTCGGTGAAGGGGTCGATGATTTCGGGGCGGAAGTGGTCTTCCCAGATGTGGGAGCCGTCCTTGGTCTCGACGCATTCGCCTGCCACTCCCGGGCCCATCACTTCGGAGAGGCCGTAGATGTCGCAGGCATCGAACCCCATCCGGCTTTCGAGCTCATGGCGCATCTCCTCGGTCCACGGCTCGGCACCCAACACGGCTGTCTTCAGTGAGGTGCTCGACGGGTCGATGCCCGCCGCTGCCATTGCGTCGAGGATGGTGAGCAGATAGGTGGGGGTGGCAAGGATAGCGTCGGGCTCAAAGTCAGTGATGAGCTGGACCTGGCGTTCGGTTTGCCCGCCCGAGATGGGGATGACAGTGCAGCCGAGTTTCTCGGCACCGAAGTGGGCGCCGAGGCCGCCAGTGAAGAGGCCGTACCCGTAGGCGTTGTGTACCTTGTCACCCGTTTTGACGCCCGATGCCCTGAGGGACCGTGCAACGAGGGTTGCCCAGCGGTCCAGGTCACCCGACGTGTAGCCGACCACTGTGGGGCGCCCGGTGGTGCCCGACGACGCGTGGATACGTGCCACTCGATCCTGCGGGACGGCGAACATCCCGAACGGGTAGGTGCGCCGCAGATCCTCCTTTGTGGTGTAGGGGAAGGCCGCCAGGTCGCTGAGCTCCTTGAGGTCGGAAGGGT
Organism: Arthrobacter sp. H20; assembly: GCF_000520515.1. Taxonomy (GTDB): domain Bacteria; phylum Actinomycetota; class Actinomycetes; order Actinomycetales; family Micrococcaceae; genus Arthrobacter_D. The sequence goes on from NZ_KI914722.1 coordinate 52,029, forward strand.
GGACCCCTACCGAATCGAACTTCTCCCGGTACAGCTGAACGTTGTCATAGGCGTACTGCACTGTGTGCTGGAGCCTGGTCAGCTGGAGTGCCTCGATCTGGTCCCGTGACATCAGCTCCTCGGCGTCGAGGGTTGAGGGGTCGGCAGCTGAGGCCTTGAGTGCCGTACTGGTCATGGGAAGCTCTTTTCTGTGCGGGTGGCAGCGGTACTGTCAGAACTGTCGGCCGGGATGCTGTGAGGACGTGGAATGGTGCGCGAACGCCCGCGAAACTCAGCAATTGCTCGGTCACCGCCGTCGTCGGCAGCGGTGATCGAAATATCGTAAAGACCGCTGCGCCCCGCCATTCCTCGCCGGGTGGCTGTGGCAGTGAGCAGATCACCTGCCCGGGCTGAGGCCAGGAACGTGACGTCGGCGCCCGAGGCGACGGTGATGGTGTCGGTCTCGCCGACAGGGTTGCAGGCTAGGGCAAAAGCCGAATCGGCAAAAGCGAACACCATTCCCCCGTGGGCGATCCCAAAACCATTGAGCATTTCGGGCCGAAGGCGCATGGTGATCACTGCGTGCCCATCTGTGAGATCGACGACGTCTATCCCGAGCCAGCGTGAGGCATGGTCTTGCTCAAGAATGGGATGCGTGGGTTGGACGCCCGTGTCCACCATTGGAGCCTCACTGTTTCAGGTGTCGCTTGTTTAGTGACCGAATGTTCATTAGGTAATTTACTCAGGTAATACCGGCGGGCAGGGTGGTGTCAAGCGATGACGCAGTCCCGAAACCTGCCGGGACCCCCGCGCCTATCAAAAAGGGCAGAGTTGAACATAACGATTGCGTCACGGCTGGCAAGTACACCAGCGGCTCACTGGGCGTTTTGATTTGGTGGTCGCCCTGTTCGTCGCCAGTGGAAGCGCCCCCACGTGACAGAAAGGCCTGACCACCTCAGGCTGACTCGTGAGTGTGAGAGCGCTCTCACGCCTGACCGGCAACCACCCGACAAAGGAGTCACCCGTGCGTAATCGAGCCGAATTCACCGCGCTGTCCGCGAGCGCAGCCTGCATAGCCCTCGCTGTGTCAGCCTGCGGTTCCGGTTCCACCCCTGCCGGAGACGTTGATGATCCCACCGGGGAGTCAGATGTCACTTTGACAGTTGCGACCTTCAACCGGCAGCGGCCATGCTGGCACTATTCACCTTCATGGCAACGTGGACCAACTTCTTCTGGCCCTTCATCGTGCTCGATCCGAGCAACCCCACCCTTCCGGTGGCACTGCAGCTGCTGCAGGCAGCCCACTTCGTGGACTATTCTGTGGTTCTCGCCGGTGCAGTGCTCTCGACCGTTCCACTCCTGCTGGTCTTTGTCCTGGCAGGGCGCCAACTCGTTTCAGGAATCATGCAAGGAGCAGTCAAAGGATGACCAGCACAGAAATCACCTTCCCGGAGGGCTTCCTCTGGGGTGCAGCCACAGCGGCCTACCAGATTGAAGGCGCTGCCCACGAGGATGGCAGGCGGGACTCTATCTGGGACGTGTTCTCCCGGGTGCCTGGAGCTGTCGCCGACGCGCACAACGGGGATGTCGCCTGTGATCATTACCACCTCTCGGCCGAGGACGTTCGGCTGATGAAAGAGCTGAACCTGCAGGCCTACCGGTTCTCCACCTCCTGGGCCCGCTGCATGCCTGACGGCATTACCCCCAATGTCGAGGGCATCAGGTTCTACTCCCGGTTGGTGGACCAGTTGATCGCTGCCGGGATCAAGCCCTGGCTGACCCTCTACCACTGGGACCTACCCCAGGCCCTGGAGGAGCAGGGCGGCTGGACCAACCGCGACACCGCGTACCGGTTCGCCGAGTACGCTGCGGTGATGCACGAGGCCCTCGGCGACCGGGTGCGCATCTGGACCACGTTGAATGAGCCGTGGTGTTCTGCCTTCCTGGGCTACGCTGCGGGGATTCATGCGCCGGGGCGGCAGGAGCCGCGCGCCGCTCTCGCTGCCGCCCACCACCTGCTCCTCGGCCACGGGCTGGCGGCGCAGGAGCTGCGCCGTCGAGACCCGTCAGCTCAGCTGGGGTTGACCCTTAACCTCACCGTCCCTGATCCGGTTGACCCGGACAGCGCGGCCGACGTCGACGCCGCCCGCCGGATCGACGGGCAGTTCAACCGGATCTTCCTCGACCCCGTGTTTAGTGGGCAGTATCCCAGGGACGTGCTCGACGACGTGAGGCATCTCGGGCTGGAAGAGTTCATTCGCGACGGCGACCTGGACATCATCGCCGAGCCCCTTGACCTCCTGGGAGTGAATTATTATCACGGGGAGGCGGTGACTGCGTCGCCCGATCCTGCTGGCGACGGCGGTGGACACGCAGCGGTCGGGCGCCCTGTCTCCTCACCCTATGTAGCAGCCGACGGGGTCCGATCGGTACCCCGCGGGCTACCGGTCACCGGAATGGGCTGGGAGGTGCAGCCCGAGGGGTTGCGCCGACTCCTGGGTCGGGTGCACGCTGAGTACACCGGCCCGGCAGGGATTCCCATCTACATTACGGAGAACGGGGCTGCCTACGACGACTTGCCAGACGCGTCCGGCTATGTGGACGATCAGGACCGGCTGGCCTATTTTGAAAGCCATCTTGGGGCGGTGCATGCAGCGATCGACGACGGCGCCGACGTGCGCGGCTATCTCGCCTGGTCCTTCCTCGACAATTTCGAATGGGCCTGGGGATACCACCAGCGTTTCGGCCTGGTCCGGGTGGACTATGACACCCAGCAGCGCACGCCCAAGGCCAGCGCCCTCTGGTATGCCGGAGCTGCTGGAGCGAATGCGCTACCGGCCGGCGGGACCTCGCTGCAGGACGAGGCCCCCGGAAAGCCCCCGCGGGAGGTGGCAGCGCTGGGGGACGCTGCGATGGCAGCCACCGGGTAAGGACAGTTGGCAGGTGATCGTGTCGTATTCTCTAGGTCATGGATGATCAGCAACCACGGGGAGTGCGGCCCGGACTCGCGAACCCGCAGGGAGCGAAGTACAGCCCCACTCTTGAAGACCTAGCCGCTGCGGCAGGTGTGTCCCGGTCGACGGCGTCCCGCGCCATCAACGGGGGTAGCAGGGTGAGTCCCGAGGCCCAGGCGCTGTGGACGCCGCGGTCGTCGCGCTCGCCTACACGCCCAATCGTGCTGCGCGTTCACTGGTTACCCGGCGCACCTCGTCCATTGCCCTGGTGATCCCTGAACCTGACATGCGAGTCATGATGGACCCGTTCTTCGCGATGGTGATTACGGGTGTCACCGAGTCGCTGAGGGAGACCGACGTGCAGTTGGTCCTGCTCATGTCCCGGAGCGATGATGCAGCCCGAACCGTCAGGTATTTGCGGGGCGGGCACGTGGACGGGGCCATCGTCGTCTCGCATCACGAGGGCGACGCATGGGTGGGGCCGCTCGCCGAGAGTGGTCTGCCCATGATGTTTATCGGAAGACCCTGGCAGAGCGGTCACGGGCTGACGTATGTGGACACCGACAACTACGGTGGCGGCAGGCAGGCGGCACGCCACCTGCTTGCCGCGGGAAGTGAGCGACCGGCCACCATCGCCGGGCCCGCTGACATGACCGCCGCCGTCGACCGCCTCCGCGGCTGGCAGGACGGGCTGCTGGGGGCTGGCGTGGCGCCAAGCCCGGTCGAATTCGCCGATTTCACCACGGTGGGTGCGGCAGCGGCGACCAACCGTCTCCTGGACGCCGCGCCGGACACAGACGCCATCTTCGCTGCTTCTGACCTGATGGCCGTCGGTGTACTGGAGGTCCTGCGTTCGCGCGGCCTCCGGGTTCCGGAGGACGTACCAGTGGTGGGATATGACAATCACAGCATTTCAGCGATGGCGACGCCGGCCCTGAGCACTGTCACCCAGCCCATGGTGGAGATGGCGACCAAGGCGGGCACCACGCTCCTCGAGGAGATCGAGGCATCTGGCACCCATCCGGACCCGGTTGTCTACCCCGCCGAACTGGTGGTGCGTGACTCCTCAGCACCCAGGGCGGCCGCGACAAAAGCGTAGTCCCAGGCGACGTCCTTCCACTTTTCGTACCTACCACTCGCGCCGCCGTGGCCGCCGTCCATCTCGGTTTTCAGCACAATCGGTTCACTGCCGGTGGTTGTCTCCCGGAGCTTGGCCACCCATTTGGCAGGCTCCACGTACAGCACACGGGTGTCGTTGAAGCTGGTGACCGCTGCAATCCGGGGGTACGCCGTGGCAACGATGTTCTCGTAGGGGGTGTACTCCTTCATGTACCGGTACACCTCCGGGTCGGTGATTGGGTTGCCCCACTCCTCCCACTCCAGCGCCGACAGCGGAAGCTCCGGGTCAAGGATGGTGGTCAACGCGTCGACGAACGGCACCTGGGCCACCACCGCCCGGTACATTTCGGGGGCGAGGTTGGTGATTGCGCCCATCAGCAGGCCGCCAGCGGATCCGCCCATTGCGGCAATCCTGGTGGGGTCCACGTATGGCGACGCCGCCACGTGGCGGGTAGCGTCCACGAAATCGGCGAACGTGTTTTTCTTGGTGAGTTTCTTGCCGCCCTCGTACCAGGTGCGGCCCATTTCGCCGCCGCCTCGGATATGGGCCACCACAAACACGACGCCGCGGTCCAGCAGCGATAGCCGGGCAATGGAGAAGCCGGGGTCCATGCTGATCTCGTAGCTGCCGTAGGCGTAGACCAATGAGGGGTTGCTGCCATTCGCGACCAGATCGGCCCGCCGCAGCACCGACAACGGAATGAGCGTGCCGTCAGTGGCTGTGGCCCACTGCCGTTCAGCAGTGTAATCTTCCGGCCGGTACCCGCCGCGTACCTCCGTCTCCTTGCGGAGCAGCAGGCTCCCCGTCTCCAGCACATAGTCGTAGACGCGTGGAGGAGTGAAGAAGGACGTGTAGGAGAGCCTGATGATCGGCGAGTCGAACTCGGCATCGGCGAGGTTGCAGGTGAAAAGCTCCTCATCGAATCCCGGTTCAACCGGGGCACGCTGGCCGTCCGTGCCAAGCCCGGCCAGCGGGAGCACCTGAACCCGTTCGATGGTTTCCTTACGAACTGACACGATCAAGTGGGTTGATGTGACAGCGACCCCGCCGACCCGCACGGCGTCGTCGTGGTCCACTACGGTGCGCCAGCGTTGATCGGCGAGCGGTTTGGTGAATTCGGACTCGGCGGCCAGGCTCACCATTGAGTTCCTGGCTTCCCTGTTGTGGGTGAGCACGTAGTGGCGAACACCCTCGATCATGACGGGATCTGCCTCGTAGAGCACCTTCTCGCTGCGCGGGATCAGCGTGAGGAGGCCAGCTGACTGATTGGCCAGGTCAAGCACGCGGTACTCGCTGTACTCGGAACAGCCGATGCCAATGAGGAGCTGGGTCCGGTCGGCAGACAGGTCGAACCCGGTCCACATGGCGACGTCGTCCTCCTGATACACCACTGAATCCTGCGCTACCGGTGTGCCGAGGGTATGCCGCCTGACCTGATAGGGGCGCCAGGAATCATCGACCACCGTGTAGAACACCTGGGTGCCATCGGGGGAGAACGCCAGACCGTAGAAGATGTTCGGCACCACATCGGGGAGCAGATCGCCGGTGCGCAGGTCCTTGATCCGCAGGGTGAACCGCTCGTCGCCGGCGTTGTCCTCGCAGTAGGCCAGCAGATACCCGTCCTCTGTGACGGCCAGGCCGCCGAGGGAGAAGAACGGCTTACCCTCGGCTTCTGCGTTGCCGTCCAGCATGACCTGCTCACCCTCGATCGGACGGCCGGGAACAATCTCCGGCGGGGTCCAGTCTTTGGCAAGGTCACCGGTATCGGTTGCTGCCACCCGGGCGCTGATGGCGTACTGCTTGCCCTCTTCGGTGCGGGCGTAGTACCACCAGCCCTTCTTGCGGGTGGGCACCGAGAGGTCGGTCTCCTGGGTGCGGTTCTTGATCTCGGTGAAAATGTCCTGCCGGAGCTGCTCCTGATCGGCGGTCACCGCATCCGTGTACGCATTCTCTGCTTCGAGGTGGGCCACCACCTCGGGGTTCTCCTTCTCCCGCAGCCATTCGTACTGGTCCACGAAAGTATCCGAGTGGTGGGTGCGTTCCGTCGGGACCCGCTTGGCAACGGGCGGGGTGGGGAAGTGAGTATCTGCAGTCATGGCAACCATCCTGCCAGAGACTCAGGCGTGCAGGTTTCCCCAGTTTCTGCGCCCCATACCGTGTGGC
>NZ_KI914722.1:58344-64375 GCF_000520515.1 Arthrobacter sp. H20
CGCCGGTTCATGTCCGACGACGGCGGCAGTACCTGGGGAAACCTGTATGCCCCTGGCGGCTGGCTAGATGAGAAGGGACCCAGCGGTAAAGATACCCGCGCCGATGGTCATCAGCCACGGCACGGTGGCGACCATCACGCGTTCCACGGCCGTTTCCTGCTCCGGAACGCCAGCATCGGCGAGCCGCACAATCCCTTCACTGCTATTGATCGATGCACGGATCCAGAATCCTGCGCCGATGATCAGGGCGCCCGACAGGATCGAGGCGGGAACGACTGAGACTTCCCACAAAGGAAGACCGAGGAGCCTCGGCAGGACCGAGGCCAGGATGCCAAGGCCGACGACCGCCAGCCAGATCGCTAGCAGTACCCACCACTTCTTCACCACCGTGAAAATGTTCTTCGCAACCAGGAGCATGGTGAGTCCGAGAACCAGGAACATCGCGAACTCGACCCCGCTGAAGCTCACCGGTTCGCGCTGGGTCGCAGCTGAGATCGAGGGGAAATAGATCACCAGGCCGAGGATGCCCAGCAACGCGGGGATAAGTATTCGCGGGAACCCTGGTTCCGGGGCGGTGGGCAGCTCGAGGGCATGCGCGTAGGCCACCGGGTCACCGAAGGCCTCTTCCGCCGACTCCCCACTGTCAGCGAGGTGTGACTCGACTGATGCTTTGGCGTCGCCAATGCTGCGCCCATCCACTCCCTGGTGTGAGAGCTCCAGGACAAAATCCGTCAGCCACTGCTGGTCTTGTTTGATCTCATTCACCGCGGGTCTCCGTTCAGATGGGTCAGTGTCTGGGTAGTAAAGGCGCGCCAGTCGGCGATCTGTCGGGTCAGTTCTGCCCGGCCGGCGTTCGTGAGGGAGAAGTATTTGCGGCCGGGGCCGCCGTCGCCGGCCCGCCACTCGGTAGTGACCAGTTCGGCCGACTCAAACCTGGTGAGCAGTGGGTACAGAGTGCCGCCCTTGATCGAGCCGAGCCCTGCTTCCTCCAGAGCCGTGGCGATCGCGTAGCCATAGGTCGGCCCGGCGTCGAGGACTTTGAGCACACTCATGCCCAACGCGCCGCGCGTCCACTCGCTGGGCCACTGTTTTGCGTTCACAGCTATATAGTTGCACTAACTAGTCAGGCTGTCTACCTAGTGACTACGCGGGCCGGATACCCCACCTTCTGGAGGTAAAGTGCGTGTCGGGCGCGACACTCCGATATTTTGCCGCCGACGGCCGAGGTGACTGGGGGTCCGGTGCGGGAGCGAGGCCATGACGACGATAAACCCGCGGCTGCTGTTGACTGTCCGGCCACCCTCCCGATATCCTGAACGAACGGTCGGTTATTAATCTGCGGCCGACACCGCGTCCCATTGACGCTCACAGTGAGGTGACCACCATGGCAGCAGCACCAGCGGTTGACCAGATGCCGTCCGAGACTCAGGACGAGCAGGCTGGACGCGAGCAGTTCGACCGGCTCATCAGCGAGGATTCCCGGATCGAGCCGCGTGACTGGATGCCAGAGGCTTACCGGAAGACGCTCGCCCGTCAGATTTCCCAGCACGCCCACTCCGAGATCATCGGTATGCAGCCCGAAGCCAACTGGATCTCGCGTGCGCCATCCCTCAAGCGCAAAGCCATCCTCATGGCCAAGGTCCAGGACGAGGCGGGCCACGGCCTGTATCTGTACTCCGCTGCAGAAACCCTCGGTACGCCCCGGGACAAGATGACCGAGGACCTGATCGCCGGCAAAGCCCGGTACTCGAGCATCTTTAATTACCCGGCCGTGACCTGGGCCGACATGGGTGCGATCGGTTGGCTGGTAGACGGCGCCGCGATCGCCAATCAGGTGCCCCTCTGCCGGGCCTCCTACGGCCCCTATGGCCGTGCCATGGTGCGCATCTGCAAGGAAGAGTCCTTCCACCAGCGCCAGGGCTTCGAGATCCTGCTGGAACTCGCCAATGGCACGCCGGCGCAGAAGGAAATGGCTCAGGACGCCGTCAACCGCTGGTACGCACCGTCGCTGATGATGTTCGGCCCGCCCGACGACGATTCGCCGAATTCCAAACAGTCGATGGCCTGGAACATCAAGCGCTTCTCCAACGACGAACTGCGCTCACGCTTTGTCGGCATGATGGTGGAACAGGTCAAGGTCCTGGGCCTGACCCTCCCTGACGATGAGATCCGCTTCAACGAGGACACCCAGCAGTGGGAGCATGCTCCCCTGGACTGGGATGAATTCAAGGAAGTCCTCGCCGGCCGGGGGCCCTGCAACGCGCAGCGGATGGAACGCCGTCGTGAAGCCCACGAGGACGGCGCCTGGGTGCGCGAAGCAGCAGCAGCCTACGCTGACAAGCAGGCACTCGAAGCAGCAACACAGCAGAAGGCGGCCTAGATGACCGGCGGGTCAACGACTGGTGATGACGGATCCACAGCACCAGCACCCGAGACCCCCCAGAAGCGCCAGCCATGGCCCCTCTGGGAGGTATTCGTCCGATCGTCGCGCGGGTTGTCGCACGTACACGCCGGATCGCTCCACGCGCCTGATGCCCAGATGGCGGTCCGGAATGCCCGGGACCTGTATACCCGGCGCAACGAGGGTGTGAGCCTCTGGGTGGTGCCGGCGTCGTCAATGATCACCAGCGATCCGGACGCCAAGGGACAGTTCTTCGAATCTCCACAGGGTAAGGACTACCGGCACGCCACTTACTACACGAAGAGCGACGGAGTGAAGCACCTGTGAGCGAATCGAATGCCAGCGCCACCCGAATCATACCGGGCAACGCGCTCCGGCCCGAGGATATCGCCGCAGCGGATCTCAAGCCGAGCACCGACATCGCCGAATATGCTTTGCGTTTGGGGGACGACTCACTGCTTTTGGCTCAGCGGCTCGGCTGGTGGATTTCGCGGGCCCCGGAGTTGGAGGAGGACGTAGCACTCGGCAATATCGCCCTGGACCTGATTGGCCATGCCCGCTCCTTCCTCAGCTACGCAGGACACGGCCTGGACAAGACCGAAGACGATCTTGCCTACTTCCGCCGCGAACCGGAATTCCGCTGCGCCCACCTCTTCGTCCAGCCCAATGGCGACTTCGCGCGGACCATCGCCCGCCAGCTGCTGGTCTCCCACTACCAGTTCGAGCTCTACTCCCGGCTTCTGAAGTCCACTGATCCCACCCTCGCCGCGATCGCGGCGAAGGCCGTCAAGGAAGTGGACTATCACCGCGACCACAGCAGCCAGTGGGTGCTGCGCCTTGCCCTTGGCACCGACGAGTCCCGCCGCCGCATGATTGCCGGCCTTAAACTGACCTGGCCCTACGTGGAGGAGCTGTTCGTCGACGACCAGCTCCTTGACACACTCGGCGACGCAGCCGTCCGGCCCAGTACCCTCCGCGCATCGTTCGACTCCCTCATCACCGCCCTGCTCACCGAGGCCGAACTGGAGGTCCCCGACGTGCCGGCAGCGATCGGCGGGGGCCGTAGTGGCAAGCACAGCGAACATCTCGGTTACCTGCTGGCTGAAATGCAGGTGCTCGCCCGTGAGCACCCCGGCGCCACCTGGTAACGGTGGCAGCACTAGTGAACACGAACACCGCCAGTACCAACACCGCGCACCGTCCGGCTGACGACGGCGCGGGCGCCGTGTGGGACATCGCCGCCACAGTGGTCGACCCCGAGATTCCCGTCCTCACCATCGAGGATCTAGGCATTCTCCGGCAGGCGCTGGTCGACGACGACGGAGCTGTCACTGTCACCATCACTCCCACCTACTCGGGGTGTCCTGCGATGGACGCGATCCGTGACGACGTCGTCAGCGCGCTCGCCGACCACGGCTACCAGAATGTTCAGGTCCGTCTTACCCTGGCGCCGGCCTGGACCACCGACTGGATGACCAACGCCGGCAAAGCGAAACTGGCGGAGTACGGGATTGCTCCGCCAACCGGTCACGCCGCTGCAGGGCCAATCCGTGTTGGCCTGAGCGTAAAATGCCCTCAGTGCTCGTCCCTCAATACCCGAGAACTCACCCGCTTCGGTTCCACCTCCTGCAAGGCGCTCTACGTCTGCCAGGACTGCAAGGAACCTTTCGACTACTTCAAGGTGCTCTAGATGGCAGTCAAGCTCGCCCCGTCCACCCAACGCCGAACGGCCTTCAACGAGCTCACTGTCGCCGAAGTCCGGCGGCTCACCGGCGACGCCGTCGAGGTCACCTTCGCCGTGCCGGAGCACCTGGCCGGCAAATATGACTACCTGCCGGGACAGTATGTTGCGCTTCGAACGACACTCGATGTTGATGGCAAACCGGTTGAGGTGCGTCGGAGCTATTCCATCTGCGCCGAGCCCCGGCCCGGGGAGATCCGGGTCGCCATCAAGAAGGATCTCGGTGGGGTCTTCTCCAGCTGGGCGAATGAGTCGCTGAAGGCCGGTGATCGGCTCGACGTCATGAGCCCCATGGGGCAGTTCATTTCGAAGCATGAAATGAACGAACTCAACCAGCCCGAACACCTGCGGCAGAATCTCGACGTCGCTGGGGAGAGCACCTTCGTCGCAGTGGCCGCCGGCTCGGGCATCACACCGGTGATCGCCATTGCCCGCACGGTCCTCGCCGCGAGCGACAACGTACGCTTCGACCTGATCTACGCCAACAAAGCCGCCATGGATGTGATGTTTCTCGAGGAGCTTGCCGACCTGAAGGACCGCTACCCGGCGCGGTTCGCGCTGCACCACGTGCTGTCCCGGGAGCAGCGCATCTCCCCGTTGCTGAGCGGCCGGATTGATGCGGACAAGCTGCAAAAACTGCTGGGCACCGTGATCCGCACCGACGACGTCGACGAATGGTTCCTCTGCGGCCCGTTCGAACTCGTCCAGCTGTGCCGCGACACACTCGGGGAGCGCGGCGTCGCTCAGGAGAAGATCCGGTTCGAACTTTTCTCCACCGGCGAACCCGCTCGACCGGAGGGCCAGATCGGCCGTCCGGTCCGGGCCGACGACGGCGGCGAGAACTACACCATTTCCTTCAACCTTGACGGACTGCTGGGCAAGGTGGCAAGCCCCACCCACGCGAGGGAATCCATCCTCAACGCTGCCCTGCGGGTCCGGCCAGACGTCCCGTTCGCCTGTGCTGGCGGTGTCTGTGGGACATGCCGCGCAAAACTGGTTTCCGGCACGGTGGAGATGGAAGAAAACTACGCATTGGAACCTGACGAGATCGAGAAGGGCTACGTGCTCACCTGCCAGTCCCGTCCCACCAGTGAAGCGGTATCGGTGGATTACGACGCCTAGGGTGGTCTTTCCAAAATAATCTCCTCCTTCTGCATCCATGAGGCCCACCCTTCCGGTAGTACCGGGTGTAAGCATCAGCTGGAGGCCCCTGGGGCCCGAATGAGGAGCAAAAAATGCGAAAGAGCCTTTATGGGCTCATCGCAATTGAGGGTGTAGTCGGGGTGTGAGCGGGATGGGCGCGTCGGTCACGGGATAGGGGTCGAGGTTTTCCGATGATGGAAGTTCTCACGCTCGCCATCCGGAAGACCTCAACGTGCTCAACGCTACCTTCGCTGCACCCGATCTGAGCACGTTCTGCCGACTCGATGAACTCGGTCTGGAAGCTATCGGTCAGGAGGTGAAGCCCGATGGTGCGGTGCTGGTTTGCGAGGTAGTGGAACCGGACTCGTGGTGCCGGCGCTGCGGAGCCCAAGGCACTGCACGGGACATGGTGACCCGCCGCCTGGCGCACGAACCGTTCGGCTGGCGGCCAACGACGCTGCTGATCCGGGTCCGCCGCTACCGGTGCACCGGATGCGCTCACGTGTGGCGGCAGAACACCGCTAAGGCCGCCGAGCCGCGGGCGAAACTCTCCCGACGGGGTCTGCGCTGGGCGCTGGCCGGGATCGTGTGTCAACACCTCACCGTCGCCCGGGTCGCCGAGGGCCTTGGGGTGTCGTGGAATACCGCGAACACCGCGGTCCTGGCCGAGGGAAAGCGGGTCTTGATCGATGACCCGCTCCGGTTCGAGAGGGGTGAAGGTGATCGGCGTCGATGAGCACGTGTGG
>NZ_KI914723.1:0-17895 GCF_000520515.1 Arthrobacter sp. H20
CCGTCTTCCACGACCCGAAACACTCCGGCAGATCCCGCCACGGGATTCCTGCCCGGAACCGATAAACGATGCCCTCAACGACCAGCCTGTGATTGTTGAAGGGGCGGCCCGGGCTTCCGTCCGAGCTCGGCATCAACGGCTCAATCCGAGCCCACTGAGCATCCGACAAAACAGCAGTACGTGACATACCACCAGCATCCCAAAGACCTCACCGAACAATAAGGAGACACGCCCTAGGCGCCACGAATTGCTGGGCACCACCAAACGGGTGCGTCTCCGACTGACAAGACCTGTCGGGGACGCACCCGTTTCTGTGCCGACCGGGAACTACGGGACCCGGACCATGCCCTCCTGAGCCACACTCGCCACAAGCTCTCCAGCCCGGTTGAAGATCTGCCCGGTCGACAGGCCCCGGGCGCCCGAGGCGCTGGGGGACTGCTGGACATAGAGCAGCCATTCGTCTACCCGCACCGGACGGTGCCACCACATGGCGTGATCCAGGCTCGCGACGCTCATGCCCGGTGTGATCCAGCTCAGGCCGTGCTGGCGGAGGATCGACTCCAGCAGCGTGTAATCGCTGGCGTAGGCGAGTGCCGCCCGGTGCAGCCCCTGGTCGGCTGGCATTGGAGCAAACGTCTTCATCCACACGGCGTTGCTCGCCATGCGGTCCCCGTCGTGCTGCACATAGAGCGCACCATCGACGTGGCGGATGTCGAAGGGCCGGTCAAACGACCATGCCCGTGCCAGCGGGTGGTCCATCTCGCCGAGCAGATCAGCTGTGCTGGGGAGCGACTCTGGATCGGGCATTCCCTGAGGCATCCGCTCCTGGTGCGTCAGGCCGTCGTCTGGCTGCTGGAAGGAGGCGATCATTGACAGGATGGGAACACCATTCTGGTAGGCGTGCGCCCGTCGAGCGGAGAAGGAACGACCATCTCGCAACCGCTGCACCCCGAAGGTGATCGGCGCAAGGGCGTCCCCGGCACGCAGAAAGTAGGCATGCATCGAGTGGACCTCACGGGTCGGCTCGACAGTTCGAATGGCAGCGATCAACGCCTGTGCCAGCACCTGGCCGCCGAAGATCCTGCGACCGGACTGCTGGATCGAGGTTCCCACGAAGATTTCCTCGTCGGTCTGCGCCCCATCCGCGCTGCTCAGGTCAAGCAGGTCGACCAGCGTTTGGGTTGGATCGGCCGGGGACTCGACAGCCATAGGTATTTTCTCCTCGTCGTGCGGTTAAACGGAGGGCAGGTGCGCCGCCTAAAGTATCTCTGACCTTAGTTGCACAGGTGTCCGCCCCTCAACACGCGGCGGGTTTGTGGCTGCGGTTAGCCGGAGCATCAACCGTTTGAGAGGATTGCACCATGCCCCGGATCCAACGCTTCCCCATTCACCTCCGCTTCGGCGATGAAGACTCCTACGGACACGTCAACAACGTCCGGTTCCTTCAGTACCTCGAAGACGCCCGGGTGCAGTTCATGCATCTGCCGCTTTCCGAGGCAGCACACGGCGACGCCAAAGCTTCAGACACCCTGCTTGAGACGATCGGTCCGGATCACTTCACCCTTGTCGCACGGCACGAAATCGAATACTCAGCACCCCTGAACTACCGTCCCAGCCCGCTGGAGATCAGCATCTGGGTTACCGGGGTCGGCGGCTCAAGCTTCGACCTCGGCTACCAGATTGCAGAACCTGACGGATCGACCAGCTATGCACTTGCCGCCTCGACGATGATCCAGGTCAACCGGACCACTGGTCGGCCGACGAAACTGAACGGTGCCCAGCGGTATGCGCTTGAGCATTGGCGTGCCGATCCAGTGGCTTTTCGACGCCGGCAGAACGGTTAACCGGTGGAGGGCAGCTCGGCATCCACGGAACTGGTTTTCACCGACCCGCTGGTCGTTGCCGACCTGCGCACCTTCATTTCCCGCGCCAGGGCAGCCGAAGATGGTGCCATCCGGTTCCAGGCGGCTGGCACAGTCCTCGCCGCCTACATCTGTATTCTCAGGCCACGCATTCTCGGCGAGGCCACCCCCACCGTTCTCGGGCTCCGGACCATCCCCTTGGCCAACCCCGCGCAGTTGGATACAACTGTGGCACTTGCCTCGGTGTCGGACCGGCTCGCCCGGATGTCAGAGACCGACGTCGTCATGCAGGTCCCGCCGACAACTGTCACCGAAAGCTGGGCTGGAGTTTTACCCCCACGCGCCGGGTGGGAAGCGCGCGGCGACCTGAGCTCGGAACTGGTCGAGACAGCCGCCAGGAATGGCATCCGCGAAGTCGCGGAGACCGTTCCGAACAATCCGGGTGCGCTGATCGTGAACAGCGCCAGGGGAGCGATCTGGGGCCGCAGCATCGAGGATCTCGCGGTGGACGTGCCGGCGGGCGCAGCCTTCGGGGCCTTCGCTTTGGGATTCCTCGCCACAGGTGAGCGTCCGTCGATCCTGACCAATGGACGCTGGACCAGGATCAGCACCTCACGCGGCCACGTGCTGTCGAGAATCCCGACGATTCTCTGAGGAGTAGCAGAGTCGTGTCCGGGTCCTAGCGGTCGTCTGCTGAGTTGACCATCGAATGGGCAGCCCGCTCGAGATAATCCCAGAGTGTCGCCTCGTGGAGGGGTGCCAAATCCAGTGAGTCGACGGCCGCGCGCATGTGTGTCAACCAGTGATCGCGTGCCAGGGGCGACACAGTGAACGGCATATGCCGCATCCGGAGCCGGGGATGGCCGCGTTGTTCACTGTAGGTCTTCGGACCACCCCAGTACTGTTCAAGGAACATTAGCAGGCGTTTCTTGGCTGGGCCGAGGTCCTCTTCCGGGTACATCGGGCGCAGCAACTCGTCATCAGCGATGCCGTCGTAGAAGACGTCAACCAGCCGCACGAAGACCGGATGTCCGCCGACCGCCTCATAGAAGTTGTCGGTGTAGGCGGGCTGGTCAAACCGCGGCCCCACCGGTGTGAGTTTGGCTATCGGTTCCCCAAACCGGGAGGGGATGGGGATGCCTTCAGTGTTGCCAGGGGTTGTCATGGTTTCTCTCCTGTCGGTCCGCCGGCGGGTGCTGGCGCAACGTAGTCGCCCTGCGAACGGTTGCCCACCTTCATGATGTCCCCGTTGCGGATGTACCAAATGGCTCCGTCGTCGTCGATCAGGCGGGTGATCCGCAGCCCAACAGACTGCACCACTCCGACCGTGTCGCCCACCTCGATCGTGTCACCAATGCCGTACTGGTCCTCAAGGGTGATGAAGAACCCAAGGAACGCGTCCCTGATGATTTCGCGGGCACCAAAGCCAATGGCAATGCCCACTATTCCCACACTTGCGAGGATGGGACCAATGTCCACGCCGATCGCCTGCAGGGCCATCATGAAGACGATGATCGCGATGGTGAGGCCTGAGACGCTGCGCAGCAGTGCTCCGATCGTCTCAGTTCGTTGCACCCGTCGTTTGTGGTCCAGGGTACGCAGGACAGGCTGCGCCCATTTGAAATGGGGCTTCCTGAACAGGTCGGATCCGCCGCGCACTCGCCGTACCATCCGGTTGATGAGGAATCGCACCACCAGCCACAGCAGCAGTCCGGCCACGATGATGATGCCAGCATGAAGGAGCTGGTCTCCTAGGCCAATCTGAGTGGGCGACTGCATCGTGGCGTAACCGTTTCCTTTACGTGAGGTGTTCTCCGCTGCTGGCGGACAGGGCATGTGCTCCTAGGCTATCGCCGTAGGCTGGGCCGATGCGCATCCTGGTCCTCGGCGGCACAGTGTTTCTCTCCCGGCGGATTGCCGAAGAGGCCCGCGAACGTGGGCACGAGGTTACGTGCCTGGCCCGGGGGACCTCGTCGAGCCCGCCCGATGGAGTCTCCTTTGTGCAGGCTGACCGCGACCGCCCTGGCACCTACTCGCGCGTGGACCAGGACTGGGATGTTGTCATCGAGGTGTCGTGGCAGCCGCATCAGGTCGGCGAAGCCCTCCAGGCGCTGTCAGCCCGAACCGGCCACTGGATCTACGTCTCAAGCTGCTCGGTCTACGCCGACCATTCAGTGCCCGGCGCCGCCGAAAGCGCTTTACTGCTGAACCCCTACGGCGGCGACGCCCCAGCGTCCAGCGAATCCTACGGCGAGGTGAAGGTGGCGTGTGAACAGCTGGTTGAGCAGGACCGCGGGGGACGGGCCCTGGTCATCCGCCCGGGGTTGATCTGTGGCCCAGGAGACGGTAGCGACCGCTTCGGCTACTGGCCCGCGCGGCTGGCGCGCGGGGGCGGCGTGCTCGTCCCGGCGATCCAGGGGGCCGCAACGCAGACCATCGATCTGGGCGACCTCGCCGCATGGATCATCTCAACTGCTGGCCGCGGACTAGCCGGAACTTTCAACACCCTTGGACCGTCAGTGGGGTTCGGGGACCTCATCCATCGGACTGCCGCCCGGGCTGGGTTCGACGACGTTTTGCGGTGGGTGGAGCCCGGCTGGCTGACCGAACACGGAGTGGCCTACTGGGCTGGACCAGATTCTCTGCCGCACTGGTTGCTGGCGGGCTACGACGAATTCGCCGCCCGTTCAGCCAAGGCTGCCCTCGCCGAAGGCCTGCCTCAGCGGTCAGTGGAGGAAACGACTGACCGGGTGCTGGACGATGAACTACGCCGCGGGCTCACCCGGCAGCGGGCATCGGGGCTGACACCCGCAACCGAGGAGCGGTTGCTCGCGCGGCTCGGGGAAGCCGAATCCCAGTGACGCAGTCCCTAGGCGTGCTGCTGGGCGTCCTCGGCAACTATTAGTACCGGCTCGTGGTTGACCGGGAAGTTGACCGACCGCGCAATGAAGCAGGATGCCGCTGCGTCCTTGTGAAGGGACTGCGCTGTGTATTTCAGAAGCGGATCCGTGATGGTCACCCGTGGCCTGAGGGTGACACTGAGGAACTCGCCGCTGCCATCGGGGTTCAACCTCATGGTGCCAACAGCTGGGTCCTCGTAGGCAGTCACCACCACGCCGTTCTTCACCGCCATATGAAGATAGGCCAGCATGTGGCACTGGGACAGCGCAGCGAGCAGCAGCTGTTCGGGATTCCACCTGTCCTTGTCCCCATGGAAGGTGGGGTCCGCCGTGCCAAGCAGCAACGGCGGACCCACAGCCGACACCTCGTGTTCCCGGCCGTAGCCTCGGAACGAGCGGGTGCCTTCGCCGCGGTTTCCAGTCCATTTAACGGCTACCCGATAGTGGTGCTCGGAGAGGTTCATGGATCAAAACTACACCCCCAAACGACTGTTTTACCGGTCGACGGCCTGAGCTTTCAGCGCACGCACAATCCCATCCTGGCTCTCCAGAATCAGGCGCCGCAGTGAGGTGCTCTCGGCGTCGGGCGACCGCAGGAACACCTCGGTCTTATCGAGCGTTTCCTGGGTGCTCAGTCGTGCTGGATACAGTCCGACGATGATTTGCTGGGCGATCTCGTGGGTCCGGCTGGCCCAGATATCCGGAGCCGCCGCGAAGTACTTGTCCACAAACGGGGCGAGGATTGCTGGATCATGAACACGCATGAACCCGGCAATGGCTGATCGCTGGGCGGCGTTGGGCATGTCAGACCGCTCGACAATGCTGTGCCAGGCGGCAGCCTTCGCCTCGGCTGTAGGAAGCGCTGCGGTGGCCTGCGCCCCGGCAAGCTGACCGGTAGCCGTCGCATCGCGGTCAAGTTCGGCGTCGATCTCCTGCTGCCCAAACCTGCCGCCAGCAACCAGTGATGTCACTAGCTCCCACCGCAGATCGGCGTCGATCTCCAACCCCTCAGGCACCACAGAGCCGACGAAGAGGGCTTCGATCGTATCCAGGTGGGCTGTGGTCTGCGCGTGTCCGGCGAACGCCTTGACGAACTGCAACTGTGAATCCGATCCGGCGTCGGCACTCTGGGCGAGCTCCCACAGGCTATCCGCGGCAGCGATGGTCATCGCCGACCGATCTGTGGGGTTCACATAGAACGCGAGCGTCGTGGCGAGCTGACGCAGCAGGACCAGCACCACCGAAGAGTCGGATTCGGCCCCAATATTTTGCAGAATCAGTTCAACATAGTTGCGGGCCGGGGTTTCCCCGTCGCGGGCCGCATCCCAGGCCGAAGCCCAGACCAGGGTGCGGGGGAGCGAATCGTTGAAGTCCCTGAGGTGCTTTGTGGCGGTACTCAGCGACACCTCATCGAGCCGGATCTTGGCGTAGGCCAGGTCGTCGTCGTTGAGCAGCACCAGATCCGGGCGGGTCCGGCCGACCAGTTCTGGCACCTCGGTGCGCTCGCCGTCGACGTCGAGTTCCACCCGATCGACGCGTTGCAGTTTTCCGGAATCGTCAAGGGTGTAGAAGCCGATGGCAAGCCGGTGTGGGCGGATCGTGGGGTAGTCGGCGACAGCCGACTGGAGGACAGTGAAGCTGGTGATAGAGCCGTCAGCGCTGATTTCGAGTTCAGGCCGCAGGGTGTTGACTCCAGCCGTTTCCAGCCACAGCGCCGACCATTCCTTCAGGTCCCGGCCGCTTGCCTTCTCCAGCTCGGACAGCAGGTCAACCAGCTCGGTGTTCTTCCACGAGTGCTTGCCGAAGTACTCTCTGACACCCTCCATGAACTTGTCCTGGCCTACCCACGCCACCAGTTGCTTGAGCACTGAAGCACCCTTGGCATAGGTGATGCCGTCAAAGTTCACCTGGACATCTTCGAGGTCATTGATCTCGGCGACGATCGGGTGAGTGGAGGGCAGCTGATCCTGACGATAGGCCCAGGCCTTCTCCAGTGAAGCGAAAGTGGTCCACGACTGCTTGAACTCGGTGGCCTCGGCGGCCGCCAGCGTGGACATGAACTCTGCGAAGGATTCGTTCAGCCACAGATCATTCCACCACCGCATGGTCACCAGGTCGCCGAACCACATGTGCGCCAGTTCGTGCAGGATGGTGATGGCCCGCCGCTCGACTGTCGCGTCGGTAACCCGGGACCTGAACACGTAGCTCTCGACGAAAGTTACGGCGCCTGCGTTTTCCATGGCTCCCGCATTGAACTCGGGGACAAAAAGCTGATCGTACTTGGCGAATGGGTAGGGGGTACCGAACTGCTCCTCGAAGAAGGCGAAGCCCTGGCGCGTCAATGCGAAAACGTTCTCGGCGTCAAGGTGCTGCATCAGGGACTTCCGGGCGAACACGCCCAGGGGGATGACCCGGCCATCCGAGCTGGTCAGCTCGCTGCGCACTGACTGGTACGGTCCAGCGATCAGCGCTGTGACATAGGAGGACAGCACGCCGGTGGGCTCGAAGGACCAGGTGGACTTTGCGCCGCCATCGTCGGCTGACCCCGTATCGACAGGGGTGGGGGTCGGCGAGTTGGAAATGACGTCCCAGTGCGAAGGAGCAGTCACGGTGAAGCTGAACATGGCCTTCAGGTCAGGCTGTTCGAAGACGGGGAAGACACGCCGCGAGTCCGGGACCTCAAACTGGGTGTAGAGGTAGACCTCCTTGTCTACCGGGTCAACAAAGCGGTGCAGACCCTCGCCGGTATTCATGTAGAACATGTCAGCATGGATGACCAGTTCGTTGGAGGTCGCGAGGTGGGGCAGCTGAATGCGGATGCCGTCGGACACCTCGGCGGGATTGAGCTCGACGCCGTTCAGGGTGACCAGTGACACGTCGCTGGTCACTGCGTCGATGAACGTTGAAGCGCCCTGGGTGGCCTCGAACTTCACCACTGTCCTCGATCCGAACACCGTGTCGCCGCGGGTGAGGTCGAGGTTGATGTCGTAGGAGGTGACTGTCAAAATGTCAGCGCGAGCTCGTGCTTCTTCGCGCGTCAGATTCATGCCTGGCAAAGTGGAGCCTTTCGAAAAAAGATGGTGATGCCCTGCGGATGGCGGGCGCCGTGTGTGATGCAGCTTACGCAGCACAGCCATTCTTTCACCAGAGCCGGCATCCGGGCACACTCAGCGAGCAAGTACCCTAGACAGCACACACCCACCTCATCGAAACGGATTTTTCATGCGCGTTCATATCGCCACTGACCACGCTGGCATGGAGCTCAGTGCCCACCTGATCGAGCGCCTGCGCGGAACTGGGTATGAGGTTATCGACCACGGGCCACTGGCCTACGACGCCGAGGACGACTACCCCGGGTTCTGCATCAACGCAGCGCAGGCTGTAGTCATCGACCAGCAGGCCGGCCGCGAAGCACTGGGCATCATCCTGGGCGGATCCGGCAACGGCGAACAAATGGCAGCCAATAAGGTGCGGGGGGTACGCGCCGCACTTGCCTGGAATCTGGAAACCGCCAAGCTGGCACGCCAGCACAACGACGCCAACGTTGTCGCAGTCGGTGGACGGCAGCACTCGGTCGAGGAAGCCGCACTCATCATTGAGGCGTTCCTAACCGAGCCGTTTAGCGAGGCCGAGCGCCATAACCGGCGGATCGGCCAGATTGCTGCCTACGAGTCCACCGGCAGCGTCACCCTGTAGCTCCGATGCCTGAAGGTCATTCAATTCACCGGCTGGCATTGCAACTGTCCTCAGTGTTCGGTGGACAGCGGGTCGCGGCGTCCAGCCCGCAGGGCCGGTTTGCTGCTGGAGCGGCAGGCCTTGACGGACGGGTGCTGACGGGAGCCGCGGCGCATGGGAAACAACTCTTCGTTGAGTTCGCTGATGCTCCCGAGGAGAGTGCGGCACCCCCGGTCTTTCTCCGGGTGCACCTTGGCCTCTACGGAGCCTGGAGCTTCGGCGGTGACGAGACCTTCATGGGCGCCTCAAGTATCGGCGCGCCACGCAAGATAGGGGAGCGGGAGCTAGCTGGCGCCCCCGAAGCGGCCTTCAGCGGCCCCCCTGCACCCGTCGGAGCGGTCCGGCTGCGGCTTGTCAGCGACAGCGGCTGGGCCGATCTGCGCGGCCCGACAGCGTGCGAGATCATTACCGGGCCAGAGCGGGACGCCGTCGTCGCTCGCCTGGGCCCCGATCCACTCGGCAGTACAGCCGACGGTAAACGCACGGCTGACGAGGTCGTTAGGTTCGCCACCGGCCTGCTCAAGAGCGCGAGCCCGGTGGGCCTGCTGCTGATGAATCAGTCGGTGATCGCTGGGGTGGGGAACATTTACCGCGCTGAGGCACTGTTCCGGCAGAAGCTGGACCCGTGGAGTCCGGGGAAGTCTCTCAGTGTCCAGGAAGCCACTGTGCTGTGGGAGGACATCGCTGCGATCATGAGGGACGGGGTGAGTGCCGGACGGATTATTACGACGTCGCCGGCGGACCGTTCCTCGCCCTCATCCCGGGTCAAACGGGAGGACGCGCACTACGTCTACGGGAGACCGGGTATGCCCTGTCGCCGTTGCGGCACGCCGGTAGCAGTCGCCGAGATGGCTGCACGCAAGTTGTTCTGGTGCCCGGTGTGCCAGCGGTCATGAAGTGCTGGTGACACACAAAAAGAGCACCCGACAGCCGTCGGGTGCTCTTTCAGGTGAGGGGATGACGGGAATCGAACCCGCATCATCAGTTTGGAAGACTGAGGCTTTACCACTAAGCTACATCCCCTGAAACCTGGGTGAATCTCTCGCGACTTTCACCACCCGGGCCGTTGGAACGCCTATAACTACACCACAGGCGGGGCCATTTAGCCAAATGTGCAACTGAGCCAAAAGTTACGTAGACTAATGGCTGCACTTACGGGGTGTAGCTCAGCTTGGTAGAGCGCCTGCTTTGGGAGCAGGAAGTCGCAGGTTCAACTCCTGTCACCCCGACTCTGCATTATCGCCGCGGATGCCGTTCCGGTAAATCCTCGGACGCCGTGTGGTCATTCATCTTCAATCATTCAGGAGTACTACGCCGTGAAGAGCGCTGTCGAAAACCTCACTCCCACGCGAGTGAAGCTCAATGTGGAGGTTCCGTTCGAGGAGCTCAAGCCGAACATCGATGCGGCTTACAAGACCATCTCCGCTCAGGTCCAGGTCCCGGGGTTCCGCAAGGGACGTGTTCCCAACCAGCTGATCGACCAGCGTGTCGGCCGCGGCTACGTCATCGAGACCGCAATCAACGACGGTCTGAATGACTTCTACCAGAGCGCCGTTCAGGAAACTGGCATCCGCCCCCTGACCCGCCCTGAGGTGGAGATCACCGAAGTCCCGGATCCCGCAGCCAAGGATGGACAGCTGCTGTTCACCGTCGAGCTGGACGTTCGCCCTGAAATCACCCTGCCCGAGTACTCGGGTCTTGAGGTAACTGTTGAAGCGGCAGAGGCGTCCGACGCCGACGTCGACAAGGCTCTTGATGAGCTGCGCGGTCGGTTCGGCACCCTCACCGCCGTCGACCGTCCTGCAGCTGACGGCGACTTCCTCACGCTGAACCTGGTGGCAACCGTCGACGGCGAGCAGGTTGACGCCGCCCAGGACGTCTCTTACCAGATCGGTTCCGGCACCATGCTCGAGGGCATGGACGAGGCAGTTACCGGTCTCAGCGCCGACGAGGACGCAATCTTCGAGACCACTCTGGCCCGCGGTGACAACGCCGGAAGCACTGCTCAGGTCAAGGTCGAGGTCAGCGCAGTGAAGGAACGTGAACTGCCAGAAGCCAACGACGACTTCGCCCAGCTGGCCAGCGAGTTCGACACCATCGTCGAGCTGCGTGCCGACCTGACGAAGCGCGCAGCCGAGGAAAAGGTCACCGAGCAGGGCGTCGAAGCCCGCGACCTGGTGCTTGAAAAGCTCATCGAGCTCATCGAGGTTCCAGTGCCAGCAGCGTTCATCGAAGACCAGCTCGAACAGCACTTCACCGGCGAGAACGCTCACGCCAATGCGGAGGGCCACGACACCGATGAGCACCGCACCGAGATCCGCGAGAACACCGAGCAGGCGTTCCGCAACGAAATGATCCTGGACGCGATCGCCGAGAAGGAAGAGATCGGTGTCAGCCAGCCTGAACTGATCGACTACATCGTCTCCACAGCAGGACAGTACGGCATGGAGCCGAACCAGTTCGCTCAGATGCTTGACCAGAGCGGTCAGGTTCCCATGATTGTTGGAGAGGTCCGCCGTCGTAAGGCGCTGGCCAAGGTCCTTGAACTGGCAGTCGTCAAGGACAGCTCGGGATCCGTTGTTGACTTGAGCGAGTTTGTGCGCCCCGGCGACGAAGCTGACGAGGCATCCTCCGAAGCTCAGTCCGAGGAAGCGCCAGAGGCGCCTGCAGAGACGAAGCCAGCCAAGAAGGCTGCAGCGGCCAAGAAGCCGGCGGCTGAGAAGAAGCCGGCCGCAGACAAGAAACCTGCTGCAGAGAAAAAGCCAGCCGCAGCCAAGACTGCTGCAGCCAAAAAGGCAGCACCCAAGAAGCCTGCAAAGGCAGCTGCCGCAGCTGACGAAGAGTCCAGCAAGGCATAGCGTTACTGATCGTCAGCCAGGGCCGTCTTCCTATCGGGAGGCGGCCCTCGGTCGTTAACGCCGCAGCCGGCGGCGCTCGTGCGCCGTCAGCGAACAGCCTTCGTGCCGGGATCAAACGAACCCCTAAACCAGTTACTGTCCAATGAGAGACAAAAGGTCGGCTGTCGGCACCCGGCAGACCAACCAGAGTGAGAGGCTAACTTCCAATGGCAATCGAACCCACCACACCGACAATGGCAACCGTGGACCCCGCTGGCCGGGATGACTACATCTATAACCGGCTCCTGAAGGAGCGCATCATCTGGCTCGGCTCCGAGGTGAGGGATGACAACGCCAACGCCATCTGCTCCCAGTTGCTGCTGTTGTCAGCGGAAGATCCGGACAAGGACATCTTCCTGTACATCAACTCGCCTGGCGGGTCGGTCACCGCAGGCATGGCCATCTACGACACCATGCAGTTCATCCCCAACGACGTCGTCACCGTCGCTACCGGGCTGGCCGCTTCCATGGGCCAGTTCCTGCTGTCCTCGGGCACGAAGGGGAAGCGCTACGCCACCCCACACGCCCGGGTGCTCATGCACCAGCCGTCCGGTGGCATCGGCGGAACTGCTTCCGATATCAAGATCCAGGCAGAACTGATCCTGCACATGAAGCGGGTGATGGCCGAGCTCACCGCCGAGCAGACCGGTCAGAGCGTTGAAAAGATCCTGAAGGATAACGACCGCGACAAGTGGTTCACCGCTGAGGAAGGCCTTGCCTACGGCTTCTTCGACAAGATCGCTGCGCACGCCAACACGGTATCCGGCGGCGGCGGCACCAAGCGCGACTAGCCGCTGCGGCCTGCGCCCCACCCACCACTGCAGATTTCACCCAGGAGACACCATGAACCACAATTTTGGAGCCGCAGCAGGCGGCGCCGCACCCCAGATGCCATCCAATCGCTACGTTCTTCCCCAGTTCGAGGAGCGCACGCCCTACGGCTTCAAGCGCCAGGACCCGTACACCAAGCTCTTCGAGGACCGCATCATCTTCCTCGGTGTGCAGGTTGACGACGCGTCGGCCGATGATGTGATGGCCCAGCTGCTGGTCCTCGAGTCGACTGACCCAGAGCGCGACATCACGCTCTATATCAACTCGCCCGGCGGATCCTTCACGGCTATGACTGCAATCTACGACACCATGCAGTTCATCCGTCCGGAAATCCAGACCGTGTGCCTGGGACAGGCAGCCAGTGCGGCAGCTGTCCTGCTGGCAGCCGGCGCCCCCGGCAAGAGGCTGGCACTGCCCAATGCCCGCGTCCTGATCCACCAGCCAGCGCTCGGCGGTGGCCAGGGGGGCCAGGCATCGGATCTGGAGATCCAGGCCAATGAAGTCATGCGGATGCGCAGCTGGCTCGAAGACACGCTGGCATTGCACAGCGGCAAGAGTTCCGAGCAGGTCAATCTCGACATCGAGCGCGATAAGATCCTCACCGCAGCTGACGCCAAGGTGTACGGGCTGGTGGACGAGGTTCTCACGTCCCGGAAAATCAGCCCACCGAAGATCAATAAGCCGTAGGGTGCTCTGCGCTGGCTAACTGGCCCGTGGTGCGAAACAAATGCACCACGGGCCATTTGGTGCCCACTAGGGGCGCCAATTGTCCTAGAGTGGAAGGTAGCCCGGTTCCACCAGGTCGGACACCGGCTGTCTATTCACAGATTCACGTAAGGGGACTGACACATGGCTCGCATTGGTGAGAGCACAGATCTGCTTAAGTGCTCTTTCTGTGGGAAAAGCCAGAAGCAGGTCCGGAAACTGATCGCCGGACCCGGGGTCTACATTTGCGACGAGTGTATTGATCTCTGCAACGAAATCATCGAGGAGGAGCTCTCAGAGGTCGCCGAGGTTGGCACCTTCGAACTCCCCAAGCCCCGCGAGATCTTTGACTTCCTGCAGGAATATGTCATCGGCCAGGAGCCTGCCAAGCGCTCTCTCGCCGTAGCGGTCTACAACCACTACAAACGGATCCAATCCGGACACACCCCGCGTAGCACAGGCAACCTCTCCGATGCGGTGCCAGCGGAGGACGTCGAGATCGCGAAGTCCAACATTCTCCTGATCGGCCCCACCGGGTGCGGCAAGACCTACCTGGCGCAGACGCTGGCACGCCGATTGAACGTCCCCTTCGCTGTGGCAGACGCAACTGCTCTCACCGAGGCCGGATACGTCGGCGAGGATGTCGAGAATATCCTCCTCAAGCTCATTCAGGCCGCTGACTATGACGTCAAGAAGGCAGAGCAGGGCATTATCTACATCGACGAGATCGACAAGATTTCCCGCAAGAGCGAAAACCCGTCAATTACCCGCGATGTCTCGGGTGAAGGCGTGCAGCAGGCGCTGCTGAAGATCCTCGAGGGGACAGTCGCCTCCGTGCCACCCCAGGGTGGGCGCAAGCACCCGCACCAGGAATTCATCCAGATTGATACCACCAACGTGCTGTTCATTGTCGCCGGTGCGTTCGCTGGGCTCGAAGAAATCATCGGTTCCCGTGCCGGGCGGAAAGGCATTGGCTTTGGCGCACCACTGAGTTCGCTGAAGAGTGAAGAGGTCAGCTACGGTGATGTGATGCCTGAGGACCTGCTCAAGTTTGGTTTGATCCCTGAGTTCATCGGCCGGTTGCCTGTCATCACCACTGTGAACAGCCTTGACCAGGCTTCGCTCATGCAGATTCTGACGGAGCCCAAGAACGCTCTCATCAAGCAGTTCCAGAAGATGTTCATGCTCGACGGCGTTGAGTTGACCTTCGAGCCGAAGGCCCTTGAGGCCATCGCGGATCAGGCACTTGAACGGGGCACCGGAGCGCGTGGGCTCCGGGCGATCATGGAAGAAGTCCTCCAGCCGGTGATGTTCGATCTGCCGAGCCGGGACGACATTGCCACAGTAGTCATCACTGAGGATGTTGTCGGCAAGAAGGCAGAACCTACCCTGATCTCGCACGATGTTATAGCGAAGCGGCGGAACAAGTCAGCCTAACGTTCAGTTTTTTGAGGCGTTGACCGGAATAGGTCAGTGAGGGCTCCGGTTGTACTGTGCAGGACTATGATGTCCTGCACACCAACCGCAAGGAGATGCATATGAGCGAAGCAACTGCTGTTCACAAGGATGATGTCCAAAAAGCCGATTTCTGGTTCGACCCGGCCTGCCCGTTCGCCTGGGTCACGTCCCGGTGGATTGAGGAAGTGGAAAAGGTCCGCAGCATCTCGGTGGACTGGCACGTGATGAGCCTTGCCGTCCTCAACGCTGGCCGTGACCTGCCCGAGGATTACCAGGAGTTCATGGAGCAGGCCTACGGGCCTGTGCGCGTCATTATCGCTGCGGCCGAACTGCACGGTCCTGAGAACATCAAGAAGCTCTACGACGCCATGGGCACCCGCATTCACGAGGGGCAGAATAAGGATTTCGCCGCGGTCATCAGCGAAGCCCTCGAGGAAGTCGGGCTCCCCGCTGACCTGGCCAGCTACGCCACCAGCGAGGACTACGACACAGCGCTGCGCGCGTCGCATCAGGACGGGATCGACCGGGTCGGCGACGAAGTTGGAACCCCGGTGGTCGCCTTCAACGGCACAGCTTTCTTCGGTCCGGTGCTGACGCGTATTCCCCGCGGCGAAGATGCCGGTCGCATCTTTGATGGAGCAGTCATGCTTGCCGGGTTCCCTGAATTTTTTGAACTGAAGCGTTCACGCACCGAGAGCCCCGCCTTCGACTAGGCGGGATCCTCAGAGAAGAGGCCCCGCGGACCAATCGATCCGCGGGGCCTCTTCCCTGTGACAGGACTGGGTACTAGACCGTGTCGGCGGGTGCCAGTTCCACCTCGAAGACCGACAGCTCACCCTCGGCCTCGGCCAGATGCAGCTCGCGCACGTTACCGGCGGCCAACAGATCGTTCAGCCCGGCATTGAGTTGGCGCAATTGGGCCGCAGACCCATTGACTACCGCGCTGAGCACCTCGGTGCGCTGCTTCACCTTCGCCTCGGACTTCGACCGGCGGATCCCGCCAAGGGCCAGGGCCACGGTTCCGAGGACACCGGTGTCGGCGGTGCGGATGGTTCCGGCGAGATGACTTGACGTGGGCCATTCAGTCCGGTGCACTGACCCGCTGCGCCACCAGCTCCAGACCTCTTCGGTAGCGAAGGGCAGGAACGGCGCAAACATGCGGAGCATCGCGTCGAGAGTGGTGGCCAGGGTAGCCAACACCGACGCCTGCTCGGCTTCACCGGCCGCACCGTAGGCGCGGTCCTTGATGAGCTCGACGTAGTCGTCGGTGAAGGACCAGAAGAACGTCTCGCTCAGCTGCAGCGCCCGGGCATAGTCGTACTTCTCAAACGCTGCGGTCGACGCGTCGATGACCTGTGCAAGCTGAGCCAGCAGGGACAGGTCCAAACGGTTCGTGACTACCGATGTGTCAGCGGTGAGGACCGTGTGCTCGGTGGCACCGAGGTTCAGGACGAACTTTGAGGCATTGAGCAGCTTGATAGCCAGGCGACGCCCGATCTTCATCTGGGCAATCTCGTAGGCCGTGTCAGCGCCCAGCTTGGCTGAGGCAGCCCAGTACCTGACGGCGTCGGCCCCGTACTCCTCAAGCACGTCGGTGGGGACCACCACGTTGCCCTTGGACTTGGACATCTTCTTGCGGTCCGGGTCCAGAATCCAGCCGGACAGCGCGGCATGGCGCCAGGGAGGCGAATCCTGCAGCGAATCGGCCCGGACCGCGCTGGAGAACAGCCAGGTCCTGATGATGTCGTGGCCCTGCGGCCGGAGGTCGAACGGGAAGACCTTGGCAAACAGGTCGGGGTTCTTCGGCCAGCCACCCACAATCTGGGGGGTCAGCGATGAGGTAGCCCAGGTGTCCAGGACATCGTTCTCGCCAACGAAACCGCCCGGCTGGTTGCGGGAGGTCTCCTCGAACCCCGGTGCAGGCTCGGCGGCCGGGTCTACGGGCAGGGACTCGTGAGTGGGGACGATGGGAGCCGCATAATCCGGCTCGCCGTCGGCGTCGAGGCGGTACCAGACCGGAATTGGCACACCGAAGAAACGCTGCCGGGATACCAGCCAGTCGCCGTTGAGTCCTTCAATCCAGTTCTCGTACCGGGACCGCATGAACGCCGGATGGAAGTCGATTTCCCGGCCGCGCTGGATGAGTTTCTCCCGCTTGGCCTCGTCCCGTCCACCATTGCGGAGGTACCACTGGCGGCTGGTGACGACCTCGAGGGGCTTATCGCCCTTCTCATAGAAGTTGACCGGGTGGAGTACCTTTTTCGGTTCGCCTTCCAACTCGCCGCTGGCACGCAGCAGGGCAACAACGCCCTCCTTGGCGCTGAAGACAGTTTTTCCGGCGATCGCCGAATAGTTCTCCTGCGCCCTCTCGGTGCTGATCCACTCGGGGGTCTCTGACCGGATCCGGCCGTCCCGGCCCACAATGGCGCGGGTGGGCAGTTGCAGTTCACGCCACCAGATGACATCGGTAAGGTCGCCGAAGGTGCAGATCATGGCAATGCCGGTGCCCTTGTCGGGCTTAGCCAGCGGGTGCGCCTTGATTTCCACCTCGACGTCGAATAGCGGCGACGTGACTGTGGTGCCGAAGAGGTGCCGGTACCGCTCGTCGTCGGGATTTGCCACCAGCGCCACACAGGCCGGGAGGAGCTCCGGCCGGGTCGATTCAATGAAGATCTTTTGACCATCGGGGGTGTGGAACGCGATCCGGTGGTAGGCGCCAGCCTGCTCCCGATCCTCGAGTTCGGCCTGGGCCACTGCTGTGCGGAAGGTGACGTCCCACAGGGTGGGAGCTTCGGCGAGGTAGGCGTCGCCTGCAGCGAGGTTGTCGAGGAAGGCCCGCTGGCTGACGGCCCGCGAGGTGTCGTCGATGGTTCGGTAGGTTAGGTTCCAGTCAACCGACAGGCCGAGGGTGCTGAACAGGTTCTCGAAGACCAGTTCATCCTGGACTGCCAGTTCCTCGCAGAGCTCAATGAAGTTCCGGCGGGACACGGCGTCGAAGTCGCGCTGGTTCTTGGGGGGCTCGGCGGGAGGGGTGTAGCCAGCGTTGTAGGGGACTGACGGATCGCAGCGCACTCCGTAGTAGTTCTGCACCCGACGCTCGGTGGGGAGGCCGTTGTCATCCCAGCCCATCGGGTAGAACACGTTCTTGCCGCTCATCCGCTGGTACCGGGCGACGACGTCGGTCTGGGTGTAGGAGAACATGTGTCCTACGTGCAGCGACCCTGATGCGGTCGGCGGGGGAGTGTCAATCGAGTACACCTCCGCCCGGGACGTCTCTGGATCGAAGGTATAGGTCCCCTCCGCCCGCCATTGCGCAGCGAGCCGGGACTCGAGACCCTCAAGAACCGGTTTGTCGGGGACATTTACTGTTGCGGGCGTGTCTGTGCCCGGAGTGTGTTCAGCCATGGGGCCAATTGTTTCACGATAAGTTGGATCCATGACTTCAACCCAGATCACGCCCGCCCAGCGAGCAGCAGTTGTCACCGGAGCGAGTACCGGCATTGGGCA
>NZ_KI914723.1:17995-32991 GCF_000520515.1 Arthrobacter sp. H20
AGGCCCGCCGCGCCGACCGCCTGGAAGCGCTCGCCGCCGAGACCGGGGCGATCGCCGTGCCGACCGACATCACCGAGGACGACGCCGTCGAGCGGCTGCTCGGGATTGTTGCCGACGCCGGTGGTGCCGACACGCTGGTCAACATTGCCGGGGGAGCGCGCGGAGCGGATCCCCTGGCGCAGGCGAAGACAGCCGATTGGGACTGGATGTACCAGGCGAACGTGGTGGGCACCATGAAAATGATCAGGGCGTTCCTTCCACTGCTCAGGGCGCAGAGGGAGGGCGGTACTGTGCTTAACCTGACCTCCACCGCCGGCATGGTCTCCTACGAAGGCGGTGCCGGCTACAACGCGGCGAAGGCTGCGCAGCGGGCCATGACCAGGGCGCTTCGGCTCGAGGAAGCCGAGCACGGCGTGCGCGTGATCGAGGTGCTGCCCGGCATGGTCCAGACCGAGGAGTTCTCCCTGAACCGGCTCGGCAACGCCGATGCCGCGTCGAAAGTGTACGACGGCGTTGAAAAGCCGCTAACCAGTGAGGATGTCGCGGACATCATCACCTATGCAGTGACGGTGCCCCACCATGTGAACCTCGACGAGATTGTGGTCCGCCCACTCGCGCAGGCTGCAGCGCACAAGGTGATCCGGAAACAGTAGTCCCAGACGCGGTAGCCAATGTCGGCTAGACTGGAAACAACAGCGTTGAACCGGCTATCTCCGGTGAGCTTCCGGAAGAACTTCCGCCCCACGTCAGACGAACAGTCCGTCAGACGAACAACGGAGTAGTAGAACCGGACGGGTAAGCCCGTCACAGCGGTCACTAAGTGGCAGCCGCGCCAGGATTTCTTGGTGTCGGCGGCAAGTGAGGTGGTACCGCGGGTTCAACGCGCAGGGTGCAGGATGACCTGAACCGGTTGGACACGTCCTCGCAGGTAATAAACCACACCTTGCCTACAGGATGAACAACATGCCACAGATCTACCCCAAGGCCACCAGCTCAGATGGCGCTGTCTCGTCTGCCGCTTCTTCTTCGGCGTCCCCGCGGTTCCCTGAGATTGAGGAACGCATCCTCAAATACTGGGACAACGACTGTACCTTTCAGGCATCAATCGACGCCCGTGGAGCCGACCTCCCCGGCGGCGAGAACGGCTCCAACGAGTTTGTTTTCTACGATGGCCCCCCCTTCGCCAACGGTCTGCCTCACTACGGCCACCTCCTGACCGGCTACGCCAAAGACCTGGTGGGCCGCTACCAGACCCAGCGCGGCCACCGGGTTGAGCGCCGCTTCGGCTGGGACACGCACGGGCTGCCCGCCGAGCTGGAAGCCATGAAGCAGTTGGGGATGAGCGACAAGGCCCAGATCGAAGCCATGGGCATCGACAAGTTCAACGACGCCTGCCGGTCATCGGTCATGAAGTATGCCGGGGAGTGGCAGGACTACGTCACCCGCCAGGCGCGCTGGGTGGACTTCGACAACGACTACAAGACGCTGAACGTCGACTACATGGAGTCGGTCATCTGGGCGTTCAAGAACCTGTACGACAAGGGACTGACGTACAACGGTTATCGGGTGCTCCCGTACTGCTGGAACGATGAAACGCCGCTGTCCAACCACGAGCTGCGGATGGACGACGACGTGTACCAGGACCGCCAGGACCAGACAGTCACAGTGACCTTTCCCATCCTCGCGGGCAGCACCGGACTATCGCAGGAGCTCTCAGGAGTCCACGCCCTTGCCTGGACCACAACTCCCTGGACCCTGCCCACCAACGCCGCTCTCGCCGTCGGACCGGATATCGCCTACGCTGTGGTTCCCGCCGGCCCGGCGCTGGCCGAGGACGACCGCCGCTTCCTCATCGCCGCTGACCTGCTGGGCAACTACGCCAAGGACCTCGGCTACGCGTCAGCCAAGGAGGCGACTGCCGCCGTCGAGCGCACCCTGCACGGCACCGAGCTGGCCGATCTGACCTACGAACCGCTCTGGGATTACCTTCTCGACCCGGAACAGGGTGGCTACCGCAACGCCTTCCGCTTCCTGGTGGCTGACTACGTGACGACCACCGACGGCACCGGCATCGTGCACCAGTCGCCGGCCTACGGCGAGGAGGACCAAAAAATCTGCGAGGAGGCCGGCATCCAGGTCATCCTCTCAGTGGATGAGGGCGCTCGCTTCCTGCCGATGTACGGGCAGGGGCCGCTCGCCAACATTGTCGGACTGCGGGTCTTCGATGCCAACAAGCCCATCACCCGGGTGCTGAAGGATAGTGGCCGGCTGGTTCGCCAGGCCAGCTATGTGCACAGCTACCCGCACTGCTGGCGGTGCCGCAACCCGCTGATCTATCGCGCTGTGTCGTCCTGGTTTGTTGAGGTCACCAAGATCAAGGACCGGATGGTTGACCTCAACCAGGACATCAACTGGATCCCCCAGAATGTCAAGGATGGACAGTTCGGCAAGTGGCTGCAGAACGCCAGGGACTGGTCGATCAGTCGCAACCGGTACTGGGGCAGCCCTATCCCGGTCTGGCTCTCTGATGACCCTGCCTACCCGCGAACCGACGTGTATGGTTCGCTCGCCGAGATCCAGGCTGACTTCGGCAGGCTGCCGCTGAACAAGGCGGGGGAGCCGGACCTCCACCGTCCCTTCATCGATGAACTGACCCGGCCCAACCCCGACGACCCCCGCTCCCCGGAAGAGGGTCAGTCCACCATGCGCCGGGTCGAGGATGTACTGGATGTCTGGTTCGACTCAGGCTCCATGCCCTTCGCCCAGGTGCACTACCCAATGGAAAACCAGGAATGGTTCGAGTCCCACAACCCGGCGGACTTCATCGTTGAGTACATCGGCCAGACCCGCGGCTGGTTCTACATGCTGCATGTGCTCTCCACAGCCCTGTTCGACCGGCCAGCGTTCCGCAACGTGATCAGCCACGGCATCGTCCTGGGCGACGATGGGCAGAAGGCGTCCAAGAGTTTGGGCAACTACCCGGATGTCACAGAGGTCCTCGATCGTGATGGCGCCGACGCCATGCGCTGGTTCCTCATGTCATCGCCGGTGCTGCGTGGCGGCAACCTCATCGTCACCGAGCAGGGCATCCGTGACGGGGTCCGGCAGGTCATCCTGCCCCTCTGGAATGTCTGGCACTTCTTCAGCCTCTACACCAACGCGGCTGCCGGGGGGACAGGATATGAGGCCACCACGGTCAGCCCGGAACAGGCTGACCGTCTTACTGAGCCAGTCGATCGGTACATCCTTGCCTACACCGGAAACCTGGTGCGGGACATCACAGTGTCGCTCGATGCCTTCAACATCAGTGACGCCTGCGAAACCCTGCGCCGCTACCTCGATACCCTGACCAATTGGTATGTCCGCCGGAGTCGGCAGCGGTTCTTTGACGAAAACACCGACGCTTTCGACGTGCTCTACACCTGCCTCGAAGCGGTTTGCCGGGCAGCAGCACCCCTCCTGCCCCTCGTCACCGAGGAAATCTGGCGTGGACTCACCGGCGGCCGTTCGGTGCACCTGACCGACTGGCCGGCAGCGTCAGCGTTCCCTGAAGCTCCTGATCTCGTGGAGCGGATGGAGCGCACCCGCCAGATCTGCTCCACTGGGTCGAGTCTTCGCAAGGCGGCGAACTTGCGGGTGAGGTTGCCGCTGGCCAGCCTCACTGTGGTAGCGCCGTCAGCTGGCAACCTCGACGGCCAGTACCAGGGGATCATTGCCGATGAGCTCAACATCAAGAAGGTTCGGCTGCTCGACGCGGACGATGCGTCCCCCGAGGAGTTCGGGATTGTGCAGAAACTCGTGGTGAATGCCCGGGCCGCGGGCCCGCGCCTGGGCAAGAGCGTCCAGGCAGCCATCACAGCAGCCAAGTCCGGCGACTGGTCGGTCTCGGCCGACGGCGCTGTGACCGCTGGTGGGCTGATCCTCGAGCCACACGAGTACGCGCTGGAAACAGTGGTGGCCGACGACGGCGACAACTCCGGCAAGGCCGTAACCGTCCTGCCCGGGGGCGGCTTCCTCGTGCTCGATACCGGGGTGACCGCTGAGCTCGCTGCTGAGGGCTCGGCACGGGACGCCATCCGTGCCATTCAACAGGCCCGCCGCGACGCCGACCTGCACATCAGCGACCGGATCGTGACCACTCTTGGTGTTGCACCGGAACTGGTCGACGCCCTGACATCGAACGCTGCACTCATCAAAGCGGAAACGCTGACCAACGACCTGCACGTTGTCGCTGCGGCGCCAACGGATGGCGAGTTCACCGTCACAGTAGAGAGGCACCCATGAGCCAGCACACCCCTGAGTCAATGGATTCAGAGCCAAGCGGTCCGACGCCCACACCATTCGACAAGTTCTCGGTAGAAAGCGTTTACGCGGAACTGCTGAGCCGGGCCCCCGAGAATAAGATGGAACCCAGGATGGCCCCGATGATCAGGGCGATGGAAATCCTCGGCGAACCCAATAAGGCGTACCCGATCATCCACCTGACCGGCACCAACGGGAAAACCTCTACCGCACGCATGGTCGAGGGCATCCTGCGGGCGCACGAATTGCGGACCGGGCGCTACACAAGCCCGCACCTGAGCAGCGTCACCGAGCGGATCAGCATCGACGGCGAACCGGTGTCGGACGAGACCTTTGTCAGGATCTGGGACGAGATCCGGCCATTCCTGGACATCATCGACGGCGAACTGGAGGCAGCGAGAGACCCCCGCCTGACCTATTTCGAAAGCATCACCATTCTCGCGTTCGCCGTCTTCGCCGATGAGCCGGTCGACGTCGCGATCATCGAGGTCGGCCTCGGTGGAATCACCGACGCCACCAACGTGGGCGACGGCCAGGTGGCTGTCGTCACGCCGATTTCCCTTGACCACACCGAACTGCTGGGCGACACCGAATACGATATTGCGTTGGAAAAGTCGGGGATCATCAAGCCCGGCGGGTTCCTGATCAGTGCGGCACAGCCCCAGGAGGCAGCGCAGGTGCTGCTCGAACGGGCCCGGGAGGTCGGCATCGAGTTCCGTTTCGAGGGGGTGGAATTCGGGGTGGAGACTCGGACGATCGGCGTCGGCGGTCAGGTGCTGTCCATCAACGGGATAGCCGGCCGGTACGAGGAACTTCTGCTGCCCCTGCATGGGGCACACCAGGCGCAGAACGCCGCCGTCGCCGTCGCAGCCGTCGAGGCATTCATTGGTGGCGGGACCCGCGAACTCGATGTGGCTGTGGTCCGCGAAGGGTTGCGGACCGTCACCTCGCCGGGGCGGATCGAAGTGGTGCGCACTGCACCGAGCATCATTGTCGACGCCGCACACAACGCTGCCGGGGCCAGGGCGACCGCTGCAGCTGTCAAAGAAGCCTTCGACTTCAGCCGGCTGATCCTGGTGATCGGGGTGCTGCGGGATAAGGATGCGGGAGCTATCCTGGCCGAGTTGCATGAGGAACTGGGTGGCATCCTCGAAGACATCTGCCTCACCCAGTCGACCTCGCCGCGTGCTATTCCCGCGGCCGAGCTCCTGCAGGATGCGTTGGCTGCTGGTTTCGCCGAAGAAAATGTCCACATTGCCGAACGGCTCGACGACGCCCTGGAGTGGGCGGTCATGAAGGCCGAGGAAAACAACGATCTCGCAGGGGGCATCCTCATTACCGGTTCCATCACGGTGGTGGGGGAGGCCCGCACCCTGCTGGGCAAATAGGGTGGGATAGACATGGAGCAGAACCGAAAGCGTCGCATGACCAAGGCACAGCGCGAGTGGCGGCCCGGAATGCCTAAGCAGCGGCGTTCCATCAAAGTCACCTTTGCCTCGGTGGTCCTTACCCTTGAGGCGCTGGTGGTGCTGTTTGCTACCCTCGCCGCATTTGGCTTGCTGCGCGACACCATCTCGCCGGTGTTGATCCTCTCCGTGGGAATCGCCCTGGCTCTGGGGCTGATCGGCTCGTGTGCGTTCCTCACCAAGCCCTACGGCATTGCCATCGGCTGGGTTCTCCAGCTCGTGATCATCGCCACCGGGTTCATCGAACCCACCATGTTCCTAGTTGGGGTGCTGTTCGCCCTGACCTGGCTGTATGGGATCCGTACCGGGATCCGCCTCGACGCGGAGAACGTCGAGCGGGACCGCCAGCAGGCCGAATGGGAGCGGGCCAACCCGGAGGGCGGGTCGGAGCCCGGGGTTAATCTTTAGTAGAGTTCCACTGGCCATACCCAACACTTTGGAGGACTTCTGTGAGCGCTGAACGCACTCTTGTACTGATCAAGCCCGACGGCGTTTCCCGCGCACTGACCGGGACCATTCTGTCCCGGGTAGAAGCCAAGGGGTACACCCTCGTGGACCTGAAGCTGGTCTCAGCTACCCGAGACGTCCTCGAAGAGCACTACGCCGAGCATGTCGGCAAACCATTCTTCGAGCCTCTCGTCGAGTTCATGCTCAGCGGGCCAGTCGTGGCGGCAATCTTTGAAGGCGAGCGGGTCATCGAGGGCTTCCGGTCCCTCGCCGGTGCCACCGAGCCGACAGCGGCTGCACCCGGGACCATCCGCGGGGATCTCGGCAGGGACTGGGGCTTGAAGGTGCAGCAGAACCTGGTCCACGGTTCGGACTCCGCCGAGTCGGCCCAGCGCGAAATTGGCATCTGGTTCGCCTGAGCCCCAACACACCGGATCACACCCGGGGCGCCGAAAGGTGCCTCGGGTAACCGGTGTTGTAGCGTAGTGCAATGACTGAATATCGCAGACTTGGCAACTCCGGACTGAACGTCTCAGTGGTGGGGCTTGGGTGCAACAATTTGGGCCGTCCCGGGACGCCTACCGAAACCCAGCGCGGCACCAACGCGGTGATCAGTGCGGCGGTCGACGCCGGGATCAACTTCTTCGACGTGGCGGACTCCTACGGCAAGACTCCTGGCGTGAGCGAGGAAATGCTCGGCAAGGCCCTCCTCAAGAACCGTGACGACGTGCTGATCGCCACCAAGTTTGGGTTGGACCTCAAGGGCGCCAACGGCCCCGACTGGGGTGCACGAGGATCGCGTCGCTACATCATGAAGGCAGTCGAGGCATCCCTGCGGCGTCTCGGCACCGAGTGGATTGACCTGTACCAGTTTCATGCCCCGGATAAGTTGACTCCCATCGATGAAACACTGTCGGCACTCGATACGCTGGTCAAGAGTGGCAAGGTCAGGTATATCGGGCACTCGAACCGTGCAGGCTGGCAGGTCGCCGAGGCCGAGTTCGTTGCGCAGCTCGGCGGATACACGCCGTTCATTTCGGCGCAAAACCAGTGGAACCTCCTCGAGCGCGCGATCGAGTCTGAGGTGGTTCCGGCAGCTGTTGCGTACGGAATCGGAGTGCTTCCCTTCTTTCCGCTGGCCAACGGGCTGCTCACCGGTAAATACAGCGCGTCGAAGGTTCCCCCGGGGAGCCGTCTCACCCACTCCCGTACCAATCTGCTCGAAGGAGCTGACTGGGACCAGCTCGCCGACTTCGGTGCGTTCGCCCGGGCCCGGGACCTGACTGAGCTGCAGGTGGCATTCTCCTGGTTGGCGGCCCAGCCGTCAGTGGCGTCAGTGATTGCTGGGGCCACCAAGCCTGAGCAAATCCAGCAGAATGCCGAGGCGGTGTGCTGGGTACCCACGGAAACTGAGCTTCAGGAACTTGACCGGATCTTCCCTAAGTCAGCTGCCTAGCCCGGCTCCAGCTGCGTCTATTGCCGGTTACCGCGTGAGCTTCAGGGCGGCCGTGAGGCTCCGAACCATTGTGGTCCGGAGCCTTTGCTGTTCCAGGGCCCACCTTTCTTCTACAGAGCGTAGATAAATCGCTTCTACTGAGCGTAGAATACGTGCACAGACTGGTTGGAACTGGACTACTTCCAATTCCATCCGGTGTGTTTCGATCGCCCAATCAGTGCAAAGGAGCACACAAATGATCCCCGTGGATCTAACCCAGGGTCAGTTCGACACCGTGTACAACCTGCTCTCACTTGTTATCGCAGCACAATTGTTCACAGCGTTATTTCTCGTCCTTGCCCTCCAACGAGTACTTCCCCGCTACCGGCAGGCGCTTATCATCGCAGCAGTGGTCTGCGGGATCGCTGCCTACCACTATTTCCGTATCTTCGATTCCTTCAAAGCCGCATTCGTTACCGACGCGCCTGGCGGAGTCGGGATTTACAGCCAGGCGCCGGGCTTTTCCTTCAACGAAGGTTACCGCTACGTCGATTGGCTCCTGACTGTGCCGCTACTGCTGGTCGAGCTCATCGCCGTTCTGGCGCTTGCGCGAAAGATTCAGGCAAGGCTGCTGATGAAGCTCGTTCCGGCGGCGACGCTCATGATCGTGCTGGGGTATCCGGGTGAGACGGGCGCCACGGATGACATGCGTATCCTGTGGGGAATCCTGTCCACCATCCCGTTCCTGTACATCCTGTATGTGCTCTTCGTTGAACTGACGAAGTCGCTGGATCGGCAGCCCCCCCAGGTCAAAGTGCTCCTTGGACGGCTGCGCGTGCTTCTGGTGGTGAGCTGGCTCGTGTATCCAGTTGCCTATGCCCTGCCACTGCTCGGTTTTGACGGCGCCGATGCCTGGGTCCTGAAGCAAGCCGGCTACTCGATCGCCGATATTGCAGCGAAAGCCGTTTATGGGCTGATTATTTATCGGGTAGCGAAACTGAAGTCCTATGCTGATGACCCAGCATTTGCGGCAGCGGAACTGGGCCACGGGGAAGATCGGTTACCACCGGCCGTCGATTCGGCTCGCCAGTCTCGGCCGTGACTCACTAAGGCCCTGGCCGGCGGGAGCACAGTGATTGGGCTCAACGGCCAGGGCCTTCCGGGATCGGTCGCGAGGGATTTATGCCCTCAGTACTTAGTCGCTCAGTACCTAGTCGTCTGACACAGCAACACTGACGTCGATGTTTCCCTGGATGGCGTTGCTGTAGGGGCACACCTGGTGTGCCTTATCCGCGAGGACCTGCGCCTCCTCCTGTGCGAGGCCTGGGACAACTACCTCAAGGGTCACCTGAAGGGAAAAGCCCCCGCTATCGTTGCGTGCCAGTCCGACCTTTGCGCCAACACTTGAGTCTCCAAGATCGGACTGTGCCTCCCGAGCCACCAGTTGCAGCGCTGAATGAAAACAGGCGGCATAACCGGCGGCAGAGAGCTGCTCTGGATTGGTTCCTTCCCCCGAGCCGCCAAGAGCCTTGGGGGCGGCAAGGGCGAAGTCGACCTGGCCGTCGTCGGTGCGTGTGCGGCCGTTACGTCCGGCTCCGGTGGCGATGGCTTCGGCTGTATAGATAACATTCATTGTTCTCCTGCTGCGGTGGACCTGCTGATGGGGGCGGACGTGCCGTGTTCACAACTTATCTGGCTACTCCACCGCCCCTGATACATGAGAAACCGGCGTCCGCACCTGGCTTACTGGTGCGGACGCCGGTTTCTGGTCAATGGGCAAGGGCAGGGTGCGTGCCTAGTGGAAGGTCTTTCCGGTGACCCGCTCCGACGCACCAACCCGGTCGAGATACGGGGTGATGCCGCCCAGGTGGAACGGCCAGCCAGCACCGAGGATGACGCACAGATCGATGTCCTCAGGAGCAGCCACCACACCCTCATCGAGCATCCGCCCAATCTCATCGGCGAGTGCATCCTGCGTCCGGCGGAGCACCTGGACACTGTCCGACGGCGAATCGCCGCGAGACATCAACTCCCACGTTGACTCCGGTACACTCTCAGCGCCGTCGTCACCCTTCACCCAGAGACCTTTGACGCCCGCGTCAATGAGTTTCTGCTGGTTTCCCGAGACATGGAAACGGTCGCCGAACGCCGTATTCAATGACTCCTGCACGTGCTGGCCGACCGGCAACCCCACCAGGGCAAGCAACCGGAACGGAGTCATGGGCAGGCCCATGGGACGCAGGGCATTGTCGGCGGTCTCAGCGTCGGTTCCCTCATCGAACACAGCCGTGATCTCACCAAACATCCGGCCAAGGATCCTGTTGACAACGAAGGCCGGAGCATCCTGGACCAGCACTGCTGACTTCCGGAGGTCCTTCGCCAGTGCAAACGCTGTCGCCAGCACGGCGTCGTCGGTGTGCGGCGCCTTGACGATCTCCAGCAGCGGCATGGCTGCTACTGGATTGAAGAAGTGGAAACCTACGACCCGCTCGGGGTGGGCCAGATCCGCTGCCATCTCAGTGACTGACAGCGAGGAGGTGTTGGTGGCGAGAATGCACTCGGCTGACACCACAGCCTCCACCTCAGCGAAGACAGTCTTCTTGACGCCCATCTCCTCGAAGACCGCCTCGATGACGAAGTCTGCGTCGGCGAATGCCTCCTTGGAGACCGAACCGGTGACCAGCGCCTTGGTGCGGTTCGCCGCGTCAGGGGAGAGCCGTTTCTTCGAGCGGAGCCTGTCGACTTCGGCATGAACGTACTCCACACCCTTGTCGACGCGCGCCTGGTCGATG
This sequence comes from Arthrobacter sp. H20, assembly GCF_000520515.1. Taxonomy (GTDB): domain Bacteria; phylum Actinomycetota; class Actinomycetes; order Actinomycetales; family Micrococcaceae; genus Arthrobacter_D. Next base: position 28,438 of record NZ_KI914723.1, read on the forward strand.
TCGGTGAGGACCACCGGCACCTTAAGCTGGCGGGCGAACAGCAGGGCCAATTGTCCGGCCATCAGTCCCGCGCCGACGACGCCGACCTTGGTCACCTTGCGCGCCAGCTTCCGGTCGGGCGCGCCGGCCGGACGCTTGGCCCGCTTCTGGACCAGGTCCAGGAACGCATAGACGGTCGAGTGGAACTCGGGAGTCTGCATGAGGTAGGTCAGGGCCTCGCACTCGGCGGCCGCAGACTCTTCGCGGGTGCGGTTTTTCCCGGCCTCGAACAGGTCCAGGACTTTCCCCGGGGCCGGTGCTGCGTTGGAGGTCTTCGCAGCCACGAATGCCCGCCCGGCTGCAGTGGCTGCATCCCAATCAGCGTCCGTGTAGGTGGCGTGCTCGGCGCGGCGTCCTTTCACTGCGGAACTGTCCTTCAGCACTCCAGCGGCCCAGGCGAGGGATTGCTCAAGGAAATCTGCCGGCTCCAGGAGGACATCGGCGATGCCCATCCCAAAAGCGGCCCGCCCGTCGAGCATCCGGTTGTTGCTCAGGGGATTCTCGATCATCACCTTGATTGCCGCTGCGGGACCGATCAGGCGGGGTAGCCGATAGACCCCACCCCACCCCGGAACGAGTCCAATGAATGCCTCCGGCAGGCCGATGCCGCTGGCCCCGGTGGAGATGGTGCGGTAGTCAGCCGCGAGGGCTACTTCCAGGCCGCCACCGAGTGCTACCCCGTTGATGAAGGCAAAGCTGGGGACCCCCAGGTTGCCCAGCAGGTTGTAGGCTTCGTGGCCCAGCTCGGCCATGAGGCTGCCGTACTGGGCGGCCTTGAGGGACTTGACCGTCGACAGGTCAGCCCCAGCCACCAGAAAGTAGGGCTTTCCGGTGATTCCGACGGCGACGAGCTCACCATTGGCGGCGCGCGCCTTCAACCCCTCAAGTACCCGACCAAGTTCGATCAAAGTATTGGGCCCGAGAGTTGTTGGCTTCGTGTGGTCCAGGCCGTTGTCCAGCGTGATCAGGGCAAGGGTCCCAGCGCCCTGGGGAAGGGCAACGTCCTGCACATAGGAGTGGGTGACTACTTCACCCGGGACCAGTGCTGCGAGTTCCTCAAAACGGTCAAAGCTCATGCTGCGTCCTCCGCTGCGGTCGACGAGTAGTCCGGGTGGTGGGGGTTTTCCCAGATGAGCGTTGCGCCCATGCCGAGGCCGATACACATGGTGGTTATGCCGTATCGGACCGATGGGTCTTCCTCGAACTGCCGCGCGAGTTGCAGCATGAGCCGCACACCCGAGGAGGCGAGCGGGTGCCCGACGGCGATGGCGCCGCCATAGCGGTTGACGCGGGGGTCGTCGTCGGCAATATCGAAGTGGTCAAGGAAGGAAAGCACCTGCACAGCGAATGCCTCGTTGATCTCAAACAGCCCGATGTCGTCGATGGACAGCCCTGCCTGCCGCAGTGCTTTTTCCGTGGCGGGCACCGGTCCGATCCCCATTACCTCGGGCTCGACGCCTGCGAAGGCGTATGCCACCAGTCGCATCTTGGCGGTCAGTCCCAGTTCTGCCGCAGTATCCGAGGAGGCGAGCAGTGCGGCAGTAGCGCCGTCGTTCAGCCCCGCAGCATTGCCTGCTGTGACCCGGCCGTGCGAACGGAACGGAGTGCGCAGCGCGGCGAGGTCCTCAGTGGTGGTTCCTGGACGGGGAGGCTCGTCAACCGTGTTGAGCGTCCAACCGGTCCCGGCTTTCCGGGAGGCGACGGGAACAAGATCGGGTTGAATCTGCTGGCCCGCGTAGGCGGCGGCCAGCTTCCTCTGACTGGCCATCGCGTAGGCATCGGTACGTTCCTTAGTGATGGCGGGAAAACGGTCGTGCAGGTTCTCGGCAGTGTTCCCCATGTTCAGCGCGGCCGGGTCAACCAGCTGCTCGGACATAAACCTGGGGTTGGGGTCGGTGTCGGCGCCCATCGGATGGTGGCCCATGTGCTCCACGCCGCCGGCGACCACCACGTCGTAGGCACCAAAAGCGATGCCCGACGCCGTCGTCGTGACGGCAGTCATAGCGCCGGCGCACATGCGGTCGATCGCGAAGCCGGGGACTGAGCGGGGGAGACCCGCCAGCAGCGCTGCCGTGCGTCCAATGGTCAGCCCCTGGTCCCCAGTCTGGGTGGTCGCGGCGATGGCGACCTCGTCAATTCGTTCCGGGGGCAGCGACGGATTGCGGCGCGTCAGATCGCGGATGCATTTCACCACCAGATCGTCGGCGCGGACATCGGCGTAGATGCCTTTTTCGCCTGCCTTGCCGAACGGTGTCCTCACGCCGTCCACAAACACGACGTCCCTGATCCGGCGACCTGCACCGGTCTGTGTTGGCACTGTGTTGGTGCTCACCTGTTGCTCCTCGTTGAGATTGTGATTCGACCCTATGTTACTTGTCGGTAACTTAGCCTGCAAGGATGGCTGGAATGGGGCATCGATCACCGAGGGGCTATCGAGCGGAGGCTGCGGTCCGCTGTGCCTTGTCCGGCAGGGGATCGGGATCCAGGAACGCAACAGTGAGGACAGCAGCTGTCTTCTCGACCTGCCACGGCCGCGCTCCAAGGTCAGCCAGCGCAGCGCTCATCGACTCAAGCGAAATCTCTGCCGGCGGGCGCCACGCCACGCGGCGCAGGTAATCAGGAGTCAACAAATTCTCAATAGGGAGGTTCAGGGCTTCTGCTGCGGCTACCAGTCGGGGGCGCGCAGTCGCCAGACGCGCAGCGGCCTCTGGATCCTTGTCCGCCCACACCCGCGGCGGAGGAGGCGCATTGGTGGGTACCTGAAGATCGGGTGGATCAGTCATTGACCGGCCGTCACTGATGCAACGCAACCAGCGTGGGGCTTCCCGCGCCGCTGCGCGACCATGGAATCCGCTGGTGCCCAGCAGCTGCGGGACTGTGGTCGGCATGGCCTTGGCGGCGGCGAGGATTGCCGAATCCGGGATCAGGCGACCCGGGGCGATGTCACGGTTCTTGGCCAGGTCCTCGCGCTCCAGCCACAGCTGGCGAACCACTGCCAGCTGGCGGCGGTCCCGGATCTGGTGCAGCCCAGACGTCCTGCGCCACGGATCGACGCGCGGCTCAGCGGGAGGGGTGCTGCGGATGTGCTCAAACTCCTGCTCGGCGAAGTCGAGCTTGCCGCCGCGGGTCAGAAGGGCGATGAGTTCGGCGCGCAGTTCTGTCAGCACCTCGACGTCGAGTGCCGCGTAGCGCAGCCACGGTTCGGGGAGGGGGCGGCGCGACCAGTCGGCAGCCGAGTGCTCTTTAGCCAGGGTGTACCCCAGCAGGCTCTCAATGACCGCTGCCAGCCCCACGCGCGGCATCCCAGCGATACGGGCGGCGAGTTCGGTGTCAAAGAGGCGATCAGGCCACATTCCCAGCTCCGACAGGCAGGGCAGGTCCTGGGTGGCGGCGTGAAGGATCCATTCGACTCCCTCAAGCGCCTCATCGATGATGCGTAGGTCGGTGAATGGTTCGGGGTCGATCAGCCAGCTGCCGGATCCTTCACGACGGATCTGTACCAGGAAGGCGCGTTGCCCGTACCGGAATCCGGAGGCGCGCTCGGCGTCAACACCGGCCGGACCGGTGCCCTGCGCAAGGGCTCGGGCAGCCCGTTCCAGACCCGCTTGGGTGTCGATAACCAGCGGCACGCCGTCTTTGGGTTCGTTGAGGAGAGGGAGCGGCTCGGCGGCGTCCTCAACCGGCGCGCCATCACCTGGAGTGTGATCGTCAGGGTGCTGCGAAGTCTGCGAGGTCATGATGAACCCAGTCTAGCCGCGCGGTTCACGCAGCCGTGCCAGCGCGGTGGCACGCGCGAGCTGGGACAGGATGGGCCGGGTCATCGGGAGTAGTGCTCAGTTTCTGCGGCGATTTGGCAGCGACGCGACACCCTCAGGGAGCGGGGGCAGGCCTGCAAAGGTGCAGACCATCTCAGCCCAGGCCTCCAGGTGGTTCCGCACCATTGACGACCCGGGGGTCCAGGATGCGCGCAGCTCGATGTCGATGCTATCGGGCCGGTCCGTCAGCGTGCCGTAGCTTTCCGAAAGGATGCGGGTGGCGGTTCCGCCCGCCGAGCCGTGTTCTGCCCCGTGATTCTGGAGCGACTCCACCAGCCAGGTCCAGGCCACCGATCCGAGAAGTGAGTCGTTGCCCATTTCGGGTTCGAGTTGCGCCCGGATATAGGTGACGATCCGGAAGGTGCCATCCCACAGCTCGGAGCCATTCGGGTCATGCAGGAGGATGAACCGTCCGGTGGCCAGCTCCTCGGGCTCGGCGCCGTCGAAGGCGGCCATCGCTGGTCCATGGACCGGCATCCGGGGCGGGCTGGCCGGGAATACTTCAGCGCCGAGGGCCACAGCAAAGGGTGCCAGCCTCGAGGGGGCCGGAATTTCGTCCAGCCGGATCTCGCTGCGGCATTTCGCCTGGCGGAGTTCGGTCAGAGCCGACTGGAACTCGCGGGGCACGGGGGTCAGATCGCCGATTGCGCTCACTCAGGAAGGCTATGGCACCCGGGGCCCTGCTACGGGGAGGCTCGCC
>NZ_KI914723.1:33091-42880 GCF_000520515.1 Arthrobacter sp. H20
GCTCGCCGATGCACCGGTCCCGCCCCGCCGGGTGGGGCCGGTGCACCCGCGGCCGGCATTGCTGCTAGGCGCGGTGCCCGGCGGCGGCTGTTTCCCGGCGGATCGCCTCGGCGAAGGCGTCAACGTCGTCGGCGGTGGTGTCGAAGGAACACATCCAGCGCACCTCGCCGGTGGCGGCATCCCAGTCGTAGAACTTGAACTGCTCGCGAACCCGGTTCGCTGCGTCGCGGGGGAGGACGGCGAAGACTGCGTTCGCGGCGGTCTGCTGGGTGAGCTGCACCCCGGGAATCTCCTTGACCAGCGCGGTCAGGCGTGCCGCCATGGCGTTGGAATGGATTGCCGAACGAAGCCACAGCCCATCCTCAAGGAGGGCGATGAGCTGTGCCGAGATGAAACGCATCTTGGACGCGAGCTGCATGTTCATTTTACGGAGGTAGGTGAGGCCGGTGGCCGCGTCTGGGTTCAGAACCACTACGCACTCTCCAAAGATCAGGCCGTTCTTGGTGCCACCGAAGGAAAGGATGTCGACTCCCGCGTCCCTCGTGAAGGCGCGGAGCGGCAGATTGAGGGCTGCTGCGGCGTTGGCGATCCGCGCCCCGTCCATGTGCAGATGCATGCCGAGGGCGTGCACGTGGTCGGCGATCGCCCTGATCTCCGCAACCGTGTAGAGCGTCCCCAACTCGGTGGTCTGCGTGATGGACACGGCCAGCGGCTGGGCCCGGTGCTCGTCGCCCCAGCCCCAGGCCTCCAGATCGATGAGTTCCGGGGTGAGTTTGCCGTTCTGGGTTGGCACGGCGAGGAGTTTGATTCCGGCGATGCGTTCGGGCGCCCCGTTCTCGTCCTTGTTGATATGGGCCGTTTGAGCGCAGATCACTGCACCCCACCGCGGCAGCAGGGACTGCAGGCTCAGGACGTTGGCTCCGGTCCCGTTGAAGACCGGAAAGGCTTCGGTACCGGCACCGAAGTGTTCCTGCATCAGTTCCTGCAGGCGGTGCGTGTAGACGTCCTCGCCGTAGGCCGTCTGGTGGCCGCCGTTTGCGGCGGCTAGAGCAGCTAATACCTCCGGGTGAACTCCAGAGTAGTTATCTGACGCGAATCCGCGAACATTGGGGTTGTGGAGGGAGGCAGAGGGCGCAATTGTTTCAGTCACTTCTCAATTATCACCTAGGCGGTGGGTCTGCACAGCGTTTCCGCCTGAAGCTCCGACTGATACTGGAACCAGTTGTGACTTTGCGCTTCGGTTAACTATTCGCCACCAACACCTGAACGCGTGTTGAACGAGGCGTAAAAAGGTAGTGTAACTTTGGTTGGCTCGAGAACGGGTTGGTAGCACGGGTGTTCATCGAACATCCAGGTATGCGGAAGGCAGGGAGTGCCATGCTTGGCCGTACGCTTCGCGTGACCCGACGGACCGGCGTCGTCGTGGGACATATTGCGGTCCACCTCCTGATCGGAGTGGGGCTCGCCCTCCTCATGGCTGCCGTCATCATCCGCCTCTCCTGGGGCGAGATCTCAGTCAATCAGCTGTTCCTGAACATCGTCGCCGTGGAAACCGATGGCGGGGGCGGGCCAATCGTCTGGATCAGCATCCTCGGGATCGGTGTGGCACCCCTGGTCGTTGCGGTGGGGATCGCGCTGTGGCAGTATTCCCGGCACCGTAAGCGCCGCCGCGATGGCGACGGCGGGCGGCCCCTTCGCCCGCTGTGGATCATGCGTACCGTCTCCACTACCCTGGTGGCCGCGGTCGTCGTCAGTGGTACCACCGCCTTTGCCGCCACGGTAGGCGTCGCGGACTACCTCGCGGCGGCGAACTCGGAGTACGACGTCGGCGACTTCTATGTCGAGCCGACCATCACCAGCGACACGAACAAGCGCAACCTGGTGCTGATCTATCTTGAGTCCGGCGAGGCTACCCTTTCGGACGACCAGCTTTTCGAGAAGGATGTTTTTGCTCCTCTCAAGGAGGCCACGAAGGCGTCGGACGGCTGGCAGAGCGTCGAGAACCTGAAGCAGTACGAGGGCGGCGGCTGGACCATGTCCGGGATCACCTCGACGCAGTGCGGCATCCCGCTCAAGGGTATTGGCGCCAGTTCGGGCGGCGGTGCCTACAACGCGCTCGGCGGAAAGGTCCAGACGTACCTCGAAGGGGTGACCTGCCTGGGCGATGTCCTGGGTGAGCACGGCTACACGAACGTCTTCCTTGGCGGCGCCAATGCCTCGTTCGCCGCGAAAGACGTCTTTCTAGGCGGCCACGGCTACTCGGAGGTGAAGGACCTCCCCGACTGGCGTGCCGCGGGCGAGCCGGAAAAGGCCTTCCGCAGCGACTGGGGTCTGAGCGATGAACGCCTGTTGGCGCGCGCTAAGGATGAGGTCGACGAGCTGCACGCCGAGGCGGAGAGGACTGGTCAGCCATTTAACCTGTCGATGCTGACCCTGGACTCGCACGAGCCGGTGCACATTTACGACTATTGCACCGTGGATACGCAGAGCGAAGTCACCGCCGCGTTTTCCTGCTCCATGACCCAGGTGGCCGGATTTGTGGACCACCTGAAGCAGCAGGGCTATCTCGGGGACACTGCCGTGGTGATTATGGGCGACCATCTCAAGCAGATAGGAGGTGGCCATGCTTTCCAGGCAGAATTGACGGACCACAACAACCGCACCATCTTCAACCGGATCTGGGTCCCGGGTGAGGACGGGAGCGGCGACCTGCGCCCCCGCGTGGACCAGCTGAGCATGTACCCGACGATCCTGGAAGCTGCCGGCCTGACGCTCTCGGGTCAGGAGGCCGGGCTGGGTCTTTCCGCCTTCGCCTCGCGTGTCCCGGTCAGTTCAGCGCAGGCGCTGCAGCCCAGTCACTACGCCGAGCTGGTGAGCTCACTTTCCCCGCAGTTTTACGCTACGGCCTGGGGCGGCGAGGACGCCGCCGCGCGGTAGCGTTGGCCCTAGCTGGACAGGATGATGCGTTGGCCGTTGACCGTTTGCGCCTCGGCGGCGTAGAGACCAACCACTGCCGCCGCCAGATCATCGACATGGGTGTAGCCGGGGAATTTTCGTTCCGGATGCGCGGCCCGCAGCGCGTCGTCGACGAGGGCTTTCACCACGAGGATGGTGGCAGCCGATGTCTGACCCGCGCTCGGGGCGGTGTTGTCACCGGCCGCTTCCCGATCGCGCCGGAATCCGTCGGCCACCGCCCGGGTCCAGGTTTCCGCGGCCGACTTAAGCGCCGCATAGGAGGCGGCTGCCGCCGTCGGGCTGTCCACGGCTGTGGAGGACACGATGGCCACCCGCCCCCTGGCCGATGCGAGGAGTGAGGGATAGAAGGCACGAGTGGTGTTCCGCAAGGTGGTGAGCACGCTGGTATGGAGCAGTTCGTAGTCGTCGTCCGTCTGTCCGGTGATTCCGCTGCCGCCACGCCAGCCGCCCACCAGATGAATCAGGCCATCGAGCGACGGGTAGTCGGCGGCGAGGAAGTGGGACAGGTCAGTGACTGCCGGGGCATCGGTCAGGTTGCAGACTCTGAGGTCGACGCCGTCGAGGTGACCCAGCGCATCCTGAAGCCGGCCTGCGTGCGACCCGATAGCCACCACAGCGGCACCGTGCCGGCTCAGCAGGCTGGCGCAGGCTATGCCTGAGGCGCTGGCGGCGCCGGCAACGACCACAGTTAGTCCGTCGAGTGCTGGCGACGCGCTGCTCACTCAGCGGTCCCGGTGATGCCCGCGGTCGACTCGATCACTGCTTTCATCTTGCGGTCCAGCGCTTCGAAGAACATCGACAGGGGGAACTCATCGTCGAGGACTGCGTCGGTCAACCCACGGGGCGGGCCGGTCAGGTCAAGCGCATCCGGACCCTTGGCCCAGACCGATGCCGGGTGCGGCGTCACTGTCTCAGTGACCAGTTGGTAGGCGGCAAGCCAGTGGGCAGTCTTGGGCCGGTCGATCGACCGCCAGTACAGCTGTTCGATCCTCTCGCCGAGGGCAATGACGACGTCGGGCACCTCAGCCCAATCAATGCTCAGGCGACTGTCGGTCCAGTGCAGCACATGGTGCTGATGCATCCACGCGAACAGAAGCTGGCCGCCCAGGCCATCATAGTTGCGCACCCTGCTGCCGGTGATGGAGAAGCGGAAGATCCGGTCGAAGATGACTGCGTACTGGACGAGTCGCGCATGATGGCGGGTTTCGTCTGAGACAGATTCATCCCGGGCGATCTTCACCGATTCGCGGAAGGCAGTGAGGTCACATCTGAGTTCCTCGAGCGAGTAGAGGAAGTAGGGCATGCGCTGTTTGATCATGAAGGGGTCAAACGGCAGGTCGCCGCGCATATGAGTGCGGTCATGGATGAGATCCCACATCACGAAGGTGCGTTCAGCCAACTGCTGGTCGTCGAGAAGGCCGGTAGCTTCGGCGGGCAGCTCGAGTTTGGTGATCTCGGCTGCCGCGGTGACCACCCGGCGGAATCGTGCTGCCTCCCGGTCAGCGAAGATCGCACCCCAGGTGAAGTGTGGGGTCCTGCTCACTGCAACTGTCTCCGGGAAGAGGACAGCCGAATTGGTCTCGTAGCCCGCGGTGAAATCAAGGAAGCGAATGGGGACGAAGAGTGTGTTTGAGTAGTCGCCGGCTTCCAGATCGGCGATAAACTCGGGCCACAGCACCTCGATCAGCACTGCTTCGACCAACCGGCTAGTGCTCCCATTCTGGGTGTACATCGGGAACACCACGAGGTGCTTGAGCCCGTCGATTCGGTGCTGTTGTGGCTGGAACTGCAGCAGGGAGCTGAGGAAGTCAGGAACGCCGAAATCGGCGGCCCGCCAGGCGTGAAAGTCCTGAACCAGGGCGGTGAGGTACTCGACGTCATGGGGGAATGATGGCGAGAGTGCCTCAACTGCTGCAACTATTGCTCCGACCGATTCTGCGGCAGCCGGGCGGTCGGCCGGATCGGGGACAGACCCGTCCTTGATCTGGAGGGTCTGAAGGAGTGCGGCGGCTGCCTTGAGTTGCTCCCAGGCCTGCGAGCGTTCGGGAGCGTCGGCGAAAGGCGCCTCGGTGTGAACTGTGGTGATGGAAGTCATGGACGAAAGCGTAGCAACCAAAAAGGTTTACTTATCGAAAAGAGGAGCGAGCGTAAGTATCTCTTAGGTCAGTGGTGGTCGCCGATGGTCGGGAGGCTCAGCATTGCTGGACCTCCCGACCAGGCGGGTGTCAGGCCTGTTCGGCCAGTTTCATTGACACCGAGTTGATGCAGAACCGCTGATCGGTAGGAGTGCCGTACCCCTCACCCTTAAACAGGTGACCCAGGTGCGAATCGCAGTTGGCGCACCTGACCTCCGTGCGCTGCATCCCCATTGAGTGATCGTGCAGGTAGCGGACAGTGTTCTCAGCGAGCGGGGCCCAGAAGGATGGCCAACCGCAGTGTGAATCGAATTTTTCGTTGCTGGTAAAGAGTTCGTGCCCGCACGCGCGGCACTGGTAGACACCCTTGGTATTGGTGTCGTAATACTCGCCCGTATAGGGGCGCTCTGTGCCAGCCTGACGGAGAACTTGATACTCCTCAGGAGTCAGTTCGGTGCGCCATTCGTCGTCGGTCTTCTGGACAGGGACATCGCGGGGTTCGGTTGTGCTCATGATCTCTTCAACGCCTAAGAACCGCCGATAAATCCCGAACCTGAGTAGAGGTGCAGCACGGGCACCCCTAGCCGGTCCTGGGCCTGGTTGGCCCAATCGGTGTGGAGCGTGTCGGCAACCGCATGCGGTCGTGTGATGACTACCGCCTGACTGGCGCCATGTTCAGTAACAGCCTCCACCATCGCCTCCACAGCATTGCCGGTGACAGTGAATCCGTCAGCAAGCAGTCCGTGCGCCTGGGCCACGCGGAGGGAAGATTCGAGTGCCGCTTCAGCGCTCACCCGTGACTCGTGGGCAGACGGCTGCCCCTGGGACAGCTCACGGAATGCGTCGGAGAATTCCAGCAGGCTCAGATGATGGAAGAACTCGGCCATCACATTTTTATGGCGGTCACCGGGAATCAACACCAGCAAGGTAGCCTGTTCCTCCCCCACGAGAGTCAGCAGGTTTTTCGCGTCCCCGTCGTTGAGGCTTTCTTCGGTCAGTACTACTATCGTCTCGGCCATGAGCCAAGACTAGTGCTCACGGACCCTGCGCCATAGTCACCGGGCACAAGAGTCACCGGGCACGACACTCGCGCCCCGGTTGTCGAGATCCCGGGCCCTCAGGCGAGAATGGGGGTATGCCTAAAATTTCCGCCACCATGCCGGCACAGTCCACCACCGCCGCCTGGCTGAAGTGGACCATATTCGGCGTCTGGGTAGGCGGCGTCGTCGGATCTACTGTTGTTGCGGCCACCTCGGGTCTGGCCGCCCACTTCGCGCGCCAAGTGGTCACCCCCGCCCGCAGCAGGGACGAGAACCTGGACATTCTTGCGGTGATCGGAACCGGAGTCGGCCAGCAGATAATTCTTCCAGCGAACGATGACACAACTGTCGAGGGTACCTACAGTCTCTACTTCGACGGCGGCCGTGGGCACGCACGGATTGGCGGGATCCTGTCCTACGTTCCGCGTGAGGGAACCGTTCAGCGCGAGGTAGAGGCGGTGTATTCCGGCCACCTGGCAAGTGCAACGCGGGGCTGGTGGAGCGGGGCAGTCTTCCCCTCGCCGTCAGCGGTTGGTTTTGCCGATGAGGAGGTGGGAGTCCCTGTTGATGGGGGAGTGGCCCCCGCCTGGCTGATCCGCGCCGAGGAGCCCTCGAAGGAGTGGGCGGTGATGGTTCATGGAAGGGGGGTGCAACGCACGGAAGGCCTACGCGCCGTGCGCCTGGCTCGGTCACTGGGCCTGACCTCATTGCTGACCTCCTACCGGAACGACGGTGAAGCCCCGCACGCAGCCGACGGCCGGTACGGCCTGGGCATGACTGAGTGGCGGGATGTCGAGTCAGCAATCGACTACGCGATGGCAAACGGTGCCGAGGGTGTGGTGTTGTTTGGGTGGTCAATGGGCGGCGCCATCTGCCTCCAAACCGCTGATTTGTCCCGTCACCGCCAACGGATCCGGGCGCTCGTCCTCGACGGCCCGGTGGTCAACTGGATCGAGGTCCTGGCCTACCACGCCCAACTCAACCGGATCCCCGCGCCCATTGGCCGGCTCGGCCAGTGGCTGCTGACCAACCGTGCGGGCCGGAAAGCCACCGGTCTGGCAGCCCCACTCGACCTGAAGAGCCTGGATTGGGTGGCCCGGGCCGAGCAGCTGACCATCCCGACACTCATCATCCACAGCGAGGATGACGAATTTGTTCCCGTCGGACCCTCGGCCGAACTCGCCGAGCGCAACCCTGCCTTCGTCACCTTTGAACGCTTTCACCGGGCCCGGCACACGAAGGAATGGAATGTGGACCCGGTGAAGTGGGAGCAGGCCGTAGCCAACTGGCTTACCCCGGTGCTCCACGGCCGTGCCCGGCCCGGCATGAAGAACTAAGGCTCCGGGCTAGCCAGCCTGTCCGGCTCGGACAGTTCGTTTGATGCGGCCGAGCATGGCTGTCATTCCGCGCATCCGCAGCGGAGTGATGGCGCGGGTCAATCCCAGTCGGTCCGGCACATCGTCCGGGACAGCAAGGATCTCGGCCGACGGCAGACCATCAAGGCCTTCTTGGAGCACACCAGCGAATCCACGGGTTGTCGGAGCCTCAGGCGGCGCCGAGAAGTACAGGCTAACGATTCTCTCGGCGCTGTCGTCGATCTCGACGCTGAGGAACAGGGGAGTCTGGCATTCGACCACCTGCTCCAGGAGTTCCGGATGCTCCTGGAGATGCCGGGGCAGCTCAGGCAGACCCCTGGAGAACTCGAGCAGCAGTTGCAGCCGGTCAGGCTCGTCGAGTGCCTGAAAATCCTCGACAATTTCGTCCAGCTTGGCTGGCAGTGTCGTGGTCATGGTGCCGAAATCTCCCCACGCTCGGTGCCCTTGACAATGGGGACACGCACAGCGTTGCCCCACTCCGTCCAGGAGCCGTCATAGTTGCGCACCCTGGTGAACCCGAGCAGGTGACAGAGGACAAACCAGGTGTGGCTCGACCGCTCACCAATTCGACAATAGGCAACCACCTCGTCGTCGTCCTTCAACCCAACTTCGTCCCGGTAGATGGCATCGAGCTCGCTCCTGCTCCGGAAGGTACCATCCTCGGCAGCAGCCCGAGCCCACGGGACCGATGCGGCAGTCGGGATGTGGCCACCGCGGAGCGCGCCTTCCTCGGGGTAGGCAGGCATGTGGGTGCGTGCACCGGTGTACTCATCCACCGAGCGAACATCGATCAGTGGCTTCCCGAGGTGATCCAGAACGTCGTTCAGGTAGGCGCGGATCGGCGCATCGTCGCGTTCCACCACTGGATAATCGACACTCTGGTCGCCGGGCACATCGATAGTCGTTGGCCTGCCTTCGGCTAGCCACTTATCGCGGCCACCGTCCAGGAGCCTGACATCCTCGTGGCCAAACAGGCTAAAGACCCAGAGGGCATACGCGGCCCACCAGTTGCTCTTGTCGCCATAGATCACCACTGTCGAATCGCGGGAGATCCCCTTGGCCGACATCAACCGGGCGAAGGCGGTGCCGTCAACGTAATCGCGGGTCACTTCGTCATTCAGGTCGGTATGCCAGTCCACCTTGACTGCACCGGGAATGTGGCCCGTGTCGTAGAGCAATACGTCTTCATCGGACTCGACCACCACCAGGGACGGTGTATCGAGATTCTCCGCCAGCCAGTCGGTGGAGACGAGCCGTTCCGGGTGGGCATAGTGAGCGAACTTCTCATTGGGGTCTGCTGCGACTGACATCCGTAGGCCTTTCTCGTGGCGTTTTGTGGTCTCTACTAGCTTAACCACGGGCGCCCACAAATATTTCCTGCCGTTCACGTCACGCCACAATCGTTGTCGCCGGGGGTGTTGGAGGGCCAGCAGTCTGGGCGGTTGTGCCGTATTCTTGCCTACCGTGGCAACTATCGAGCAGCTTTCCCAGCGGACCCCCAAAGTTTCAGTCGATGAGCTTCTGACCGGGTTCTATCCTTCCCCACGATTCGGCGACGTGTCCTTTGACAGTTACCGCCCTGACCCCGGCCAGCCGTCGCAGTCGGCGGCGGTGAAAGCCCTGTCCGAGTTTGCCGACATGGTCAACGAGCCCGAACCCACAGGACTGCGCAAACTGTTCGGCGCGAAGAAGGCACCAGCACGGGCCGGGATCTACCTCGACGGCGGCTTCGGCGTCGGCAAAACTCACCTCCTGGCGTCCCTTTGGCACGCGACGACCGGCAAAAAAGCGTTCGGCACGTTCGTCGAGTACACAAACCTCGTCGGGGCCCTGTCCTTCCGGCGGGCGGTTGAGGCGCTCAGCGGGTACGCGCTGGTCTGCATCGACGAGTTCGAGCTCGACGATCCGGGGGACACGGTCCTGATGTCCCGCCTGATGCGTGAACTCGCCGACGCCGGGGTGAAGCTCGCAGCGACGTCCAATACCCTGCCAGGCTCGTTGGGCGACGGCCGGTTTGCGGCAGTCGACTTCCAGCGCGAAATCCAGGTGCTGGCCGACCAGTTTGACGTGCTCCGCATCGATGGTGAGGACTATCGCCACCGGGGCCTCCCTGAAGCTCCGGTTCCATTCAGCGAGTCGGGCCTTCACGATCGGGTTCGCGCGCTCAAGGATGGCCCAACCGGGGTGCTGGCCGAGGACCCGTTCAGCGATCTGGTGAAACACCTCTCGGGTGTCCACCCGAGCCGGTATCGGCAGCTGATC
>NZ_KI914723.1:42980-46499 GCF_000520515.1 Arthrobacter sp. H20
GGAGCCGGTATCGGCAGCTGATCGACGGGGTGGACTTTATCGCCTGGCACAATGTGGCGACCATTTCGGAACAGGCAGTTGCCCTGCGTTTCGTTGTCCTCGCGGACCGGATCTATGACAAGGACATCCCGGTTTTTGCCAGCGGGGTAGCCTTCGACCAGTTGTTCACCGAGGAAATGATGACCGGCGGGTATATGAAGAAGTATCATCGCGCGGTGTCACGTCTAACCGCCCTGGCGCGTCAGGGCAGCGAGGCCTAGCGCTCCACGCAGACCAGCCAGGACGCAAAAAGTGCCGGTGCTGCCTCTCGGCAGGACCGGCACTTTCTTGTCGAGCAATAGGCCTTATGCGGCCGGAGGGATTCCAGAGCCAGGTGGCCGGTTGGTGTCCCCGCGGTCGGTCTTATCAACCATTTCGGAGGCTTTGGACTGAACCTTGTCGATCTTGTCGGCGTACTTGCCTCCGGTCTTGCTGTCAACAAAGTTGCCAGCGTGACCGATGCCGTCCTTGATCTTTCCAGAGTTCTCGCCCACCAGCTCGGTTGCCTTTTTCGTCAGCGCTCCGGCCTTGCCTTTGAGCCCGTCAAATACAGACACAGGCACCTCCTTTCAATCCGGGAACCTGATGTTCCCACTGCACAGTAGTCTAGGACCCCGGAATGACAGTTCCAAGGGGAGAGCCTGTGCATTGGCTGGGTATCCGCCGTCGGCGTATGTATCCTCAGGATTGCCTCCGCGTGGGCGGTATGACAGCCTTGTAAAGCCAGATGGCACCCGGACGAGGTGCGCCGTACCCGGTCAGCGACAAGACGGCGTTTCAGGAGTGAGACTGTCATGGCATGGATTGTTCTAGTGGTATCCGGAGTGCTCGAAGCGGTGTGGGCTACAGCACTGGGGAAGTCTGAGGGATTCACCCGCCTTGTGCCAACAATCATTTTCGGTATCGGACTCACCCTGAGCATGGCCGGGCTCGCGTGGGCCATGCGGACGCTACCCGTGGGGACCGCCTACGCGGTGTGGGTGGGAATCGGCGCCGCACTGACCGTGACGTACGCAATGGTTTTCGACGGCGAATCGGCCTCGGTCATCAAGATCCTGCTGGTGCTGGGGATTGTCGCCTGCGTCGTCGGCCTGAAACTCCTTCACTAACCGCTGCACCACCGCCCGTCTGATCTTGGCACACCTGCCTCGGCACGGTTTCCTGGCCCAGAATCCCACCGATCGTGACTGGTCAGTGGGATTGTCTAGACATTCCCACTGATCGCAGCCGGTGGGTGGGAAGGTGTGACGGCCCGGAAGTTTCGCGGTGGGTGGGAGGTAAAGCGGCAACCACCGGGTGAAAGAAAAACACCCCTGCCGCAGCTGGCGGGGGTGTACCCGAGGGTGGTGAAACTGGAGCGGACGACGGGATTCGAACCCGCGACATCCACCTTGGCAAGGTGGTGCTCTAGCCAGCTGAGCTACGTCCGCGAAAAAGCGGTACCGGTGAGTCGGAAGAATCACGGGAACCGCTTTGCGTGGGCGATACTGGGATCGAACCAGTGACCTCTTCCGTGTCAGGGAAGCGCGCTACCGCTGCGCCAATCGCCCATCGAGATGGGTGCAAGCTGTAGTACTGGAGGTGGGGACGGGATTCGAACCCGCGTATACGGCTTTGCAGGCCGCTGCCTCGCCTCTCGGCCACCCCACCGTGCCTGGTAAACCAGGACCGCCGAAAGGTTCTCCGACAGCTACAGTGACTTGCGAGCGGACGACGGGATTCGAACCCGCGACATCCACCTTGGCAAGGTGGTGCTCTAGCCAGCTGAGCTACGTCCGCATGTTGATTGATGATCCATATCCCGTGACAAATCGTTGAATTTGCAGGGTTATTCGTCGTTTTCCAACGAGTAAAAACTCTATAGGAGGAAATGGGGTTCGTCCAATCCGCCCCAGAAAGGGCCAAATGTAGATTGTCGGTGTCCGGTGTCAGACTGGAAGCATGACTCAACCGCTGCTGGCTCACTCGACTGAGCACGGACGCATGTATTCCCGTTCCACCACCGACCGCCCGATCGTGCCATCGATCACCACGGTGATCTCCCAGGCCTCGACCTCCCTTGACGGCTGGATTGGCTACATGGCCGCGAACGCGGTCGCCAATGATCCCCGAGTTCCCACAGCCCTGGGCAACCCGGCGCAGCTCCGGACGGTGGTCAAGGAAGCTTCAGTTGCTGCCGAACGGTACCGCGATGAGGCCGCCGAGCGGGGCACCCGGGTGCACTTCTACTGTGAACAGGTTGCGCTCCGCGACCTGGAACAGCCGCATGTTCTCGACGCCGCCCGGCTAGCCCTCGTCGAGAATGGCGAAGAGGCGTTTGCCGACCGGTTCGACGAATGGTGGACGCTTTACCAGGTGCGCCCCCTGGCTGCGGAGCTCACCGTGTGGAACGAGGAGGTCGGTTACGCCGGCACCCTTGATCTCCTCGCCGAAATCGGCGGACGGCTGTGCCTGATTGATTTCAAAACGAAGAACACCGACCGCGATGGGCAGGTCAAGGCGCTCGATGACAAGGTGGTCATGCAGCTCGTGGCGGGGATGAAGGCCCAGGAGAGCCTCGTCAACGGTGAGACAGGGGTCTGGGAGCCGTGGAAGTACGATCACGAGCTGATTCTGCTGGGAGTGGCCATCGGCAAGACCGAGGTACGCGCCATGCGCGCCAACCCCGAGGTCCTGAAGGAGCACTGGTTCCGATTCTGCGCTCTGCGGCGGTCCTGGGAAGCCGGCCTGGACGCCGCTGCTGCTGGCCGTGCACTGCTGCCCATCGGTCCGCCGCCGGTGCCAGCGGCTAGTGCGGCTCCCGGGGTTGTGGTCAGCTAACCTGCCGTCGGCTGAAACGCAGGCTGGTTCCCGCCTAGAATGGCATCGACCCACAAGAAGTATCCATAACGTTAGGACCCCGCAGAGCATGGCCGTGTTGAGCATTCGGATCATTGGGGACCCGGTACTGAGGACCCCCTCCGCCGAGGTCACCACCTTCGGACCCGAACTTGCCAGACTGGTTTCCGACATGATGGAGACCATGGACGATGTGCACGGCGCCGGCCTCGCGGCGCCTCAGGTGGGTGTCAGCCTAAGGGTGTTCACCTTCCGGATTGACGACGCCTCAGGGTACATAGTGAACCCATTACTGGAGGTCGACACCGAAGCGTCGCTTGAGGAGTCGGAAGGCTGCCTGTCCATTCCGGGCCTTGGCTATCCGGTCCGGCGCGCCAGCTGGGCGAAGGTTACCGGTGTGGACATCCATGGCGGGCCGGTTGAACACGAGGGTACCGGTATGCTGGCCCGCTGTTTCCAGCACGAGGCAGACCACCTCAACGGCACGCTCTACATCGAACGACTGGTGGGGGAGCACCGCAAATCAGCCATGCGTGCTATCCGCAGCTCAACCTATTCGGTTGTCGCCGACCAGACCACCCTGGAACGTTCGGAGTCCACCGGGTCGAGTTTCGGGTTCGGTGTCTCAACGGCTCAGGCGGG
>NZ_KI914723.1:46599-61363 GCF_000520515.1 Arthrobacter sp. H20
CTCAACGGCTCAGGCGGGCGGCCTGCCCGCCACTCGCGGGAACAGGTCCTCATGAGGGTGCTCTTTGCTGGCACTCCGGCCGTGGCAGTGCCCTCGCTCGACGCGCTGGTGGCCGCAGGGTTCGACGTCGTCGCCGTCCTGACCCGCGAGGACGCCCCGCTCGGCCGTAAACGGACAATGACTCCCAGCCCGGTCTCGGCACGTGCAGCTGAACTGGACCTTCCGATCATTCGCGCCAACCGGATCGACTCACCAGTCACTGAACAGATCGCGGCACTGAACCTTGATGCGGCGGCGATAGTGGCCTACGGCGGTCTGGTCCCGCAAGCCGCGTTGGACCTTCCCACCCACGGGTGGATTAATCTGCACTTCTCCCTGCTGCCAGCCTGGCGTGGCGCAGCCCCCGTGCAGCACGCGGTAATCGCTGGAGATGAACTGACCGGTGCCTCAACCTTCCGATTGGAAGCGGGCTTGGACACCGGACCGGTCTTTGGGACCATGACCGAAGCGGTTCGCCCCAGCGATACGGGCGGCGACCTGCTCGAAAGGCTCGCCCACAGCGGTGCGGTGCTCCTGGTGCAGACCCTCTCGGCTGTGGCCGCGGGCCGCGCCGAAGCGGTTCCCCAGCGGGGCGACATCAGCTTGGCACCCAAACTCACCATCGACGATGCACGGGTGGACTGGACCCAGCCAGCCCTCGCCGTCCGGCGCCTGATCAATGGGGTGACTCCCGAGCCAGGCGCCTGGACGCAGCTGGGCAACCAGCGGGTCAAGGTGGGGCCAGTGTCGCTGGTGGATTCAGCCACCGGTCTTTCCCCGGGCACGCTGTCGCTGGAAGTGCAGGGCGTGCTGGTGGGCACCGGGTCCGGTGCCATCGTTCTTGGCGATGTCCAGCCAGCCGGAAAAAAATTGATGCGGGCACAGGATTGGGCGCGCGGCGCCCTGCAACCCCTACAACAAGGAGAGCTGGTTTTTTCGTGACCAATCAGGGACGGGGCCCAGCGGGCGGGGCGGGCGGGCGCCGAAACGCTGCCGGACGGGAACGCAATCGGTCAGAGCCACGCGGGTTCTCAACTGCTGCGCCCTCGGAACGGACGAGACGCGCAGATCCAGCGCGCCTGGTCGCGTTTGAGGTGCTCCGCGCTGTCGCCGCCGATGACGCGTACGCAAACCTGGTGTTGCCGGTCAGCATTCGCAAGCACCGCCTGGATAAGCGTGATGCAGGCTTTGCCACCGAACTAGCCTACGGGGCACTCCGTGGGCAGGGCACCTACGACGCTGTCCTGGCGCGCTGCGTTGACCGGCCGCTGGACAAACTCGACCCGGCGATCCTTGATGCGTTGCGGATTGGTACCCATCAGCTGCTGGCCATGAGGGTCCCGGCACACGCTGCCCTGGACCAGACAGTGGGGTTGGCCCGGGCCGTTATCGGCGCGGGACCGTCGGCCCTCATCAACGCCGTGTTGCGGCGGGTCTCGGCGAAGACTCTTGGTGAGTGGGTCGCCGAACTCACGGCTGACCTGACCGACGCCACCAAGATCAGTTCCATCACCCACAGCCATCCGGAGTGGATTGTCCGCGCCCTGCGCCAGTCCCTGGTTGACCATGGCCGGGACGTCTCCGAGATAGAGACCCTTCTCGCCGCCAACAACGCCGCGCCGGTAGTGAACCTGCTGGCACTTCCCGGTTTGGGGTCCCTCGACGAAGCGTTCGAGGCGGGGGCGGTGCCGGGCGAACTCGCCGAGGGATCCGCACTGTTCTCAGCCGGCGATGTTGGGCGGCTGGAAAGCATTCGGGTCGGCACAACCCGGGTCCAGGACGCAGGGTCGCAGCTGGTGGCCCGGGCCCTGGCCGCCGTGACGCTCGACGATGACACGAGCGCGGCTGGTGACCGTTCCGAGCAGTGGCTTGACCTGTGCGCTGGCCCCGGCGGGAAATCGGCTCTTCTGGGTGCACTGGCGCAACAGCGCGGGCATACCCTGGTAGCCAACGAGCCAGCCGAGCATCGCGCCCAGCTGGTGCGCCAGGCGCTGAGGCCACTCGACCCCGCGGTCTGGACGGTCCGGGTAGGTGACGGGCGGACCGTGGCTGAGGACTTCCCCGATACCTTCGACCGTGTTCTGGTGGACGCACCCTGCACCGGACTCGGTGCCCTGCGCCGCCGCCCGGAAGCGCGCTGGCGGCGCAAGCCTTCCGATATAGCCGGGCTTGGTACGCTGCAGCGTGAACTGCTCGCCGCAGCCCTGCACGCCGTCCGTCCGGGCGGAGTAGTGGCCTACGTGACCTGTTCACCCCACCCGGCCGAGACGTCGGCGGTGGTCCAGGACTGCCTGCGCCGTCGTGACGACGTCGAACTGATCGATGCCGGGTCAATCCTCGACGACGTCAGCCTGACCGGCGCACTGGCAGCCGGCCACGAGTCGACAGCCCAGTTGTGGCCCCACATCCACGGCACCGATGCGATGTATCTGGCGTTGATTCGCCGCACCGCGTAAATCTGACCTGCAAGGAGCATCATGACTGCCTGTTGTATCAACCCGAGCATCCTGTCAGCTGACTTCGCAAATCTGCAGACCGAGCTGGCGCGCATTGCGTCGGCTGATGCGGTGCACGTTGACGTGATGGACAACAGCTTCGTCCCCAACCTCACCCTGGGGCTTCCAGTGGTCAAGCGGATCCAGGAGGTCAGCCCCCTCCCGCTGGATATCCACCTGATGATTGACGACGCCGACCGCTGGGCTCCCGGCTACGCCGAGATCGGCGCCGCTTCAGTGACCTTCCATGCCGAAGCAGCAGCTGCGCCGATCCGGTTGGCCCGCGAACTGCGCAGCATCGGTTCGAAGGCAGGAATGGCCCTGCGGCCGGCAACACCTGTCGAACCGTATCTCGACCTGCTGGGCGAGCTTGACCTCCTGCTGATCATGACAGTCGAACCGGGATTCGGGGGACAGCAGTTTCTCGACGTCGTGCTGCCCAAGATCCGCCGGGCCGCCGAGGCAGTCAGGGGAAGCGGCCTACCGGTCGCCATCCAGGTGGACGGCGGCATCACGAAGGAAACCATCCTGCGTGCCGCCGAGGCAGGAGCGACAGTTTTTGTGGCTGGGTCAGCCGTCTACGGGGCGCCGGACCCTGACGGCGCCGTCGTTCGCCTGCGCGAAGCCGCCCACCGCGCGTCAACCGCCCGGCAGTAGGTCGCTGAGCAGCCTGCTCAGGGGGCGATGATGGTAAT
This sequence comes from Arthrobacter sp. H20, assembly GCF_000520515.1. GTDB lineage: Bacteria > Actinomycetota > Actinomycetes > Actinomycetales > Micrococcaceae > Arthrobacter_D. The sequence continues at coordinate 49,829 of NZ_KI914723.1, forward strand.
CCTGATCGAGCGCGAATCGATTGCCGCCTGCTTGAGAATGTCCAGCCGGGGATCGGGCACCACCAGGAATTTCAGCTTTGGCAGCGCCTGGTAGCCGCGCAGGGCCGGGTTCGCCAGGGTCTCAGCGGCCAACGGTCGGTCGCCGCCCAGCTGCAGGCACGCCGGAGGGTGCTCCCCAAACAGGCGGGCAGCATGAGCTGCGGCCGCCTCAGCCAGCCCCGCGGCCTGGTTTGCCCGACGCCTGGCGAATCGTTGCTGTGACCAGCCGCCGGCAGCCGTGCGGGACTGCACATACTTGGTGCCGGTCTTCGAGGCGACCAGCTTGCCGTTGTCGGCAACACCCACGGCGTAGCCACCCCGCCGCACGAGCAGCAGACCAACCAGCAGTTCACTCGTGGCTGTCGAGACGAGATCCTGCACCGCCCAGCCGTCTGGAGCCACCGGGCTGGGCGACTCCCAGGGTGGATACAGTTCCGCCACACACCCGTTCGCTCCGCGCAGCATCAGTCCGCCGTCCGAGCGTACCTCGGCGTCGTGACCGATAGTCGAGGCAAGACCGCCGTTTCCGGCGCTGAACCGCTCCACCCACCCGGGGAGGCGTTCGGGTGACACCAGCACGTGCCGCGGTGATCCCATGACTGCCTCCGTTTCATAGCGGGCGGTTGTCCTGCAGTTGCCGACGGCTGCCGATAGCCCTGCCGTCAGTGCTTCACAGTAGCCTTGGCTGTGTGAATGATCTATTCAGCGCCGCGTACGGGTCCGACGACGACGGCGACGGCGACGCCGCCACCGGCCGCAGTGTCAGCAGCGCTGAACGCCACCGCAGCCCGCTGGCAGTGAGGATGCGCCCGCGCTCGATCGATGAAGTGGTGGGCCAGCAGCACCTCCTAGGCCCCGGGTCGCCGCTGCGCACCCTGGCTGGGGATGCTGACCGCACCGGACCAGCCGGGCCGTCCTCGGTGATCCTGTGGGGACCCCCGGGAACCGGCAAGACCACCCTTGCCCACGTCATTGCCCGGGGCCGCGGCAGAACCTTCGTTGAACTGTCGGCTATCACCGCTGGGGTGAAGGATGTGCGGCGGGTGATGGACGAGGCGCTCACTGCCCGCGACCTCCACCGCACCACAACAGTGTTGTTTCTCGACGAGATTCACCGATTCAATAAGGCGCAGCAGGACGCGCTGCTGCCCGGAGTGGAAAACCGCTGGGTGGTTCTGATCGCCGCCACCACCGAGAACCCCTCATTCTCAGTGGTGTCGCCGTTGCTGTCCCGGTCACTGCTGCAGACCCTGAAACCCCTGACCGAGGCTGACATTGCTGCCCTCTTGAACCGGGCGGTGGAGGACCCGCGCGGTCTTGATGGGTCGGTCCGCGTCAGCGACGGCGCCATGGAACACCTGGTGCGGCTCGCCGCCGGTGACGCCCGTCGTGGGCTGACCGCGTTGGAAGCCGCGGCCGGAGTGGCCCATTCAGCCTCCGACGATCCCGCTGAGCCAGTGCTGGTGGAACTCGAACATGCCGAGAAGGCGGTCGACGTGGCGGCGCTGCGCTATGACCGCGCCGGGGACCAGCATTACGACGTCGCCAGCGCGTTCATCAAGTCCCTGAGGGGATCCGACGTCGACGCGGCACTCCATTACCTGGCGAAGATGCTGGAAGCGGGGGAGGACCCTCGCTTTGTTGCCCGACGGCTCATGATCTCGGCCGCCGAGGATGTTGGGATGGCCGACCCGACGGCGTTGCAGACAGCAGTCGCGGCCGCCCAGGCCGTGGCCCTGATCGGCATGCCCGAGGGGCGGATTATCCTGGCCGAGGCCGTGGTGCATATCGCCACAGCACCCAAGTCCAACGCCTCCTATAACGGCATCAATGCTGCGGTAGCCGATGTCCGGGCAGGTCGGGGACAGGGCATCCCCCCACACCTGCGGGACGCGCACTACCCGGGCGCCAAACAGCTTGGCCACGGCAGCGGCTATGTGTACTCCCACGACGAGCCTCACGGTATCGCCGCACAGCAGTACGCACCCGATGATCTGACCGGTCACGACTACTACCACCCGACGGACCGCGGAGCCGAACGGGATATCGCCTCCCGGCTGGTCCGGCTGCGGCGGATCATCCGTGGCAGGTGATTCCCCGGCAGGCCGCAACCACTGCTAGGATTGTCGGTTGACTGGCAAGTCGCCTTCTGCGCAATCCATCATTCTCGTTTGATTCAGTCAAGCGCGTTCCGCTCCGGCGGTCCCGGTGGGACGTGGGTTGTGCACTGGGCGAACTGTAGTACCGGGAAGCGGCTACTCCCGGCTCTCCGCAAGTGGAGGCCAGCGACACCAAAAGTGCCTGCGTTCGGTCGGATGACACCGGCCGGGCGTCAGAGCTGCTTTGCCGCAAAAATAATGGAAGGTATTCGTGGCTAACAACACACGTGCCCGCCGCAAGGTTCGCATTTCGCGAGCCCTCGGCATTGCTTTGACCCCAAAGGCTGAAAAGTATCTGGAACGCCGGCCGTACGCGCCCGGCCAGCACGGACGCGCCCGCCGCAAGCAGGACAGTGACTACGCTGTACGGTTGCGCGAAAAGCAGCGTCTGCGCGCCCAGTACGGTATCCGCGAAGCCCAGATGACCCGGGTCTTCGAGGAAGCACGCCGCACCAGGGGACTGACCGGTGAGAACCTGATCGAACTGCTCGAAATGCGTCTCGATGCCCTGGTGCTTCGCGCCGGCTTCGCCCGCACCAGCGCGCAGGCCCGTCAGCTGGTTGTTCACCGTCACATCATGGTCGACGGTTCACGCGTTGACCGTCCGTCCTACCGCGTCGCCGAAGGACAGCTCATTCACGTACACCCCCGCAGCGAGGTCCTCGACCCGCTGCAGGTTGCCGCCGCAGGCGCGCACCGCGATGTGCTGCCCGCAGTTCCCGGCTACCTGGAGGTCCAGCTGGATAAGCTTCAGGCCCGCCTGGTGCGCCGCCCCAAGCGCTCAGAGGTCCCAGTGACCTGTGAAGAGCAGCTCGTGGTGGAGTACTACGCACGCTAATTCCTTAGCTTCTTCAGCAAAGACCCTACTCAAAGGCCCGCGGCACACGCCGCGGGCCTTTGAGTAGGTAAGGTACATAGGTAAGTTATCGCCGCGCAGGCGGCCTACCTGATTCAAAAGGAGACACGATCCATGTCTGGTGGAGATATCGCCGGTCTCATCGCAGCCGGTGTGTTCGCGGTGCTGGTAGCACTGCTCGCTGTGCCGGTGTGGAAGCTCGGAAAAGTGTTTGACGAACTACGCACCACCATCAGGAGCGTCAGCAACGAAACCACTCCCCTGATCGAAGAGGTGACCAGCACGGTCACCACAACGCATCAGCAGCTGAAGAATGTTGACGGAATCACTTCCAACGTGTCGGATGCGACAGCCAACCTCTCTGCCCTGTCGTCGCTGCTAGCGGCAACTCTCGGAGCGCCGCTGATCAAGGTGGCAGCGTTCTCGTACGGAGTCCGTTCTGCCCTGGCTTCACGAAGCAAGCCAGCTCCCCGCCGCCGTAGCCGCTGAGGAAACGATGAAAAATACAATGATTATGCGAGCTATCTGGATGGGCGCGGGCGTCGCTATCGGCGTGATCGCCGTGCGCAAGCTTTCCTCGGTTGCTGAGAGCTATGGGCCCGCCGGCTTGAACCGCGCGATGGGCGGGGTCTCCGACAGCATCGCCAATTTTGCTGACGCACTGCGATCCGGGATGCAGGAGCGTGAGTCGGATCTACGTGCGGCCCTCGGCGTCGACCCCGCTGACCACCGCCCGGAGAACCGCCAGTAACTTCTTTGCAGGCGCCCCAGCTGGCACTGCCCCGCAGAACCGGCATGATGCCAGCCACCGCATCCCGGCCCTGAAAAGATCAGAAGGACTGATACCGCAATGAAATCCCATGAGATTGCACGCCGCTGGCTAGCCTACTTTGAGGGCAAGGGGCACACAGTTGTGCCGTCGGCGTCTCTGGTGTCAACCGACCCATCCTTATTGTTTAACATCGCTGGCATGGTCCCCTTCATCCCGTACCTCACAGCGCGTGAAAAGGCTCCCTTTGACCGGGCCACCAGTATCCAGAAGTGCATCAGGACAGGCGACATCGAGGAAGTGGGCAAAACCGCCCGCCACGGAACGTTCTTCCAGATGGCCGGCAATTTCTCCTTCGGCGATTATTTCAAGGATGGCGCCATCCCCATGGCGTGGGAACTCCTGACCTCCTCCCTCGACGACGGTGGCTTCGGGCTCGATCCCGAGCGCCTCTGGGTCACCGTCTATCAGGACGACGACGAGGCCCTCGCCATCTGGCGCGACCAGGTAGGCATCCCGGTGGAACGCATCCAGAAGCTCGGCGAGGCCGAAAATTATTGGAGCACCGGGCAGCCCGGGCCCGGCGGCCCCTGCTCGGAAATCTTCTACGACCGCGGACCCGAGTACGGCATTGCCGGGGGACCGGCCACCGATTCGCCGCGGTACATCGAAATCTGGAACCTGGTGTTCATGCAATACCAGCTCTCGGCAGTGCGCAGCAAGGAAGACTTCGACATTGCTGGCGAGCTACCGGCGAAGAACATCGATACCGGTCTGGGTCTTGAACGGCTCGCCCTGGTCCTTCAGGGCGTCGAGAACATGTACGAGACCGACCAGGTGCGCCCGGTGCTCGACCGTGCCGCCGAACTTTCGGGCAAAACCTACACCAGCGCCGAATCGGAAACCGACCCGCACCACACCGACGATGTCCGCATGAGAGTGGTCGCCGACCACATCCGTTCGGCACTGATGCTGATCGCCGACGGCGTGACCCCGTCCAACGAGGGCCGCGGGTATGTGCTGCGCCGCCTCATCCGGCGTGCCGTCCGCGCAATGCGTCTGCTCGGCGTCGAACGCCCCTGCCTGCCCGAGCTGCTGCCTGCTTCACGGGATGCCATGAAGGGTACCTACCCCGAGGTGGAAAAGGATTTCGAGCGGATCGCCCGGATCGCCTATGCGGAAGAGCGCGCGTTCCTGCGCACTATCGCGTCGGGAACCGCGCGACTTGAGGGTGCAGTCCAGGATTCGAAGGCCGCTGGCCGACCCCTCTCCGGTGAGGAAGCGTTTGCACTCCACGACACCTTCGGTTTCCCCATTGATCTGACCCTCGAAATGGCTGCCGAGGCAGGCCTCGCGGTCGACGCCGACGGATTCCGCTCGCTGATGCTTGAACAGCGTCAGCGTGCGCAGGCCGACGCGCGCGGAAAGAAGGCTGGCCAGGCAGACCTCTCGGTCTTCACCGAGCTGCTGTCCGGCGGCCAGACGGTATTTACCGGGTACGACGAACTCAGCACCGAGTCACTGATCACCGGGATTATCCGCGACGGTGTTGCAGTGCCGGCAGCGTCCCAGGGGGAAGAAATCGACCTGATCCTCGACCAGACGCCGTTCTACGCAGAGGCCGGTGGTCAGGCCGCCGATGTCGGGCTGATCACGGGCAATGGGTTCGTCGTCGAAGTGCTCGACGTCCAGCGCCCCGTCAAGGGGCTCAGCGTTCACCGCGCCACCGTCCGGGAGGGCGAGGTCTCGGTCGGTTCCCCGGTGATGGCAGCGGTTGACCGGCAGCGTCGTCACGCGGGGGAGCAGGCGCACTCGGGCACCCACATTGTGCATGCTGCGCTGCACCAGATTCTCGGCCCCGAAGCGCTGCAGCGCGGGTCTTTCAACAAGGCCGGCTACCTGCGCTTTGACTTTGCCTGGGGCGAGGGGATCAGCGCGGGTGCCAAGTCGGAGATCGAAGAGGTCTCGAATATCGCTATCCGTAACAACCACACGGTAGAAACCAAACTCATGCGGCTCGACGACGCCAAAGCGCTCGGTGCCACTGCGCTCTTCGGTGAAGCCTACGGGGACACCGTGAGGGTCGTGGAGATCGATGGCGACTGGTCACGTGAACTCTGTGGAGGCACTCACGTCGGGTCGACGTCGCTCATTGGGTCGCTCACCCTGCTCGGTGAACAGTCGGTCGGTTCAGGCAACCGCCGGGTCGAGGCGCTGGTCGGCATGGACGCCTTCCGCCACTTGGCGGCCGAGCGTGCCCTGGTCACCGAACTGTCGGAGATGCTCAAGGTGCCGTCAGGTCAGCTCCCGGAACGGCTCTCGGCCACCCTGACCAAGCTCAAAACCGCAGAAAAGGAACTCGAACGGCTGCGCAAGGAGGCCCTGAGCGCCTCCGCCGCGGCGCTCGTGGGCAGCGCTGACGACGTCGACGGCGTCCGCCTCCTCGCTCACGACGCCGGAACGATCGGCGGCGCCGACGATCTTCGGACCCTTGCACTGGATCTGAGGAACCGGCTCGGATCGGGCGCTGCTGTGGTGGCGACTGCCGGAGTCAGTAATGACCGGCCCATGGTGCTGGTGGCGACCAACGAGGAAGCCCGCGCGGCTGGCGTGAAGGCCGGCGCTCTGGTGCGGGTTGCCGCCGGAATCCTCGGCGGCGGCGGTGGTGGCAAGGACGACGTCGCGCAGGGCGGCGGGTCCGATCCTGCACAGATCGGTGCCGCTCTGACCGCTATTCGGGCCGCAGTCGCGTCCCGCTGATCGGCGGCTGAGGCAACGATGACTGAGTGTTCACCGGCTACCGGAGACGACTACCCCCGGGGGGTGAAGCTTGGCGTGGATGTCGGGATGGTGCGGGTCGGTGTGGCCAGCAGCGACAGCGGTTCCCTGATCGCCACTCCGGTGCGGACCATGAAACGGGATTTGAAGAAAAAATCAGATCTCAACATCCTGATCAGAGAGATCGATGAGCGCCAGGCGGTTCAGGTGTTTGTGGGCTTGCCACGAAACCTCAGCGGCAGCGAGTCAGCCTCGTCGGAGATGGCGCGCGGGTATGCTCTGGAGCTTGCGAACGCTATTGAGCGGGCCGGACTGACCACCAGTGTAAGGCTCATCGATGAGCGCCTGAGCACAGTTTCAGCGCACCGGTCACTGCGGCAAGCTGGCTTGAATACCCGCGATCACCGTAAGGTGGTAGATCAGGTTGCTGCAGTAGAAATTCTTCAGCATGCCATCGATATGCAACGGTCACAGCTGCGGGATGTGGGGGATCCGGTAACTGCACGTCGGCGGGTCTCTTCACCAAGTGATCCCCTGACCTCTATCAAGGAGCCAGCCATTACGGAGAACAGCCGCGAAAGGAACCTGGAACCGTGAGCCATCACCACCCCCAGTTCCCGGCAGCCGACAGCGAACCGGAGCGTCACACCGGCGACGATCAGCACGCCGACGGGTACGACGCAGGTCACGACGGCTTCGCCCAACCGGTCGAGCAGTTCTTCGACGCAGGCTCCAGCCAGCGACGCAACCGGCGGCCCTCCAAAGCCAAACAGCGACGCCGGCGACGCCGCACGGTTGTCATGCTGGTGGTTGTCCTCGCGTTCGTCGGCGTGGTTGTTGCAGTGTCCCTCATGCTGCGGGACCTGCTGGGTCTTGACGACATTACTGATTACGCAGGACCGGGAGAGGGCAGCGTGGTCTTCACCGTCTCCGACGGCGCGGGCCCACTCGCCATCGGCACCGGCCTTCAGGCCGAGGATATAGTCGCCGACGGAGCTGAATTCGTTTCTGCCCTGCAGCAGGTAGCGGACGGCCGTGAAGTGCAGCCCGGTGAGTACGAGTTGAGCTACCAGATGTCGTCGGAGGGTGCTGCCCTCGCACTGCTCGACGTCGAGGCGAATCAGGTGCACTACGCCGCCGTCGCGCAGGGTCTTCGTCAGGGTGAAACGTTGGACATCCTTGCGGAATCGACAACCATCCCGCGTGAAGAGTTCGATGAGCTTGCCGCCGATCCCACCCAGTTCGGTCTGCCCGAGGAGGCAACGAGCCTTGAGGGCTACCTCGCTCCCGGCGAGTACCGGTTCGACGTCGACGCGACCGCCACCGAGATGATCCAGATCATGGTAGATGCCTCGTTTGCCCTGCTCGAGGACGCTGGTGTCACCGATCCTGAGGAGCAGTTCAGGATCCTGACCATTGGCAGCATTATCGAAGCCGAGGCAGGTGAAGCCGACTATGGTGCGGTGTCGGGTGCCATCGAGAACCGTCTGCAGGAAGATAACACTGAGACAAACGGGCTGATTCAGTCCGACGCGACGGTCACCTACGGACTGGACCGAAGAAGCTTCGACTTCACCGAAGAAGAACGCGGCGACGAATCCAATCCTTACAACACCTTCGCCAACCCGGGACTACCGGTGGGACCTATCGGATCGCCCGGAGCCGAGGCCATCGATGCTGCGGTCAATCCCGCGGACGTGCCCTTCTACTACTGGGTCACTGTTGATCTTGATACAGGAGAGACCAAGTTCTCCGAGACGCTCGCCGAACATGCTGTCTACGTCGCTGAGTATCAGGCCTGGTGCGCTGACAACCCCGGCAGGTGCAGCTAGATGATCCCGTCGGCGCACGCCGCCGGCGGAACAGTTAGCTCCAGCCATTCCAGGAGAGCTGCAGTGATCGGAAGCCCGATCGGGCACTCCAGGTCTCCTGCCCTCCACCGTGCCGCCTACCATCACCTGGGCCTTGACTGTAGCTATGAGGCAATCGAGGTGACACCCCAGGACCTCGGTAGGGTAGTCGACCAGGTGCGGGCGGATCCCGCTTGGTGTGGGTTATCGGTCACCATGCCGCACAAGAGGGCCCTGGTCGAACTGGTGGACCAGTTGAGTCCTCAGGCAGCGGTGTTGGGGGTGCTCAATACAGTCACTATCGACGGCGCTGGGCCTGACCGCATCCTGACCGGTCACAACACCGACGTCGCGGGCATAGTTGGTGCACTCAGGTACGGCGGAGTAGCCAGCGCCCCCAGTTCGGCAGTCATCCTGGGCGGCGGGGGGACAGCTGCAGCCTCGCTGGGGGCACTGCACCTGCTCGGCGCGGACCAGGCGACAGTCGTCGTTCGCTCGACGGAACGGGCCGCCGCCCTGCAGGATCTGGGGCGGACCCTCGACCTGAGGGTCGAGCTCAGTGAATGGAGCGGTGTAATGGACCGTGTCCAGAACGCCGACGTAGTCATCTCGACACTGCCTCCGCGTGGCGCCGATGAGCTTGCCCGCGAGCTGCGGGCCACCGTCCCTCCACCGGCGCCATCGCCGCCGGTCCTGTTGGACGTCGCCTACGACCCCTGGCCGAGCGCCTTCGCCGGGGTCTGGGAATCCCGGGGGGGAGTCATTGTTCCGGGACTGGAAATGCTCATCTACCAGGCGGTGGAGCAGGTCAGGCTGTTTTCGGCTGGTGCCTTCACCGACCACTCTGGAGTTCTAAAAGTCATGTGTGACGCGGTCGGAGCACCCCCGCGCTGAAACAGCAGCGTCACCGTGGCAGGATTGGAGGCATGTTGCGTTGGTTAACTGCCGGAGAATCCCACGGACCGGCACTGGTGGGAATTATTGAAGGAATGCCTGCGGGAGTGGAGATCACTACCAGTGATATCCAGGCCGCGTTGGCCCGCAGGCGACTCGGCTACGGGCGAGGCGCCCGGATGAAGTTTGAGCAGGATCAGGTCACCATCATCGGTGGCGTCCGGCACGGGATCACCCAGGGTGGGCCCGTGGCCGTCCAGGTGGGAAACACCGAATGGCCCAAGTGGGACCAAATCATGTCAGCTGATCCGGTGGACCCCGCCGAACTGGCTGAGCTGGCCCGCAATGCTCCGCTCACCCGTCCCCGTCCCGGTCATGCCGATTTCACCGGGATGCAGAAATACGGGTTCGACGAGGCGCGGCCAGTCCTTGAACGCGCCAGTGCCCGGGAGACTGCCGCGCGGGTTGCCCTGGGCGAGGTGGCAACGCAGTTCCTCTCGGCGCTCGGCATCAGATTGGTCAGCCACACGGTCGCCATCGCGTCGGTAGCCGTTCCGGAAGGGTCGCCACTGCCCCTCCCCGCCGATGTGCTAGCCCTCGACCAGGACCCGCTGCGCTGCTTTGACCGGGACACCTCCCTCGCGATGGTTTCCGAGGTGGATGCTGCTCACAAGGAGGGCGAAACCCTCGGTGGTGTGGTGGAGGTAGTGGTGTACGGGTTGCCGCCGGGCCTCGGAAGCTACGTCCACTGGGACAGGCGGCTTGACTCCCGGCTCGCTGCAGCACTCATGGGCATCCAGGCGATCAAGGGCGTTGAGGTGGGCGATGGGTTCCTCACTGCCGCACGGCGTGGCTCAAAGGCCCACGACGAGATTGTTCGCGGCGACTCGGGAAGGATCGAGCGCGCCAGCAACCGTGCGGGCGGGATCGAGGGGGGAATGAGCATCGGAGACACTCTTCGGGTCCGGGCCGCGATGAAGCCCATCGCTACCGTGCCAAGGGCCCTGCGGACCATCGATGTCAGCACCGGAGACGCTGCCCGTGCCCACCACCAGCGGTCCGATGTGTGTGCAGTGCCCGCGGCGGGAGTGGTAGCCGAAGCGATGGTTGCCCTGGTGATTGCCGAAGCAGTGACTGAAAAATTCGGAGGAGACTCTGTTCAGGAGACGGCACGCAACCTGGAATCCTACCTGGCGGCGATCCCCACGTCGCTAAATTCGGCCGGGAACTGATGCTTCAACCCGCCGCCGGGCCGGTGGTTCTCATCGGACTGATGGCCACCGGCAAGTCTGTGATCGGCGCAAGCCTCGCAAGCCGCCTCGGCTGGACGTTCATCGACACCGACCAGGTCATCGTCTCCGGACACGGACGGATCAGCGATATCTTCGCTCAGGAGGGCGAACGGGCGTTCCGGGAGCTTGAGGCCCGGGTGGTCGCCGATGTTCTCGCCACTGCCCCGGCGAACCAGGTGGTTTCGTTGGGCGGCGGTGCCGTCCTGGACGGGGGGACACGCGCCCTCCTCGCGGGGACGCGGGTGGTCTTCCTCGACGCGGACCTGGCCACCGTTCGCCGGCGGATTACCCGGGACCGGAGCAGACCGCTCCTCGCGGGCGACCCGATCGAGGCCTGGTCCCGGATGGACCGGGAGCGGCCGAAGCGATGGTTGCCCTGGTGATTGCCGAAGCAGTGACTGAAAAATTCGGAGGAGACTCTGTTCAGGAGACGGCACGCAACCTGGAATCCTACCTGGCGGCGATCCCCACGTCGCTAAATTCGGCCGGGAACTGATGCTTCAACCCGCCGCCGGGCCGGTGGTTCTCATCGGACTGATGGCCACCGGCAAGTCTGTGATCGGCGCAAGCCTCGCAAGCCGCCTCGGCTGGACGTTCATCGACACCGACCAGGTCATCGTCTCCGGACACGGACGGATCAGCGATATCTTCGCTCAGGAGGGCGAACGGGCGTTCCGGGAGCTTGAGGCCCGGGTGGTCGCCGATGTTCTCGCCACTGCCCCGGCGAACCAGGTGGTTTCGTTGGGCGGCGGTGCCGTCCTGGACGGGGGGACACGCGCCCTCCTCGCGGGGACGCGGGTGGTCTTCCTCGACGCGGACCTGGCCACCGTTCGCCGGCGGATTACCCGGGACCGGAGCAGACCGCTCCTCGCGGGCGACCCGATCGAGGCCTGGTCCC
>NZ_KI914723.1:61463-73941 GCF_000520515.1 Arthrobacter sp. H20
CCGTCCGCTGTACGAGCGGCTGGCCGACCGGGTGCTGGACACGCGGGGCCGCAGCATTGATCAGCTGGTCACCGAGGTCTCCACAGCCCTTGGGCTGACGCCACCGCACCCAGCCCACGCGCAGCCAGCACACGCGCAGCCAGCACACGCGCAGCCAGCACAGAATAACGGAAAGGACAGTCATGGCGAATGAGCCGACAGTCATCAAAGTCACCGGTACCACTACGGCTGAAAACTACGAGGTAGTCATCGGCCACGGACTGCTGGAGAAGCTTCCGGCCATCCTGGGGGAGCGGGTTCGCCGCGTGCTGGTGATCCACCCGCGGGCGCTGAGGAGCACTGGAGATACAGTACGCGCCGAGCTGGCCGACGCCGGCTTTACAGCTGTGACAGCCGAAATTCCGGACGCCGAAGAGGGGAAGCACATTCAGGTGGCTGCCTTCTGCTGGCAGGTACTAGGGCAGAACGATTTTACGCGTTCGGACGCAGTGGTGGCAGTCGGCGGCGGAGCCGTCACCGACCTGGCGGGCTTCGTTGCTGCGACCTGGCTGCGGGGCGTCAAGGTGGTGCACCTCCCGACCAGTCTCCTCGGAATGGTTGACGCCGCGGTGGGAGGCAAGACGGGCATCAACACAGCCGAAGGCAAGAACCTTGTCGGAGCGTTCCACCCCCCCGCGGCAGTGCTGGCCGATCTCGATACCCTGTCCACCCTGCCACGCAACGAACTGCTCACGGGGATGGCAGAGGTGGTCAAGTGCGGTTTCATCGCCGATCCCCGCATCCTCGAGTTGATCGAGACGAATCCGGCGGCCGTGTCCGACGGCAGCTCGGCAATTGTCCGCGAACTCATCGAACGGGCCGTCGCGGTCAAGGCCGAAATAGTGTCGGTCGACCTCAAGGACACCGGTCGTCGGGAGTTCCTCAACTACGGCCATACCCTCGGACATTCGATCGAACTGGCCGAGCGCTATTCCTGGCGCCACGGCGCAGCCGTCTCAGTGGGACTGGTATTCGCCGCTGAACTCTCACGGATGGTCGGCCGGCTGAGCGACGAATCAGCCGACCGCCATCGCAGCATCCTTGAACTCCTCGAGTTGCCCGTCACATACCGCCGGGACCGGTGGGCTGCCCTCCTGGATGGCATGCGGCGGGACAAAAAGTCACGCGGTGACCTCCTGCGGTTCGTTGTTCTTGACGACATAGCCCGCCCCAGCATGCTCGAGGTCCCCGACACGTCGCTGCTCTTCGCTGCCTATCAGGAGATTGCCTCCTAACCACCCGCGCGGCACCCGCCGCAGCCAGCGGTTGCACCACAGGGTAGAATGGGCTCTGGACTTTTCCCACCTCACTGCATGTGGCCTTCGGATCCTTACTGCCCGGACGTCGATGTTTTACACGAAAGAGACCCTGTGGCTACCACAAACGACATCAAAAACGGCACGGTGCTGAAGCTTGAAGGCAACCTGTGGAACGTTCTCGAGTTCCAGCACGTCAAGCCAGGCAAGGGCGGCGCCTTCGTCCGCACCAAGCTGCGCAACATCCTGTCGGGCAAGGTAGTCGACAAGACTTTCAACGCCGGATTGAAGATCGAAACTGCAACAGTTGACCGCCGCGACTACCAGTACCTGTACAAGGACGGCGAAGACTTCGTGTTCATGGACACGTCGGATTACGATCAGCTCACCGTGCCCGGCAAGACCGTCGGCCAGGCCGAGAAATTCATGCTTGAGAGCCTCATGGTCACCATCGCCATGCACGAAGGATCAGCCCTCTACGTGGAGCTGCCGCCCTCAGTAGTGCTCGAGGTCACCTATACCGAGCCGGGGCTGCAGGGCGACCGCTCCACCGGTGGGACTAAGCCAGCAACAGTCGAGACCGGCTACGACATTCAGGTTCCCCTGTTCCTGGAAACCGGAACCAAGGTCAAGGTCGACACCAGGACCGGCGACTACCTGGGACGCGTCAACGAGTGAGCGCCCGCAGTAAAGCCCGCCGGCGGGCACTCGACATCCTTTTCGAAGCGGAGCAGCGTGCCGTTTCACCCCTCGAGGCGCTCAAAGCGCGCCGGGAAAAGACCGACACGGTGGTTGCCCCGTATTCGGTGGACATCATCGAAGGGGTCATGACCCGGGGGGAGCAGATCGATGAGTTCCTCGGCACCTATTCGCAGGGCTGGACCCTCGACCGGATGCCAGCAGTGGACCGGATGATCCTCCGCGTGGGCGCTTGGGAACTGCTCTACAACCCTGACGTGCCCGACGGCGTTGCCGTCAGCGAAGCTGTGGAACTCGCGAAGATGCTCTCCACCGATGAATCACCAGCATTCATCAACGGCCTGTTGGGCCGGCTCCAGCAGCTGAAGCCGACGCTGCTCGCCTAGGGTTCGCGCCCTGGGCCGGGCAGTCAGCGACCGGCCGGGGCCAGCAGCTCAGACCGCAGCCGGGTCACCTCCGCCAGTAGAAGCCGCTCCCGCGCGGTGTTGAGCTGCGTATCGTGCCCGGCGAGGAGGCGCTGGCGCGTGAACGCCAGCCGGGTAGCGGACCTGATGAACGCGACCATGATCTGGTGGCGACCGATGCGCCGGGCCCAGCCCAACGCCTGCGAACGCCCGCCCCGAGTCGCCAGCATCTGCACCTCCTGGCCCGTAAACCATCCGGCCGCCGCATAGCCGCCGAGCCGCGCTTCGGTGAGACGACGCTCGGCCCGTCGAAGGGCCATGATGCTGGCGATCGCTGCACAAAACAGGGGCAGCTGGATCAGGAAATAGAACTCGAAGAAGTCGGTGAACAAGACCAGCAACCCGCCGTTCCACAACATGTGCCCGGCAATGGCTGGCACCAGGCCCACCACGAAGGCCACGAAAATGTGCCGGGTGCCGCCGCGTGCCACAGCGAGCCCCAGCACCACTCCCAGGGCCGCCGAAAACATGACGTGGGCAAAGGGCGAGAACAGCCCGCGGATCACGAACACTGAGACCAGGCCGCCCAGCCCGCCGCCAGCCAGCGCCGCAGCTCCGAAGTACAGGATGTTCTCGGTGAACGCGAAACCCGCCCCGACCATCCCGGCATACACAATCCCATCCACCGGGCCATCGAAGTGGCTCCGCCGCGAGAACACGAGGACCAGCACTCCGAGCCCCTTGGCGATCTCCTCCACCAGGGGTGCCTGCAGTACCGGACCGATGACTTCCGACGGCGTCGAGGCCAGCGCCAGCTCCAGCAGCTCAGTGACATAGCTGCCGAGCAGCAGCGCCGCGACGACCGAGATCCCGGCACCCCACAGGAACGCGAACCACAGGGCGCCACGGGGCTCGGGATCCCAGCGATCAATCCACATCAGTCCGGCCACGCAGATGGACAGCGGGATCAGCGCGAGAACCCCGCACATGATCAAGGCACCGGCGCCCAGCGAGGAGCCCAGGAACCAGGCCAGGACCACCAAAACCATAGCCGTCACTGCCACCAGCAGCACGTTCGCGACGCCGGGACCCCTGCGGACCGCCCGATCCCAGACCGGCTCAACCGGTTGCAGTGATTCCCAGGGAGGTGGTGCCGGAATAGTCATCTTCACAGAATAAGCGGTAGGCGCTGTGATAGTTTTGGAGACGCAACCACCCTTTAAATTCCGTCCTGTGAGGCGGGGAAGGAGGAAGCGTCAAATGAACATGCCTGCACCTCGGCCCGAGAGTGTTGTTTCGCGTGTCGTTCTCGCCGAAGCCGATATTGACCGTGCGCTGACCCGTATTGCCCACGAGATCCTCGAGGCCAACAAGGGCACCACCGACCTGGTGCTGTTGGGCATCCCGCGGAGAGGTTATCCACTTGCCCAGCGCCTGGCCGCGAAGATAGCCGCCGCCGAATACCAGAGCACCGGAATCTCACTTGACCCCTCAGCGATCGTCGGCCAGCTCGACGTCACCATGTTCCGCGACGATCTCCGCCACCATCCCACCCGCCCACCGCTGCCAACGCAGCTGCCGCCGTCGGGCATTGACAACAAAGTAGTTGTCCTGGTCGACGACGTCCTGTATTCCGGGCGGACCATCCGCGCCGCACTCGATGCCCTCGTGGATCTCGGCCGGCCGCGGGCTGTGCGGCTGGCGGTGCTCGTCGACCGCGGTCACCGGGAGTTGCCTATCCGTGCCGATCATGTGGGCAAGAACCTGCCGACCTCCTCGGTTGAAAAGGTGAGGGTTCACCTGGCCGAGATTGACGCCGTCGACGGCCACGACGTCACCGAAGTGATCATCGAGGGCCCAGCATGAGGCATCTGCTCTCCACCCGTGATCTGTCCCGGCAGGATGCCATCGAGATTCTCGACGTTGCCGAAGAGATGTCGGCCGTCGGGGAACGGGAAATCAAGAAGCTTCCTGCCCTCCGCGGACGGACAGTGGTGAACCTTTTCTTCGAGGATTCCACCCGCACCCGGATCTCCTTCGAGGCCGCTGCTAAACGACTGTCTGCGGACGTCATCACGTTCGCTGTCAAGGGCTCCTCGGTGTCCAAGGGTGAATCGCTGAAGGACACCGCCCAAACCCTTGAGGCGATGAGCGCCGATGCAGTGGTGATCAGGCACTGGGCGTCCGGCGCCCCGGCCCGGCTGGCGACGTCCGACTGGATCGACGCCGCCGTCATCAACGCGGGGGACGGGATGCACGAACACCCCACCCAGGCACTCCTCGACGCGTTCACCCTCCGCCGTCACTGGGCGAAAATATCAGGCGTCCCAGCCATCGGGTCCGATCTGTCATCAATGGCGGTGACCATCGTCGGCGACGTCCTGCATTCCCGGGTGGCCCGCTCCAACCTCTGGTTACTGAAGACACTTGGCGCCTCAGTGACACTGGTTGCCCCGCCTACGCTCGTTCCGGTCGGCGCCGAGGCATGGCCGTGCCGGATCACCTACGATCTGGACGAGGCACTGGCGGCGCGGCCCGACGCGGTGATGATGCTGCGGCTCCAGGCCGAACGGATGAATGCTGCATTCTTCCCCTCCACCCGTGAATACTCGAGGAGATGGGGGTTCGACGACGCCCGGCTGGCAGCACTCGACACTCATGGTCTAGAGCACACGGTCATCATGCACCCCGGCCCGATGAACCGGGGCCTTGAGATCTCCGCTGGAGCAGCCGATTCGCCCCGCTCCACAGTCCTCGCCCAGGTGCGTAACGGGGTCTCCGTCCGGATGGCAGCGCTGTATCTACTGCTCTCCGGTGAGCACCAGGCGACTTCAGTGCCAGCCACCACCCAACTGACCCAGGAGAACTCACGATGACAGCACCAGCCCGCTATCTGATTCGAGGAGCAGCACTGCTGGGCCGGGAACGGGCGGACCTGCTCATCGCCGACGGCATCATCGCCGAAGTGGGCACTGGCCTTTCTGCCGCTGGCGCCACGCTGATCGACGCTGACGGGCTCGTGGCACTCCCGGGCCTGGTGGACCTGCACACCCACCTCCGGGAACCCGGACGCGAAGACGCTGAAACTGTCGAGACCGGTACCCGAGCTGCAGCCAAGGGCGGCTTCACAGCCGTCCATGCCATGGCGAACAGCACCCCCGTCGCTGACACCGCCGGGGTGGTCGAACAGGTCTATAGCCTCGGCCGGCGTGCCGGCTGGGTCGAGGTACGTCCGGTGGGAGCTGTGACAGTTGGGCTGGGCGGCACCCAGCTCGCCGAAATCGGTGCCATGGCCGACTCCCGTGCCGGCGTCCGCGTCTTTTCCGATGACGGAGTGTGCGTCAGCGACCCAGTCCTGATGCGCCGTGCACTGGAATACGTGAAGGCCTTCAACGGGGTAATCGCCCAGCACGCCCAGGAACCGCGGCTGACCGAGGGCGCCCAAATGAACGAGGGCGCCGTCTCGGCTGTGCTCGGACTGACCGGCTGGCCCGCCGTCGCCGAGGAAAGCATCATCGCCCGGGATGTCCTGTTGGCTCACCACGTTCAGTCGCGGCTGCACGTCTGCCATGTGTCAACTGCCGGTTCGGTGGACATCATCCGCTGGGCCAAGGCCCGGGGGATCCGGGTCACCGCTGAGGTCACTCCCCATCATCTCCTCCTCACTGACGAGCTGGTCCGCAGTTACAACCCGGTGTACAAGGTGAACCCACCGCTGAGGACAGGCGAAGACGTCCAGGCGCTGCGGGAGGCCCTCGCGGACGGCACCATCGACATTGTCGGCACCGACCACGCGCCGCACCCCTCCGAGCACAAGGAGTGCGAGTGGGCCCAGGCCGCGATGGGGATGACCGGGCTGGAAACTGCTCTATCAGTTGTGCAGCACACCATGATCAATTCGGGGCTGATGGATTGGGAAGGGTTCGCACGCGTCACATCCCGCGCCCCGGCAGCGATCGGCGGATTGGAGCAGCAGGGCAGACCATGTGTTGCCGGTGAGGCAGCCAACGTCACACTCGTTGACCCCGCTGCCCGCTGGGTGGTCGATCCGGATAAAATGGCCACCATGGGCCGCAACAGCCCATTTGCAGGCACAGAACTTCCCGGTGCCGTCCACGCCACCTTCTTCAGGGGCCACCCCACAGTGCTGGATGGTCGCCTGAACACACCACACCCAACTGCAGCTGAGGAATCCACATGGACTGGCTAATGCCCGTCGCCCTCTCACTGGGCATCATCGCCGCCGTCATCGGCCTTGGCGCGCTGGGCTGGCGCAACCGACTGGCGCGGCAACAGGACATCGCTGCCCCGTCCGAGGCGCCCAAGATGCTCAGCGAACCGCTCTACCTGGCCACAGGCCAGTACGTAGTCACCACCACTGCCGGCGATTGGCTCGACCGGATTGCGGTCCACGACCTGGGCGTCAAATCCAACGCCACCGCGAGCATCCACGAGGAGGGCATCCTGATCGTCCGCAGCGGTGCAAGGGACCTCTTCATCCAGCGGGCAGCCCTCCGCAGCGTCAGGCTGGATCGCGGCATGGCCGGCAAATTCGTGGAGAAGGACGGGCTGGTGGTGTTCACCTGGGCTTTGAACGGCTCGGACGTTGACACTGGGTTCAGGACCCGCCAGGCAGAGGCCCGCACCGGGCTGCTGCACGCAGCAGCCGCCCTCGTCCCCGCCGATACCCAGTCGCCCACCGACACTCCCGGCCCAGCACAGACCCACACCCCCACTAAGGACATACAGTGACAGATTCCACCCAGCCAGCACCCGAGAGCGCTGCCGTCCTGATACTCGAGGACGGCCGCACGTTCCGCGGCCGCAGCTACGGCGCCCAGGGAACGGCGTTGGGCGAAGCCGTCTTCGCCACCGGCATGACCGGCTACCAGGAGACCATCACCGATCCGTCCTACGCTCGCCAGCTGGTGGTCCAAACCGCCCCCCACATCGGCAACACCGGGGTCAACGCCGACGACGCCGAGTCCCGCCGCATCTGGGTGGCCGGCTACATTGTGCGCGATGCTGCCCGCCGTCCCTCCAACTGGCGTTCCGAACAGAGCCTCGACGGTCAGCTCCTGGACCAGGGCATCGTCGGCATCCAGGGTGTTGACACCCGGGCTGTGACCCGGCACCTGCGCGAACGTGGGGCGATGAAGGCTGGCATCTTCTCAGGTCAGGCAGCAGCCGGCTCCGACGCCGAGCTGTTGGCGCAGGTTGCTGGCCAGGAGTCGATGAAGGGTGCCCGGTTGGCGGACGAGGTTAGCGCTACCAGCAGATACGTCGTCGAACCGTCCGACAATGGCTGGTCGGGTGAGCCGCTGTTTACCGTTGCCGCACTGGACCTGGGGATCAAGGCGATGACTCCTAAACACTTCGCCCAGCGGGGTGTGCGAACTGTTGTGCTTCCGGCCAACTCAACCTTCGACGACCTGGCCCGCGAGTCACCGGACGGCGTGTTCATGTCCAACGGGCCCGGTGACCCGGCCACCGCAGACCCGCAGGTAGCCCTGCTCAGGGAAGTCCTCGACGCGCGGATCCCATTCTTCGGTATCTGCTTCGGCAACCAGATCCTGGGCCGCGCGCTGGGCTTTGGCACCTACAAGCTCCGCTACGGACACCGCGGTATCAACCAGCCCGTGCTTGACCGACGCACCGGCAAGGTGGAAATCACCTCGCAGAACCACGGCTTCGCCGTCGACGCGCCGCTGGATGGTCCCACGCAGGCGCCGGAGGGACGCTTCGGCAGGGTTGAGGTCAGCCATGTGAGCCTCAACGACGACGTCGTCGAGGGCCTCGCCTGCCTGGACGTGCCCGCCTTCTCCGTCCAGTACCACCCGGAGGCGGCGGCAGGACCCCACGATTCGGCGTACCTGTTTGACCGGTTTATCCAGCTGATGGCAGATACCCGGTCCGATGACCAGCAGAACCGCGACGCAAGCGATAAGGAAGAAAACTAGATGCCACGCAGAACCGACCTCAAGAGCGTCCTGGTCATTGGCTCCGGACCGATTGTCATCGGCCAGGCCGCCGAATTCGACTATTCCGGAACTCAGGCGCTGCGGGTGCTGAAGGAGGAGGGCCTGCGCGTCATCCTGGTCAATTCCAACCCTGCGACCATCATGACCGACCCCGAATTCGCTGACGCCACCTATGTGGAGCCCATCACCCCGGAGGTGGTGGCGAAGATCATCGAGAAGGAACGCCCCGACGCCCTCCTGCCGACCCTGGGCGGGCAGACCGCCCTCAACACAGCAATCGCGCTGGACAAGCACGGCGTCCTGCAGAAGTACGGCGTTGAACTGATCGGAGCCAACATCGCGGCCATCGAACTGGGGGAGGACCGCGAGAAGTTCAAAGGAGTGGTTGCCCGGTGCGGCGCCGAATCCGCCAGGTCAACGATCATCCACTCCATCGACGCGGCGTTGGAGGCTGCAACCGACCTTGGCTACCCGATGGTGGTCCGCCCCTCCTTCACCATGGGAGGCCTGGGCTCGGGTCTTGCATACAACGAAAAGGACCTGCGCCGCATCGTCGGCCAGGGCCTGCAGTACAGCCCCACCACCGAGGTCCTCCTGGAGGAAAGCATCCTGGGCTGGAAAGAGTACGAACTCGAGATGATGAGGGACAAGAACGACAACGTGGTGGTCGTCTGCTCGATCGAAAATCTTGACCCAGTGGGAGTCCACACCGGCGACTCGATTACGGTTGCCCCGGCGATGACCCTCACCGATCGCGAATACCAGCGGTTGCGTGACATTTCGATAGCTATCATCCGCGAGGTAGGGGTCGACACCGGCGGCTGCAACATCCAGTTCGCCATCGAACCCGACACCGGCCGTATCGTGGTCATCGAAATGAACCCCCGCGTCTCCCGGTCGTCAGCCCTGGCCTCCAAGGCCACTGGCTTCGCCATCGCGAAGATCGCCACCAAGCTTTCCCTCGGCTACACCCTCGATGAGATCCCCAACGACATCACCCAAAAGACCCCCGCGTCATTCGAACCGACCCTCGACTACGTGGTGGTCAAGGTTCCACGGTTCGCCTTTGAAAAGTTCCCGGCAGCTGACCCCACCCTGACCACCACCATGAAGTCAGTCGGAGAGGCGATGGCCATCGGCAGGAACTTCACCGAGGCGCTTCAAAAGGCCCTGCGATCCCTTGAACAGAAGGGCTCCCAGCTGTCGTTCGACACAGCTATCGACAGAGACGTTCCGGCACTGATCACCGCTGCCAAGCGCCCTACCACTGATCGGCTCGCCCAGGTGCAGCAGGCGCTGCTCGGCGGCGGCACAATCGATGAGCTGTATCAGGCAACGGGGATCGACCCCTGGTATCTTGACCAGCTGGTGCTGCTCAACGAGGTGGCGGCAACAGTGCGGGAGGCACCGGCCCTCACCGAGGAGATGCTGCGGCTCGCCAAACGACACGGCTTCTCCGATGAACAGATCGGCGCCCTGACCCACACCCCCGAAGCGGTGGTCCGCGGAGTCCGTCATGCCCTCGGTGTCCGCCCGGTGTACAAGACTGTCGACACGTGTGCCGCCGAGTTCGCCGCCTACACCCCCTACCACTACTCGTCCTACGACGAGGAGGACGAGGTAGGCCCACACGCCAAACCATCGATCATCATCCTCGGGTCCGGTCCCAACCGGATTGGGCAGGGTATCGAGTTCGACTATTCATGCGTGCACGCCTCGATGGCGCTGCGCCAGGCGGGCTACGAGACGGTGATGGTCAACTGCAACCCGGAAACGGTTTCGACTGACTATGACATCTCCACCCGGCTGTACTTCGAGCCGCTCACACTGGAGGACGTCCTCGAGGTGATCGCGGCCGAGGAGCGCACCGGCGGCGTGATGGGCGTCTTTGTGCAACTCGGTGGACAGACGCCACTGAAACTTGCCCAGGAACTGGCCGACGCCGGTATCCCCATCCTGGGTACCTCACCAGTTGCCATCGACCTGGCCGAACACCGAGGGGCTTTCAGCCGGGTTCTTGACGCGGCGGGGCTCATCTCGCCGAAGAACGGCACAGCCGTCTCGTTCGAGGACTCCAAGAAGATCGCCGACGAGATCGGCTATCCAGTGCTGGTCCGCCCCTCCTATGTCCTGGGCGGCCGCGGTATGGAGATCGTCTACGACGAGGCGAACCTTTCACGCTACATTGCCAACGCCACCGAAATTACCGAGGCGCACCCCGTCCTCATTGACCGGTTCCTCGAAGACGCAATCGAGATCGACGTCGACGCCCTGTACGACGGCACCGAGATGTACCTCGGCGGCATTATGGAACACATTGAAGAAGCGGGAATCCACTCCGGCGACTCGGCGTGTGTGCTCCCACCCATCACCCTTGGCGCTGACATCCTGCAACGCGTCCGCGAAGCCACGCTGGCGATCGCCGACGGCGTGGGCGTCCGTGGGCTCATCAACATCCAGTTCGCGCTGGCATCCGACGTGCTCTACGTCCTGGAGGCCAACCCCAGGGCCTCCCGCACAGTGCCGTTCGTATCCAAGGCCACCGGCGTGCAGCTGGCCAAGGCGGCAGCCCTGATCGGGACCGGAGTGTCAATTGCTGCCCTCCGCGCCGAGCACCGGTTGCTTCCCGCGACGGGCGACGGCGGCGATCTGCCGCTGGATGCCCCCGTCTCGGTCAAGGAGGCCGTCCTGCCGTTCAGCCGGTTCCGCACCCCCGACGGCACAGTGGTGGATTCCCTGCTGGGCCCGGAGATGCGCTCAACGGGCGAGGTAATGGGCATTGACAAATACTTTGACACTGCCTTCGCCAAGAGCCAGGCAGCTGCGAACGGCGCGTTGCCAACCGAGGGCAGGGTTTTTGTCTCGGTCGCGAACCGGGATAAACGCTCAATCATCATGCCGGTGAAACGCCTGGTGGATCTCGGGTTCGAGATCCTGTCCACCGGCGGCACCGCCGATGTGCTGCGGCGGAACGGTATCCAGTCCACCACCGTGCGCAAGATCGCTGAGGGTACCGGCGCCAACGGTGAGGGAACAGTTGTCGATCTGATCACCGACGGAACCATCGACATGATCATCAACACCCCTTCTGGTGGGCAGGCGCGCGGCGACGGTTACGAGATCCGCGCCGCTGCGACGTCCTACGGTCTCCCGGTCATCACCACGGTTCCCGAATTCGGTGCGGCAGTGCAGGCGATCGAGGCAATGCGCTCCTACGAATGGTCGGTGACCAGCCTGCAGGAGCACGCCGCCAATCTGCAGGCAGCTACCAAAGTTCGTAATGCCGCACGGTAGCGAAACCTTCGGTGCCCGGCTCGCTGTGACCATGCAGCAGCGGGGGAACCTATGCGTGGGGATCGATCCGCACCCGGCGCTGCTCACCGCCTGGGGACTGACCGACGACGCCGCCGGGTGCGAGCGGTTCGCTGTGACAGTCCTTGAAGCGGTGGGGGAGACAGCTTGCATCCTCAAACCCCAGGTCGCGCTGTTCGAACGTCACGGGTCTGCCGGGCTGGCCGCCCTTGAACGCCTGCTGGCTGCCGCAGCTGACCGCGGGGTCATGACGATCGCCGATGCGAAGCGGGGTGACATCGGGTCCACCATGGCCGCCTATGCGGACGCCTGGCTGCGGGACGGCTCGGCCCTGGCCGCCGACGCCGTGACCCTGAATCCCTACCTCGGATTCGAGTCGCTGCGTCCCGCCTTGAACCTGGCCGCCGAGACCGGCCGAGGGGTGTTCGTCCTGGCGCTGACATCGAACCCGGAGGGCGCTGCCATCCAGCACGCGGAGGTCAGGGACCGGGTGGGGCGGCATCCGGCACCCGGAAACACCCCTGACCAGAGCATCGGGCACGCAGTGGCCCGGGTGATCGCCGACGCCGCCGCCTGGGAAAACCGCTCCGACGTCGGTCTGGGGTCGGTCGGGCTGGTCGTCGGTGCCACGGCTGGAGCTGCAGTGCGCGACCTCGGACTCGACCTGGAGAACCTGAATGGCCCGATCCTGGCGCCCGGGATCGGAGCTCAGGGCGCGGGCCGAGCCGAACTCGCCGACACCTTTGGTCCTGCGTCACCGCTGGTGCTCGCCAGCGCCAGCCGCAGC
>NZ_KI914723.1:74041-80172 GCF_000520515.1 Arthrobacter sp. H20
CCAGCCGCAGCATCCTTGCGGCGGGACCCCGTCAGAGTGACTTGCGGGCGGCAGCAGAACTGGCCTTGGCCGAACTCGGCAATTGATTTTGTGCCGCTTGTACAGATAAGTTCAGTGAAGCCCATTCCACAAGAAATGCATCTACCCGAGCGTTCAGCGCGGGGCGGTGCCTACTGCAGGGAGCACTTGTGAGCTTGAAGCCGCTATCGGACTCCGAACGGACACAAGCGCGCGAGAAAGCCACAGCAGCCCGCGCGGTCAGAGCAGAACTGAAGGTAAGGCTGAAGACCGGGGAAACTACTGTCAGCGAGGTAGTCAACGGTATGTCGAAGGATGAAGCTGTTAGCCGGCTGAAAGTCCTTGACCTGCTGAAAGCCCTGCCCGGGGTAGGGGAGGTGCGAGCAGCAGGCATCATGAACGACGTCGGCATCGCCGCCACGCGCCGCGTGCGCGGGCTGGGAGTGCACCAGCGCCAGGCATTGATCGAACATCTAGCAAAGCAGGATCCGACGCCCTGACCGGGGCGAATCCAGGACCCCTGCGAGTGAGGAACCACGTGTCGCAGCCTCGGCTGACAGTACTCGCCGGGCCAACGGCCGTCGGTAAGGGAACAGTATCCACCTACATCCGCGACAACTACCCCCAGGTCTGGCTATCTGTCTCAGCCACCACGAGGCCCGCCCGGCCGGGAGAGGTGAACGGGGTTCACTACTTCTTCGTCAGCAACGAGGAATTCGATGAACTGGTCGCCTCGGGACAGATGCTTGAGTGGGCTTTGGTCCACGGCCGGAACCGCTACGGGACTCTGCGACGGACAGTGGACACCGCGATGGCTGATGGAAAGTCAGTCCTGCTGGAGATCGATCTGCAGGGCGCGCGCCAGGTTAAGGGGACCATGCCAGAGGCCAATTTCGTGTTCCTGACCCCTCCCAGCTGGGAGGAAATGGTGCGTCGGCTCGTCGGCCGCGGGACCGAAACGGAGCAGGAACAGCAACAACGGCTGGAAACCGCTAAACTAGAACTTGCTGCGGAACCTGAATTCGACCACACGGTGGTCAACGACAGTGTTCAGCGTGCAGCGGACGAGCTTGTATCACTGATGGGACTGAGTCCTCAGGAGCGCTAACGCGCAACTCGAGAACCGGTGTTCTACCAACAATCAGAAACATTTACGGAGTATTTGTGTCAACACAGCCTGAAGGCATCATCAACCCGCCGATTGACTCCCTGCTGGAGGCAGCGGACTCGAAGTATGCTCTGGTGATCTACGGTGCCAAGCGTGCTCGTCAGATCAACGCGTACTACTCCCAGCTCCACGAGGGCCTCTTCGAATATGTTGGCCCGCTGGTCGACACCCGCCTGAACGAGAAGCCACTCTCGATCGCCCTGCGCGAAATCAACGAGGGCATGCTCGTCGCCACGCCGGTCGAATCCACCGAGCAGTAGCTTTCGCCGCTCCGATGACCGCAGCTGAGCAGACCCGAAGCTAGGCACATCCAGTGCGCATAATTCTAGGAGTCGGGGGAGGGATTGCCGCCTACAAGGTGGCGTCCCTCCTCCGACTCTTTACTGAGGCGGGCCACGACGTCACGGTGATTCCCACTGACGCCGCGACGCGTTTCGTGGGAACGGCCACCTGGGAAGCCCTGTCCGGCAACCCTGTCAGCAATAGCGTCTTCGACGACGTCGATAAGGTCAATCATGTCCGGCTAGGGCAGCACGCAGATCTGGTCGTCGTGGCCCCGGCCACCGCTGACCTCCTGGCGCGGGCAGCTGCCGGTATGGCCAACGATCTCCTGACCGGGACCCTGCTGATGGCCAGCTGTCCGGTCCTGATGGCGCCGGCCATGCACACCGAGATGTGGCACCATCATGCAACAGCCGCGAACGTGGCCACCCTGCGAGGCCGCGGAATAACAGTGCTTGAGCCGGCCTCGGGGCGGCTGACGGGCACTGACTCCGGCGCGGGCCGGCTCCCCGAACCCGCTGATATTTTTACCGCAGCGATCGCAGCACATGACTCAGCACACGCTGCAGCGGAATCCCCTCGGGGCTCCCTCGCCGGACGCCGGGTGGTCATCACCGCCGGTGGCACCCGCGAACCCATCGACCCGGTGCGCTACCTGGGCAACCGCTCCTCAGGCAAGCAGGGGATGGCGCTGGCCGTCGCCGCTCTCGCCGAGGGGGCAACTGTTGAGCTGATTGTCGCCCAGATCGAAGTCCCGGCCCCGGACGGCGTCGAACTGGTCCAGGTGGAGACCGCCGAGGAACTGCGAACCGCCACCCTGCGCGCCGCCAAACAGGCCGACGCACTGATTATGGCCGCTGCGGTAGCCGATTTCCGTCCCGCCCAAGCGACGCTGACGAAGATCAAGAAGCGTGCCGACGGGGTGGACCCGGTGATCACCCTGGTCCGCAACCCCGATATCCTGCGGGAAGCAGTAGAGCACCGCGCAGCTGCGGGCGCTGGCCCGGTCATCGTCGGCTTCGCCGCTGAAACGGGTGACTTGACAGCTCACCCGCTGGATCACGCCCGGGAAAAGCTCGCACGCAAAGGCTGTGACTACCTGGTGCTGAACCAGGTGGGTGGCGGCAAAGTGTTCGGTCTCGATGACACGATCGCAACCATCCTTGACGCTGCCGGCGCCGAACCCGTTGAGGTCATCGGAACCAAAGCCGAGGTAGCCACTGCAGTGGTTGCGCGGGTAGCAGCAGCCCTTGCCGGTCGCGGCTAGACAATCGCGTACCACACAGTCCGTCACACAACCCGCCACTATGTCGGTCGAACCAAGTAGAGTGATCAAGTGAATTCAGCCAATCCAATCCGCAGCGATCTCCGCCTGTTTACCTCGGAATCAGTCACCGAGGGGCACCCGGATAAGATCTGTGACCAGATCAGTGACGCAATCCTTGATGCCATGCTGGCCAAGGACCCGAAATCCCGTGTCGCAGTTGAAACCCTCGTTACTACCGGGCTGGTGCACGTTGCCGGTGAGGTCACCACTGAGGCGTACGTGGAGATCCCGGAGCTGGTCCGCCAAACCCTGCTGGATATCGGCTACGACTCCTCAGCCAACGGGTTCGACGGCGCACGCTGCGGTGTGTCAGTGTCCATCGGACAGCAGTCGCCAGAGATCGCTAACGGCGTGTTCAACTCACTGGAGACCCGTCAGGGAACCGGGCTTGATCCTTACGACGCACAGGGTGCCGGTGACCAGGGCATCATGTTCGGCTATGCCAGCGATGAGACGCCGGTGCTGATGCCCACGCCGATCTGGCTGGCTCACCGCCTGTCCGAACGCCTGACCAACGTCAGAAAGGACGGCACCCTCGACTACCTCCGCCCGGACGGCAAGACGCAGGTCACCATCGGCTACGACGGCGACATTCCTGTCTCGGTCGACTCAGTGGTGGTGTCCTCCCAGCACGCCCAGGGTGTGGACCTGGAGCAGTTGCGGGCAGACCTCGCCACCTATGTCATCGATCCTGTGCTATCGGCCTCCGAGTTGGACGTGAGCAACGTGCGGCACATTCTCAACCCCGGGGGTGACTTCGTG
Source organism: Arthrobacter sp. H20 (assembly GCF_000520515.1). Taxonomy (GTDB): domain Bacteria; phylum Actinomycetota; class Actinomycetes; order Actinomycetales; family Micrococcaceae; genus Arthrobacter_D. Next base: position 77,599 of record NZ_KI914723.1, read on the forward strand.
ATCGGCGGACCGGTCGGAGACGCGGGTCTGACCGGGCGCAAGATTATCGTCGATACCTACGGTGGGATGGCACGCCACGGCGGCGGCGCGTTCAGCGGCAAAGACCCATCCAAAGTGGACCGCTCTGCTGCCTACGCGATGCGCTGGGTGGCGAAGAACGTGGTGGCTGCCGGCCTGGCGCGGCGAGCCGAGATCCAGATCGCCTACGCAATCGGTATGGCGCAGCCAGTCGGCATCTACGTCGAGACATTCGGTACCGAGACAGTCGACCCGGCCGCAATTGGTAAGGCGATCCGGGAGGTTTTCGACCTGCGTCCGCTCGGCATCATCAACGCTCTGGACCTGTTGCGGCCGATCTACCGGAAGACAGCAGCGCACGGACACTTCGGACGCGAGGACGTCGGGTTCAACTGGGAACTCACTGATCGTGTGGAAAAGCTGCGGAGCTATTTCAACGCCTAGGGCGCGCCGGTCCGGCGGATACGGGGCCGCCTCCACCACCGGAGATGCTGGGATGACCGTCCAGTTGTCGCTCCTGCAGGGATTCCCGGCGGCACCGAGGACCGCCGGGGCTCCTGTGACTGCCGGTCGATTGCCGGTGGCCCACGTCATTCTCGATTCGCCCCTGGCGCACCTCGATCGTGTGTTCGACTATGCGGTTCCCGAGGAGCTCGCCGGGTCAGCCCAACCCGGGGTCAGGGTCAAGGTACGGTTCAGCGGGCGGGAGTTCACCGGCTTCGTTGTGGGACGCTCGGACACCACTGACAGCACCACGCGGCTGCTGCCGTTGGGGAAGGTTCTCTCGGAGCAACGGGTGCTCACCCCCGAGGTGCTGGCCCTCAGCCGCGCCGTCGCCGCGCGCTATGCCGGAACGGTCAGCGACATTCTCAAGGTTGCCATTCCGCCGAGGATGGTGAGGGTAGACGCCGCCTTCGCTGAAATGGCCGCCGACGTACTGGCCGCCGACGTGCCTGCCGCGAATGTATCTGCTACGGGTGTGCCCGCCGCTGACGGCTCAACGGCCGAACCAGCCGGGGCTACCAGCGATCTGGCCACTGCCCTGCTGGGCCGCTACGCCAATGGGGCCAGGTTCCTTGGTTATCTGGCTGCCGGGCACAGTCCCCGCGCAGTGCTGACCAGCCTCGGTGGCTACGGTACGCGCGACTGGCCCGCCGAAATCGCCGAAGCGGTGGCAGCGGTGTGGCACACGGGACGTGGCGCCGTCGTCGTCGTCCCTGACCAGCGTGACCTGGCACGGGTGGAAGCGGCGTTGGAAGAACGTCTTGGCACTGGGAACATCGCTCGTCTGACCGCCGAGGACGGCCCAACCCCCCGGTACCGCAACTTTCTTAGACTACTGAGTGGGCAGGTGCGGGTGGCGGTTGGCACCCGCTCGGCTGCTTACGCGCCGGTTCAGGACCTTGGCCTGGTGTGCCTATGGGACGACGGCGATGATCTCCACCAGGAACAGCGCGCGCCCTACCAGCATGTCCGGGAGGTGTTGTTACTTCGTGCCGAGCAGGAGGGATGCGCGGCGCTCCTGGCATCGGGTGCGCAAAGCACCGAGGCACACCGGCTGGTGTCGACTGGCTGGGCTCAGGCCATCGCCGCCGACCGTTCGGAGGTCCGCCGGAGCACCCCACGGGTACTCCACACGGGAGATGAGTTCCAGCTTGCCCGGGATCCGCTGGCAGCTCGCGCAAGGGTCCCGCATGCTGCGTGGAAGGCGGCCTCCGAGGGGCTGACCCGCGGGCCGGTGCTGTTGCAGGTGGCACGCACCGGTTTTTCGCCGGCACTTGCCTGTCAGGATTGCCGCGAGCCGGCCCGCTGCCGGGCGTGCACGGGTCCGCTCGCCCAAACCGGGCGCGGTGGCGCTCCCGGGTGCCGCTGGTGCGGCAAGCCGGACCCTCGCTGGACGTGCGCAAACTGCGGCAGCCCCCGGTTGCGCGGCACAGTCGCCGGTGCCACTCGGACAGCTGAGGAGCTGGGGCGAGCCTTCCCCGGCGCAACTGTGTATTCCTCGGCCGGCGAGCACATCATTGACACGGTGCCCGATGCACCGGCCGTGGTGGTGGCGACCCCGGGGGCTGAGCCGCTGGTCGAGGGCGGCTACTCAGCAGTGGTTCTCCTCGACGGCTCAGCAATGCTCTCCAGGGAGTCCCTCCGGGCGGGCGAGGACACCCTGCGGCGGTGGTTCACCGCCGCCCTGCTGGCGCGGCCAGCGAGCGAGGGTGGTCTGGTAGTCATCACAGCTGACGATTCGACGGCGGTGGGACATCTGGTGCGCTGGGACCCGCAGGGCGCCGCCAGCCGCGAACTGTCCACCCGCACCGACCTGGGGCTGCCGCCGGCAGTCCGGTTTGCCGCGCTCAGCGGATCCCGGGAGGCGCTGAACGCCTTCGTCGGGGATGTCGACCCCGAGCTATTCCTGCGCACGGTCGGGCCGATGCCGGTTCCAGCGCACCCGGGCCACGCACCCGGCCGTCCAACCGGTCCGGGTACGCGACGTGACAGTGCCGGCACCCAGACGTCCAGCGCGGACCAGCAGCGGCTACTGCTCTTCTTCAGCTACCG
>NZ_KI914723.1:80272-99503 GCF_000520515.1 Arthrobacter sp. H20
GCAGCCGCGACCGCCTGGCTCAAGGCGCGTAAAGCCGCCCTGTCAGCCAAGGGAACGTCCGAACCGGTGCACATTCGCTGTGATGCAGTGGATCTGATCTAGCGCAGCCCAGCTTCACCAGGGCACCGCCCTCAAGGGCTTACCGCAGAGGCTCCCACCGGCGCGCCGTCTACCGGCGTCCCGTCCACCGGCGCCATGCTGTGCGTCCGGCATATTCAACAGTCGCAATAGCAGCCGCCGCCATCAATTGCTCTGCTGACTGGTCCCAGGAGTAGTTTCCCGCCTGTACCCGGCCCGCACGGGAGGCACTGTGCCACCGGTTGGGTGAGGCCAGGGTCCGGACGGCAGCGGTGAATTGATCCGGCCGGTCGGGATCGACGTAGAGGGCAGCGTCGCCGCCGACCTCCCTGGAAATCGCTGTGTCTGCGGCGATAACCGGTGTTCCGACTGCCATGGCCTCGATGATCGGCAGACCATACCCTTCGGCGCGGGACAGGGTGACCAGGGCTGTGGCCGAGCGCAGCAGTTCCTGGTAAAGCTCGTCGCTGACCCCGTTGTGGAAGACCACCTGCTGGCCCGGCGGAATCAGCCGTTCCAGTTCGCTCCGACGCGCAGCGGTGATCCGGCTGAGCAGATGCAGTGTGTATCCGTCGAGTCCCCGCATCCCCGCCATGATCGCCTCAACGTTCTTGTATGGCATGAACGACCCCATATAGAGCAGATCCCGCCCCGGTTCCGTCGACTCGGGACGGACATCGATGGTGGCCTGGGGCGCGTTGCCGACAATGCGGACCGGTCGACGCGTTAATCGGTGCTCGGCCATCAACCGGCGGGTGGTGTGGGAGATGGTGGCGACGACGTCGGCCCGGTTGAGTAATAGTCTCTGCGGCCAGTACGCCAGGTGATAGAGCCGCCAGAGCGCGCGGACCGGCAGCGGGAGGAAACCGGGAGGTTGCGGATTCTGGTAATAGATCAGATCGTGCAGGGTGAGCACCAGTGGATAGTTGCGCCCCCAGCTTCCCATCGTCTGCATCGGGCAGACGACGACGTCGGGGCGCAGCCCATTGATCAGCTGCGCCACGAAGAGCTCACGGGGTGATAGCGGGGAGTTGACGAGGACTGAGGGCAGATCGGGCAGCAGGTTGAGCTGGCGTCGATCCGAGATGAGCATCGCAACCTCAGCGCGGTCCGCGACCGCAGCTATCAGGCTGGCACCGTAGCGGCTGATGCCGTCATGCTGATCGATCCTAGTAAATCGGGCGTCGAACAGTATCCTCATCGAAGCCTTCCTTCAAGAAAATTCTCAATTAGTCGGGCCGCTTCGTGGGGGGTCTCATAGTGCACCAGGTGGCCCACCCGCTGGATGATTTCCAGCCGGCAGTCAGCGATCATCCCCGCGAGTGCAAGCTGACCCTTGACTGAGCCCAGGTCGTCCTGCTCAGCGGCGACCAGAATTACGGGCATCGCGAGTTGCGCCGCGACGTCTCGCACGGTTCCGGTGATCGACGCCTCAAACGCCTCCAGCAGCACGCGACGGCTGGCGTACCGGCTGAAGTAGCTCAGGTGCTGGCCGTGGATGTACTTTCTCAGGGCACGGTCCCGCGTCTTGGCCATCATCGAGCTCATGCCGAGCACTATCAGCGGATTCCCCAGCAGCGCCAGACCAAGTCTCTCCGGCAGCGCAGCTCCCGCCCGGTAATACAGTGCTGCCAGCTTCGAGGCACACCGGTTGGAGCCTTCCAACGCCGGTTCGCAAATCGGGTTGATCAGGACCAGGGCCGCGATCGCCGCCGGGTGGGCTGCTGCCCACTGGGACGCAACAATGGACCCGAACGAGTGTCCGAGGAGCACAGTGGAGGATCCCAGCTCGAACGCGCCGAAGCTGAAGGTGACGAAATCGGTGTAAGCGCCGACATTGTGGATCCCCTCCAACGCCTCCGACTCACCGAAACCTGGCAGGTCGGGTATCACTATCCGGTGGGAGGGCAACTCCTCGATGATCCGCAGCAATCCGTGGTGGTCGCCCCTGAAACCATGCACCATGAAGATGGTGGATCCGGCCGGAGCGTCACCGGAGACCGGCTGGAACTCCCAATAGCGCTGAGCTGCGCCGCGATAGGAAAGCGTCACCATTGTTGGCTGGCGCGTCACCGTGATGGCGGGAGTGTGCACGGGCTAGTTCACCTTGTCCGGGTGTGAACCGAACCTGGTGTCCCGGTCGAGGTCCTGAAGTGCAGCGAGGTGCGCCTGGCTGAGCTCGAAGCCAAAGACATCAAGGTTGCTGTAGATCCGGTCCCGGCTGCTCGCTTTCGGGATGACCAGGTGGCCGGACTGCACGTGCCAGCGCAGCACCACCTGGGCCGGTGTCCGGTTTAGTTCAGTGGCGATCCTGCCAATCACCGGGTCCGTGAGGATAGCGCCGCGGCCCAGCGGGCTCCAGGCCTGGGTGCGGATGCCGTGGGTGTCATGGAACTGACGCAGCTCATGCTGTTGCAGGTAGGGGTGGAGCTCCACCTGGTTGACTGCGGGGATCACGGAGGTTTCCGCCAGCAGCCGCTCCAGGTGAGGAAGCTGGAAATTGGACACGCCAACCGCCCGGACCCTGCCGTCGTGATAGAGCTGTTCAAGTGCCCGGAAGGTGTCAACGTACTGGTCTTTACCTGGGCACGGCCAGTGGATCAGGTAGAGGTCAACCGTGTCCAGTCCCAGCGCCTTCTGTGAGGCGTCGAAGGCACGGAGAGTGGAATCGTACCCATGGTCGTCATTCCACAGCTTGGTGGTGACGACTACTTCATTGCGCTCCAGCCAGCCGGCGCCGACCGCATCGTTGACGGCGCGGCCTACCCCAGCTTCATTGCCGTACATGGCAGCGGTGTCGATTGTCCGGTACCCGACCTCCAGCGCCATGGTGCACAGATCGTGTGTCGTGTCGGGTGGCACCTTGTACACCCCGTAGCCGATCTGATCGACCTGTACTCCATTGTTGAGCGCAATTTTCGGGGCCTTATGCATACCTCGACCATACCGAAGCTGCGCCAGGTCAGCGGGACCCTCCATGCACCAGCCGCCGCGCTGACCCCTCATCGAGAATGAGGTCGGTGGCGAGCCCCGCGGCCAGCGCACCGCGCAGCCCGTTGATCTTGGTTTCGCCGGATACCACGCAGATGCGTCGGCGCACCTGGCGGAGCAGATCGAGCTCGGGTCCTGTGCTGCGCTTGTTGAGGAGGAGGTCGCGGTGCGTACCGTCGGCGCGGAAGAACATGGTTGCCACGTCTCCAACCACCCGGTGTTCGTCGAGCACCCGCAGGTCGTCGTCGTCGAGATAGCCGCCCGAGTAGACGTGGCTGGGGATGTTCGCATCGATCGAACCAACCCCGAAGATTGCCATGGTCATGCGTCTCTGCAGGTCAAGTATCCGCAGCACACTCCGTTCGGCCCACATGGCTGTCTTCGTTTCAGCGTGGTCAAAAAAGGCTGGCACCGGGAACTGCTCCACCCGGGCGCCGTAGGCCTGACCGAACCGCCGCAGGATTTCGCTGGCATAGGTGATGCCGGTGGTTTGCGTGTTGCCTGCACCATTGAGCTGCACAATGGTGCTGTCGTGGGTCACCTTGCGGGTCAGATGGTGACTGACAGCGCTCAGGGTGGATCCCCAGGCGACGCCGATGATGGCATTGGAATCGACGAGGGGCCCGATGGTCCGGGCCGCCTGGATCGCCACCCGGTCCAGCACTTCGGAGTCACTGACAATATCAGTCACTGGCACCACATGGGCCTCCACCCCGAATCTCCGGCGGATCTGCTGCTCCAGCGACGGTGCCCGCTGGAGCGGGTTATTGACCTGGATCTGCACCAGCCCGGTATCCCGAGCCATCGACAACAGCCGAGAGACTGTCGATCGCGACGTCCTCAACTCCCGGGCGATGGCGTTCATCGTCAGGTCCTGCAGATAATACATTTGTGCGGCGCGCAGGGCATCCCCGCTCCGGGAACGCCTGAAGTCCTCAGCGGAAGATTGTGCAGCGGGGTCAGGTCTTTCAGCCTCGGGTCGAACGTTCATAGCTAAATCCCCCGTCTCTTCTGCACGTATGTGCATCACCATTGACTATTATTCCCAGCATTTCAAGAATAGTGTGGAACGGCTGCGTAGCCCATGCAGTCGACAGATGGTGAGGAGATTGTTTTGGCTGAGTCAGTCGGTGCCGACGGTGCAACGAGCACACCCACTGAACGGTCAGGGGTGCAGCTCCTGAAGGAAACACCGCGTGCATCGGTGCTCATTATCGGCGGCGGCATCAACGGTGTCGGAACGTTCCGTGACCTTGCCCTGCAGGGAGTTGATGTAGCGCTCGTGGAGCGCGGTGACTACTGTCAGGGAGCGTCGGGCGCGTCATCCCATATGATCCACGGCGGAATCCGGTACCTCGAAAATGGTGAGTTCCGGCTGGTTCGCGAGTCAGTGGTCGAGCGCAACGCCCTGCTGAAAACTGCACCCCACTACGTCAAGCCCCTGCAGACCACCATCCCCATCTTCAGTACCTTCTCCGGCATCCTGGCCGCACCGCTGCGTTTCCTTACCCATCGGCAGCACGGCCAGCCTCGCGAGCGTGGAGCATTCCTGATCAAGGCCGGGTTGACCATGTACGACTGGTTCTCCCGTGCGGGTGGAGCGGTGCCGCAGCACCGCTTCGCTGGTCGCCGGTCCTCCCTCGCGCAGCTTCCGGATCTGCGCCCTGATGTGCGCTATACCGCCACCTACTTCGATGCCTCGGTCCACAATCCAGAGCGAATGACCCTCGATGTGCTGCGCGACGGCCTGGCTGCCAATCCGGAGGCACGGGCCATCAACTATGTGAGCGCGATCGGACGCACCGGCAATTCGGTCATGCTTCGCGACGAGCTCACCGGTGAGGAATTCGCCTTCGCGGCCGACGTCGTCGTCAACGCGACCGGCGCCTGGGTCGACGGGACAAATGAGTCACTCGGCCAGCGCAGCGCGTTTATGGGCGGCACCAAGGGCTCCCACATCGTGCTGGATCATCCTGAGCTGCTGGCAGCCTGCGCGGGCCGTGAAATCTTCTTCGAACACACCGACGGCCGGATCGTGCTGGTCTACCCGATCGGCGACCGCGTGCTGGTGGGCACCACCGACATCGACACCGATGTGGACACTCCAGCCGTGTGTACTCCCGAGGAGGTCGACTACTTCATTGAATTGATCGGGCACGTATTCCCGGCCATCGTCGTCGAGCCAGGCCACGTTGTCTACAGCTTCTCCGGCGTCCGCCCCCTGCCCCGGCATGACGATACGCAGCCCGGATTTGTGTCGAGGGACTACCGGATCGAAAAGCGGCAGGATCACGACGGGCACCGGACCGTGACCACGCTGAGCCTGGTCGGTGGCAAATGGACCACCTTCCGCGCACTGTCGGAACACCTGACCAATGACGTCCTCGAAATCCTCGGAAAAAGGCGGACGACGACGACGGCGGGACTGGCCATTGGCGGTGGAGCGGGCTTCCCCAGGACTCCTTCCGGGGAGAAGGCCTGGGTAACTGCACATGTTGAGCCTGGCCTCTCCGCCGAGCGGGTTGACGTTCTGTTGACCCGTTATGGCACCCGCGCCGTCGATGTCATCGACTACCTGCGCGCGAGCCGGGACCAGACGTTCACCTCCACTGGAGAGCTGAGCCACCGCGAGTTGGCCTACATGGTTGAGAACGAGCAGGTGGGTCACCTGGTGGATGTGTTGATTCGCAGAACCTCAATCGCCTTCAGGGGCCTGGTCACCGGTGAGCTGCTGCACGAACTCGCTGAGGCCCTGGCGCCACTGCTGGGCTGGAGCACGGAGACGGTCTCCGCTGAGATCGAACAGGCCGAACGGGTGCTGCGAGAGTGGCACAACGTTCAGGTAGAAGATTTGGTGGCGTAGCCGGTACCTGGCGCGCAACCATTGCCGCTCCCGGAGCGGATGCAGGACCAACGGCAGCTGTTGCCGGGGGGAGCAAGAGAGCCATGGCCCGCGGGCTGGGCTCGCTAAAAATGAATAGTTAGAGGAGTCAAAGATGTCTCTTGAAGTATTCGTTGCCGAAGCCTTCGGCACCATGTTGCTGTTGTTGCTGGGTACGGGTGTCGTTGCCAACGTTGCCCTGGCCGGCACCAAGGGTAACAATGGCGGATTCTTGATGGTGAACTTCGGTTGGGGGCTTGCCGTCTTCGCCGGTATCTATGTTGCAGCTCTTTCCGGAGCTCATCTCAACGCGGCAGTTACCGTTGGCCTCATGACAAATGGCGCGGAGCAATTCGGGCCCGGTATCGACGTCAACTTCGTGAATATGCTGCTGTACTTCGCCGCGCAGATGATCGGCTCCATTGTAGGTGCTGTGCTCTGCTGGGTAGCGTACAAGCAGCATTTTGACGCCGAGCCAGACCCGGCGAACAAGCTGGGAGTTTTCTCCACAGGCCCAGCTATTCGGTCAAATACCTGGAACCTGGTCACCGAGATCATCGGTACATTTGTGCTGGTCTTCGTGATCGTAGCGATTGGTATGACACCCTCGGGACTCGGCCCCTTGGCCGTCGCGCTGCTCGTTGTTGGTATTGGCGCATCGCTGGGCGGGCCAACCGGTTACGCCATCAACCCCAACCGTGACCTTGGGCCCCGGATCGCACATGCTCTGTTGCCTATCAAGGGCAAGGGGTCCAGCGACTGGTCCTACGCCTGGGTCCCGGTGGTCGGGCCTCTGATCGGCGGCGCTCTGGGTGGGCTCGTCGCTACCTTTATTTCCTTCCCGGCAGTCATGGTCTAGCTGATTCGCCACCCTGCGAGCCGGAACCCGGCCCGCGGCACTATTCACCGACGGAACACTCAAAGAGGAGCACTACATGTCGAAGTACGTAATTGCGATTGACCAGGGCACCACGTCCAGCCGCGCTATTGTGTTCGACCACAGCGGAAACATTGTGTCTTCGGGCCAGAAGGAACACGAGCAGATCTTCCCGAAGGCCGGGTGGGTGGAACATGATCCGATGGAAATCTGGACCAACACCCGCGAGGTCATCGGCAACGCGCTGTCGACGGCCAACCTGACACGGCACGATATTGCCGCCGTCGGCATCACCAACCAGCGTGAGACAGCAGTCGTCTGGGACAAGACCACCGGGCAGCCCGTCTACAACGCGATTGTCTGGCAGGACACAAGGACCCAGCCGATAGTCGATGAACTGGCAGCTGATGGGGGAGTGGAGCGGTTCAAGTCCAAGGTGGGCCTGCCGTTGGCTACCTACTTCTCCGGCACCAAAATCAAGTGGATTCTGGACAATGTTGATGGGGCACGGGCCAAGGCCGAAGCTGGCGACCTGATTTTCGGAAACACCGACTCGTGGGTCACCTGGAACCTCACCGGTGGCACCGACGGCGGAGTGCACATCACGGACGTCACCAACGCTTCGCGGACCATGTTCATGGATCTGGAATCCCTGTCCTGGGATGACAGCATTCTGGAAGCCTTCGGCGTCCCACGGTCGATGATGCCGGAGATCAAGTCATCCTCCGAGGTCTACGGAACGGTCCACACCTCCCAGTTGCTACGCGAGGTGCCGGTTGCCGGCATCCTGGGCGACCAGCAGGCGGCGACGTTCGGTCAGGCGGCGTTTGAGAAGGGCGGCGCCAAGAACACCTACGGCACCGGCAACTTCATGATCGTCAACACGGGTGAGGAGATTGTTCACTCCAAGAACGGGCTGTTGACCACCGTTTGCTACAAGCTCGGTGACGCCAAGCCCGTCTACGCGCTGGAAGGCTCGATCGCTGTGACCGGGTCGCTGATCCAGTGGCTGCGCGACAACCTCGGCATCATCAAGTCCGCACCCGAGGTGGAGCAACTGGCGGAATCGGTCGAGGACAACGGTGGCGTGTACATCGTGCCAGCGTTCTCTGGCCTGTTTGCACCCTACTGGCGCGGCGAAGCCCGCGGCGTCATTGTGGGTCTGACCCGGTTTGTGAACAAGGGGCATATCGCTCGGGCTGCGCTTGAAGCCACCGCGTTCCAGACCCGAGAGGTGCTGGATGCGGCGAACGCCGATTCCGGAGTGGACATGGAGGACCTGCGGGTCGACGGCGGCATGGTGGCCAACGATGCGCTGATGCAGTTCCAAGCCGATATCCTCGGTATCCCGGTCATCAGGCCAAAGGTCACCGAGACCACCGCATTGGGCGCAGCCTATGCTGCAGGTCTGGCGGTGGGCTTCTGGAAGGACACGGCCGAGCTGGCAACCAACTGGGCTGAAGACAAGCGGTGGAACCCATCGATGGAGGCGGGCGAACGAGATCGCCAGCTGCGTCTGTGGAAGAAGGCAGTCACCCGCACGTTCGATTGGGTCGACGAGGACGTGAAGTAGCTCTACCTTCGCTCCAGGCTTGACCGGAAGGGGCGGTGACTATCCGAAAGGATGGTCACCGCCCCTTCCGCGTGGTCGGCCTGTTGGAACCTCCCGTTCCGCCGATCAGTACCTCCACTGAGTAGTTAGCTGTGGCGGACCGACGGCGTTCTGAGTAGCCAGAGCTAACGCCTCGGCGGCGTCTTTCAGCACGGGCGGCGTTCAGCACGGGCGGCGCTGTTAGAAGGGTGGAGGTATCTCGGGCGGCGGTGCTGGTGGTAGGTCCGGTCGCGTGATGTAGGTTTCGCCTGCCGGTGAGATGGCGATAATGGTCCCCGGTTCGGGTTGTCGATAGTGCCAGTAGCCCTCGGATTTGAGCCTGTGATGACGTTTGCACAGCGCAGCGAGGTTGCCGTAGCTGGTCTTTCCACCGTTGGCCCAAGGTTTCGTATGGTCGAGTTCGCAAAACACTGCCAACCGGTTACAGCCTGGATGCCGACACGTCCGGTCTCTGGCCCGGATGGCGTCTTGGAGGTCTTGGGGGACCCGGTAGGTGGTGGCGTCGGCGCCGAGTCTTGCCCCGGTGAAGGGGTGGGTGAGGATTCTTGTGAACGACGGCGCATGCCCCGCGAGTTCACGGGCTAGGTCGGGGCCAATGGGCCCATATCCTTCAAGTTCTCCCGGTACATCCCCACCAAGGAGGGTCATCACGGGAACTGTAACGAACACTTTCGCTTGAACACCCTGGACACCTTGATGGCTGGCTCCGCCAGCGCCCTCGGCCGGGCCGGAGCTTGTGAGGACGTCGATGAGGACGTCGGCGCGTAACTGGGTGAGGGTCCGTGGCTCATCGGGGCCTTGCAGATGGCGGGCGGCGGTGTCGACGCGGTGGAAAATTCCTGCGGCGTGGGCGACGGGTAGGTACGCTTCGAGCCACGCCATCCCGTCGTGGGCCGGGCTGAGGAGCACTTCGCGTTCCTTGACGGCTTTCTGGTGTCGGATGGTGATTGATTCCGGGTGGAACTTCTCCCGCAGCCGGTGGGCTTGTTGGCAGAACTTCGCGACCGTCGTCTGGCCGGCCATCGCGATCAGCCTGGTTTCGTAGGCGACAGTGACCGTGGGGTCGGTGTCGGGCATGTCGGTGGCCTCTTCGACGACAGCCCACGCGTGACGCCGCGTGAGGCTGCCGTCTTCTAACGCTTTGAGGGTGGACGGATAATGCCGGGTCAGGAGAGTGCTGTGGTCGACCAGGAATCCGGCGGTCCGTTCGGGCAAGCGCAACGCGGCGCCGATCTCACTGGCTGCGAGGGTCTTCTCGAAACCCATGACCCTAGGGTCGGCATAGGTTCGCTCGGTCTGGAGGTCCAGTAGCCGGGTGACCATTTTTGCTTCCTGCGCGTCCAGCCATGACCTCGCTTCGTCGATATCCTTTAGAGCGTCCAGTGCCTGGGACGAGTCCAAGGCGACTGGTGCGGCCAACCCGAGTTGGCCCGTCAGCGCAGGAGGTTCGTCGCTGGAGCGGACCCGTTCATCCGGGTCTGATCCGACCCGGAAGAAGTCCAGAAAGTCAGTCTCAGAACTGGTTAAATCCCTCTTCGGCCGGGGCTTCGGCGGCGCTATGACGGGGGCCGCCCACACGGCGTCAACACCTAGCGGCCCACCCGGACCGTACCCGCTGGAGGTCCCCGTGAAGGTATCCGCGGACCCGCTGTTTGAAGCGGAATTCGCGCCAGGTGCGGGAGAGATTCCCGTTCCGGTAGAAGAAGCTTTACTGCTTTTCATACCTCCATTCCATCATCCGCCTCTGACATTTTTAGGGGCAGATCGAGGGCTTCACCAAACTTTTTTCGATCAATTTTGGATCCTTGGCTAAAGCCCAGATTGCCGACGTCTGAGCGTCTGAGGACTCACCCCATAATCCTCATTCGAACCGCTCCTCGGTTCAGATCAGGCCGAAGGTTAGGGGATGAGCCATTCCCAGGTGTCTTCGCCCAGATAGGACAAGACCAGCGTTCCCTCGAGGGCTGGGACATCGAGAAGAACCGTTCCGGAAGCTGTCTCTCCGGGTCCGATTGACTGCGGCAAGATGGATGCTTCTGGTAGGCAGCCATACGAGTTCCCATACAGCATGCCGTTGAACGTGGTTCCGTCCGCCTGAATGAACTTCCAGGTACCCGCATCGGCGTAAAAGTTGCCACTGAACTCGTCTTTCAGCTCGGGCTGGGTGACGACGTCAAGCTGAACAGCCAGGTAGTGTCCGTTGACCGGGGGTTGAGCGTACTCCTCGGTACATTCTGTTGGAGCGATTGAAGTCACGGTGAAGTCGATGACGTTCATGCTGCGGTCCTCCGTATTGAAGATGCCTGCAGGTTCACCAATGTCTTTGACCAGGTTCCCGCGGACGCTTGTCTCGGCCTCCTCGGCCTCCTCGGCCTCCTCGGCCTCCTCGACCTCCGCAGGCGTCGATGTCACAGAAGGCGCGAGCGATGATGTCGCGGACGGTGTCGCCACAAGCTCCGATGGCGGAGTCGAATCGACCGGAGAGGTCGAGCTTACAGCTGCTGTCTCCGGCGTCTCTGCTGTATCGGACTCCGCGGTCGAACAGCCGGTGAGCGCAAGTAGTCCGACTGCGTAGATTGCCAAGTTAATTTTCATTGCAAGATCCTTCTGAAGAGAGTGCTGTTGGGTAAGGAGCGGTTGGAAGCGGCCCCCATGCCGCTTCCAACCGCAGACTGTGGGTTGCTCAGTACTTAGGAAGACTCAGTAGATTGTTGTTCTCGCGACCGTCGCTGACAGTGGCGATGTACTTGATTCCCAGTCCGCTGGTCCTCACCACCACCGGGGCCTCGGCGCCGTTGGTGTTACGGCTTTGGTAGGTCTCAGAGCCAGCCGTAATCTGCTGCACGATCTTCGTCCTGGAGGATTCGGACAGCGGGCCGGTAGGGGTGTCCGAATGGTTCACCCGGGAGATGTGCTCGCTTCTTGTGCCGGGGCTATCCAAATGGATCTGGCGAATGTACTTCATGGCGGTCCTTTGATCGGTGGTTGTAGAGCTCGTGGAAAGAACGCTACGGTCCGCAACGACGCTATCCCCGCGTTTTCGGCGATAACCCCCTTTATCAAGTGATGAGGTGCTTGCGGGCGCTAAGCAGGTAGGGTCAGGTCCTAGGACCGCGGATTGAAGAGGAGGCATGCCGAATATGACCAAGGCCGATATGTCCCTTGCCGATGTTGCCCGCCTGGCCCAGGTTGCACGTCCGGTGGTCTCCATGTGGCGGCGCCGCTACCGAGACGCCGATCTTCCCTTTCCAGCGCCGGCCAACAGCTCATCAAGCCACCCGACATACGATTCCACTGAGATTAGTCGGTGGCTCCACGAGACAGGTCGCGGCAACAACCCCTCTGCTCATCTCGACGCCGATGCATTCCGTTCCGGCATGTCCACCGACCAGGCAGAAGTCGAGGCTCTGACGGCCCTGCTGTGCCTGAAGGTTCTCAGCGGTGAGCGACTGAGCGGACTGACCAAGGTCGAGCTACTGGATCTGGCTGACGACCACGACCCGCGAGATCAAAGCCTCTATCGCGAAATGGAAGCGGCAGGCGACCAGCTTGCTTTCCTTGCGGCGACGGCGGACGCGTTGGCGGACGCGGCCTATAGCCCGGCAGCAGCATTCGACCTGCTGCTCACGTCCGAGCGGCGGCTCGGACTGCGAAGTGAGGAAATCCACCAAGATGCCGTCAGCCTGGTTTCTGCCGCGGTAGCCGCGCTGCTCAGCCCGCGAGACGGTTCAAGGCTAATCGTGGATCACTCCCCGGGAAACAGCGACATTCTGCTGCAGCTGAATGAAGGCGATGGACCCGTTCGGTGTGCCCTCGCCTGGAAGGGAACCCACTCGGCAGCATCTCGGCGTGGTTTGCGTCGTCTGTACACCCACGGCCTGGTGCTTGAGGGAGCGGACGACGACGGCCTGTTCGACGCGCATACCTCGGGACTTCATCTGGCCCAGTTCCCTCACGCGGAGAACCAGGACCCGGACGACGTCGCGGTCCTGAACACCATCGATAGGATCTGTCTGCAGCTCACCGATGATGAACGCGCCATTGTGATCGGTCCCGCGAGCGCGCTCTGTGATCCGTTGAGTTTGGACGGGCCGGCGGGGGAGAGCGACGCTATCCGGTCAGCCATTTTGCGTACGGGTCGGTTGCGCGCCGTCGTCCGCTTGCCTCAAGGTTTGCTGAAGTCGAAACCGCGCCGGGCGATGGCTCTGTGGGTACTTGGCCCCGCGCACGGCGAGGTGGCCTTGGCTGATCGGTGGACGATGGTGTCCGACCTCTCCGGATCGATACTGTCCACGACGGACATCGATGATCTGGTCAGCGATCTCGCCGCTGCCATGGGGAATCGGCGATCGGTGGAGAGCCATGCGTTTCGCTTTGCGCGACTCGTGAGGACGTCGTCGATGCTCGCAGCACGCGGTTCGCTGGTCAGGGCTCGGCCACTTCCACGCAACAGGACCGCTCAGCCAGCGGACGCGGTGCTAGCCATCGAGAAACTCCTGTCATCACTCGAACTTCCGGAGACCGCTCGGAGTCTTGATGTGCCGGTGAGTCCAACGCCGAACCCGGAAAGCCCGGTCGAGAGGGTTCTCGGAGATCTGGCCGACGCCGGAGCTGTGGCCTACCTCCCCGGAAACCGGATCGAAGTACCTGACCTTTTAGAGAGAGAACCCGGCGCGCCCGGCACAATCAGGGTGTTCACCGTAGGGTCTCTGCTCGAAGCCGGTCCGCCAGCGACAATGGATCGGTTCAGGTTCGCTACGCAATACCCGGCGGGCCGGTTGACCGAGCCGGGCGATGTCGTCTTCTGCACCGGACCGAAGCCCTGTGCAATCGTCGACTGTGAGGGGGCAGCCGCTGTTGCATATCCAGCCCGCATCCTCCGGGTTGTTGACGGGGGACAACCCGGCAGAGGTCAGCCGGGGCTGGTAGCCAGGCTGCTCGCCGAAGACATCAACAGCCAGCCGCCGACGGCTCGGCGGTGGAGGTTGTGGACGGTCCGCGCGGTCGACGTCGACCAGCGAGATCTTCTCAGCCGCACTCTCGACGCCGTCGAGCAGGAGCGGCTCGCCGCGCTGGAACGCGTCAACCAACTCACTCAACTCGCTACGCTGATCATGGACGGCGTAGCGAGCAACACCGTGACCCTCGGCGAACACACCCCCGCCGCCCCGATGGAAGGAACACCCTAGTGCCCCCGAAAGTGAAGGTGGATGCCCTGCCGTCCACCATGAAGGAACTCAAGGACACCCTGTGGAAGGCGGCGGACAAGCTGCGCGGCTCCATGGACGCGTCCCAGTACAAGGATGTAATCCTGGGGCTGGTGTTCCTGAAGTACGTGTCCGACGCGTTCGATGAACGGCGGGAGCAGATCCAGGCCGAACTTGGGGCCGACGGGTTCGGCGAGCACCAGATTGCTCAGATGATCGACGACGTCGACGAGTACACCGGGCGGGGCGTGTTCTGGGTGCCCACGCAGGCACGCTGGATCTATCTGGCGCAGAATGCCAAGGGCACGCAGGCAGCGGACGGTGAAGCGGCCAAGACCATCGGCGAGCTGATCGATGATGCGATGGACGCCGTCATGGGCGCCAATCCGTCGCTCGCGGCAACGCTGCCGCGGATCTTCAACCGGGACAACATCGACCAGCGCCGTCTGGGTGAGCTGCTGGACCTCTTCAACTCCGCACGGTTTACCGGGCAGGGAGCCACGAAAGCGCGCGACCTGCTCGGCGAGGTGTACGAGTACTTCCTGGAGAAATTCGCGAAGGCCGAGGGTAAGCGGGGTGGGGAGTTCTACACGCCGGCCGACGTCGTCCGCGTGCTGGTCGAGGTCTTGGAACCCGATCACGGGCGCGTCTATGACCCGTGCTGTGGGTCGGGTGGCATGTTTGTGCAGACGGAGAAGTTCCTTGAGTCGCACAATAAGGAGGGGTCGAGCATTTCCGTCTACGGTCAGGAGCTGAACGAGCGCACCTGGCGGATGGCGAAGATGAACCTCGCCATCCACGGGCTGAACGGGAATCTGGCCAGCCGCTGGGGCGACACGTTTGCACGTGACCAGCACCCGGATCTGCAGGCCGACTTCATCATGGCGAACCCGCCCTTCAACATCAAGGACTGGGCCCGTTCCGAAAGTGACCCCCGTTGGAAGTACGGCGTCCCTCCGGTCGGCAACGCCAACTATGCGTGGATCCAGCACATCATCTCCAAGCTCGCCCCGGGCGGCAGCGCCGGAGTGGTGATGGCTAACGGTTCCATGTCGTCAAACTCCGGCGGCGAGGGTGACATCCGTGCGCAACTGGTCGAGGCCGACCTGGTCTCCTGCATGGTCGCCCTGCCCACTCAGCTGTTCCGCAGCACCGGCATCCCTGTCTGCCTGTGGTTCTTTGCTAAGGACAAGTCCTCGGGAGCCGTCGACCGGTCCGGTGAGGTGCTCTTCATCGATGCGCGGAATCTGGGCTACATGGTGGACCGCGCCGAGCGCGCCCTGGCGGACGAGGACATCGCAAAGATCGCCGAGACCTATCACGCGTGGCGCGGGTCAGCGTCGGCTCAGGGGTCGGGAATCGAGTACGACGACGTCGCAGGCTTCTGCAAGTCGGTACCGCTAGCGGAGATCAAGGCAGCTGACTACGCGCTGACGCCTGGCCGGTATGTCGGAGCAGCCGACGTTGAGGACGACGGTGAGCCGATCGAGGAGAAGATTGCACGCTTGTCGGCTGAGTTGTTTGAGCAGTTCGCTGAGTCGGAGCGGTTGGCGGCGGTCGTGCGGCAGCAGTTGGGGCGGGTCTCGTGAGCGGGTGGCGAGATGTCACGCTCGGTGAGCTCTGCTCGGAAGGGGGCGGTGGAGTTCAGACAGGGCCATTCGGCAGTCAGCTTCACGCGGCTGACTACGTGAGTGATGGAATTCCGAGCATCATGCCACAGAACATCGGCGACAACTTTCTCGATGAGGATGGCATAGCCCGAATCACTGAATCAGACGCCCAAAGACTGTCGAAGTATCGCGTGGAGTATGGAGACATTGTGTACTCTCGTCGAGGCGACGTCGAGAAGCGTTCCCTTATCCGAGCTCACAACGTTGGTTGGTTGTGCGGAACGGGTTGCCTTCGCGTTCGCCTCGGGTCCGAAAGTCCGCACGATCCAGTATTTCTGTCCTACCTGCTCGGAACTGCCGATGTTCGCGAATGGATTGTCCGGCATGCGGTAGGGGCAACAATGCCGAACCTGAACACTTCAATTCTTTCGGCGGTTCCAATCGCTATGCCGGAACCTCACGTGCAACGAGCAATCGCGGAGGTGTTGGGGGCGCTCGACGATAAGATCGCCGCCAACACCAAACTTATTGACGCAGCTAAGGACCTCGCTCTTCTCTCGCTGGCCCGTCATAAACCAACGGTTCCCCTGGGGAGTATTGTCGAACGGCATAAGGCGACGATCAACCCGTCACTGGTGGCTGCCAATGAAGTGGCTCATTTCAGCCTTCCGGCGTTCGACGCTGGCCAGACTGCTGAAGTCACACGGCCAGTCGATATCAAAAGTTCCAAATTTGAGGTTAAGCAGCCCTCTGTGCTGATTTCGAAGCTTAATCCGCGTTTCCCCAGAGTTTGGAACGTAGCGGAGGTTCCAGCAATTCCAGGTCTGGCATCTACCGAGTTCCTCGTCCTTGAGCCTTCTCATTCGTCGACCACGTTCTTGTGGGCGGAGCTTTTGCAGCCTTCATTCGGTGCAACTCTGGAATCGAAGGTTGCCGGTACGTCAGGCAGCCATCAACGAGTTAGGCCAGCTGACCTCTTGGACACACTCGTGGTAGACCCTAGGGAGGTCGAACCGGAGCTTCAAGGGAAGATCACAAGTGTCGGACTCCTCGCAGTCCAGTCTCGTGCAGAGAACGAGACGCTTGCTGCCACCCGTGACGCTCTGTTGCCCCAGCTCATGTCCGGGAATTTGCGGATCAAAGAAGCAGAGGTGCTGGTCGAGGAACTCGTCTGACAAAGTCGGCGCCGCTGGGTAGGTTCGTCGACCTATCCAGCGGAAGGCAGCAGCGGTGGCAACGTCAAGAGACTGGTCGGGGTGGACGTCGCCGATGAGGGAGCTTCCTTCAGCCCAATCCCCTGTAGCCACCGGATAGGGGGCCGGGACTCGTGCCGGTCTTGCTTCGCAGGGGTTGGAGGAGTCCAGATCTTGTCGAAGGCCGTGCTGAGTTCGACCAGCGAGCGCTTCGAGCCCACTACAACACGACGGTTACGGATCGGATCTGGGGTGCAGAGAGACGCAGGACAGTCCGTAAGCGTCGCTATGCGGAGGCTCTCAGGGGTTCGAGGGCGGCCAGGGCGAGATCGAGGCCGAAGATGAACTCCTCCGCCGGGTCGTAGTCGGCAGCGACGAGTGCCGCGGCGGACTCGTTGAGGTAGGGGAACTCGTCTGGAGGAAGCTGGGGCAGGTAGACGTCCTCGGCCATGTCCGCGAACTCTTCGGCTGTATCGAACGGCAGGTTGGCTTCCTGCAGGGCGTAACCGTAGACAAGGCTGTCGAGCAGCCAGTTGGCGTGCGTCGCCATCAAGACTGAGAAACCCGCCCTCCGCAGGCAGGCGGTGACAGCCTCGCGATGGCGGAGGTGCGCGGACCCCGGCGATGTCCGCGAGTCCATAAGGCCAATCGCCCACGGGTGGCGCGCGAGAACCTGTCGGGCGGATACCGAACGCCGTCGCATCGCCGACTGCCAGTCGGTCTCCTCGGGCGGGAGCTCAATCTCCTCGAACACGACGTCGATCATCGCGTCCAGCAACTGCTCCTTGCTCGCCACGTAGTGGTAGAGCGACATCGCGCCCGCGCCAAGCTCGCGAGCCAGCCGGCGCATGCTCAACCCTTCGACCCCCTCGCGGTCGGCAAGCCGGATCGCCTCCACCACCACCCGGTGCTTGGTCAGCCCCGCGTCTGACGCGACCTGGCGTTGTTCCCTAGCGGACACAAATTCCTCGCTTTCTCAAAATGCTTGACATTAGTACAGCGTACGCTCACACTCTATCGTACAACGTACGTCGTACGGTGTACGAGAAGCGAAAGTCGTTGCTTGGACGTAAGGAGGCTTCTGTGGGAAACGAACAGCGATCAAATGCCGGAGCACCCCTGGTGCCGGGGGCGAGTCTGGGCGGGGCGGCGACGATGCGGGCCGCTGTCCAGCACCGCTACGGCCCGCCCTCAGTGCTCGAGTTGTCCGACGTCGGGCTACCGCTACCCGGGCCAGGCGATGTGCTCGTCCAGGTGGGCGCGGCCTCGGTACACCCTGGCGACTACTTCGTCATGACCGGCGAGCCGTACATGGTGCGCCTGGTGTACGGGCTCCGCCGGCCGCGCCACGGTATCCCTGGCATGGACCTCGCCGGCGTGGTGGCAGCAGTCGGGAAGGATGTCACCGCCCTCCGCCCCGGCGACGAGGTGTTCGGCTGGAGCACCGCTGGAGCGCTCGCGGAGTACGCCTGCGTCCCGGCGGACAACCTCGTGCCCGTGCCTGCCAACCTGTCGGTCGTGGACGCAGCAGCGGTGGCCACCTCGGCGATGACGGCGTTGCAGGCATTGCGCAAGATCGCGATCGTTCGACCGGGCCAGACGGTGCTGGTCACGGGCGCGTCAGGCGGCGTGGGCTCCTTCGCTGTACAGATCGCCGAGGCGTTTGGTGCCGAGGTGACGGGTGTGTGCAGCACCCGGAACGTCGACCTGGTCCGGTCACTCGGTGCCGACCACATCATTGACTACACGAGGACCGACTTCACCCGCAGCGAGAAGCGCTACGACGTCATCCTCGACAACGTGGAAGCCCAGCCCCTGGCGGCTGTCCGCCGAGCGCTGACGCCCACCGGCACCCTGATCCCCAACAGCGGACGAGGGGGCCGCTGGTTCGGCCCCCTCGGTCGGATCGTCAAAGCGCGTGTGCTGTCCGGGTTCACCCGTCAGCAGCTGAAGCCTTTCATGTCGGTTGGGAAGCGCCAAGACCTGCTCACCCTGGCCGAGCTGCTCACGACCGGGCAGATCAGGTCCGTCATCGACCGCACTTACCCCCTGGACGAAGCGGCCGACGCCCTCCGCTACGTCGGGGCCGGCCACACCCGAGGGAAGGTCGTGATCACCGTCTGACGACCGGACCGACAGGACCGACGAGAACGACCCAACCCGTACGAAAGCACGACCAAACCTGCCGCCACTCCGGCGGACGGACCGCTCCAATCGAAAGTAAAACCGATGACCCTCCAAACGAAAACCCCGACCCTGCTCGACAACCCGCGAATCCCGGTGCAGGCCAAGCTCGCGGCCGCATGGACCAGTTTCATGTTCCTCGTCATTTACATCGACTACTTCCACCTCTACCAGCCCGGCGAAATTGACGAAATCCGGGGTGGCGAGATCTTTGTCTTCGATATCACCGGGACATTGATTTCCATTTTCTTCGTGATCATAGCGATCCCGAGCCTGATGGTGCTGCTCTCGATGACGCTGCCCGCCCGGGCGAACCGCGCCGCGAACCTCGTCGTTGCCTTGCTTTTCATCCCCCTCTCCGTCTTCAACGCGGCAGGCGCGACCTGGGACTGGGCCTTTTACTACGGCCTCACCATCGGAGTCGAGTTGCTGATCTTGGCCTTCATCCTGCGCTCCGCCTGGACCTGGCCCCGCACCGCACTGTCGGCGACCATGCCGACCAACCCGGACCGTGAAGCCGTTCGCGCCCAGCAGCAAGCGTGAACCCAAGAGCAGTCCCCGTCGCGTAGGGGCCTACCAAGGCCCCTACCGGCAGGTC
>NZ_KI914723.1:99603-106002 GCF_000520515.1 Arthrobacter sp. H20
TGCCCGAGCCGCCGTATCAGATCCGCCAGTCCCACCAACGCCCAGGAAGGTCACGGTCATGATCGAGGCACATGAGCTCACCAAGCGCTACGGCGAAAAGACCGCTGTGGATACCCTCAGCTTCACCATCGCGCCCGGCACCGTGACCGGGTTCCTCGGCCCGAACGGTGCCGGCAAGTCCACGACGATGCGCTTGATCATGGGACTGGACCGGCCGACGTCGGGCACCGTCACGGTCAACGGCAAGCCCTACGGGCAGCACCGTTCCCCGCTGCGGGAGGTCGGCGCCCTGCTCGACGCCAAGGCCGTGCACCCCGGCCGCAGCGCCCGCTCGCATCTGCGTACGATGGCCGCCACCCACAACATCAAGACCTCCCGCGTCAGCGAGGTCATCGAGATGACCGGCCTGGCCGGGGCCGCGACCAAGCGCGTCGGCGGGTTCTCCCTCGGCATGAGCCAACGCCTGGGCATCGCCGCCGCACTCCTGGGTGACCCCCGGACGCTCATCCTCGACGAGCCGGTCAACGGGCTCGACCCTGAGGGCGTGCAGTGGGTTCGCCAGCTGGTGCGCGACCTGGCCGCCGAGGGACGGACCGTGTTCCTGTCCTCGCACCTGATGAGCGAGATGTCCCAGACCGCCAACCAGCTCCTCGTGATCGGCCGCGGGCACATCATCGCCGCCGGCTCGGTCCAACAGGTCATCGATTCCGTCGCCAGCGGCGCTGTGCGGGTGCGATCCCCGCGCTCCGGTGAGCTCGCCGCCGCCCTGGCCACCGACGGCGTGACCATCACCTCTCCGGAGGCCGGGATGCTCGAGGTCGGCGGGATTACCGCGGAGCACATCGGCGAGGTCGCCTTCCGAAACGGGCTGCCGCTCTACGAGTTGTCCCCACGCCGCGCCAGCCTCGAAGAGGCGTACATGTTCCTGACCCAGGACGCGGTCGAGTACCGCTCCGAGCCCACCACCGCCCACAGCACGACAGACCAGAAGGGCCAGAACCGATGAGCACACTGACCGATGACCCCCCGATGACCTCACCCGCCACCAACCCGCTCGCCGCTGCGCAGGTGCATCCCACCTTCGCGGGGGTTTTGCGTGGGGAATGGATTAAGCTGCTGTCCCTGCGCTCGACGTGGTGGGCGCTGGCCTCCACCGCCGCAGTGATCACGCTGGTGGCCCTGGCCTCCGCCATGTCCTTGAGCGCCACGACCGACGATCCCGCCCTGGCCCAGGGCATCGAGCAGATGCATGGTGCCGAGGTCATCGCAGGTGGCTTCCATTTCGGCATGCTCACCATCGCCGTCCTGGGCGCCCTGCTCATCACCGGGGAATACGCCACCGGCACGATCCGCTCCACGTTCGCGGCTGTTCCGAGCCGGATCCCCGTCCTTGGCGCCAAAGCCCTCGTCCTGATTGTGCTGACGGCCGCAGTGACCCTCGTCAGCGCGACCCTCTCCTACGTCGTCACCATGCTCCAGCTCTCGCAGTACGACCTCGTCCCAGCGCTGGACGACCCGGGCACCTGGCGGGTGGTCGGCGGCACCCTTTACTCCCTCATCGCCGCCGCCCTGTTCTCCCTCGGCATCGGCACGCTCCTGCGCTCCACCGCCGCCAGCGTGACCGTAGCCCTGACCGTCCTGCTGCTACTGCCCGGCACCCTCAGCTTCATCCGCCTGGACTGGGTAGAGACCATCGTCAGCTACCTACCGCTGCCGGCGTCCTCAGCGTTGCTCACCACCGGAGCAGCCGAGACGCAGGGTGCCTACCTCTCCACACAGGCGAGCCTGATCGTGATGGCCGCCTACGCTATCGTCCCTCTCGCGGCGGCCGCAGTCACGCTGCACCGACGCGACGCCTGACGCCGTGCATCTCAGTATCCAATGATCGAGAACGTCACGTGCTCGAGTGGGACCCCGCGGATCTCAGCGACGTAGCGCAGGAGCATTTTCCAGGTGTGGCGGCACACGGTGATCGTGTGAGGTCTGACTTCGCGTTGCCGAGGCATATACACGGTGAACCACCCGCGCGGATGACGGTAGTAGCTGTGGATGGGGTTGGTCATGATGCCACTTCCGGGATGGTGCCCGCGGCAATCTTATCGAGCTATCGCAACTTCATTGGAAGTACATGAAGTCGGAATCCCACCAGTGAGGGTGAGGCCGCCTCGGTCATAAGGTGTCACCGACGGAACCTAGACTGGAGCCAGTGATCGGCAACACACTGGGGGAAATAGTATGACAGCAGTGACAGGTCTCAGCGAAGCGCTCTGGGAGGGCCTCGCCATGGAACAGCTGGCCGAACTCGGCTGGCGACCGGGCACCGGCGAGTCCATCGCGCCCGGATCGGGGGAGCGCGAGACCTGGGATGATCTGCTCATCCGGCCACGGTTGCTAGCAGCGCTGAGGAAGTTCAACCCCACTGTGCCGCAGCAGTACCTGCAGCAGGCCGTTGCCGAGATCGCTGCCCCCAAGTCGACCGATGCCATCACCGAGAACCACCGCATCCACGCCTATTTGACCGACGGCTTCCGCGGCATCAGCTACATCGACACCGACGGCACCGAACACAATCCCACCCTCCGCGTCCTCAGCGCCGACGCCGACGACAACGACTGGCTCGCCGTCAACCAGGTCACCCTCCGCCAGGGCGACCACAAACGACGCTTCGACGTCGTGCTCTACTGCAACGGCATGCCCGTCAGCGTGATCGAACTCAAGAGAGCTGGGAGCCGCTCGGCCGACGTCCCCGCCGCGCACGCCCAGCTGCAGACCTACCTGCGCGAGTTCCCGCTCGCCTTCCGCTTCTGTGTCTTCACCCTCGCCTCGGACGGGATCCTCGCCAAATACGGCACGCCGTTCACCCCGCTGAACCACTTTTCGCCCTGGAATGTCGACGACGACGGTAAGCCGGTTGCGCGCGACGCCCTGGTCGACGGCGAGCCGGTCACTGAATTGGATCTCGCCCTCGACGGCCTCTACAGCCTTGAACGGTTTGTCCAGCTGACCCGCAACTTCACCGCCTTCGACGAGAACGCTGACGGGCTGAGTAAGCGCATCGCCAAGCCCCACCAGTACTTCGCCGTGTCCAAGGCCGTCGGCAGCACCGTCCTGGCGGTCGCGAGCAACGGCAAGGCCGGCGTCGTCTGGCACACCCAGGGCTCAGGCAAGTCCATGGAAATGGAGCTCTACACCAACCAGGTCACCCGGCACCCGAAACTCCTGAACCCCACCATCGTGGTGATCACCGACCGCAATGAACTCGACGGCCAACTGTACGAAACCTTCGCGCAAAGCCTCCTGCTCCCGGAGAAACCACGGCAGATCCGCCGCCGGGCCGAACTGCGTGAGGAACTCGCCAGTCGAACCACCGGCGGCATCTACTTCACCACCCTCCAGAAGTTCGGCCGCAGCCAGGAGGAGAAGGACGCTGGCGTGGACCATCCGCTGCTCTCGGACCGGCGGAACATCATTGTGATCGTCGACGAAGCGCACCGCAGCCACTACGACGACCTCGACGGCTACGCCCGCCACCTGCGCGACGCGCTGCCGCGGGCCACGCTGATCGCGTTCACCGGCACCCCCATCTCCTTCGACGACCGTAACACGCGTGACGTGTTCGGCGAGTACATCGATATCTACGACCTCAGCCGGGCGGTCGACGACGGCGCCACCGTTCCCGTGTATTTCGAACCACGGCTGATCAAGGTGGCGCTTGCCAAGGACGTCACCGAGGAAACCCTCGACCAGGCGGCCGACGACATCACCCGGAGCCTGGACGACACCGAGCGGGCACGGATCGAGGCGAGCGTCGCCGTCGTGAACGCCGTCTACGGGGCACCGCAACGCATCGCGGCCCTCGCGGAAGACCTGGTGACGCACTGGGAGAATCGTTCAGGCAAGATGCGCCAGTTCATCGAGTCGCCCGGCAAGGCCATGATTGTGGGCGGCACCCGGGAGATCTGCGCCAACCTGTATACAGCCATCATCGCGCTGCGTCCCGACTGGCACTCGGATGACCTCGACAAAGGCAAGATCAAGGTGGTCTACTCCGGGACGCCGTCGGACGTCCCGCCCGTGGTCGACCATGTGCGCCGGGACTCGGCGAACGCGACCATCAAGGAGCGCCTGCGGAATGTCGACGACGATCTCGAGATAGTGATCGTCAAAGACATGATGCTCACCGGGTACGACTCGCCGCCGCTGCACACCCTGTACCTGGACCGTCCGCTGAAGGGCGCACTGCTGATGCAGACGCTGGCGCGGGTAAACCGGACGTTCCGCGGCAAGCAGGATGGGCTGCTGGTGGCGTATGCGCCGCTGGCCGACAATCTAGCCAAGGCGCTGGCTGAGTATTCCAAGACCGACCAGCAGAACAAACCCATCGGCAGGAATATTGACGAGGCGGTCGAGCTCACCAAATCCCTGGTGGAGATGTTGCGCGAGATGCTCGCCGGCTACGACTGGCATGCCGTCTACCGTGCAGGTACGCCCAAGGCCTTCAAGAATGCTGTCGCTGGCTCGGTCAACTACCTGCGCAGTGCACTGACGCCGGGCAACCAGCCCGACGACGGCGCCGAGACGCTCGCGGAACGGTACCGGAAGGCCTCGAGTCAGCTGTCGCGGGCTTGGGCCCTGTGCTCCGGGGCGCAGAACTTGGCCGAACTCCGCCCCGAGATCCAGGTGTACGAGGAAATTCGCGTCTACATGGCGAAGTTCGACGCTGATGACCGGCAATCCCGTGGCGAGCCAGTACCCGAGGACATCGCGCGGCTGCTTGGGAACCTGATCGCGACGTCGACGTCGACCGGGGAGATCCTCGATATCTACGAAGCCGCAGGTATGCCCAAGCCGTCGCTGGGCGACCTGACCCCTGAGTTCATCGCGAAGACGCAGCAGGCCAGGAACCCGCAGCTCGCCATCGAGGCCCTGCGGAAGCTGGTGGCAGAGGAATCGGCGAAGACCACCCGCAACAACGTGATCCGTGAGCGTGCCTTCTCGGACCGGATCACCGAGCTGATGAACCGGTACACGAATCAGCAGCTCACCTCAGCCGAGGTCATCGCGGAACTGGTCGCGCTGGCAAAGGAAGTTGCGGCGGAGGCGGCCCGTGGCGCAAAGTTCTCACCGCCACTGAATGAGGACGAACTGGCGTTCTACGACGCCGTGGCACAGAACGAATCGGCGGTCGAGGTGCAGGGTGAGGGGATTCTCGCGCAGATCGCGCGTGACCTGGTGGCAGTGATGCAACGGGACGTGCGGACGGACTGGACGGTGCGCGACGACGTCCGGGCGAAGCTGCGCTCCTCCATCAAGCGGCTGCTTGTAAAGAACGGCTACCCGCCCGACAAGCAACCGGCCGCCATCAAGCTCGTGATGGAGCAGATGGAATCCATGGCGCCCCGCTACGCCGAAGCACGCGGCTGAACGGTGGCGCGAGGCACATCCCGACCCACAACGGACAGCGAGATCAGCAATGGTGACCGGTAGACAGGTCCGGCTATTCTTGACCGACGGAATGCCGGGTGGACTTCTGACCGCCGAAATCATGAACTGGACCGGTCAGATTGTTGCCGGATCCCGTTCGGACCTAGCGGTTCTCCTTGCGCGCCCGGAGGCTGCGAAGACCGGTGTGTATTTTCTGACCGGAGTGAACGAGGAAGACCCAGACGACCAGATGTTGTACATCGGAGAAGGTGATGATGTCAGCACGCGCCTGAAGATGCATAACCGCGGGGAACTGGAGGGTGGCAAGGACTTCTGGACGCGGGCACTGCTGCTCACCAGTAAGGACGCAAACCTGACAAAGGCGCACGTCCGTTATCTGGAAAGCCGTTTCATTGAGCTTGGCAAATTGGCCGACCGAACCACCATAGTGAATAGGACCGCACCACCCAGGTTGCCGTTGCCTGAGGCCGATATCTCGGACATGGAGTACTTCATCAGCCAGGCACGGATTGTGCTTCCGCTGCTTGGTATCGATGCGTTCAGAGAAGTACCACGCAACGAGTCGGAGGCGACGGATCCGGACGGGCCTAAGGCCTCGTCACCGGTATTCGAACTAGGCGTTCCGTCAGGCGGAGGAACCGCGCGTGGTCAGGAAATCGACGGTGAGTTCATTGTCTACGAAGGATCCGCAGTGCGAAGCAAGTGGGTAAGCGGGCACACCGGATACCAGAAGCTCTACGAACGACTCCGCATGGACGGAACATTTGAAGACATCGGCGGTCTCCGTCGGTTTGCTCGGCCCTATGCGTTCAAGAGCCCGAGCGCTGCTGCCGCCGTTGTGACCGGCCGGCCAACCAATGGCCGAATAAGCTGGATCGTTTCCGCCACCGGGCTGAGTTATGCCCAGTGGCAGGAACAATCGATCCACGCGGTTTAGCCCTAAACACACCCGCC
>NZ_KI914723.1:106102-109902 GCF_000520515.1 Arthrobacter sp. H20
GGTCCGGAATGTCCGAACCCGCCAGATCTCACCGCTCGGCGAAGATGTTTAGCGCGAAAGGGGCAAGTAAAACCCCCCAGCAAACGCGCCTAGTGGAGCACCGTATGCGAGACGCTGTCTGGGTTACCGAACCGGTGCGCCGTAATGGACACTGCCTGCTCGTGCAGGAACGGAAGCATTTCGAGGCGCCCCGCTTCAGTGACCGGTCCGGCGTAGATCGCCACATCCGGATCGCCGTCCGTGGCTGCACACAGTTCCGAGTAGCCGCCACCGATCAGCCGCACCCGGCCAAGGGAAGCCGCGGGCGCGTGTTTCAGCCACGCGGTGTCGTCCTCCACCCGGTGGTCGATGTTGTGCGCCGACAAGACCGCAGTCAGCGCTGGAGGCAGGGGGTGGGCCGAAGAAACTCGAAGAGCTGCTCCAGCACGCAGACCGGCCGCGACCACTCGGACCAGGGACGCCAGGGTGCCGGCCTCGTTGAGCCGCACCGTCACCGTGCCCGGAACGTAGCGGAATTCATTGCGTTCCACTCCGAGCCCCGAGACGTCGCGGTTGGCGCCGAAAGCTTTCACCCAGTGGCGCTGGTCGTCGGCGGTCGCACGGGCCAAAAACCCCTGGTCGACGGCGGGGATATCGGCTGCGTGCAGCAGATCCCGTACCGGCCCACTCAACGGAGCATGAACGTTACCCGGGTGCAGCTCAACCGGCTGCCAGCTGCCAAGGTGCATCAGGTAGTTGGGGCCACCAGCCTTAGCGCCCGGCCCCACGGCCGACCGCTTCCAGCCACCGAACGGCTGACGCTGAACAATTGCTCCAGTGATGCCGCGGTTGACGTAGAGATTGCCCGCCTGGACGGTCTCCAGCCAGAGCTCCAGTTCATCGCTATCCATGGTGTGGATACCTGCCGTCAGCCCATATGGGCTGGCATTCTGCCACTCGATGGCCTGTTCGAGTGAGTTGGCGTGCATCACGCCCAGGACCGGCCCAAAGAACTCGGTGAGGTGAAAGTAGCTTCCGGGCTTAACACCCGCGCGGACCCCCGGGCTCCACAGTCGGCCAGTATTGTCCAGCTGCTTGGGCTTGACCAACCATGTCTCGCCGTCGCCCAGCTTTGTCAGAGCATCACGCAGCTTGCCTTCAGCAGGCTCGATCACGGGCCCCATCTCGGTAGCCGCGTCTTCGGGGTACCCGACCTTCAGGGAGGCAGCGGCGTCGACCATCTGGTTCCGGAACCGCGCCGACTTCCCGGCCGACCCCACCAGAATCACCAGTGAGGCAGCCGAACACTTCTGCCCGGCATGCCCGAACGCCGACTTCACGACGTCGGCAGCAGCCAGGTCCAGGTCGGAGCTGGGGGTGACGATCAGTGAGTTCTTGCCGCTGGTCTCGGCGAGCAGGGGCAGGTCATGCCGCCAGCTGCGGAACAGCTTCGCCGTGTCGTGGGCACCAGTCAGGATCACCCGATCCACCGACGGGTGCGAGATCAGATGCTGCCCCACTGGGCCCTCCTCGACGTCAGCGAAGTGCAGGACCTCCCGGGGCACCCCGGCTTCCCACAATGCCTCCACCAGCACCGCCGCGCACCGCTTCGCTTGCGGCGCAGGCTTCACGACGACGGCGCTTCCCGCAGCCAACGGTGCCAGAGCCGATCCGGCGGCTATGGCCACCGGGAAGTTCCACGGCGGAGTCACAACAGTCAGGCGTGCAGGGACAAATTTGGCGCCCTCCACCTGGTCCAGTTCCTCGGCGAGCAGCGCATAGTAGTTGGCAAAGTCGATCGCTTCGGAAATCTCCGGATCGGACTCGGCAACTGTCTTGCCGGTCTCGCTGGCAGCAACCTCCACCAGGTCACCACGAATCGCCGCGAGTCGAGCGGCAGCGCTCCGCAGCACCACCGCCCGTTCGGCTCCGGTGCGGGAGGCCCATTCCTGCTGGCCGGCAAGGGCCGCAGCGATGGTGCGCTCGACGTCGTCGTTGGTGTCCAGCCAGGAAGCCTCCACCAACCCGACCCCCAGGGTTGATCCCGGGACCCGCTGCAGAATAGCTGTCGCCCAGTCCCGGACCACAGGAAGAGAAGGATCGGAGTCGGCCTGGTTGGCAAAGTCGCCGGGAACGCAGTCAACGAACCGGTCAACCGTCTGGGAACGGTTGGGGCCCGGTACCGTCGTGTCCACAGCAGCCAGGGAATCGAGGAAGCGCTTCTTCTCACGCTCGAACAGTTGCGGATCCCTGTTCAGTTCGAAGACCGCCGACATGAAGTTTTCCTGGCTGGCATTCTCTTCGAGCCGCCGGATCAGGTAGCTGATCGCAACGTCGAACTGGGCCGGGTGCACCACCGGTGTGTAGAGCAGGAGCGAGCCGACGTCCTTCTTGATTTCTTCAGCCTGCTCCTCGGCCATGCCGAGCAGCATCTCGAACTCGATCCGGTCCTCCACGCCGCGGGCGAGTGAGAGCAGGCGCGCAAAGGCGATGTCGAAAAGGTTGTGGCCTGCGACGCCGATCCTGACCGCCTCAGCGTTGTCGGGGCGCAATGCCCAGTCGAGGCACCGCTTGTAATTGGTGTCGGTCGCTTCCTTCGATGGCAGGGTGGCGGGCTCCCAGCCGTGAACCTTCGCGTCAACCAATTCCATGGCGAGGTTGGCGCCCTTGACGAGCCGCACCTTGACGGCCGAACCTCCACCGGCACGGCGCTCAGTCGCCCAGGCAGTAATGTCCTGCAGCGCGCCGAGTGCGTCCGGCAGATAGGCCTGCAGGACGATTCCGGATTCGAGGTGCTTGAGCTCCTCAGTGCCGAGGATGCGCTTGAATACCGCGACCGTCAGATCGAGATCGTGGTATTCCTCCATATCGAGGTTGATGAACTTCGGGGCGGGGGACGAGGCGGCCAGCCGGTAGAGCGGGAGTAGCCGCTCTGCGACGCGCTCCACCGTTTCGTGGAAGTCCCACAGGTTCATGGTGCTCACCACCGAGGACACCTTGACTGAGACGTAATCGACGTCGTCGCGGGCCAGGAGCGCTCTGGTCCCGGCGAGCCGCGCGTCGGCTTCGTCATGGCCGAGCACCGCTTCACCCAGCAGATTGATATTGAGGCGGACCGATTCGCCCCTCAGCCCGGCGATTGCCTTGCCCAGCTTCTGGGGGCGGGCATCGACAATGAGGTGTCCCACCATCTCGCGCAGCACCCGCTGCGCCACCGGGACCACGATCCCCGGCAGTGTGGGAGCAAGCGCTCCACCGAGCTTCACGGCACCCCGCATATACCAGGGCAGGAACGACGGCGCCTGCCGGGCGAGCTTTGAGAGATTCCGGGCGGCGACGGCGTTGTCCTGGGGCCGGATGACCCGGTCAACGAATCCGAGGGTGAACTGGAGACCGGCGTCGTCCTTGAGGACCTCTGCCAGTAGCTGTGCCGACCGTGACCCGCGAGTGGCGGTCGGCGCAGGGCGGCGGGAGTCGTCCAGGTGCAGCCAGCGGCGGACCAGGGCGACGGCGTCGTCACCGAGGGCTGCGGGAGCGGGATCGACTATGGGGAAGAGTTGTGTCATGCGATCGTGCCTCACAATGCGACGGGCCACTGCAATCGGATCCTGATCTCAGGTGGTATTCCCCTTGCGGGGCCGGTGGCCGATCAGCCGGGGGCGCACTCCGCCTCGGCGCGGTAGGCGTATCCTGCGGGCGCGCCCACCATAATAATCGTAACCCGCATGGCGGGTCGCTGACGCCAATCTGCGCTAGAGTAGGTTCATGTCTGTAGTACAACTCCTTAGCTAGCCGCACAGTCAACAGTGCGGCGCGCCCCT
>NZ_KI914723.1:110002-117558 GCF_000520515.1 Arthrobacter sp. H20
GCACAGTCAACAGTGCTGCGCGCCCCTCCCTGGATGAGGGGCTTTTGTGTGTCTAGGGGCAATTGATCAAGAGGACAGGGCAACGATAGTGAGCACGCAAGCCGACGCCGGGCAGCCGGACGAGAACACCTACAATTTCGCCGACATCGAAGCCCGGTGGCCCGCGGAGTGGGATCGGCTGCAGCCGTTCAAGCCTGCCGACGACGGATCCCGGGAACGACGGTACGTGCTGGACATGTTTCCGTACCCCTCTGGTGACCTGCACATGGGGCATGCTGAGGCGTTCGCAATGGGCGACGTCGTCGCCCGCTACTACCGTCAGCAGGGTTTTGACGTGCTGCACCCTATCGGCTGGGACTCCTTCGGGCTGCCAGCCGAGAACGCTGCGATCCAGCGCAACGCCCACCCCTCCGAGTGGACCTACACGAATATCGAGACGCAGGCCAAATCGTTCCGCCGCTACGCCATCAGCGTTGACTGGTCGCGGCGGCTGCACACGTCCGACCCGGGGTACTACCAGTGGACGCAGTGGCTGTTCCTGCGGTTCTTCGAAAAGGGTCTGGCGTACCGCAAGGATTCGCCTGTCAACTGGTGCCCGAAGGACCAGACGGTGCTGGCCAACGAGCAGGTAGTCAATGGTGCCTGCGAGCGCTGCGGCACCCCCGTCACGAAGAAGAGCCTGAACCAGTGGTATTTCAAGATCACCGATTACGCTGATCGCCTGCTGGACGACATGGATCAGCTCCAGGGTCACTGGCCCGAGCGTGTGCTGGCCATGCAACGCAACTGGATTGGCCGCTCCGAGGGCGCGCACGTCGACTTCGTCATCGAAGAAGCCGAAGGAAAGCCAGCCCAGAGTGTCCCCGTGTTCACTACCCGCCCCGACACGCTGCACGGCGCCACGTTCTTCGTGGTGGCCGCCGACGCACCGCTGGCCCTGGAGCTGGTCGCCGAGGCCCATCGGGCCGAGCTGGAGGAGTACAGGGAAGGCATCAAGTCCCTGTCAGAGATTGAGCGCCAGTCCACCGAGCGTGAGAAGACCGGCGTGTTTACCGGCCGGTGGGCGACCAACCCGCTCAACGGTGAGAAGCTGCCGGTGTGGGCAGCCGATTACGTGTTGGCCGACTACGGCACCGGGGCCATCATGGCCGTGCCTGCGCATGACCAGCGCGACCTCGACTTCGCCAGGGCCTTCGATCTGCCAGTGAGAATGGTGGTGGACACGGGTGCTGAGGATCCCGCCGTAACCGGTGTAGCGACGATCGGCGGCGGCACCCTGGTGAACTCCGGTGAGCTGGACGGGTTGAGCAAGGACGAAGCCATTGCCCGTGCGATCGAGCTGGTCGCTGAGCAGGGTACCGGCGAACAGACAGTCAACTACCGGCTGCGCGACTGGCTGCTGTCCCGGCAGCGGTTCTGGGGCACGCCGATCCCGATCATCCACTGCCCAACCTGCGGCGAAGTGCCAGTCCCAGACGACCAACTGCCGGTCACGCTGCCCGAGGACCTGCGCGGCGGAGATCTCTCGCCGAAGGGCACCTCGCCACTGGCCGCCGTGGAGGAGTGGATGAACGTCGAGTGTCCCCAGTGCGGGGGGCCAGCCAAACGCGACACCGACACCATGGACACCTTCGTCGATTCCTCGTGGTATTTCCTGCGGTTCGCTTCACCGGATACCACCGATGCACCCTTCGATTCCGAGGCGGTGAACCGCTGGCTGCCGGTGGGTCAGTACGTGGGCGGCGTGGAGCACGCCATCCTGCACCTGCTCTATAGCCGGTTCTTCACCAAGGTGCTGTTCGACCTTGGACTCATCAGCTTCACCGAACCGTTCTCGGCACTCCTGAACCAGGGGCAGGTACTCAACGGCGGCAAGGCCATGAGCAAGTCACTGGGCAACGGCGTCGACCTGAGCCAGCAGTTGGACAAGTTTGGCGTC
This sequence comes from Arthrobacter sp. H20, assembly GCF_000520515.1. Classification (GTDB taxonomy): domain Bacteria; phylum Actinomycetota; class Actinomycetes; order Actinomycetales; family Micrococcaceae; genus Arthrobacter_D. The sequence goes on from NZ_KI914723.1 coordinate 111,942, forward strand.
GATGCCATCCGCCTGACCATGGTGTTCGCCTCCCCACCCGAGGACGACGTCGACTGGGCTGACGTCTCGCCGTCGGGTTCGTCGAAGTTCCTGGCCCGCGCCTGGCGCCTGGGTCTCGACGTCGCCAGCGCGCCCGGCATCGACGTTTCAGACGGCGACCGTGCGCTGCGTTCGATCACCCATCGGACGGTGGCGGACAGTGCCACGCTCCTGCAGGGCAACAAGTTCAATGTTGTCATCGCCCGGGTGATGGAGCTGGTCAATGCGACGCGGAAGGCTATCGATTCGGGTGTCGGCGGAACAGATCCGGCCGTGCGGGAAGCCACCGAGGCGGTCGCTGTCATCCTGAGCCTGTTCGCTCCGTACACCGCCGAGGACCTGTGGAACCGGCTGGGATATCCAGCCTCGGTGGCAACCGCCGGCTGGCCAACCGTCGATGAGTCGCTGCTGGTGCAAGATACGGTTGTCGCAGTCGTCCAGGTCCAGGGCAAGGTCCGGGACCGCCTGGAGGTATCACCAGACATCACCGAGGACGCACTGCGCGATCTGGCGCTGGCCAGTGACCAGATCCAGAAAACGCTCGACCGCAGGGGGATCCGGACGATCATTGTGCGGGCTCCGAAGCTGGTCAACATCGTTCCGGAGTAACCCATGCTGGCCGACACAGCAGTGCACTCGCGGGCGGTACGTTCCTATCCGCTGCCCATTTCGGACCACGCGTCGCCAGCGCCAGTGAAAACCGGCGCTGCCGCGTGGTATTCGATGAAATGGCTTGAGCGGCTGTGGGCCCGCCCATCGGCTTCCCGCAGTGTCCCGGAAGCTGCTGGGCTGCAACGGATTGCTGTGGTCACCGACTCTGCCGCTGCGCTCCCGCCGGAGTGGCTGGCGGCCGGGGGAGCGGCCGACGGCGTCGTCGTCGTTCCCATGCCGGTGATGATTGCGGGGCGGATCTTCGGAGAGGGAACCGATGACCTTACACGCCCGCTATCGGTCGCGTTGGCGGAGGGGGCGGAAGTCCGGACCTCCCGCCCATCGCCCGGACAGTTCGAAGGTGTGTACCGGAAGCTGGAGGCAGACGGCGCCACCGGCATTTTGTCGGTGCATCTTTCGGGCGGCCTGTCCGGCACAGCTGACGCCGCTCGGCTGGCGGCTGCCGCGGTGGCGATTCCGGTCGAGGTCGTTGACTGCCGCACGGTGGGAATGGCGATGGGCTTTGGTGTGGCAGCGGCCCAGGCCGGTGCGCGGGACGGATTGGATCTGGCTGGCGCTGCCGCGGTGACTCAGGCTGTCTGCGACTCGTCGACCCTGCGTTTCCTGGTGCCCAGCCTGGAGCAGCTGCGGAAGGGGGGAAGGATTGGAGCAGCAGCGAGCGTGCTGGGTACCCTGCTGGCGGTCAAACCGATCCTCAGTGTCCAGGATGGTCGCATCCTGCCGCTGGAGAAGGTGCGGTCCGCCACCAAAGCGACTGCCCGCCTGATCGATCTGGTGGAGAAGGACATCGCCGGGCGACCCGACGCTGTAGTGGCTTTTCACTACTTCGGGAACGAAACAGAGGTTCAGGAGCTCACGAGGAACCTGGCGGAGCGACATCCTGAGGTACACACCGTCCTGGCCCAGCTACCCGCAGTACTGGCAGCTCACACCGGGCTCGGCGTCATAGCGATCGCCGTGGCTGGGCGGATTGGCGACGCCGAGACGCCCTCAACTCCCGACTGACGGCGACGCCCCCGACGCCGCCGTTCTCCCCGGTGGCTTCTGGCCTGGTCGACGTGGCTCGTTCAAGGGCAGTCACCCGCAGGACACCAGCTGACCGAACCAGCAGTCCGAGCACCACAAAGATGAGCGTTGCCTGACTGAGAACCAGTACTCACGCGCCAGCAGCCTGAGCTTCGCTGAGGTTACACACATAGCCCGGCGAGGGCCTCCCGCGGTGATCCGGGGAGTCTTAGGCTCGCTCACATGGCACGACATCGCTGGCCCACCAGCCCTCCCCACCGCGGGATCAGTGCACCGCGGACTCAGCCTCTCGACCATTTCGAGGGCATCAACGGGTTTCGGGATCGTGAGGACTCGGGGGCTGTCGGGACGCAGGACTCCGACAACAGCGGTGGCCGTCGGTGGGCGGTGGGCAGGGGCGCAGCGCTGCTGGTGCTCGGACTTACGCTGACCATTGCCGCCGGGCTGGTGATGGCACGCAGCGGACCGTCGCCGGAGATCACTTCGGTGGCGCTCGATGCACGGGCGGAAACCCAACAGGCCGGAGAGGTCGGCTCAGGGCTGGGGGGCCCGCCAGAGTCCGGTGCGCCACCTCCAGACGAGCGGGGGGACAGCGTGTCGGACGCCGGTTCCTCGGCAGATCCTGCGGCGGCCGTACCGGGCGAGCCGCCGACCGGGGATGCATCATCCCAGCGGTTACTCGTCCATGTCGCCGGGGCCGTAGCCAGCCCTGGCATCGTGGAGCTCGCTGCCGGTGCCCGTGTGTTCGAGGCACTGGACCACGCGGGAGGAGCACTGCCTGAGGCTGACCTGGCCGCAATAAACCTGGCAGCCCCGGTACAGGACGGGTTGCAGGTCCGCGTGCCGTTGCAGGGTGAAACAATGGCACCTGCGCCGGCCGCTGGGGCCGCCGGCGGGACCGGCGGGAGTGGGGGATCCCCTGCACCCGCTGACGGGACCACCCCCTCGGGGACAGTGAATATCAACACGGCTGCTCTGGCAGAGCTGGAGACGCTGCCGCGGATCGGTCCCGTCCTGGCGGAGCGCATCGTCCAGTGGCGCACAGAGCACGGGGGGTTCACCAGACCTGAAGATCTCGATGCGGTGCCTGGAATCGGTGAAACGATGCTTGCCGCCCTGGTGCCGCTGGTGACTGTGTGAACGCCCGGGTCAGACGGAGGAGAGGGTGAGTCCACGGCGGTCCTGGACGAGATACGTTCAGGCCGCGACCGGGGCGGCGAGTCAACGGTCAGCCGAGGCCGGCACGGCCCGCCGGCAGGCTTCCGTTAGCCCGTTGGCGCGCGGCTGGGTCGACAAGCTTCCGCCGGCAGCCAGATGGGCGAAACGGGTAGCCCCGCCATCGCCCGCGGCCGCCGACGAACCACACCACACCGATCTTCGCCTGGTGCCGGCTGCGGCTGCCGCGTGGGTCACTGCGGCGGGGATGACCCGGCTCGACGCCGCTACGGCTTTCTTCTGCGCTGCGGCTCTGGTGGTGCTCGCCGCGTGTTGCGGTCTTGCGTGTTTCGCTCAGGGGACGACAAGGCAAACCATGCTGATCAGGCGGATCGCTGGGCCGTGTGTGGTCCCCCTAGCGGTCGCGGCGCTGGTCGCGGTGTCCGCCGCCGTCGTCGTAGGGGTACGCACCGCGGGGCCGGTACTCGCGGCGGTGCAGGAGCGTGCGTCAATCACAGCCGTGGTGAAGGCAACAGCTGATGCCCAGCTGATCAGCCCTGACCGGTTCACTGGGGCTGACCGGTTTCTCGTTGAGGCAACGCTGACCTCGGGCACACTCGACGGCACTCGGTTCACGGCTGACACCCCGGTCATAGTGATCGGTCAGGCGTCCTGGGCTGGGATTACCTCGGCGGATACGATCCGTACGGCCGGCAGCCTGATGCCGACCGACCCCGGAGACCGGGCAGTAGCACTGTTAATCGCTGGGGCTAGCCCTGAGGTGTCCAGGCCTGCCGGCTGGAGCAGCTATCCGGCTGAGCTGAGGAGCGATTTTGTGCGGCTGGCGTCAGAAGTGTCGGGGGAAGGCGGATTGCTGCCCGGAATGGTGATCGGAGACCGAAGCGGTCTGGACGAAATGATTGAGCAAGACATGCAGATCACGGGCCTCACACACCTCACAGCTGTCAGCGGCGCCAACTGCTCGTATCTGCTGGCATTCGTTTTCCTTACCGCCCGCGCGCTCAAACTGCCACGCCTACCTGCTGCAGTGCTCGGCATCGTGGCGCTGATCGGCTTCGTCATCCTGGTCCGTCCCGAGCCCAGTGTGCTGCGGGCCGCAGTGATGGGTGGCATCGGCGTCACCGCCGTGCTCACCGGCCGAGGCAAGGTTCCATCGGCGTTGCTGATGCTCACCGTTGTTGTCCTCCTTACTGTCGATCCGTGGCTGAATGGAGCCTATGCGTTCATGCTCTCAGTGGCGGCCTCATCCGGCCTGATTTTCTTCGGTCCCGTCCTGACCCGCAGACTGGCTCGCTTCATGCCGACACCGGCAGCACAACTGCTGGCAGTCCCGATTGCTGCGCAACTTTGGTGCGCGCCCATCATCACCCTCCTCCAGGCTTTCCAGCCCCTGTATTCTCTTCCGGCAAACATCGCTGCCACTCCGGTGGTGCCCTTTGTGACAGTCGTGGGGATGGGAGCAGTGACGTTGGTGGCTCTGGCTGAACCGTTGGCGGTACCGCTGGTCCTGGTCGCTGGGTGGGGGGCCAGTTGGGTCGGTACCGTTGCCGGATTCTTCAGCTCAGCGCCCGGCGCTTCACTACCCTGGGTGGCTGGAGTGCCGGGAGCCCTGCTCACCGGAGCGTTATCCGTGGCGGTGGTCTTGGCCGTGGTATTCGGGCCTCGACTGTGGTTGGCGGTGGCGGCCCTGAGACGACCGGGATCACGACGCCGGGCCAGGTTGGACACCGACGCGGAACGCCCGGACCTGAACTATTCACTGCCTCGCAGCGTTGGCCGACGCAACCACGGCCGGGCCAGGATCCGGCCAGCACTGTGGCTGGCAGCGGGGTGCGCCGCAGGACTCGCAGCAGTCGTCCTGTGGCCTGCAGATCGGAACAGTCCTGATGGCTGGCATATCGCCGCTTGCGACGTGGGCCAGGGGGACGCTTTCGCCCTCCGAACCGGCGAGCGCTCAGCTATTCTGGTCGACGCCGGGCCGGATCCGGACGCCGTCGACGCCTGTTTGGACAAGCTGTCCATCGCCACCGTTGAACTTCTGGTACTGACCCACTTCCACGCTGATCACTACGGCGGAATCGAAGGAGTCTTCAGGGACAGGACCGGTCAGCGAATCCTGTACTCGTCCTCCGAGCCTGCCCTTCCGTCGGTAGTCAACGAGTCGGTAGGTGCTGAAGCATCCGGCCAGAGCCCCGTTCCAGAGCGCCTGGTTGCGGGCATGCAGGGTGAGCACGGTGACGGCGGCGTCTACGGACGGATCACCTGGACAGTGCTGTGGCCGGGGGAGGATGTCCGACCAGATTCGGAGAACAACTCAAGCGCTGTGCTGGAAGCTGTGATCGACACCCCGGACGGTAGAGACGTGGCAGTCCTGCTGACCGGTGATCTGGAGGAGGACGCTGCACGGGCGATGCTGGAGGCCAACCCAGGCCTCGTCGAGCGGGGAGTCCAGATCCTGAAGGTGGCCCACCACGGTGCTCGCAATGGAGGGCTTGAACTCGCGCACGCCGTCCAACCGCAGCTCGCCATGATCTCCTCCGGGCGGGAGAATGACTATGGTCACCCCCATCCGACCATCACGGCCGGCCTGTCGGCGGCAGGAATTACAGTGGCAAGGACAGACCAGCTGGGAACGTTCCTGATAGCCATTCAGGAGAACTCGCTCAGCGTCCGCCGCTGACCTGCCGGTCCGCTTTGCGGCGGG
>NZ_KI914723.1:117658-123633 GCF_000520515.1 Arthrobacter sp. H20
CCCTGCCGGTCCGCTTTGCGGCGGGTCCTGCCCGTGGCAGAGTTGAGGCGTAGGACACCGATCCAACCACCGACCAGCAGGAGCACCCACGTGACGTCCAGACCCGCAGCATCACGCAGGGACTCCGGAAGTTCGGGCCTGCACTGGCGCACAGTGGTGCCAGCTCCGGTGGTACTGCTCAGTGGGCCCGAAGAGTACGCCGCCGGCCAGGCGGTGGAACGTATCCGCCGTAGCCTGCGGGACGCCCGGCCGGACCTGGAGGACGTGCAGTTGGACGCCGGCAGATACGAAGCCGGTGAGCTCGCCCTGCATGGCAGCCCATCGCTTTTTGGCGAGGCGAAGCTCATCGAAGTGAGCGGACTGGCCCAGATGAACGACGACTTCCTGCAGGACGCGCTCGGGTACCTGGCTGATCCCGCGCCCGACGTCGTCCTGGTGATGCGCCACGGCGGCGGAAACCGGGGCAAGAAGCTGCTGGACGCGCTGAGGTCCTCCGGGGCGACAGTTGTGGACTGCCAGCCATTGAAGAAGGACTCCGACAAGACCGACTTCGTGGTTGAAGAGTTCCGGGCCGCGGGACGACGCATTGGCGGCGGGGCGCTCCGCGCACTGGTTGCGGCAGTCGGTTCCCAGCTCGCAGAACTGGCGGCAGCCTGCCAGCAGCTAATTTCCGATACCGCCGGTGAGATTACCGAAGAGACAGTAGAGAAATACTACGGCGGCCGGGTCGAGGTGACCGGGTTCAAAGTGGCTGATGCAGCGCTAGCCGGTAGAGGCGGGCAAGCCTTGTCCATGCTGCGCCATGCGCTGGCCACCGGTGCAGACCCGGTGCTTCTCACCGCTGCCCTCGCGATGAAGGTACGGGCGGTGGCCAAAGTGCACCAGGTGCGGGGAAGCTCAGCCCAGCTGGCTAAAGAGCTGGGCATGGCCCCGTGGCAGGTAGACCAGGCTCGCCGCGACGCCCAGCGGTGGAGCCCCGAGGCTTTGGTGCTTTGCATCCAGGTGCTCGCTGAGGCCGACGCCCAGGTGAAGGGAGCGTCACGCGACCCGATCTACGCCGTCGAGCACGCGGTCACCACTATCGCTCTGGCTAGTCGAGGCTAGAGGCCACGTCTAATCTGCGTTGCCGTTGCAGCTGGGCGGCGTCCAGTTATCGCCTCCGCGCCCTAAACCGTCTCGGGCCGCAGTTATATCTGGGGCGTAAGCCGTTTCGGGGGGTGCTGGCCGGTAGGGGGTGCGCTTGCGGGTAGGTGATGCTGGGGACGAGGTAGTTAAATGACAGATGGCCGGCCCGAAGGCCAGCCATCTGCAAATCGTCGAACAGGCAGACCCCGGTTAGAGGGCGTTGACCTTCTTCGAGATCGCAGACTTGTGATTCGCTGCGTTGTTCTTGTGCACGACACCCTTGCTGACAGCCTTGTCCAGCTTCCGGCTTGCCGACTGCAGGGCGCTGCTAGCAGCTTCCTTATCAGCTGAACCGACAGCGGTATTCACGGCGCGGATTGCCGTCTTCAGCTCAGACTTAACCGAGTTGTTGCGCTGGCGCGCCTTCTCGTTGGTGAGAATGCGCTTTTTCTGGGACTTGATATTTGCCACGTATTTAGAACTCTCTTTGTATTGCGGACTGGTCGTGAGGGTAATTCAGTTCAACCAATGACTGAGCGGCGTGGGGATACCGTAGGCGATTGGACTAAAGTGCCCGTCGACCTGCGCGGACACACAGCTATCTAGATTACCAGAAATGCGCTGATTAGTCCCGGCAGCTGGCCCGTTTGAGCGCGGCGCCGGGATGGGGGTCAGCGCAGAGTCAGTTGAGCCTCGCAGCAACCCGTTCAAACTGTGCCCGTGGCAATACCGCACCGATCCGGCGAACATCAGCCGGCGCCAGCTGGATGATCCGGTCAAGCCATACCTCGCTGGGCCGCCCCTGCCTATCCCAGTCACCGGACCCGATATCGATGAACGACGGATCGGTTGCCTGCGAACCAACCCGGTTGCGACTGGTCAGCATCAAGCCCAGGAGCCTGCCGCGGTGCTTTCCGATCAGGAGTACCGGCCGGTCCTTCCCCCGACGATGGTCCTCTTCATAGGGGACCCAGGCCCAGACAATTTCCCCAGCGTCCGGGACATCATCTGCGCGGGGGGTATAGCTGATCCGCGGAGTGCCGGTGAAATCGCCCGGATAGCTGGCTTCTCTGTGGCCAGCTCCTGACCGCCGCTGCGCGGGCTGTAACGCCCTGACGGCGGAACGGGCTAGCCTGAGCAGGGAACTGGCGTCGAATTGCATGCCGCCTAGAATACAGTTCTCGCTTCCGTCCTAATTCCAGATCATTCGCCAGGTCATGGGAGACTGTTAACTCAGGTTGGTTAACATGACCGGCGACGGTAGGCTCCCGCTCTCCGAACCCGGCCGGTGTAGTTGAAACGGGTCCTGCGCAGCAGCCCTTCCGCAACAGTAAGGAATGTCCAGTGTCACCCAAGGCCCGCACCTCACCGGTGCCCGCCGCCACTGATCCGGCGATCATCAGGAACTTCTGCATCATTGCACACATCGACCACGGGAAGTCCACCCTGGCGGACCGTATGCTGCAGCTTACCGGCGTCGTCGAGCAGCGTGACATGAAGGCCCAGTACCTGGACCGCATGGACATAGAGCGCGAACGTGGTATCACCATCAAGTCGCAGGCCGTCCGGTTGCCGTGGGAGCTCGACGGTGTGAGCCACGCACTGAACATGATTGACACTCCGGGACACGTCGACTTCACCTACGAGGTCTCCCGGTCGCTGGCGGCGTGCGAGGGAGCGATCCTGCTGGTTGACGCCGCGCAGGGCATCGAGGCTCAGACCCTGGCCAACCTCTATCTGGCCATGGAGAACAACCTCACGATCATTCCGGTCCTGAACAAGATCGACCTCCCCGCCGCCCAACCCGAGAAATATGCGGCTGAGCTGGCCAGTCTTATTGGCGGCGATCCCGACGACGTCCTCAGGGTCTCTGGAAAGACCGGTATGGGGGTCGAAGCACTCCTGGACCAGATTGTCCGCGACCTGCCCCCTCCTGTCGGTGACCCCAACGCGCCGGCTCGAGCGATGATTTTTGACTCTGTCTACGACACGTACCGCGGCGTCGTGACCTATGTTCGGGTGGTCGATGGCATGCTCCACCCGCGCGAGCGCATCCAGATGATGTCTACCCGAGCGAGCCACGAACTCCTCGAAATCGGGGTCAGCTCCCCGGAACCAACGCCGTCAAAGGGGCTCGGCGTGGGCGAGGTCGGCTACCTCATAACCGGGGTGAAGGACGTTCGCCTGTCCAAGGTGGGCGACACGGTCACCAACCTGGCCAAGCCTGCCTCCGCGTCCCTTCCTGGCTATGCGGACGCGAAGCCGATGGTCTTTTCCGGCCTGTATCCGCTGGATGGCACCGACTACCCGGTGCTCCGGGATGCGTTGGAGAAGTTGATGCTCAACGATGCGGCGCTCGTGTATGAGCCGGAAACGTCAGCAGCCCTCGGATTTGGGTTCAGGGTGGGCTTCCTCGGGCTGCTGCACCTGGAGATCACCCGCGAGCGGCTCGAACGCGAACACAAGCTGAACCTCATCTCCACTGCACCCAACGTTGAGTACCAGGTGACGCTTGAGGACAAGAAGCTGATTCACGTCACTAACCCCAGCGAGTATCCCACTGGGAAGATCGCCGAGGTCAGCGAGCCGATGGTCTCGGCCACCATCCTCGCGCCCACCGAGTTCGTCGGGGCCATCATGGAGTTGTGCCAGAGTCGGCGCGGTGTCATGGGCGGAATGGATTACCTTTCGGAGGACCGGGTTGAAATCCGCTACCGCCTGCCGCTGGCTGAGATTGTGTTCGATTTCTTTGACATCCTCAAATCCCGGACCCGCGGTTACGGCTCGCTGGACTGGAAGGCCGACGGCGATCAGGTCGCCGACCTGGTCAAGGTCGACATCATGCTGCAGGGCGAGCAGGTGGATGCCTTCTCCGCTATCACTCACCGCGACAAGGCCTATGCCTACGGCGTGATGATGACTGGCAAGCTGAGGGAACTGATCCCGCGCCAGCAGTTCGAAGTGCCGATCCAGGCCGCTATCGGTTCACGGATCATCGCCCGGGAAAGCATCAGGGCCATCAGGAAGGACGTCCTCGCCAAGTGCTACGGCGGCGATATCACCCGCAAGCGCAAACTGCTGGAGAAGCAGAAGGAAGGCAAGAAGCGGATGAAAATGGTGGGACGCGTTGAAGTTCCGCAGGAAGCATTCATCGCTGCGCTGACCACCGACGAGTCCAAGGACAAGGTCAAGAAGTAGCAATGCCAGCTGCTTTGCCTCTCGGCTTACCGGCGCCGGAGAGCGGTCTGCTGCCAGCGCAGGCCGCCGTCGGCAGCGCCAGCCGCGCGTTCGGGCTCTACGTCCACATTCCCTTCTGTGCGGTGCGCTGCGGTTACTGTGATTTCAACACGTATACGGCCACCGAGCTCGGTGGCGGTGGATCCCAGGACCGGTACGCGGCAACTGTCAGCGCCGAACTGGACCTTGCCGACTCAGTCCTGAGCCGTTCGGGGACGGCGCCCAGGCAGTTGTCGACAGTGTTTTTCGGCGGTGGCACGCCGACGCTCTTGCCGGCGGAAGACCTGGCAGCGGTGCTCCGCACCGCCGTCGGGCACTGGGGGCTAGCCCCGGACGCTGAAGTCACCACTGAGGCGAACCCCGACTCGGTCACCCCCGAGTCCCTTCAGATCCTGGCGCGCGCAGGGTTCACCCGGGTGTCGTTCGGGATGCAGTCAGCGGTGCCCCACGTACTGGAAGTACTGGACCGTACCCACTCGCCCGAGAGGGTGCCGTTGGCCGTCCAGTGGGCTCGGGAAGCCGGGCTGAGCGTCAGCCTGGACCTGATCTACGGCACCCCGGGGGAGTCCGCAGCTGATTGGCAGCTCTCGCTCGACGCCGCGCTGTCCTACGGCCCGGACCACGTCTCCGCCTACGCGCTGATCATCGAGGACGGCACCAAGCTCGCCGCGCGGATCCGCCGTGGTGAGGTGCAGGACATTGACGACGACGATCATGCCGAGAAGTACGCGCTGGCCGAGTGGGCGATGGAAGCTGCCGGTTTGGGCTGGTACGAGGTCAGCAACTGGGCGCGAACCGAGGCGCAGCAATGCCGGCACAACCTCGCCTATTGGCGCGGCGACGACTGGTGGGGAGCCGGGCCAGGCGCCCACTCCCACCTGGGGGGTGTCCGCTGGTGGAACGTGAAGCACCCGACCGCTTACGCCCAGCGTCTGGCCACCGGTGTCTCGCCCGCAGCTGGTCGGGAAATTCTTGACGAGGACACCCGATACGTCGAGGACGTGATGCTCCGCGCCAGGCTCCGCGAAGGCCTCCCGACCAGCGTGCTCCGCCCTGCTGGGCGGCTCGCGGTGGCAGGACTGATCGCTGACCAGCTGGTTGTTCCCGCAGCTGCATTTGCCGGAACCATTACGCTCACTGGCAACGGGCGTCTCCTGGCCGATGTGGTGGTCCGCAGGTTGCTGCCCGACTGACTCTCACCGGACTGGCTCAGCCTCTGGGGAATGGATGCAGGTTCAGCCGAAGGGTGGACACGCTCCATCGCGACCGGGCAGACTGGCGAGCAAGAACGTTTGTCATCGTCGCCAGCGGGAAGAGGACTCGATGGAGCACCTCAGCCGATTCGCCCGCGAATTTGTGAAGGCCATAAGAAACCTGCTGCCCATCGTCGTCGTAGTAGTGATGTTCCAGCTGTTTGTTTTCCGTGGCATGCCCGAGGGGCCGCTTGAGCTGGCTGGGGGGCTGCTTATTGTGGCGGCCGGGATCGCATTGTTCCTGCATGGACTGGACCTGAGCATCTTCCCCGTAGGCAAGAACCTGGCAAACCAGTTCGTCAGGCGCGGGTCCTTGGCGCTGCTGCTGCCGTTCGGATTCGCCATCGGCTTCGCGGCATC
>NZ_KI914723.1:123733-141445 GCF_000520515.1 Arthrobacter sp. H20
GCATCGGTGGCCGAGCCTGCCGTGATTGCGGTGGCCGAGCAGGCGCAGATCGTCAGCGAGGGTCGGATCAGCGGTCTCGCACTGCGTTTTGTTATTGCTATCTCCGTGGGCCTGGTCTTGATGGTAGGCATCCTGCGCGTACTTCGGGGCTGGGCGGTCTACAAGCTACTGATAGGGGGCTATGCGCTCGTACTGGGACTCACTTATTTCGCGCCAGCAGAAGTTGTCGGCCTCGCCTACGACTCCGGGGGCGTCACCACCAACATTGTGAGTGTGCCCCTGATTACCGCGATCGGACTTGGGCTGGCGAACTCAATCCGTGGACGCAGTCTGCTTACCGACGGATTCGGGCTCGTGGCACTATGCGTGATGGTTCCCATGGCGGGGGTGCAGTTGTACGGAATTTGGGTCTACACCTTCAGCGATGCCAGCGCCATGCCCGCCCTGGAAACGGGAGCGAGTACAACGGGCTGGGTTGTCGACATGCTGCTGGGCCTAGCCTCCATGGTGCGAGAGGTCTTGCCGATTGTCGGGGTCGTGCTCTTCTTCCAGTACGTCGCGCTCCGCCGGCGGTTGGCCCATCCGTTACGCGTAGTCGTTGGCTTCGTCATGGTGCTGTTGGGACTCTATGCCTTTGTCGTGGGTCTCAGGATCGGGCTATTCCCTATCGGTAGCTTGATGGCCGAGCAACTGATCGAGCGGGATGACACGGCGCTCATCCTGCTTTTCGCTTTGCTCATCGGCTTCGCCACGACCATGGCCGAACCGGCTCTGGTGGCGATCGGCGACCAGGCCCAGGAAGCGTCTGCAGGCAGAATCAATGGATTCGTCATCCGGACTATCGTCGCTGTGGGCGTCGGGCTCGGGATCGCCTTTGGCGTCCACCGGATCCTGGTGGGTGGCCCTTTTCACTACTTCATCATGGGGGCGTACGTTGTCGCGATCGTTCTGATCTTCCTGACACCGAAGTACGTGATCGCCCTGGCGTTCGATCTCGGGGGCGTTACGACGTCGGAGGTCACGGTCCCGTTGGTGACGGCACTGGGCATCGGTCTGGCAGCCGCGATCGAGGGCCGGGATGTGCTGATCGATGGCTTCGGGCTGATCGCCTTCGCCTCCATCTTCCCTGTAATTGCCGTGATGGTGTATGCCATTGTGATGGAGCGGGTTCCCCGGCTCCGAAAGGAATCATTATGAAATTCACTGCCATCCTCGTCATCGCACCCGAGGACCTCGAAGACCGCGTCATCACCGAGGCGCAGCGTGTCGGTGCCACGGGCGTGACGATCCTGCCCGGCAAAGGCATCGGCGGTGAAGCAAGAAAGACCTTCTTCGGGCTGACGTTTGAGGGCTCTCAATCGGTGCTGTTGATGGTGGTTGGCAGTCACCTGACCACACCGATCCTCCGAATCATGCACGAGACCTTGATCAGCGGCGCAGATTCGCGGGGTCTGGCATTCGCCCTCCCGATTGAGCACCTCACCGGGATTGACACTCGGCAGGTGGCCCGGTTCGAGAAGCACCTGCGCGGTGAAGAAACCTGATACTCAGAACAGCCGCACGTTTAACGAGGAGGAACCACATGCTGATTGTGAAAAACGTCATGGTGACCGACGTCGTCACCATTTCGCCGTACAGCACCCTGCGGGAGGCGCTCTCCGCCATGAAGCAGAACCAGGTCAAGAGCCTCGTGGTGGAGCGGCAGCACGTGCACGACTCTTACGGACTGCTGACCTACCACGAGCTGCTGCGTACTGTCGTTACCGAGGCAGGGGACGTCGACCTCCTCAACGTGTACGATGCCGCAACAATCCCGGCGATCACCGTCGGCGAGGACCTCGCCGTCAGCCAGGCGGCCGCGCTGATGACCCGCTACCACCTGCACCGGTTGGTCGTGGTCGAGGGAAATGCGCTTGTCGGCCTGTTGGCAATGAACGACATTCTGGCTCGGCTAATGGAGGAGTTGGCGTAATCCCGGAGTGTTCCGGCACACTAGTCCGCTGTTTCAACAGAAGCGACGCGCGATCGGCCACCGGTCATGCTGGAAATCGGTGCGGTGGGACCAGCGTCGGACGGCCTTTTCTGCCTCGACGATGATCAACACTGTGGAGCCGACAGCTACGCACAGGAGCCACTCCCACGGATGCAGGGGCGTCAGCCCCAGCACGCTAGCCGAGACTGGCCAGGACAAGACGGCCCAGTGCAACGTCTGGGCGGCCAGCGAGGTGAAGAAAAGTGGTTTGTTGACCAACAATCGGAGCTGGAAGGGAGACCTGTCTTCAACCCGGGAACTGTGAACCTGAAAAAAGTGAGCACCACGAACATGGTCAGCGCTAAAGACCGCGCATGGATTTCCGGGTATCCGTTGTGCAATGCCACGATGAAACTCAGGATCACGGCCAAGGCCATCCAGCAGCCGGTGATCCCGGCCCGGAACCAGAGGGTGCGCGAGAGGATGCCCTCAGAAGGTGCACGCGGCGGGTGGTTGAGTTCATCGCCGGCGGCTGGTTCGAAGGTCAACGCGATGTCCTGGGCGCCATTGGTCACCACGTTCATCCACAGGATCTGCACGGGCAGGAACAACAGGGGCGTGCTGGCGAAGACGCTCAGCGTCACGGCCACCAGCGCGCCGACGGCGGTAGAGACCAGGAAGAACGTGGTCTTGCGGACGGCGCCGAAAGTGACCCGGCTTTCTTCCACGGCGTGCACAATGGTGACGAAGTTGTCATCGGTCAACACGACATCGGCTGCTTCGCGGGCAGCGTCCGTGCCGGATTTGCCCATCGCGACCCCAATCGCTGCCGTTTGAGAGCTGGAGCATCATTGATGCCGTCACCGGTGACGGCGACAACCTTTCCGGCCGCCCGCAGTACATGCACGATTCTGAGCTACTTTACCGGCGGGACCCGGGCTGCAACGCTGGTCTGTTCGAGGCGTATGGTGAGCATCTGGCGCCGAGCCGGGCGGCGATGGCCGTCGCAGTCACCGGATGGTCTCCGGTGATCATCATGACTTTGATCCCTGCCCGCTGGCACTTGGCGATCTCGTCCGCAACTCCGGCCCGCGGAGGGTCCGTCATTCCTTCCAGGCCCAGGAACGTCAGGCCCGTCGGCGCCGCCAACGGCGAGGGGAGTTTCTCGTCGTCGGCAAGGGTCCGGGAACCGGTGGCGATCACCCGCAGACCGTCCCGGCCCATGGCCTCGTTAGCCGTATGGATCAGGGCCAGGGCCAGAGGAGCCTCGCCATCTTCCCGGGCCAGGGTGGAGGAGGCCTCCATTATCGCGTCCGGGGCCCCTTTGACATAAAGGGTCTGTCGTCCGTGAGCATCGACGTGGAGTGTCTGCGGGTAGCGCAGGTGCGGTTCATCGGGCTGGTATGCGAGAGGCTCCGCCGTGCGGTCCTGTTCACGAAGGGCGCCCCGGGCCACCGCGGTCTTCGCCATGGCTGAATCGACGGCGTCGCCGGAGTACTCCAGTTCCGCGTCCTCGGAGGAGAGCGTCGCTTCGTCCGTTAAAGCACCAGCCCGCCGGACAGTCCGGACCAGCGCGGGGTCGGCTGTGCCGCCGCAGGCGTCCCCTTCGGCGACGTCCGCCACGCCTAACGTGGTCCAGATTCGTTCCACTGTCAGCCGGTTCTCGGTCAAGGTTCCTGTCTTGTCGGATCCGATGACGTTGGTCGAACCCAGTGTTTCCACCGCGGGCAGGGTGCGGACGATTGCGTTTCGTTTCGCCATCCCAGAGACGCCGAGGCTGAGCGCGACAGTCAGGACAATCGAAAGGGATTCGGGGATAGTTGCTACCGCGAGTCCGACGGAGGTCCGGAACATCGTCGAGACGTCGTTGCCGAGCACCAGCCCGGCCGATACGCCGTTCCAGGCTGTGGGTGAGCAACTGCAGCGACGATTTGGCGGCCGGGCCTTGTACGAGGGAATTGATCTCACCCAGCGCGGTGCTGGCGCCGGTCGCAATGACGACCCCCCTGCGCCGGCCGCTTGCCACCAATGTACCGCTGAAGGCAATATTGGCACGGTCCGCGTCGCCGGTATCGGCTCGAAGGAGTCCCGTGTGTTTGGCGACGGCGAATGGCTCACCAGTGAGCATGGACTCATCGAGTTGAAGCGCGTTTGTTTCGAAGAGCCGGAGATCGGCGGGAACCCGTTCGCCGCTTTCCAACAGCACCACATCGCCCGGGACGACGTTGCGCCCGGGGACCAGCTGTTCAGTGCCGTCATGTAGCGCCCGGCACGAAGGTGTGGAAAGCGACTGGAGCGCCCGAACCTCCGCCTCTGCCTTGCGCTCCTGAACGAATCCGAGGGCGGCATTGATGCACAGGATCAGGAAGATCGCGCCGGAGTCCACAAATTGCTGCTGGATGAGCGTGACCACTGCAGCAGCCAGCAGGATTCCAATCAGGGGGCTGACGGATTGCCGCAGCAAAACTCTCCACCACGGGGTAGCACCGGCGAAGCCCAACTCGTTCGGCCCAACGTTAGCCAATCGGCGGTGAACCTCGGCAGCGCTGATTCCCTCCGGATCAGACGACAACCTGGCGAAGACCTCGTCGGAATCCATTGCGTGCCACAGCACGGGCTCCACCGTGTGCGGTGGGGATGCAGAGAACGGGGGTGTCATAGCCCACGGTGTTCACCGGTACAAGAACTCCTGCAGGCTCTCGCTGCGGACGGGGTGTAGGCTATCGCTTCGACCGTTGGCCCGGGCACCCGGCTTGACGATCGCCAACTCGCTCAACTCGAGGTCCTGAAACTGTTTGTAGAGGACGTCTAGCGGAACAGGCGAAGATTGAGCACATACTGATAGGGGCGACCCCGATTGACCTGGATTCCTGCAATAACCGATGAGACAGCTATCGCCACCCAGATCAGAGCATTCACCACAGCGAATAACCCTCCCACTGTTGGCAGCAGGGAGAGCAGCCAGGCAGCAAAGGCAAGAATCGTGGGTGGGAAGGTGAAGTTGAAGGCTTCACGCGCTTCCTGGGCGGTGAACGGGCCCCGGTTCTTGAAGATGAGCAGGATCAGCAGGGACGGAATGAACCCCAAAATGCCGCCGAAGTGTGCAAGGGTTGCCCACTGCCTATCCTCAGACGCGGTCAGCGGCAGAGCGTTCGCCGGTACACCCTCAAAAGCGGATGGAGGCTGACCGTTGCCGTCCTCGGATCCGTGCTGTTTGTGCTGGTCGGCGGGGTTAGACAACTGAACATCCTCTATTGCATTAGCGGCCACCGGTTCTGGGGCCGTCACACCTAGAATACGTCGTTGCCTCACAAACGTGCACCCCGGATCAGATTGTCTCGTCGAAACTACCCGGAACAGTCAGGAAGTCAATCACTTCCTCAACCCTCCCCAGAAGCGATGGCTCAAGGTCGGAATAGCTGTTGACGCGGCTCAGTAGGCGCTTCCAGCCGTGGGCTACCGCTGCCTTGTCAGAGTTCGGCCAGCCTAGCCCGGCGAGGATGCCGGTCTTCCAATCCTGACCGCGGGGGACGACCGGCCAGGCGGCGAGGCCTACAGTTCCCGGTTTGATTGCCTGCCACACATCGACGTAGGGGTGGCCCACCACCAGAACGTTCGATGCAGCGCCCGGCACCCTCATCGCCTCCTGCGCAATCCGCTGTTCCTTTGAACCCGCTACCAGGTGGTCGACCAGAATACCGAGCCGCCGGCCCGGGCCGGGCCTGAAGGACCTGATCATCCCGGAGAGGTCGTCGACGCCATGGAGCGGTTCGACGACGATCCCCTCAAGGCGCAGATCATCGCCCCATACTTTCTCGATGAGTTCGGCGTCGTGTTGGCCCTCAACCCAGATCCTGCTGGCGCGCGCGGTCCTGGCCCGGGCTCCGTCAACTTTCACCGAGCCCGACGCCGTCATCCGGCGGGCAGGTGATGTCGGTGCGACAACTGGGGCCACCACTTCGACAGGACCTCCATCGACGTGGAAGCCAAAGCCGAGAGGGAACGTTTTATTCTTGCCGCGCCGGTCCTGAAGCACCATCACGTGCATCCCCCCGGACTTCTCAACCCGGACCACTGCGCCGACATAGCCACTCTGGACATCCTCGAGCACCAAGCCGGCATTGGCCGGAACCTGGGGAAGGGAAACCTCCCGCGGGGCGGAGATGTCCTGGGCACCCCATTCATAACTGGACAAATTCGAACTCGCTTCCCGGGTCGCCGCTGGACGGTCTGGCCAGGGATTTCAATGCTAACAATCCATTGGAACGTACTAGACTTGGCAGTTGGGTGTGTCGAGTGCCAGATCAGCTGTCAATGTCCCAGGAACCATGGTGGAGGTGAAACGTGAGCGAACCACGCCGACTCGAAGTATTGCGTGCCATCGTTGAAGACTATGTGCATTCCCGGGAGCCGGTGGGATCGAAAGCCCTGGTGGAGAGGCATCAGCTGGGAGTCTCTTCGGCAACCATCCGCAACGACATGGCGGTTCTGGAGGAAGAAGGTCTAATCACCGCGCCCCATACCAGTTCGGGCCGCATCCCGACTGATAAAGGCTACCGGCTGTTCGTCGATCAGATCTCCGAGGTCAAGCCGCTATCTGCTCCCGAGAAGCGCGCCATTCAGACCCTTCTGGAAGGAGCTGAGGATCTCGACGACGTGATGGACCGCACTGTGCGGCTCCTCTCACACCTAACCAATCAGGTGGCAGTAGTTCAGTATCCCCATCTCGGCAGTGCAGCAGTCCGGCACATCGAATTTGTGCTCCTGGCCCCGAATCAGGTGCTGGTGGTCCTCATCGCAACCAGCGGAACCGTCCAGCAACGGGTAGTGCCGTTGCAGGAACCGGTGCCGGAGAATAGCCTTGCTGACCTGAGGCAGCATTTTCTTGGCTCAGTTTCAGGCACTAAGCTGACCTTCCTGCCACAGGAACTCGCCATCGCCGTGGCGGCTTTGCCTCTCCAGCAGCGGCGGGCGGGAGCCGTGTTCGCGCGAACCCTTGAGCAGCTTGCCGGCATCAATCGCGATGATCGGATTGTGATGGCTGGTACAGCCAACCTGGCCCGATCCACCGTAGACTTTCCCCTGAGCATCGGCCCAGTGCTGGAAGCGCTGGAGGAGCAAGTTGTGATGCTGCGCCTGCTCTCCGAGATGAAACATGATGCGTTTGGGGTTTCGGTCAGGATTGGGCGGGAAAACCCCTACGGCGGGCTCGCCGAAGCGTCGGTGATCGCCACCGGATACGGTCCCGATTCGCTGGCCAAGGTCGGAGTGCTGGGACCAACCCGGATGGACTACCCAACGTCGATGGCAGCGGTGCGAGCGGTGGCCCGTTACCTGTCACGGATCCTGACTGACTAAGCCGGACCCGCTTCAGATAGAAACTTGAATCAGCAACAGACGAACCGTACCGGTAGGGCAGGTAGCCCTACAACGGTCAGTGACATAGGAAGTGAAGTGCAGGAGTGAGTAATCACTATGAAGTCCTCGGTGTGAACCGCGATGCTAGCGGCGAGGAGATCAAGAAGGCCTACCGCAAGCTGGCACGTAAGTTGCACCCGGACGTCAACTCAGGGCCCGACGCCTCCGAAGAGTTCAAGATGGTGACCCGAGCCTACGAGGTGCTCTCTGACGCCCAGAAACGCCGCGTGTACGACACGACCGGCAATGAGAACGGGACCGACAACGGTTTTGGCGGCGGGCACGCCGGGCAGGGCTTCGCCTTCCAGGACATCTTCGAGACCTTCTTCGGGGGTGGCGGGACCTCTGGTCCGCCGTCGCGCACCCGCCGCGGCCAGGATGCCCTCATCGCCGTACGCATCGATCTTCTTGACGCCGTCTTCGGAGTCAACAAGAAGATCGATGTGGACACCGCGGCGGTCTGCCCCACCTGTGACGGGTCCTGCTGCCAGGCGGGCACCTCACCCCGTACCTGTGATATTTGCGGTGGATCGGGTCAGGTGCAACGCGCTGTCAGGTCCATCCTGGGCCAGGTGATGACCAGTGCCACGTGCGGGACATGCCAGGGCTTCGGCACTGTCATCCCCAATCCCTGCAATGAGTGCAACGGCGACGGACGCGTCCGGAGCCGCCGCAGCCTCACCATCAAGGTGCCGGCCGGTGTATCGACCGGCACCCGGATCCAGTTGGGCGGCCAGGGTGAGGCCGGCATGGCTGGAGGGCCCCAGGGCGACCTGTACGTTGAGATCCGGGTCAACCCGGATTCAACGTTCCTGCGGGAGGGCGATGACCTTCATGTCACTCTCAGCGTGCCGATGACCGCCGCAGCGTTGGGAACCACGCTGAACCTTGCCTCGTTCGATGGTGACCAGGAACTGGGGATCAAGGCCGGCACCCAGTCGGGTGAGATTGTTACCCTCCGTGGACTCGGCGTCACCCACCTCCGTGGCTATGGCCGTGGAGATCTTAAGGTTCACCTCAACGTCGAAACGCCTCGGAACGTAGACCAGGCGCAGGAAGAGTTGCTGCGGCGGCTCGCCGAGCTCCGGGGCGAAGAGTTTGTTGAAGGCCAGCTGGCCAGCAGCGGGTCAGGGGTCTTCGCGAAACTCCGGGAGCGGTTGGGTAACCTCTAGGAGTGAGCAACGCGCTGTACTTTGGTGATCCAGCTGCGATCGCCGCTGCAGTCCCAGGATCGGCTTTCACCCTCGCCGGTGCCGAGGCCCGGCATGCAAGCACAGTCAAGCGGGTCGGCGCAGGGGAAACCATCGACGTCGCTGACGGCAGGGGGCGAAGGATCTCTGGTGTTGTCACTGCCAGCGCGGGCCAGGACGTCACCCTGGACGTCAGGTCAGTGACCGACGAGATCCCGCCCGCCTGCCGGCTCATCCTGGTTCAGGCGCTGGCCAAGGGGGACCGCGACGAGCTGGCTGTTGAGGCTGCCACCGAGCTTGGCGTGGACGCGGTGATTCCCTGGCAGGCAGATCGCAGCATTGTCCGCTGGCGGGCGGAGAAAGCACTCAAGGGTCAGCGGAAATGGGAATCCACCGTCTGGGGTGCTGCCAAGCAATCGCGGCGTGCCCGGTTGCCCGACGTGCTCCAGTTGCACGACAGCGGAGCGCTGGCGCACTGGTTGGCGAGCGTCGATCTGGCGCTGATCCTGCACGAGGACGCCGCCGTCGGAATCGGATCCCTCGTCCCGTCGCCTGAGACGGGCGTGCCCGACACCATCGCTGTGGTTGTCGGTCCCGAGGGCGGAATCAGCAGTCAGGAGCTGGAGCTGTTCATCTCCAAGGGCGCCCACCCGGCAAGGATTGGCTCCCATGTGCTGCGCTCGTCGACCGCTGGCCCTGCGGCGCTGTCGGTGCTCAACCAGCTCATCGGCCGCTGGTAGCGATCGGTGGCAGGCCCCACCACAGCTGGCGTCTACTGAATGACGACGCGCTTGGTGTCGGCGCCGATCTCCTGGCCATCCTGGGTGCCCTGCGCGGCATCAAAGACGCTGACCTCATACTCGCCGGGCAACAGGGCGATCGTGAATTCGAAGAGCCCTGGGGAGCCAGGCCCGCTGTCTAGACCAACCGTACCGCTGCGATAAGTCTCCAGCTGGTCGCCAACAACCTCGTCGATCCGCCAGCTCAGCACCGAGTTCTCCGCCAGTCCGCTGCCCGACACACTGAGCGTCGACTGGTCGGTGGTTTCGCCATGCTGCGGCTCAATAATCCAGATCGGCGCCATCAACCGGGTGTCACGCTGTAGCTGGGAGCCGAGCTCAATGTGCCCGAACGCGTTGAAACCGGCCACACCATCCACCAGTACGACGACGCTGCTCGGATCGCCCCCCGACACCAGGCCTGCGTTGGCCGCGGCTGCGGTAGCCGTGTACACAAGTTGCTGGACTGCACGATAGGCGGAACCTTCATCGATCTTGGCACTGAAAGCGTCAGCTGAGATGTCAACGGTGATGATATTGCCGGGGGAGATTGAAGTGCTCACCGTGTCAGCCGGTGACCACGACCCGAAGTAATCGGGGTCCAAAGCTTCGTTGGTGGTCATCGCCTTGACTGCCGCAGCGATCGGGTCGCCACCCTTCTCGCCCTTGAGGAACTCCCGGTACAGCAGGCTGCTTCCGTTGTTTTCTCCCAGCCAGTAAACGGGCAGTTGGTTGCTTCCGGTGGTGGTGGCAGGCGGTACAGCTGAATCTGCCACCGAGGAAGGGTCGGTAAGAATAGAGGGCTGTTCCGGAAGGGAAGTTGCGCCGCCGTCGCCATCGAGGGGGGTGCAGCCAACAAGGCCCAGCCCTGCCAGTGACAGGAACGCTGTGACGGCGAGGGTGCGTCCCCACCGGCGCCGGGTGCCGCGCTGAAGGGACCACTCCATCCGCGTCCTATCCTTCCGCTCTTCAGCCCGGCATGTTTTTGGTCGTCGCCTGGGTAGTGCGCTCAAGCAACGTCCTCCAGCTTTGCATACGGGAACCGGGTGAATAAGGGGTTTAGCCAAGTCGTCGCTGGACTGAGACAGTATTGAAACCGGGCCGTTGCCCGGATGAGATCAACTGCTTCCTGAGGACACCGACGCCGCGCCGATCGGAGGACCTGCCGACGGAGGAAACGCCCGACGGAGGACGGACGTAACGTAAGATCGTAAGCGGGGCGGCATGCCGTCGCTAACCGATTCAAGGAGAGATGGAAGGCCGCGAGGGCCGATTATATGACCGATTCTTCAGTTGGCATTAGCGCAGTGGGCATGGACACAAGGGTTGTCCACTTCGACTCGACGGAACAGATGGTGCAAGCGCTTGGAACCAATGACGAGGCCCTGCGGCTGATCGAAAGTACTTTCGTGGGGGTTAACCTGCACGTCCGGGGCAACGAGCTGTCAATCACCGGGCCCACCGTTGACGTTGCGCGCACCGAGCGTCTCATCGCTGAAATCCGGACGCTCGCTGCCAACAACACCACCGTCAACCCGCAGGTGCTCAAGCAGCTGGTGTCCATGTTGAAGGATCAGGCGGTCAGTAGCCCATCCGACGTGCTCACCATGAACATCCTCTCTTCCCGGGGCAGGACCATTAGGCCCAAAACGTTGAACCAGCGTGACTACGTCGAGGCGATCGACCGGCACACAGTGGTGTTCGGCATTGGCCCCGCGGGAACAGGAAAGACCTACTTGGCAATGGCCAAGGCTGTCCAGGCGCTCCAGCACAAAGAAGTCAACCGAATCATCCTCACCCGCCCAGCAGTCGAAGCCGGAGAGCGGCTGGGGTTTCTCCCCGGCACGCTCAGCGACAAGATTGACCCGTATCTGCGGCCGCTCTACGATGCGCTGCACGACATGATGGACCCGGACACCATCCCGCGGCTGATGGCTGCGGGCACGATTGAGGTGGCACCGCTGGCTTACATGCGCGGGCGCACGCTGAACGACGCCTTCATCATTCTCGATGAGGCGCAGAACACCACCCCAGAGCAGATGAAAATGTTCCTGACCCGGCTTGGCTTTGGGTCAAAGATGGTGGTCACTGGGGATGTGACCCAGGTGGACCTGCCCGGCGGGACCAATTCGGGACTGCGGGTGGTCAGCGAGATACTTCAGGGCGTCCAGGACGTCAGTTTCCGCACCCTTGACGCGTCCGACGTCGTCAGGCACCGGCTGGTCGGCGACATTGTGACCGCCTACAGCGTCTGGGACGAAAACCAGCGGGCATCAGCTGCCCAGGATCATCGTGGTTCGCGCGGACACGCCGGAGGCAAAGGATGAGCATCGAGGTCAACAACGAGTCAGGTGTTCCGGCGGATGAGGAGAACCTCATCCGCTTGGGCCGGTTCCTTCTGGACGGTCTCTTTGTGCACCCCGAGGCTGAGCTGTCCATTATCCTGGTTGACACAACTGCCATGGAGAAACTGCATATCGAGTGGATGGACGAACCCGGGCCTACCGACGTCCTGTCCTTTCCGATGGATGAGCTTCGCCCGGGCACGGCCGGTCGGTTGACCCCCGCCGGAGTGCTGGGCGATGTAGTGCTCTGCCCCGAGGTGGCGCAGGCCCAGGCCGAGAAGGCAGGGCACTCCACCCAGGAGGAGCTGCTGCTACTCACCACCCACGGGGTGCTGCACCTGCTTGGTTACGACCATGTCGAGCCCGACGAAGAGGCTGAGATGTTCGCCTTGCAGCGCAGCTTGCTTGCGGACTATCTGGGCGGAAAAGCGCCCGAGGAGACAGTCAGTTGATCGTTTGGATCCTCGCCTTCATGGCGTTGGTGTTTGTTCTCGTGGCAGCCCTCGTCACGGCCGCGGAGGCGGCATTCAGCTACCTGCCACGCCAGGAGGGCGAGGACCTCCTGCAGGGAAAATCGGGGAGGGCGCTTGAGCGGATCCTCGCCTCGCCGATCTCCCACATGCATGCGCTCCGGTTCTGGCGGGTCTGGTTCGAAATGGCAGCAGCTGTAGCGGTAGCCATTCTCTTCCATGATGTGCTCGACAATGTCTGGATAGCCGGTCTGCTCGCGACCGCCACCATGGCCGCCGTCGGGTTTGTGCTGGTCGGCGTGTCGCCCCGTCAGCTGGGGAGGACCCACGCGAGCCGGGTAGTCCCCGCCACAGCCGGGCTGGTCAGGCTTCTGTGCGGCGTCCTCGGACCGGTGCCCCGCTGGCTGGTAGCACTGGGTAGCGCCATCACCCCGGGCGCCGCCCGCGCCGAGGCAGCCTTCTTCACTGAAGAGGAATTCCGTGAACTGCTCTCCCGCGCCAACGACGCCGAGATGATCGAGGACAGCGAGGCCGAGCTGATCCACTCGGTATTTGAGCTGGGCGACACGAAGGTCCGGGCGGTAATGGTGCCCCGCACCGACATGGTGTCCATCGAGACGGGTTCCACCCTCAAGCAGGCGATGTCGCTGTTCCTGCGCTCGGGATACTCGCGAGTCCCGGTCATTGGCGATAGCGCCGACGAGATCATCGGCATCCTGTACCTCAAGGATGTGGTGGCCCAGCTGCATGGACCGGACGGACGGCCCGCCGAGCCCGTCGAGAGCGTGTGCAGGGCGGTGCGCTATGTCCCCGAGTCAAAGCCGGTGAGTGACTTCCTGCAGGAGCTGCAACGGGAGTCCACTCACGTAGCGATTGTCATCGACGAATACGGCGGAACGGCCGGGCTCGTCACCCTTGAGGACCTGATCGAGGAGATAGTCGGGGAGATCGTTGACGAGTACGACTCGGAGGTACCTGAGCTCGAACAGCTCGGCAACGGGGAGTACCGGATCAGCTCGCGCATGGGTATCGACGATCTGGGGGAGGTCTTCCATGTTGACTTGGAAGACGATGAGGTGGACACCGTTGGCGGACTGCTCGCCAAGACGCTCGGCCGGGTGCCCATTGTGGGGAGCGAGGTAACTGTCGGCAGTATCGGCTTGCGCGCCGAACGTGTCGAGGGCCGCCGGAACCGGGTTTCCCACATTATTGTGTGGAAACGGGAATCAGCACCTGACGACGACGGCCGGGACCGGAATCCCGCACTACTTCAAGGACACGGCGGATCATCATGAGTGAACACAATCACCGGGCGGGGTTCGTTTCCCTGGTCGGGCGCCCCAATGCAGGGAAGTCGACGCTGACGAACGCGTTGGTGGGGCAGAAGGTGGCGATCACCTCTTCCAAACCTCAGACCACCCGGCACACCATCAGAGGCATAGTGCACCGGGAGGATTCCCAGCTGGTCCTCGTCGACACGCCGGGTCTTCACCGCCCACGGACTCTCCTCGGTCAGCGACTGAATGATCTCGTCGCAGACACGCTCGCTGAGGTGGACGCCATCGGCTTCTGCATTCCAGCCAATGAGCCGATCGGCCCGGGGGACAGGTTCATTTCCCAGCAGTTGTCTCGGTTGCAGCGGAAGCCCTTGATCGCCGTCGTGACCAAAACCGACCTTGTTGACCGCGCGGCGCTGACCCGTCAACTTATGGCAGTCGCTGCCCTGGGCGAGGAAGTGCTGGGGGCTGACGGATGGGCCGACGTCGTTCCCGTGTCCGCTGCCGATGGCTTCCAGGTCGAAACGGTCGGTGACGTGTTCGTGTCCCACATGCCCGAATCCCCGCCGCTCTACCCAGGCGGCGCCCTGACCGACGAGCCCGAGGCGGTGATGGTGGCAGAGCTGGTGCGTGAGGCAGCGCTTGAGGGTGTTCGCGATGAGATGCCACATTCTCTGGCGGTGGTGGTCGACGAGATTGTCCCCCGCGAGGGGCGCAGCCCCGACAACCAACTCCTTGACGTAAGGGTGAACCTGTTCGTTGAACGGTCCTCACAAAAGGCAATCATTATCGGTAAAGGCGGAGCACGCCTCCGGGAGGTCGGAACCAACGCACGCAAGAGCATCGAAGCGTTGTTGGGAACCCGGATTTACCTCGACCTGCACGTCAAGATTGCGAAGGATTGGCAGCGCGATCCGAAGCAGCTGGTGCGCCTGGGATTCTAGCCGGGCACTAGACAGTTGCAGCAGACGTTGTCTGGTAGTGGCTGGGATCAGCTTGTTCGGCTGGCGTGCACGCCAGCCACCACCTACCGAATTCTTCGAAAGGGCTGCAACGCATGAGTCGTCGACGCGCCGATGCCGGCCACAACGCCGAGAATGAGGCGGCGTCCCCCGCTGGGCGTCACCTCGGCCGGCAGGGCCCCCAGCGGATCCTGACGATCATTGCGGTTTTCTTGGCAACTGTCCTGGTTGCAGGAGTGGGCTTCGCTTCAGTGCAGCTGCTCCGGCTCCAGGGAAACGTTGCCACGCAGCCGCTGAACCTTTCGACCGATCAGGGCGGCGACGCCACGGCGAACATCGACAGGGATCCCGTGCAGATTCTCATTCTGGGGACTGACACTCGTGAGGGTGCGGACAACGCCGCCTACGGCGGCGCTGAGTTCACCACCGAAACCGGCAATTCAGACGTCATGATGTTGATGCATCTGTCGGCAGACCGTGAAAATGTCACAATGGTCAGCTTCCCGCGTGATCTGCTGGTCCCGCTCCCGGCGTGCCTGGACCCTGAAAGCGGAACCCTCAGTCCCGCACAAGACCTCGCAATGCTCAACGGGGCCCTGGGCAATGGTGGGCCGGGCTGCACAGTTGCTGCAATTAACGAGCTGACCGGCCTCAAGATCGACCACTTCATGATGGCTGACTTCAACGCCGTCAAGGAACTGTCCTCAACACTCGGCGGGGTCGAGGTGTGCGTCAACGAGGAGATCAAGGACACGTACTCGGGTCTAAGCCTCCCCGCTGGCACGTCCGAGGTGGAGGGCGAACAGGCGCTGGCCTTCCTGCGGACACGACACGCCTTCGGCGACGGTGGCGATGAGGGAAGGATCCGGGCCCAGCAGTCCTTTATGGCATCAATGGCGCGCAAAATCCAGGAGGAGGGGACGCTGACCAACCTTCCCCGGATGTACGCGATCGCTGAGACCGTCACCAAGAATCTCACGGTCGATGATGGGCTGAGCCAGATTCCTGACCTTTTACGGTTGGCCGATCGCCTCAAGGACGTGGATCTTGCCAAGGTAGCTTTCGTCACCATGCCCGTCCTGCCGTACGAACCCGACCTGAACCGGCTGGTCCCGGATGAGGAGCCTGCCGAAGAATTGTTTGCGGCGCTGGTGGCAGACCGGAGCATCGTCGAGGAGGCTGAACCCGAACCGCAACCGTCCCAGTCCAACGGTGCAGCAGGTTCAACAGCCCCGTCTGCTGGCCCCGAGGCCGAGGAAACCACCCTCGACTTCGATCCGGCAGCTGTCCCGTTCACTGTTATCGACTCCTCGGGCGAACCGGACCGGGGCAGCGAAATCCAGGACCTTCTCCTGGCTGAGGGCTACACCCAGACAGCGGTTACCGATGATGTCGACACGCCAGCCACCCAGCTCTTTGTCGGGCCGGGCTACGAGGCGATCGCTGAGTCAGTAGCTGAACTTTTCGGTCTCGACGACGTGCAGGTGCTGTCGAGCCCGGCCACAGTTGGACTCGCGTTGAGTGTGGGCGCCGACTTTACCTCGGGTGCCACCGTCAGCACCGAGGGCCTGCCCTCCCAATTGTCGGGGCAGACGGCAGACCAGGTGACCTGCCAGTCATCGTTCGGGTCCTAGCAGCTACCAGATCCGAACCCGCTGCTCCGGGCTCAGCCACAGGTCGTCTCCGTCGGCAACAGAAAATGCCTCGTGGAACTGGTCGAGGTTCCGTACCACCTGGTTGCAGCGGAACTCGTTGGGGGAGTGAGGATCGACTGTCAGGCGACGAACCGCCTCCTCAGCCCTAATCTTCTGCCGCCAGCACTGTGCCCAGGACCTGAAGAAGCGCTGGGCACCGGTCAATCCATCAATCACCGGCGCCTGAGAACCGTCGAGGCTCAGCAGGTAGGCGCGGAAGCTGATCGTCAGGCCACCGAGGTCACCAATGTTCTCTCCGAGGGTGAGCCGACCGTTGACTGAACTGCCTGGAGCTTCAGCGGGCGAGAGGGAATCATACTGATCCACCAGCTGCTGGGTGAGTGCATCGAAGGAGGCACGGTCCTGATCGGTCCACCAATTCTCGAGTCGGCCGGTGCCGTCAAACTGGGAGCCCTTGTCATCAAACCCGTGCCCGATCTCATGACCGATCACTGCACCGATTGCCCCATAGTTGGACGCCGGGTCAGCGTCCACGTCGAAGAACGGTGGCTGCAGGATGGCGGCTGGGAACACTATCTCGTTCATCGTCGGCATGTAGTAGGCATTGACCGTCTGCGGGGTCATTAACCAGTTCCCGCGGTCAATCGGACCGCCCAGCTTCGCCAGTTGGCGATCCAGCTCAAATGCTGTGGCGCGCCGTACGTTGCCGTACGTATCGCCGTCGATAATCTCTAGCGCAGAATAGTCAATCCACTTCTCGGGAAAGCCAATTTTGGTGTTAAAGCTGTCCAGCTTCGCGAGGGCGCGGGCCTTGGTCTCATCGGTCATCCATTCCAGCGATCCGATGCTGCTCTGGTAGGCGGCCAGGAGATTCTCGACCAGGCTCTCCATGATCGCCTTGTGGGAGGCAGGGAAGTGCCGGGTCACGTATTCCCGGCCAACGGCTTCGCCAAGCGCCCCTTCGACCAGCGCGACCGAACGCTTCCAGCGGTCCTTGATCTGAGGTGTGCCGCTGAGATGGGTCCCGTAGAAGGCGAATGCGGCGTCGACGAACGCCTTGCTCAGATACCCGGCGGAGTGCAGCAGTACCCGGGTGGTCAGCCAGCTCTTCCATGCGCTCAGGTCCACCGACTCCAGGAGTCGACCGACTGACGCCAGGTACTCCGGCTGGCTGACCACCAGTTCATCGATCCCTTCGCTGCCCTGGGTCAACCGCTCCAGCCAGGACCGGCTGAACGGTGCGAGCTCGGTCAGCGCCTCGAGGCTCAGCAGGTTGTAGGTGGCTTGCGGGTCACGCCGTGTCACAGCATCCATGTGGGAGGAGGCCAACTGCGTTTCCAGCGCGAGGACAGCTTCAGCGCGTGCCTGGGCACCAGGTTCTTTTGCTGCAGTAAGTAGCGCAACGAGGAAGGTCAGGTATTCAGCTCGTGACTGGCTGAACTTCTCCTCCCGGTAATACGACTCATCGGGCATACCGAGACCCGACTGGTACAGATGCACCACGTACCGTTCGGGGTTCCCCGCGTCATTGCTGACATAGGGCAGGACCAGCCCGGCGATACCGGTGCGGGAGAGTTCGGCGTCCAACGCCACCAGCTCGGCGGCCGACTCCACTGCATCGATCCGGCGGAGCAGGGGTGCCAC
>NZ_KI914723.1:141545-145359 GCF_000520515.1 Arthrobacter sp. H20
CCGGATCGGCGGCGAGCCGTTCAATGTGGTCCTCGTCCATGAATGAGCTGTAGAGTGCCTTGATCCGGAAGTTGTCGCCGGAGGGTGCTTCGGCCGCGGCGGCGTCCTCAATGATGTTCCGCACGGCAAGCTCGGCGGCGTCTCGTAGGTGGGTGAAGGCGCCCTCGAGGGGCCGGTCAGAGGGAATATCGGTGGCGTCCAGCCACGCTCCGTTCACATGCCTGAACAAGTCGTCCTGGACCCTTGTCTCGGTGCCCGTCGTCGTGTTCGTGGTCCCTGCCGATGCCATGGGGTGGTCCTAACTGGTGTGGGTGAAATCAGTCCGTTGCCCATCCTATGCTCCATGCTAGGGTTGCCTTGTGCGCGCAGAACAGCTCCTTCTTAGCTGCCGCGGCGGGGCCAGAACGACTCCTTAGTCAAGGCCGACTCCCCGCTGCGGAGTCTGTAATGCCCGGCCCAGTCTTGAAGAATAAGTCAAAGAGTCTTCCCCAGCATTTTCAAAGAACAGGCCACAGCTCATGCTCAACGCACAGAAAACCTCCGGAATGCCGTTTCACAAGTACACCCCCTTCCAGGACCAGATTTCGGTTAGCCTTCCGGACCGGACCTGGCCGGACAAGATCATCACCAAGGCGCCGCGCTGGTGCGCTGTTGACCTGCGTGATGGCAACCAGGCGCTGATCGACCCGATGAGCCCTGAGCGCAAACACAAGATGTTCGATCTCCTGGTGCAGATGGGGTACAAGGAGATTGAGGTTGGTTTCCCCTCAGCGTCGCAGACCGATTTCGACTTTGTTCGCCAGCTGATCACGACTGACCGCATTCCGGACGACGTCACAATCCAGGTCCTCACCCAGGCCCGGGAACATTTGATTGAGCGAACCTACCAGTCCATCGAAGGTGCTGACCGGGCGATCGTTCACCTCTACAACTCGACGTCAGTGCTGCAGCGCCGGGTGGTGTTTAACCAGGACATGGACGGCATCGTTGACATAGCGCTCACTGGTGCGCGGTTGTGCCGCAAGTTCGAGGAGACCCTCAGGAACACCGAGGTCACCTATGAGTACTCGCCCGAGTCCTTCACGGGTACCGAACTGGAATTCGCTGCACGGATAAGCAACGAGGTGGCAGCTGTCCTGGAAGCCGGGCCTGACCGCCACATGATCCTTAACCTGCCCGCCACCGTTGAGATGGCCACCCCCAATGTCTACGCGGATTCGATCGAGTGGATGTGCCGCAACCTCGACAATCGGGAAAGCATCATCTTGTCCCTGCATCCGCACAACGACCGCGGCACAGGCGTGGCTGCGGCCGAGCTCGGCTACCTGGCAGGCGCCGATCGCATCGAAGGGTGTCTGTTCGGCAACGGTGAGCGTACCGGAAACGTTGACCTGGTCACCCTGGGAATGAATCTCTACGGGCAGGGAATCGACCCTGAGATCGACTTCTCCGACATTGATCACATCCGTCGGACCGCCGAGTACTGCAACCAGCTTCCCGTCCCCGAACGCTCACCCTACGGTGGTGACCTTGTCTTCACGGCGTTCTCCGGGTCCCACCAGGACGCGATCAAGAAGGGCTTCGAGCGGATGGAGAGCGACGCCGTTGCGGCAGGGAAGACAGTCGAGGAGATCCCGTGGGCAGTTCCCTACCTTCCCATTGACCCCAAAGATATCGGACGCAGCTATGAAGCAGTGATCCGGGTGAACTCGCAGTCCGGCAAAGGCGGGGTTGCCTACCTGCTCAAGAACGAGCACAGCCTTGACCTGCCCCGCCGGGCACAGATCGAGTTCTCGGGTGTGATCCAGCGCCGCACGGATACCGTCGGCGGAGAGATCAGCGGCGCTGAACTGTGGAAAGTATTTCAGGACGAGTATCTCCCGAGCCGGACAGTAGCCGCAGGCACCTGGGGCCACTACGCGCTCACCAGCGTGAACACGGCCACCGCCGAGGACGACTCCTTCAAGTTGACCGCCTCATTACTGGTGGACGGTGTCCAGCAGCGACGCTCCTCTCAAGCCAATGGGCCGATCGCCGCTCTGCTGGCGATCCTTGGCGAAGACGGCGTGGACGTGCGGGTCCTTGACTACACCGAGCATGCGCTGTCTGCCGGCGGCAACGCCCGCGCTGCCGCCTATGTCGAGTGCACTATTGGTGAGCGGGTCCTGTGGGGAATCGGTATCGACTCTAATACCACCATGGCAGCTCTGAAGGCGGTCATTTCGGCAGTGAACCGTGCCATCAGGGACCAGCAGCAGGCCAGCTAGGGCCCACCCCATCCAGCACCACGCGTGCATCCGCAGGGGAGTGCGTCCCCTGCGGATGCACGCGGCCGGCGCAAGTGGTGCGAAAATGAGACTGTGTCTTCGTCCTTCGCCTCCCGCACCTACCGCGCTGAAGGCGTGGTGCTGCGCACCTACAAGCTGGGCGAGGCTGATCGGATTATCGTGTTCCTGACCAGGGACCATGGTCAGGTCCGGGCTGTCGCCAAGGGGGTGCGCCGCACCAGCAGCAAGTTCGGCTCGCGGCTCGAACCCTATATGACTGTCGACCTGCAGCTGGTGGCGGGTCGCAGCCTCGACGTGGTCACCCAGGCGCAGACCAAAGGTGCCTACGGGCATGGGATAGCCGCCGACTACGGCCGCTACACGGCTGCTGCAGCGATCGCAGAGACCGCCGAACGGTTGACTGACGCCGACGGCGAGTCCTCCAACGCCCAGTACACCCTGATCGTCGGAGCGCTGTCAGCGCTGAGTAGAGGGCTGCATGCACCAGAACTGATTCTGGACTCCTATTTGTTGCGAGCCCTGGCCACTGCTGGCTGGGCTCCGAGCTTCACCGATTGTGCCCGGTGCGGTATCCCCGGGCCACACGCAGCCTTTTCAGCGCCGTTGGGTGGAGGAGTCTGCGCGTCCTGCCGGCCGCCGGGAGCGGCGTCGCCGTCACCCGAATCGATGGCTTTGCTCGCGGCCCTGCTTTCGGGGAACTGGGAGACGGCAGACGCCTCAGGCCCGCAGCCTCGCCGGGAGGCGGCAGGACTGGTGGCAAGTTATCTGCAGTGGCACCTAGAACGCGTGGTCAAATCCCTCAAACTAGTGGAGCGTCAGTGAACCAGGATCGCCCGGGCACCATCCCGTCTCAACCATGGCCGCACCCCTCAGGTGAAGTGGCCCCGGCCATTCCCTCACAGTTTGTGCCGAAGCATGTGGCAATCGTGATGGACGGGAACGGCCGGTGGGCGAACCAGCGGGGGCTACCGCGGACTGAGGGACACCGGGCAGGCGAAGCAGCGCTGCTCGATGTGATGGCTGGCGCGATTGAGATTGGGGTCAAACACGTTTCCGTTTACGCCTTCTCCACCGAAAACTGGAAACGGTCACCCGACGAGGTGCGTTTCCTGATGGGTTTCAACAGAGATGTACTGCGCCGGCAACGGGATCAGCTCGACGCCTGGGGAGTCAGGATCCGCTGGTCGGGCAGACGTCCACGGCTCTGGGGATCTGTGGTCAAGGAACTTGTTGTGGCTGAACAGCAGACCCTGCGCAACACCACGTGCACCCTCACGATGTGTGTCAACTACGGGGGACGTGCCGAGATTGCCGACGCCGCTCGAGCCATCGCCGAGCAGGTGGAGTCCGGGAAGCTGCGAGCCTCAGCTGTGTCCGAAAAGACCATCCAAAAGTACCTTGATGAGCCAGACCTCCCCGACGTCGACCTCTTTCTAAGGACGTCGGGTGAGCAGCGGCTGTCCAACTTCATGCTGTGGCAGTCTGCCTACGCCGAAATGGTCTTCATGGATGTGTTGTGGCCCGAC
>NZ_KI914723.1:145459-153697 GCF_000520515.1 Arthrobacter sp. H20
GGGGCAGTGGACCAGTCAACATCGGCGCCCCGGTAGGTTCAGGTGACCTGTGCGTGGCAGCGCAGCCACGCGTGCAGGGAGCGGTAGACCTCGCTGCGCACCGGCTCCCGGGATAGCAGGACGTCGTGAAGCGCCCCGTCAAACCGGCAGACGGTGACTGTTGGTCCGAGTTGCAGCGCCCGTTGGGTCATCAGGGTGACATCGAGCACGCTATCAGTCGTGAGCATCGAGTCGTTCCACACGGGGCTCACCGAGGATCGCGCGGATGCCAGGATCAGCACCGGCACGTCGACATTCAGGCCCTTCCTCACCTGCGCGTGGCCAGCGAGAACAGCTGCCACCCACCCCGCCCGGATCGGAAACCCGAACTCCGGGCGCCACTGTGGGTGGATGTCCCACTCTCCGTCGGCAGTGTTGCTGATGCTTCGCCAGTAGAGCCCGATGTCCGGGAGCATCAACCGGGCCTTGGGACGGAATCGGGTGACTGGGTCAATCAGGGTGGCGCCGCGGAGGATCGCACTGCCCTGGCTATCCAGCCAGGGGCCGTTAAGGATCAGGCTGGCCACCCGCCCGGGAAATCGGTCGACCCACAGTGACGTGATGAGCGCGCCGATGGAGTGAGCCATCAGGTGGATGGTGACCTGGGCCCCTGGGCCTCGCGTCGCCGTCAGATGGTCCCCGATGGCGTGCAGCGCCGCGTCAAGATCGTCGTCATACTCGGAGAGGTGCGCCATATACCCGGGGGTCTGCCAACTCCGGAGACTGCGTCCATATTTCCGTAGATCCAGCGCGTAAAACGCAACACCGTGCTCCGAGGAAAATTCGGCCAGCCCCCGGTGCATGAAGTAGTCGTTCCAGCCATGCACATACAGGACTGCTGTCACACTCGGAGGGTCCACTGGCGGTGGGGGTGGGGCAGGAGCCACCCGTGATCGCAGGGTCGACCACCAGGAGGGTCGGTTCGCTGACTGTCCCGGCGGGCCAGAGGGAGGGACCGGTTCGACGGGGGCGGGCGGAGCATAGGATATCAGCGTCGCCACGCACGGACCTTCGTCGTCTGTTCCGAGGTCCAACTCGGCACAGGTGAACCCGACACCCAGATAGTCCGGTTTCCAGATCAGCTCCATCGTCAAAACTGTAGCCGCTGTCGAGGCCTGTCCACCGGCGCAGTGGACGGGTCACCGCTGACGTTTGATGTTGACTGGCCCAGCATGGGAGTTTTAGATCATGCGAATCTACCCTGCCTTCTTTCGACTGGTCTTTTCCCGCATGGATGCCGAGAGGGCTCACCGTATTGGGTTCCGGCTGATTCGCGTCGCGGAGAGAACGCCGGCCGGTCCGGTTCTTCGTCAACTGACCAAACCCCACCCGGGCCTGCAGACCTCGGCCCTCGGTATGACATTCCCATCCCCGTTCGGGCTGGCAGCCGGGTTCGATAAGGAGGGCCACGGAATCACGGCTCTCACCAGCCTGGGATTCGGCCACATTGAGGTGGGAACCATCACCGGGCAGGCCCAGCCCGGCAACCCGGCCCCGCGTCTCTTTCGGCTGGTCGCGGACCGGGCGGTGATCAACCGGATGGGCTTCAACAACGATGGCGCCGCGGCAGTTGCCCCGCGTCTCAAGGGCGCTCGCACCAGGCTTGAAGGGCGATACGTCGCCAACCGACCCATCATTGGCGTCAATATCGGTAAGACCAAGTCGGTCAATCTCCGCGACGCGGTCGAGGACTACCTGGTCAGCACCCGTGAGCTGGCACCCGCCGCCGATTACCTGGTGGTCAACGTCAGCTCGCCCAACACACCAGGGCTGCGGCTCCTGCAGAATGTCGAATCACTGCGGCCCCTGTTGACGGCTGTTCGCCGGACCGCCGATGAGAGCGCAGGGCGGCGCGTCCCGCTCCTGGTGAAGATTGCACCCGATCTT
Organism: Arthrobacter sp. H20; assembly: GCF_000520515.1. Lineage (GTDB taxonomy): Bacteria > Actinomycetota > Actinomycetes > Actinomycetales > Micrococcaceae > Arthrobacter_D. The sequence continues at coordinate 147,386 of NZ_KI914723.1, forward strand.
GAGGATCAGGACATCGACGACGTCGCTGCCCTCGCCGTCGATCTGGGTCTTGACGGCGTGATCGCCACAAACACCACGATTACCCGGTCAGGGTTGGTGACCGACAACGCAGCGGTCATGAAGTGTGGGGTGGGTGGGCTCAGCGGTGCTCCCCTGAAGCAGCGTTCACTGGAAGTGCTCCGCCGGCTCCGCGCTGTGGCCGGTGACACACTGGCCATCGTGTCAGTGGGCGGCGTCGAGTCCGCCGAGGACGTCCTTGAACGCCTCGATGCGGGGGCCACGCTGGTGCAGGGTTACACCGGGTTCCTGTATGAAGGACCGTTCTGGGCCCGGCATATCAATCGGCGGCTGGAAGCCCTGCTCGCTGCACGGGCGTAACTCCCACGCCACTGGGTGGTCCTTGCCAGCTACGCTATGTGGGGAGGTCTAGGCGGGGTATTGGCCGCGCTTCACGAGCGCCTTGGGCAGGCGCAGCCGGCGCAACTGCAGTCCGCGGGTCACTCCGTACCACAGGTCACCGCGGGCTGGCTCGCCGAACTTGGTGGTCAACCGGGTTTTCAGGCTGCGGCGCAGCAGGAAACAATCCAGGACGACGGCGAGGATGATGATCCAGAAAGCGTTCAACACCAGCGTCTGCACCTGAAGGCTCGGCACAAAACTCAGAAGCACAAACGCCAGTGCCGCAACCATCAGGAATTCTCCGAGATTCCAGCGGGCGTCGACAAAGTCTCTGATGTAGCGGCGGGCTGGGCCCTTGTCGCGCAGCGGCAGGTAGCGCTCGTCGCCGGTATCCAGGGCCTGGCGCGTCTTGAGTCGCTCGGCCCGCTGCGCATCCCGGCCCGCTGCCCTCGCCGCCTTCCGATCGTCAGGGACAAGGGGGCGTTTCCGCGCAGCCTCCTGTGAGCTACGGCGCGGCGTGGGCACTCCCTTGCCAACTGGGCGCACTTCGGGCAACTGGTCTACTGGGGCCTCAGGGGCCTCTTTTTTACGTCCAAACACCCTTCAAGGATACCCGCCCGCACAGTGACCGTGCTCCGGGTCACTGTGCGGGTCCACTGCGTGAAGACCTACTGCGTGAAGACCTACTGCGTGAAGACCTACTGCGTGAAGACCCACTGCGCGGGACCCACTGTGTAAGGTCGACAGCATGACTGACGAACCACTCGCCTCCAGCCCAGACTTTTCAGCACAGGACCTCCGCGCCGCCGTGGCGGCTCGTTTCGATGAGACGGTCAGTCAGCTGGTTGATCTGGTGGCCATCCCCGGTATCGCCTGGGCGGCCTTCGACCCAGCTGAGCTCGACCGGAGCGCAGCGGCTGTTGCAGATCTCATCCGGGGAGCAGGAATCACCGACGTCCAGGTGCTGCGGGTCAGCACCGACGGGGTTGAGGGCGGTCCGGCAGTGGTCGCGCGCCGGCCAGCCGCACCTGGCAAACCGACGGTGCTGCTGTACGCCCACCACGACGTGCAGCCACCGGGGGATCCTGGCCTGTGGGAGAGCGAGCCGTTTGCCGCTGTCGAACGCGACGGGAGGCTGTACGGCAGAGGAGCGGCAGATGACAAGGCCGGGATTATGGCCCACCTCGGCGCTCTCCACGCGCTGGATCAGGTGCTGGGGGAGGACTTCGGCGTCGGGGTCACACTGTTCATCGAGGGCGAGGAGGAGGCAGGCTCGCCAACATTCAGGAGCTTCCTCGACGCCCACCGTGAGTTGCTGCGGGCGGATGTGATAGTGGTCGCCGACTCCAGTAACTGGAAGGTTGGGGTTCCGGCACTGACTACCAGCCTCAGAGGGCTGGTCGATGGCACGATCGAGGTGCAGGTCCTCGAACACGCGGTGCACTCAGGCATGTTCGGGGGACCGGTCCTCGACGCACCGACCCTCCTCGCCCGCCTCATTGCGACCTTTCACGACGACGCCGGCGACGTTGCCATTGCCGGACTCATCGGAGGCGACGACGCGACCGTTGACTACCCCGAAGCCGACTACCGTGCTGACGCGTCAGTGCTCGACGGCGTCCACCTTGCTGGCACCGGATCCATTGCATCCCGGCTGTGGAGCAAACCCGCACTGTCAATCATCGGGTTTGACGCCCCGACCGTCGAGCTGTCATCGAACACCCTTTTACCGCGTGCCCGCGCCAAATTCAGCTTGCGTCTCGCACCCGGCCAGGACCCGGCGTCGGCAATGGCAGCAGTGAAAGACCATGTGGAGCGCAATGCACCGTTCGGGGCGACGGTGACCTTCACGGACGGTGAAACCGGCGACGCCTTCGCCGCTGATACGTCGGCTTCTGCCGCTCAGACAGCCCTGTGGGCACTTGAGGAATCCTGGGGAGTGCCAGCTGTCGAAGCGGGAATGGGAGGATCGATCCCGTTCATCGCCGACCTGACCGAGGTGTACCCCTCGGCTCAGATCCTGATCACTGGAGTGGAAGATCCGGATTCCCGGGCTCACAGCGCGAACGAGTCGCTGCACCTCGCTGAGTTCCAGAAGGCGGTCCTTGCCGAAGCCCTGATGCTCTCGAGGATAAACACTGAGGGTCTCTGACGCTCACGCCGGGAAATGTCAACCCACGAGGGTCCGACGGCAGGGGGTTGGTCCCGAACGGGACCGCCGACGTACCATTGAGTAGGACGCAACACCGCGACACGCGTCCACAGCGAGGAGAAACCAGTCATGAGTACTTCCACCAGTGAAACCAGCACCGAAACCACCGAGGCCGCATTGGCCGCGCATGAGGTTGCTCTATCTGAAGTTGCCGCCGACAAGGTGCGCAGCCTCCTGGAGCAGGAAGGCCGCACTGACCTGCGCTTGCGCGTCGCCGTGCAGCCTGGTGGCTGTTCCGGCCTGATCTACCAGTTGTACTTCGACGAGCGCACCCTCGACGGCGATGCCGTCAGGAACTTCGACGGCGTCGAGGTCATCGTTGACCGGATGAGTGTCCCCTATCTTGCGGGCGCCTCCATTGACTTTGAAGACACTATTTCGAAGCAGGGCTTCACCATCGACAACCCCAACGCGGGTGGCTCCTGCGCGTGCGGCGATTCGTTCCATTAGCATGTGTCTGCTGCGCAAAGAAACGCAAGGATGACCTGCCAAAAGTTCGACGGCAGGCCGTCTTTGTGTCATCCGATGGCGGCGGTAACGGGTAAGCTCTACAGTAAGTAGTAAAACTAAATGTGTGCTCTTGGCGCACACGGGGTAACGCCGCCACGGGTGGCAGACACGTAAGAAAAGGAAGGGCCGTCTGTGAGTTCGCAGCACCGAACCGGCACCCGGCGCGCAAGGGTCGTCAAGATCTCCAGCATCATGCTGGTAGGCGCGCTGTTTCTGTCGGGCTGTTCAGCTGAAGTCCAAAGGGGTTGGTTGCCCGCCGAGCGCGACAACACCAACAACACCGGCCGAATCATCGATCTGTGGGTGAATTCCTGGATTGCTGCGCTGATAGTCGGCGTGATTACCTGGGGCCTGATCATCTGGTGCATCGTTGCATACCGCCGGCGCCGGAATGAAACCGGATTTCCCCGCCAGGTCAGCTACAACCTTCCGCTCGAAGTGTTCTACTTGACCATCCCGTTGTTCATGGTCTTGGTGTTCTTCTATTTCACTGACCGGGATCAGCAGGCCATTGACGCGAGGGTGGATGACCCGGATCTGGTAGTCGACGTCCGGGGGAAGCAGTGGTCCTGGGACTTCAATTACGTCAATGAAGACAAGTACTTCAGCGGAGTTCAGGCAATTATCACGGGCGAAGAGGGTGTTCCGGAAACTCTCCCCACGCTCTACCTTCCCGTCAACCAGACAGTCGAGCTCCAGCTCAACGCTCGCGACGTGATCCACTCGTTCTGGGTGCCAGCGTTCCTGCAGAAGCGCGACATGATTCCAGGCCGTACCAACTACATCACCCTCACTCCCACGCGGGAGGGCACGTTCGATGGCAAATGCGCCGAGCTGTGCGGACAATATCACTCGGAGATGCTGTTCAACGTTGCAGTGGTATCGCAGGAAGAGTTCGACTCTCACATGGCCACTCTTGACGATGGCCAACTGGGGGAAGAGTACGATCGCAATATCGAATCGGACAATGAACTAGAACCAGCAGGGAGTAACGGCTGATGTCCACTTACGAATACACGGCTGAGGATGCTGGCACCATAATTGCGCCTCGCGTAGTGCCTCGCTCCAAGGGCCGCGTTGTGGTCAGTTGGATCACCTCCACCGACCACAAAACCATCGGGTATATGTACCTGATCGCCTCCTTCATCTTCTTCTGCCTTGCAGGAGTGATGGCGCTGGTGATCCGTGCTGAGCTGTTCGAACCGGGGATGCAGATCCTGCAGACCAAGGAACAGTACAACCAGCTCTTCACCATGCACGGCACAGTGATGTTGCTGATGTTCGCTACTCCGTTGTTCGCAGGGTTTGCCAACGTCATCATGCCGCTTCAGATCGGGGCGCCCGACGTCGCGTTCCCCCGGTTGAACGCGCTGGCCTTCTGGTTCTTCCTCTTCGGCAGCACCATTGCCGTCTCAGGGTTCATCACCCCCCAGGGAGCTGCATCCTTCGGCTGGTTTGCCTATGCCCCGCTATCGAACACCACCTTCTCTCCGGGGCTTGGTGGTGACCTCTGGGTCTTTGGTCTTGCCCTGTCCGGTTTCGGTACTATTCTGGGCGCCGTCAACTTCATCACCACTATCATCTGCATGCGGGCTCCGGGTATGACGATGTGGCGAATGCCAATCTTCACCTGGAACACGCTGGTCACCGCCATCCTTGTTCTGATGGCCTTCCCTCCGCTGGCTGCCGCCCTCTTCGCCCTGGGCGCCGATCGTCGATTTGGTGCCCACATCTTCGACCCGGACAACGGGGGAGCGATCCTCTGGCAGCACCTGTTCTGGTTCTTCGGACATCCCGAGGTCTACATCATCGCGCTGCCGTTCTTCGGCATCGTCTCCGAGATTTTCCCGGTTTTCAGCCGCAAACCGGTCTTCGGTTACAAGGGTCTGGTGTACGCGACAATCGCTATTGCAGCGCTGTCGGTTACCGTGTGGGCGCACCACATGTACGTCACCGGGGCGGTCCTATTGCCGTTCTTCGCCTTCATGACCATGCTGATCGCGGTGCCGACGGGGGTTAAGTTCTTCAACTGGATAGGTACCATGTGGCGTGGCTCGATCACGTTCGAGACACCAATGCTGTGGAGCATCGGGTTCCTCGTGACCTTCCTGTTCGGCGGACTGACCGGCATCATCCTTGCATCGCCTCCTCTTAATTTCCACGTCTCGGACACGTACTTCGTGGTCGCTCACTTCCACTACGTGGTCTTCGGAACCGTTGTGTTCGCCATGTTTGCTGGCTTCTACTTCTGGTGGCCAAAATTCACTGGCAAAATGCTCAACGAACGGCTCGGAAAGATCCACTTCTGGATGCTCTTCATCGGCTTCCACGGCACCTTCTTGATCCAGCACTGGCTAGGGGTCATCGGTATGCCTCGCCGGTATGCCGACTACCTACCCGAGGACGGGTTCACTGCGATGAACCAGTTCTCGACCATCGCGTCGTTTGTTCTCGGCGCGTCGTTGATCCCGTTCTTCTGGAATGTCTATATCACCTGGCGGAGCGGCAAGAAGGTGGAGGTCGACGATCCGTGGGGCTTCGGCGCATCACTTGAGTGGGCGACGTCGTGCCCACCACCGCGGCATAACTTCACCTCGCTGCCCAGGATCCGTTCAGAGCGTCCCGCGCTGGATCTTCATCATCCCGAGCTGCAACAGCAGCACACGCCAAGCTCCGTCGTAGGACAGGCTCTTGGCGCCGCTGACCGGAAGGACGCCTAGGACATGAGGGTTGAATCCGGGCTCTTCTTTTGGGGAGCGCCCTTCTTCATCGTAGTTTCAGTCGTTTACGGCTTTCTCACCGGATGGAACGAATACGTCGGTTTTCTCGGGATCATGCTGGTCGGTGGATTGGCGGCGATGATCGGCTTCTACCTGGGATTCACCGGCCGCAGGGTCGGCATGCGGCCGGAAGACAGGCGCGACGCCGAGATCCATGAGGGTTCAGGCGAGCAGGGCCATTTCAGCCCCTGGAGCTGGTGGCCGCTGGTCCTCGGTTTGTCGGCCGCCGGCGGTTTCCTAGGACTCGCAGTGGGCTGGTGGGTGTTGTACATCAGCGTCGGCCTGGCAGTCATTGCATTGGTCGGCTGGGTCTTCGAGTACAGCCGCGGAGATCACGCACACTGACTAACTGTTGTGGAGCAATGGGCCCCCACCGTGTGGTGGGGGCCCATTGGTCGTTAACGATAGTTT
>NZ_KI914723.1:153797-166240 GCF_000520515.1 Arthrobacter sp. H20
GAGCCGCTGACTGCCAGCGGCTCGTCTACAGCCCGCGGCGCCCTACCCACAGGCCATGCAGCAGGGGAACCACCGACGCGATCATGAGCACGCTCCCGAGGACCGTGTCGTCAGCCCGCACCACTGAACCGGCGATCAGCAAGGCTCCGAAGATCAGCGCCGATGCCGCGCGCTGGGTTGTGCGGTCGAGACGGGCCAGACGTTGTTCCAGTCGAGGGTTTGCTACCGACAATGAACCGTCTTCGATGCGGGTGACAAGTCCATCGAGCCGTCCTGGCAGGCGTAGAGCCACTGCTGCCGCGCCGAGAGCCTGCGTAGCCACGTCCTGCACAATGTTGCCCCGCTCGTCTCGCAGCAGTTGGGCAGCATAGGGTTCGACGGAATCCCAGAGATTGAACCGGGTGTCCAGGGAACTGGCCACTCCCGACGTCAGCGACATTGCACGGATGATGAGCAGGAAGTTCTCCGGCAACTGAAAAGGCAACGAGCGAACCAGGTCACCGAACTCGACGGCAAAGTCGATGAACTCGCGTGGGTCCACCTCACGAAGCTCGGCGAAACCCAGCCCGCCGAACCTGGCGAAGAGCTGGGTCATCGCCCGCTCCAGCTCGGCTGTGTCGGCTGTGGACGCCAGTACTCCGACGTCGCCGATTGCAGCGACCAACCCCTTGCCATCCCGGGAGGCGGCAGCGATCAGGAGTTTCCGCAGACCGTTGCGGGTACTGGGCGAAACCTCTCCCATCATCCCAAAGTCGATGAAGGTCAACTGCCATGATCGGGGCGAGGATGATCCGGCAGTTGGGGTGACGAAGATGTTGCCAGGGTGGGGATCGGCGTGGAAGTAGCCGTTAGTGAACATCTGGTCGAACATGACTGAAGCAAAAACAGGCGCAACGTCGGCCGGGTCGATACCTGCCGCAATCAGCGCCGCCGTGTCAGTGATCTTTATCGCTGTGACATCTTCAAGAGTCAGGACGCGTCGGGTGCTCCGCTCCCACACGACCTGCGGAACGCTCACCGTCTCCTGATCGGCGAAATCAGCGGCAAAGCGTTCAAGATTTGCTGCTTCGCGCAGGTAATCGATCTCCATCAGGCTGATCTGCGCGAATTCCTCGACCAATGCGGGTACATTGGCTCGACTGGACACCAAGCGAATACGGCTGAGCCAGCCGCCCACCTTTCGCAGGGCTGCCAAGTCGACGTCGATGATTGAGTCGATGCCCGGCCGTTGCACCTTGAGTACCACGCTCCCGAGCCCGGTGTCGGCGGCATCGGTGTGGCGCAGTTGCGCTCGGTGGGCCTGCCCGAACGACGCTGCTGCGATTGGTGTCTCGTCTACTACAGCGAACACCTGGTCAAGGGGCGCGCCGAGCTCCGCCTCGGCGAGCTTCCGGATTGCGGGAAAGGGCACCGGAGGCACCTCATCCTGGAGCCCCTCCAACTCGGCAGTGATTTCCGGTGGAAGAACATCCAGCCTGGACGACAAGAACTGACCGACCTTGATCATCAGACCACCGAGGTCGACGGCCAGTACACGGAAGCGCTGCGCAAAGCGCAGCATCCTCCGGGTTCGGGTGCGTTCGGCAACTCTGGCTAGCCCGATGCGCGGAAGGAACAGTTCAAACCACCAGGTCACCGCGAGATGCCATGCGGCGAACCGCACGATCCGCCGGTAGCGGGCACGGGTGGCCCCGACGCCGGGCAACGGATCCGTCCTGCCCCGACGCCCCGACGACACGCCCGTCAATCTTGGGCGAGGATCGAGTACAGCCGACGCCGGGCGTCTGTGAGCACCTTGACAGCCTCCCGCACCTGATCCGGCGAGCCTGTGCGGCCAACCTGAGCTGCTGCCTGGGCCAGCTCGACGCCAGCCTTTGGGAGCGCCGCGAACCCTGCCCCTGCCTGCTGTTCCGACCCCCATGGCGTGGCCGCGCCGGCACCGGCTACCTCTTCCCGGCCTGCTTCTGTCAGCGAATAGATCTTGCGCCCGTTGGACTCCTCGACACTGATGAACCCCTCGTCGGCCAATAGCTGCAGCGTCGGGTAGACGGAGCCTGCGCTCGGCTTCCAGCTACCGCCACTTCGTTCCTCGATCTCGTGGATGATCTGGTAGCCGTGCATCGGCCGTTCTGCGAGGAGGGCGAGGATCGCCGATCGCACTTCGCCGCGACCCGCGCGGGTGCCGGAGCGCTTCTCAAACCGTGAACGTAGCTCCTCGACTGCCTGCCACATGCCGTCCATGTTGTTGCCGCCAAACCCGCCTGCCGGGTAAGAATTACGCATTGTGCTCTCCTCAGTCGGTGCTAACGATATATAACGATAGTCAACGATACCTCTGCGCAGGCGCAAAGACCATCACAGCCGATCGCCCTAGAATGGGAGCACTGAGGATGTCCAGGACTCACGGAAGGGCCGATCGTTGTCGAATGTCTTGTTACGTTCGCTGGAACGTGGGTTGAACCCCGAATCGTCGGCTCCCAAGCACGAGCAACTGCGGGAAATACTCCGCCAGCTGATTAGTGCTCACGCCGAACCGGGAACGGCCATCCCCTCTGAGCGTGTTCTGAGCCAACACTTCGGCGTCGCCCGAATGACTGTCCGGCATGCCATCGACGCACTGGTCGCTGAGGAAGTCCTGGAACGCATTGTGGGACTCGGAACCTTCGTGGCGCATACCAAGCTTGATCTGCAGATGAAGCTCACCTCCTACAGCGAGGAGATGCATCGGCGGGGAATGGTCCCGGACGCCAGGGTCCTCAGCTTTGAACAGGTTGGGGCGACACCCCTCATCGCCAGGGAGCTGCAGCTCGAGCAGGGCCAACCGGTAGTCCGGTTCAGGCGCCAGCTGCTGGCCGATGGTGAGCCGATGAGTGTTGATGAGAACTTCATTCCAGCCCACCGAGTGCCCGGAATCCTTGAGCAACCGGCACCGACGTCGTTGTACAACGTGCTCAGCGAACGGTTTGGGCTGGTCATGGAGTGGGGTGAGGACACGATCGAGGCAACAGCTGCGTCCGCCTCGATCGCCAGGCTACTCAATGTCGATCTGGGCGCGCCGCTGCTGAAAATCCAGCGGCATGCCTATGTGGCTCGGTCAATGATCGACTATTCGGTGTCCTATTACCGGGCCGACCGATACAAGCTCTGGGTGCCGCTGCAGCGCCCCGGAGTTCGCTCTCCCCGCGCTTACAACGCCCAGCGGCTAAACAGTCCCTGAGGCGCCCTTGGCGATGCTGATGAATAGTTTCTGGCGCGCTCTCGTGACTATGGGCCACGACAAAGGGGACCAGTCCAGCTGTTCGCTGGACCGGTCCCCTTTGGGGGGCTATCTCCTACTTGGAAATCGCCGCTTTGTCATGCTGTTCGGCAATCTCGTCGTGGTGCGCGTGTGAGTGAGCCGCCTCGAGTTCAGCCGGCGTCACCGGAGCAACCCTGTCCTCGAAGAAGAAGCGTGACAACCGGCCACGTGCCTTCTCAGTCCTGGTGACGTGTCCGTTGACATCGGCCTCGGCCGGCAGAACGCCGTGGGACTCGTAGTTGACCAGGTTGTAGCGCTTGTACTCATCAAGTGGTTCGTGGACCTCAATGAACTCGCCGTGGGGGAGTCGCACGATCCGGCCGGTTTCCCGGCCGTGCAGTGCAATCTCCCGGTCCTTGCGCTGCAAGGCCAGGGCAATGCGCTGGGCAACCATGAAACCGATGACCGGCCCCACGAAGAACAGCACCCGCAACCAGTAGGTCACGTCGTTGAGCGAGACGAAGAAGTGGGTAGCGATAAGGTCCGAGCTGGCTGCTGCCCACATGATGCAGTAGAACACGACGCCGGATACGCCTACGGCTGTGCGGAAAGGAGCGTTGCGTGGACGATCCAACAAGTGGTGTTCGCGCTTGTCCTTGGTCAGCCAGGACTCGATCCACGGCCAGGCGAACATCAGTCCAAAGACGATTCCTGCAGGAACCAGCGCCGGAATCAGCACGTTCAGGGAGAGCGTGTTGACGCCCCACGGCATCGCGATGTTCCACTCGAGCGGAATTCCGGCCACCCAGCCTGGCATGAGCCGCAGCGCGCCGTCGACCCAACCGATATACCAGTCGGGCTGGGTGCCAGCTGACACGGGGGAGGGGTCATACGGTCCATAGTTCCAGATCGGGTTGATCGTGAACGCCGCCGAGATCGCAGCGATGATGCCAAACACGATGAAGAAGAACCCGCCAGCTTTGGCAGCGTAGACCGGGCCAACAGGGAAGCCCACCACGTTGTCATTGGTACGGCCTGGGCCGGGGAACTGGGTGTGCTTGTGGGTCACCACCATGAAGAGGTGGATAGCGATCAGCAACAAGATGACCGCGGGGATCAGGAGAATGTGCAGCACGTAGAGTCTCGGGATGATCACCGTGCCGGGGAACTCCCCACCGAACAGGAAGAAACTGATGTAGGTTCCTACCACCGGCACCGCCTTGATGACGCCGTCGATGATGCGCAGACCGTTACCTGACAGCAGGTCGTCGGGGAGTGAATACCCGGTGAAGCCGGCAGCCATCGCCAGGATCAGCAGGACGCCACCCACCACCCAGTTCAATTCGCGGGGCCGACGGAACGCACCGGTGAAGAACACCCGGAGCATGTGCACCGATACTGCTGCCACGAAAAGCAGGGCCGACCAGTGATGGACCTGGCGCATGAAGAGACCGCCACGAATATCGAACGAGATGTTCAGTGACGTGGCATACGCTTCGGACATTTCCACCCCGCGCAATGGGATGTAGCTGCCGTCGTAGGTGGTTTCCGCCATTGAAGGGTCGTAAAAGAAGGTGAGAAAGGTGCCGGAAAGGAGCAGGATGACGAATGAGTACAGCGCCACCTCACCGAACATAAAGGTCCAGTGATCCGGAAAAATCTTCCGGCCAAACTCTTTGACTATCCCGGAACCACCCACCCGTGAGTCGACATAGTTGGTGATTTTTCCAACACTGGTCTTTGGCTGGTAGGTGCTTTGCGTTGTCGAGCTGCTCATGTCAGCCACGCTCCCAGAAACTTGGTCCTACTGGCTGTTGAAAATCGCTGGTAGCGATGAGGTAGCCCTCGTCATCGACGGAGATAGGCAGCTGCGGTAGCGGTCGTACGGCCGGACCGAAGATGACCTTGCATTCCTGCGTAAGGTCGAACGTCGACTGGTGGCACGGGCAGAGCAGGTGATGGGTTTGCTGTTCATAGAGAGCAACAGGGCAACCCACGTGCGTGCAAATCTTTGAGTAGGCAACGATGCCTTCGTAACCCCAGTCCTCCCGGCCCGGTGACGGGTTGAGCGACTCAGGGTTCAGACGCATCAACAGGACGACTGCCTTGGCCTTCTCCTCGAGGTAGTGCTCGGAGTCCGACAGGCCCTCGGGGATGACATGGAAAGCAGATCCGATCGTCACGTCGGATGCCCTGATGGGGGTGCCACTTGGATCGCGGGCCAGCCGGGTTCCGGAGTCCCAGTAAGTATGCCGGAGGGCGTCACCTGGGAGGGGACCCAGGTCCCGGAAGATGAAGACGGCTGGCAGTGGAGCAAGAATCATGGCACCGAGGAGGGTGTTGCGGATCAACGGGCGCCGCTTGATACCTGTTTCCTCGACAATGTCGTTGATGATCTTTTCAGCGTCGGCCCGGTCAGCTTCAGTGCGGATCTCGTGACGGTCCTCGGAGACCTCATGGTCAGGCATCAGGGTCTTCGCCCAGTGAACGATTCCGACACCGATGCCAAGCATCGCGAAGGCGGTGCCGAGGCCAAGGGTGAGATTCTGGAGACGCAGGGTCGCGATCGTCTCATCGAGCGGAATAAGGAAATACCCAACGAAAAACAGTACGGTGCCGATAATCGACACCAGGAACAGGATCGCTACCTGTCGTTCGGCACGCTTCTCGGCACGCGGGTCCCGGTCGGCCAAGCGGGGACGGTGCGGCGGCAGGCCAGGATTCTGGAACTTCTGCACATCGCCCTGACCGGGCCTAGCTACGACGCCAGTACTCTCTGGACTGCCGTGACTATGATCGGCCATGATCCCTCGCATCCTTGTGATGAAACTTCGCTTGTGGTCGGTTGGTGAGTTGAGTGTGGCTGCCCGGGGCCAGCCTGTGCTGAGTCATTGCGGTCTAGGACGATCGGGCGGTGAGCCAGACGGTGAAAGCGATGATCACGCCAAGTCCCGCGACCCAGATGAACAGGCCCTCGGATACTGGACCCAACGAGCCAAGGTCAGCTCCGCCAGGTGAGCCCTGCTCGTCGATCGTCTCGAGGAAGGCAATGACATCGCGCTTGTCCTCGGGGGTGATGTTCGCATCGTTGAACACTGGCATGTTCTGCGGTCCGGTCACCATCGCCTCGTAGGTGTGCTTAGCGGTCGAGCCGGAGAGTGCCGGCGCGTATTTGCCTCTGGTCAAAGCTCCGCCTGCTGCTGCGGCGTTGTGGCACATTGCACAGTTCACCCGGAAGACAACTCCTCCGTTGGCTGGATCAGCTTCCGAAGTGTCGAGGGCTTCCTCGCCGGGAATGGCGGGACCAGCACCGAGTGAGGCAACGTAGGCTGCCATCTGCATGGTCTGCTCATCATTGAACTGCGGTGGCTTGACCTGCGCCTGTGGGCCCTGCATCTGCATGGGCATCCGTCCGGTCCCTACCTGGAAGTCGACCGATGCTGCGCCGACGCCGACTAGCGACGGTCCGTTCTCGGAACCCACGGCCCCCATGCCATGACAGGTGGCGCAGTTGGCAACAAAGAGCTTCTCACCCTCCTGCACCTCATCGGCGGAGAAGGTCTGCGCCTTCGCCTCGTTAGTGCTGCTCGCCAGGGCATACACGCCGCCCGTGAAGAGTAATCCGATGAGCAACAAAGCTACCGCTGCCAGGGGATGACGTCGCCTTTGCGAAAGTGCCTTCACTTGCTGGTTCCTGCCTTCTGTCGTGCAATCACTGCCAGTACCACTTGATGGAATTCTACACCTAGTAGAAGAGGGTTCAACTAAGGGTTACTTCAAGAAATAGATGATGATGAACAAAGCTATCCAAACGACGTCGACGAAGTGCCAGTAGTAGGAGACGACGATGGCCGAGGTGGCTTCAAAATGACCAAATCGTTTGGCTGCGAACCCTCGTCCGATGATGAAGAGGAAAGCGATCAGTCCGCCGAGAACGTGGAGGCCGTGGAAGCCGGTCGTAATATAGAACGCTGACCCGTAGGCGTTGGATGAGAGGGAGACGCCTTCGGAGACCAGAACCGCGTACTCGTAGCCCTGCACCGCAACGAAAATAGATCCCATGACGAATGTCAGAAGGAACCACTCGATCATGCCCCACTTCAGCGGGGAGAACACGCTTCCGGTGCGGCGTGCCTGCAATCGTTCGGCGGCAAAGACGCCGAATTGGCAGGTTACCGAGCTCAACACGAGGATGATCGTGTTGAGCAAGGCGAACGGCACGTTCAGCTTTTCTGTCTCCATTGCCCACAGCTCACTCGAGGTGGAGCGCAGGGTGAAGTACATGGCGAATAGTCCGGCGAAGAACATCAGTTCACTGGAGAGCCAAACAACGGTTCCTACGGAGACCATGTTGGGGCGGTTCAGCGTCGGATGGGCCGTGGTACTGGGGGCTTGGGTCGCAGATGTCACAGAGCCATTATGTCTTTAAAAAGGGCCAGTTCACCAATGCTGGCGGCCATCCGGCGCGTCTCTGCGGCCGTGGGGGACTCCCTATCCCAGTAACGGCGCGGAAGACGCGAACAGATGACTTTCTACAATTCGTAGATAACCTTGAGGTGTGACGACGATTTCCAGCCCCGACCGCGGATCCCCGACCTGGCCTGCACTGATCTCAGCCCTGATCCAGCGGGCTGATCTCACCTCGGACCAGACCCGCTGGGCGATGGACCAGATCATGGAGGGCGAAGCGTCCCACGCCCAGATTGCCGGGTTCCTCGTGGGGTTGCGGAGCAAGGGGGAGACCGTCGGCGAGCTGGTCGGACTGGTCGAGGCGATGCTGGCCCGGGCGCACCGCATCGAGGTGCCTGGTCCTACCCTGGACATCGTTGGCACCGGCGGGGATGGTCTCAACACCCTGAACATCTCCACCATGTCCTCACTGGTGGCCGTCGGGGCCGGCGCGAAGGTCGTGAAGCACGGCAACCGCAGTGCTTCATCATCAGCCGGCGCCGCCGACGTGATTGAGGCGCTCGGTGTGCGGCTTGACCTCTCGGTTGACGACGTCGCCCGCTCGGCCGAGGAGGCAGGGATCACGTTCTGCTTCGCTCAGGTCTTCCACCCGTCCATGCGCCATGTGGCGGTGCCTCGCCGCGAGCTCGGCGTCCCAACAGCTTTCAATTTCCTGGGACCGCTCAGCAACCCCGCGGGGGTCGATGCTCAGGCGATGGGGTGTGCCAGCGAGCGAATGGCTCCGTTGATGGCAGGGGTCCTCGCGGCCCGCGGGATTCGAGCCCTCGTGTTCCGCGGCAGCGACGGCCGGGACAAGCTCACCACCAGTGGGGCCTCGACCATATGGGAAGTCCGCAACGGCATGGTCGCCGAGCAGATAGTCCACCCCGCCGACTTCGGTTTACCGGTGGCTCCTGTCGAGGCCCTTCGTGGCGCTGACGGGGCAAGCAATGCCCGGGTAGTGCTCGCCCTGTTGGCGGGGGAGCAGGGGCCGGTGCGGGACGCCGTCGTGCTCAATGCCGCTGCTGGGCTGGTAGCGGTCGACCCCGAGTACGGGCAGCCGTTGGTCGAACGGATTCGGGCTGCGATGCAACGCGCTGAGCATTCGATCGACTCAGGCGCGGCGCAGGCTTCACTTGAGCGATGGGTGCGGGTGACGTCCGCCTCGGCCTAGAACAGCTTCGCCTGTTCGATCACCGCAGCAACCTGGAGCGGGTCGGTCACCTGGTAGCTGGCGCCGCCGATATCCGAGCTTCCAAGGGGCACCCCGGCGCCGGAGGGACGATGGGTCATCTTGGCCGAAAGGTGCACCTCGGTAATCCCGGCCGAAGCGAGCGGGCGAAGATCTTCGAGAAGCACCCCGCCCCCGGCCAGAATGGTCAGACCACTTCCGGCTGCGGCCATCGCCGTAAGGGCGGGGACGCCCTGACCGGCGGCGGGCGCGCCGCCAGATGTCAGGACTCTCGAAAATCCTGCGTCGGCGATCGCATCCAGGGATGCGAGAGGCGAGGGGGTGTGGTCGATCGCCCGGTGGAAGGTGAATTCAAGGTCTGGGGCTGCCTGCCGGAGAGTTCCGATGGCTCCGGCGTCAACAGTGCCTGACCCGGTCAGGACCCCCACCACAATTCCAGCCACACCCTCGGCGCCGGCGGCGGAGATATCAGAAGTCATCAGTTCAAGCTCCATGGGGGAGTAGCTGAATCCCCCGGGCCGCGGGCGGATCAGGACATGAAGTGGCAGTCCCGGAACTGCCGACCTGATCTGCCGAATCAAGCCAATTGAGGGTGTCAGCCCGCCCAGGGGCAGGCCGACACATAGTTCAGCGCGCACCGCACCGGCGTCGTGCGCAATGGCTGCCCCGGTGGTGTCCTGAACCGCAATCTCGACCCGCATCCTAGCCTTCGAAGCCCAGCGAGAAGGCGGTGTCGAGGTCATGCTTCGAGTAGGAGCGAAACGCAATCTGGGTGGTGGTCGACTCCACGCCCGCTATTTTGGAGAGGCGGTCGGCGATGACGTCCGCCAGGTCCTCGTGGCGGCTCACCCGGGCGATGGCAATGAGGTCCCATTCGCCGGTCACCGAATAGACCTCACTGATGCCTTCGATTTCTGAGATCTCCTGGGCACACTCGGGGATTCGTGAGGCATCGGTCTGAATCAGGACGAATGCGGTAATCATGGCGTATCTCCTTGGCAGGGGTGGCGGAACTGACTGATCAATAGGGTCTTGGCTAACTTATCCTGAAGTGCTGCGGCGCCGCAGGATCAACGTCGCCACAGCACGGGGGAGCAGCAGCAGTGCACCGAGCACCCCGATTGCGACCAACTGAAAGCTGATGGCCATCCCACCGCCGAGAACTGCACGAATCGCGAGCCCGCCGACGGCGCTGCCGAGCCAGATCAGCAGCCCGGTTGGCCAGAGCGACGACGGCGACCGCCACGCTCTGCCAGCACCCCAGATGAGCAGGCAGGCAGCGAGGAACGGCCCAGCAGTGCCGAGGACGCCGAGGACGGCCACCCCCGACTCGTGGGTGGAACGCCCGGTCGCTGCGAACACGGTGATCACCACCAGGTCAGCCAGCAGCCAGCCGGTCGCCACGCGACCGCTTCGGGTCGTCTGTCCTGTGCGGGGTCCGGGGGTCGTCATGGGTGGCCTCCTCAGGGTGCGATCACGGAGATCAGGGGTGCGCTCTGCTCGCAGCTGCTGCGCCGATCGAAATGCATGATGATCCTTTTCTCGGGAGTACTGCAACTCTAGGCATTAACAGGACTCCAGTCTGACCCGAAGCACCTATTCCCCCGGTACTGAACTAGGCCTACGCTATGGAGCATGTGCAGAAATATTCGTACTCTGTCCAATTTTGAACCATCTGCCACCGAGGATGAGATTCACGCCGCAGCCCTGCAATTCGTCCGTAAAGTCAGCGGGTCCACCCGTCCCTCGAAAGCGAACCAGGAAGCGTTTGACGCCGCAGTTGAACGTATCGCGCATGTGACAGCTCACCTGCTGGAGGACCTGGTCACCACCGCACCTGCCAAGGACCGTGACGTTGAAGCCGAGAAGCACCGGGAGCATTCAGCCAAACGATTCGCCAAAGCCAACTGATCCGAAACCGGGTCAGCACTCCGGGCCGTACGGGCTCCCCAGGGGCCTGAACGCAATGGAGTTCGTCACGATCAACGGAGATAATGATGACCACCCGGCTGAGCCCCCTACCTGAACTTCAAAGGCAATGCCCGCGAGGCGATGACCTTCTACCAGTCGGTCTTTGCCGGCGAGTTGACGATGAGTACCTACGACGAATTGCAGGCGTCACAGGATCCGGCAGACGCAGAGAAAATCATGCATGCGCAACTGGAAACCGAGGCCGGGCTGGTGCTGATGGGCGCCGACGTTCCGAGCGGCATGAAGTACACCACGGGCGATAACTTCTCCGTGTCGCTGAGCGGTGAGAACGAGGCGGAGCTCAGCGGCTACTGGGACAAGCTGTCGGGCAGCGGATCCGTCACTGTGCCGATGGAGCGTGCACCGTGGGGTGACAGCTTCGGCATGTGCAAGGACCAGTTCGGCGTCGACTGGCTGGTCAATGTGAGCGGATCCTGAGGTCGCGCGGGCGATTGAGACCTAGTTGCCGGTTGGGACCTAGCGGTCGACGGCGGCCAGGATCGCCGCACTCAGATCGGCGGGACGGGTGAACTGAGGCCAGTGACCGGTGGGCAGGTCGACATACTCCACGTTGTGGATGTGGGTCAGTTCGGAAACGTTCGGATCGCCCGCGTCCATCCAGTGTCTGAGCTATTCAGAGGTGAACTCACAGCAGATGACTGTCGCAGGAACCCTGAATCGGCCCTCGTCAGCTAGTCGCTGCTGATCGGTAGCAACCCCGAGAGGTTCCGGGATCGCTCGGCGGATGAACGCCTCCCGAAGGCTGTCATCCAGGTCAACGAGGTCCGCATCCTCGAAGACGTCCCAGGCGGGGAGGGGAATCTCATCACCTTCTGCTGGCAGCTCGGCGTTAATGACGCCGCCGTCTCCAAGAGGTCCGCTGTCGACATAGATCCCGCGAAGCACGTGGTTGGGTCGTTGGTCGATTGCGCCGTAGATGATCGCCCCGCCTGCTGAATGGCCTACCAGAACCACTGGGCGGTCCTCAGCATCGATAGCCGCCACAACGGCGTCAATGTGCTGGCGGAGACCGATGCCGGCCCGGGGCGCATCAGCGGCTTCCAGCCCTGGAAGAGTGAGCGGGTGGACCTGGTGTCCAGCGGCAATCAGCTGGGAATCACCTCATCCCACGACGACGCGTCCAACCAGAACCCGGGAACCAGAATGATGTCCATGACCGGGACCATACGCCGCAATGGGGCTGGACGGCAAGCAATTGCTGTGCCGGAGGCGAGGCGCTGGAAAGGTTCCGGGCTACCGCCGGGGAAGTTCAGCGGTCGTCAAGCACCAATTCAGCTGACGGTGTTGGGTCCGGCGGAGTACAGCAGTTCCGCTGCCGCGTCTCAGCTTCCGGCGGCTGATCCCTGAGGAAGAAGGCGCCGAGTGACCCTGCAAGGGTAGCGAAGACTGCCACAGAGTAAATAGCCAGCAGTATCTGAAGGACGCGCGCGAAAAGGTCGGTTGGGGTGATCCCGGTACCGGTAATGGTAGCCATTGCGGCCTCGAATAATGCATCGGTGTAGGACTCGTGGGACCCGGTGGCGTACAGCAGTTGGCTGGCGGCGAGGATGACCACGGCTGTCACGGCGGCAA
>NZ_KI914723.1:166340-166985 GCF_000520515.1 Arthrobacter sp. H20
CCCGCACACCCGCAGAGAGGATGCCGCCAAACCGGGCGAATCGTGCAAGGCGAATCAAGCGGAATGCCTGGAGCGCTCTGAAGAACCTGAGGAATGGGACGAGCAGGAAGACCACCTGCCACCAGTTCTTTCGCCAAAAAGCCCCACTGAAACTGCCAATGTAGGCCCGTAACAAGAACTCGGCGACGAAGACCGCCCAGCAGACCCATCCCACGACGCCGAATACCAGGACGACTCTCGGATCCTCGGCCAGCAGCTGCCCGAGGACGATGAAGAGGAAGATGATGCCCAGGCCAGCCGATCCTGCTGGACAGCAACCGGCCGGCCGAACGGGATCCCCGCACACCCGCAGAGAGGATGCCGCCAAACCGGGCGAATCGTGCAAGGCGAATCAAGCGGAATGCCTGGAGCGCTCTGAAGAACCTGAGGAATGGGACGAGCAGGAAGACCACCTGCCACCAGTTCTTTCGCCAAAAAGCCCCACTGAAACTGCCAATGTAGGCCCGTAACAAGAACTCGGCGACGAAGACCGCCCAGCAGACCCATCCCACGACGCCGAATACCAGGACGACTCTCGGATCCTCGGCCAGCAGCTGCCCGAGGACGATGAAGAGGAAGATGATGCCCAGGATCCCCATCGGCTTT
>NZ_KI914723.1:167085-168141 GCF_000520515.1 Arthrobacter sp. H20
CCCCATCGGCTTGTCGAGCCGACGGGCGAACTCGTCGGCTGCGCGTAGACGATCGGGGAGTGGGGGACTGGTGGCTGGAATGCCTTCAGGGGAAGTCATGGCGTGTTGTGCGGGTGCCAGTTCGCCACACCGTCGAGGGCAGATCCGCTGCCGATTCTACTGTTCGGAATGACACTGATGGTGCCGTTTGTCTCCAGCACAACTGCTGCGATATCTGCGACATCGCCTGAGCCTGTGCTACGGATCGCCTGGAGCACCTCTGATTCCGTCAGACGGTTCTTCCGCAGCTGGGCGTGCTGCAGAGTCCCGCCGATAACCAGGGTCACTGGCTTGGCGGTGACAATGGAGCGCACCCGCGGCCACCGTGCGGACAACCAGGCAACTATGAACTGGAGGGAGGCTAGCAACGCGAGGGCAGTAAACCCTTCGACGAAGCTGACGTCGGCGCTGAGGAGGATAGTCGCAAGGGTGGATCCGAGGGCAACTGTGACAATGAAGTCGAAAGCGTTCAGCTGTCCGAGGGTTCGTTTGCCGGACGCACGCAGAACCACCACCAGGGCGGCGTACGACACCGATCCAATGATGAGCACCCGCAAAATCTGTTCCCACGACTCAAACCACATAGGACAATGGTTTCACACTGGGGCTTGCCGTCAGAGGAGGGGAACCAGTGGGGAGAGGTTTCCTGGCCCCTGGAAGGCTTCCAGAAGCTGTTAGTTGACATAATGTAGATTATCGGCGTTAAACCACCTGAAGTGGCAACGGGCCGGACTCGACCAAGCGTCAGGAACGCTAACTCATGCCCCTGCCACGATCACGATCTCGTTTCCTTCGGGGTCGGCGATCCGCCAGCGATCCTCCGACTCGTGAAGGAGGCGACCACCGGCTGCGACGGTCGTTGCCAGGCGCGTCCGCGCGAGGTCCGACGGCACAGCTAGCTCGAAGTGGATCCGGTTGCGCTGGCGGCGCCGCTCGGTCTCCGAAGCGTCGATCTCCTGGAACACCAGCACCGGGTTCAGCCGCCGCGGATCGCGGATGTCGCTGATCCCGGCTCGC
>NZ_KI914723.1:168241-169175 GCF_000520515.1 Arthrobacter sp. H20
CCCGGCTCGCCGGTCGTGGGTGTATCCGAGTGCGGCGACCCAGAACGCGCGGACAGCGTCGACGTCGGCGGCGTCGAGGAAGAGCTGAGCGAAGCGCGGCAGGCCTGGATCGGCAGTGGCCCCGAGTTCGCGCGCAG
The DNA here is from genome assembly GCF_000520515.1 of Arthrobacter sp. H20. Taxonomy (GTDB): domain Bacteria; phylum Actinomycetota; class Actinomycetes; order Actinomycetales; family Micrococcaceae; genus Arthrobacter_D. Next base: position 168,379 of record NZ_KI914723.1, read on the forward strand.
CTGTCTGGAGGTTTGCGGCGAGGTCGGTGAAGTCGAGCTTGAGGCCATTGGCGTCGTCCTCCCACTGGTCCTTGCCGCTGTCGATGACCACGAGCCCTGGGCGCAGGTCGACCAGCAGAGGGAAGCCCGAGTCATCGCCGAGCGCCGCTGCTGCGGCGGCCAGGTCACTCTGCTGCGTTGTCGAGGTGATGCGGTAGCACGCCATTGCGCTGAACACCGCCTGCCAATCGGAGGTTCCGATCCTCTCGCTGAGCGCTGCGCCCGGCACCAGGTCAACCTCGTTGCCGTCGGGGTCGGTGTGACAGACCCCGTACGCTCCAGATGCTTCCCCAAGACTCGCCTGCTCGACCGCCGCGGCCGGCCGCACCACGTCGAGGTGGATGCGGTTCCGCACCGGCCGTGGCTCGGTCAACTGCTGGATCCGTATGGCGGGGTCGCGCCGCAACGGATCCACCAAACCGCCGTCCTCAGCAGGCGCGTAGTCGAGCGCGCGCTGCCAGAACCGCCTCACCAGAGACGGGTTCGAGGCTTCGAACACGATGCTCAGGTGCTGCAGCACTGCAGGGTTCGCGGCGAGCCCGAGATCTCGCGCGGCCGCCGACACCGCCTCTGCGTGCCCGTTTGAGTCAAGGCGCACGCGCATGCCTGTCGCGCGCAGGTCGACCACGATCCCCGGTGACAACTCCACGATGCGCCCGAACAGTGCAGCCCCTACCCGGCACTGTACAGCCATCCAGGCCGATCTCTCTCCGGTCAGCGGCCCATGTCTCCGGTCAGCGGTCATGTCCCGGCGGAAG
>NZ_KI914723.1:169275-177733 GCF_000520515.1 Arthrobacter sp. H20
CCCCCCCCCCTTGTCATCGCCCGGCCTGCAGCGACCGTCGGGTAACGCGGGACGGAGGGCTTAGGCGGAACTCAGCCGCCGATGTACGCCGCCAGGTGCTCGCCGGTGAGGGTTGACTTGGCGGCAACAAGATCGGCGGGCGTTCCCTCAAAGATCACCAGGCCGCCGTCGTTCCCGGCACCCGGACCGAGGTCGATAATCCAGTCGGCATGAGCCATCACTGCCTGATGGTGTTCAATCACAACTACAGACTTGCCTGAGTCGACAAGCCGGTCCAGCAGCCCGAGCAGATTCTGGACATCCGCCAGGTGGAGACCGGTGGTCGGCTCGTCGAGGACGTAGATGTCTCCCTTTTCGGCCATCTGCGTAGCGAGTTTGACGCGTTGTCGCTCGCCACCGGACAGCGTGGTGAGCGACTGGCCCAGGGTCAGATAGCCGAGCCCCACATCGACCAGCCGGGTGAGGATCTTGTGGGCGGCCGGGGTGCGGGCTTCGCCGTCGCTGAAAAACTCGCCAGCCTCGGTCATCGACATGGCGAGCACCTCAGCAATGTTGCGTCCCCCGAGCGTGTATTCAAGGACTGATGCCTGGAACCTCCTGCCCTCGCACTCTTCGCAGGTGGACTCGACGGTGGCCATGACCCCGAGTTCGGTGAAGATGATCCCGGCGCCGTTACACGTGGGGCAGGCACCCTCGGAATTGGAGCTGAAGAGCGCAGGTTTAACACCGTTGGCCTTGGCGAAAGCCTTGCGGATCGGTTCAAGGAGCCCCGTGTAGGTGGCGGGGTTGCTGCGACGGGACCCCTTGATGGCGCCCTGGTCGATCACCACCACTCCCTCACGTCCCGCGACCGACCCGTGGATGAGTGAACTCTTGCCTGAGCCGGCCACGCCGGTGACCACGCAGAGCAGGCCAAGCGGAACGTCAACGTCCACGTCCTGAAGGTTATGCATCGAGGCGTTGCGCACCTTGAGTGTGCCCGACGGCGTCCGCACCGTTTCCTTGACGGTAGCCCTGTCGTCGAGGTGACGGCCGGTGATCGTGTCGCTGGACCGCAGCCCGTCCACCTCCCCCTCAAAGCAGACACTGCCGCCCTGGGTGCCAGCGCCCGGACCCAGATCGATTACGTGGTCAGCGATGGCGATGGTCTCGGGTTTGTGCTCGACAACCAGCACAGTGTTCCCCTTGTCCCGCAATTGGATCAGCAGCCCGTTCATCCGATCGACGTCGTGCGGGTGCAGGCCAATTGTCGGTTCGTCAAAAACGTAGGTGATGTCGGTCAGCGACGACCCGAGATGGCGGATCATCTTGGTCCGCTGGGCCTCTCCCCCGGACAGGGTGCCTGCCGGGCGGTCGAGGGACAAATAGCCCAATCCGATCTCGGCAAACGAGTCGAGCAGGTGCTGCAGCCCCTTCAGGAGCGGCGCCACCGAGGGCTCCTTCAGGCCACAGACCCAGGTGGCCAGTTCGTCGATCTGCATCATGCATAGATCAGCAATGCTCTTGCCGCGAATCCTCGACGACCGGGCTTCGGGGCTCAGCCGGGTTCCCGCGCACTCCGGGCACGGCTGAAACGTAATGGCACGGTCAACGAAAGCCCTGATGTGCGGCTGCATCGCTTCGACATCCTTGGACAGCATCGACTTCTGAATTTTCGGGATGATGCCCTCGAAGGTGAGGTTAATTCCCTCAACCTTGACCTTTGTCGGCTCCTTGTAGAGCAGGTCGTCCAGTTCCCGTTTGGTGAACTGTGCCAGTGGCTTGTCAATGTCAAACCCGGCACCGCTGAAAATCCGGCCGTACCAACCGTCCATGCTGTACCCAGGAATGGTCAGGGCGCCCTCCCCCAGCGACTTGGTCTCATCGAACAGTGCTGTGAGATCGAAGTCGGAGACCGAGCCCATTCCTTCGCAGCGCTGACACATGCCGCCCAGGTAGACAGCATCCTTCACCACGCTTTTTTCGACCCGGCCGCCCTTGTCGGTGCTCATCACCCCGCTTGCCTTGCGGGTGGGGACGTTGAAGGAAAAAGCCGTCGGTGGTCCCACGTAGGGTGATCCGAGCCTGCTGAAGAGGATCCTGAGCATGGCATTGGCGTCCGTGGCGGTGCCGACTGTTGAGCGTGGATTGGCGCCCATCCGCTCCTGGTCGACGATGATCGCTGTCGTCAGACCTTCCAGATGGTCGACGTCGGGGCGTGCCAGGTTGGGCATGAATCCTTGGACGAACGCGCTGTAGGTTTCGTTGATCATCCGCTGCGACTCGGCCGCGATGGTCGCGAACACCAGCGAGCTTTTTCCGGAGCCTGACACACCAGTGAAGACCGTCAGGCGTCGCTTCGGAATCACCACTGTGATGTCCTTGAGGTTGTTCTCGCGTGCACCTTCCACGCGGATCAGATCGTGTTGATCGGCGCTATGGAGCACTGACTCCCGTGCCTCGGGCGTCGTCGACGTGCTCATTGTGTCTCCTCATGCCGACGCTCCGCGACAGCGGTCCGGTCGACGTCGATAGCTTCGTGCCCACCAGCAACCAACAGTACGTCTGATTCTGGTGCAGGCGGGGGTGCTGCGGCTACTGGCTGCGTGGCACCACGGCGCCTCAGGGTCACACGAGCTCGTTGATACGGATCAGATTGCCTGACGGATCGCGGAAGGCACAGTCGCGGACACCGAACGGTCGCTCGGTGGGCTCTTGGACCACCTCGGCGCCGGTGGCCAGCCCCCGCTCGAATGTTCCGTCCAGATCCGTGGACCCGAGCACAATACGGGCGTAGCTGCCTTTTGCCATGAGTTCGGCGATAGTAAGGCGTTCGTTGTCGGTGAGACCCGGGTCCGCGCCGGGGGGCTCTAACACGATCGATGTCTGCGGCTGGCCCGTCGGGCCGACGGTGATCCACCGCATCCCGCCGAAGCCGACGTCATTGCGGACCTCGAAGCCAAGCGCGTCGCGGTAGAAGGCCAGCGCGGCGTCCGGGTCGGTGTGCGGAAGGAAGGTCCAAAGGATGGTGAGGTTCATACCGATCACCCTAGGACGGCGTCAGAGTTGGCGCTTCTCGATTCCTGACCGGTCTGGTGGCCTGTTTCACCACACAGGTGGGAAGGTCTTTTGCCGCCCGCGCCGCCCGACGCCGGTAAACGCTGGGTGGCATGCCGACCAGCTCGGTGAACCGGGTGCTGAAAGTGCCCAGCGACGAACACCCCACCGCGAAACAGACGTCGGTGACAGTAAGCTCGCTCTGCCGTAAGAGCGCCATCGCGCGTTCAATCCGACGGGTCATCAGGTAGGAGTACGGTGGTTCCCCATAGGCTCGCCGGAACTGGCGGCTGAGGTGACCTGCCGACATGTTGACGCCGCCCGCGAGGGCTTCCACGTCAAGGGGTTGGGCATACTCCCTGTCGATCCGGTCACGGACACGCCGCAGCAGCGCGAGATCGCGCAGGCGCTGCGACGATGACGATGAGGTACTGGTCACTGGGAAATAGTGCACCTTCCGGGCGCAACCTGTCCAGAGCTGTTTGATCTTGATGCAACTACCGAAAAACGAGCTGCGCTGCCGCCGGTGACTCCCGGCTAGCCGATTAGGACGGCTGGTTCTGGGCCGTCGGCAGGTACGTGGCCCACCACCGGAGAATATGGTCGAACCGCTGCCGCCGGTGCCACGGGGACCCGGTGCGGGACAGCTCGTGAGTCTCCCCCGGGAACACCAACAGCTCAGTGGGTACGCCGCGCAGCTTCAAGGCTGTGTAGTAGCGCTGGGCTTGTTCCAGTGGGCACCGCAGATCCTCCTCTGAGTGCACCACAAACGTGGGGGTCTCGACCTTGTCCACGTGGGCGAATGGATTCTGGGCCCGGACCTGCTCCGGATCGGACCCGGTGTAGGCATCGGAGAAGAACCAGCCGATATCAGACGAACCCACGAAGGACGGCGGATCCAGGTACCCACGCTCCACTACTGCCGCGGTGAAACGGTGGTCCTGCGAGATGGTCCACGCGGTCAGGTAGCCGCCGTAGGACCCGCCCATCACTCCCAACCGTTCCCGGTCCAGCGCTGGATACTTCTCCAGTGCACCCTCAAGGAACCCGAGGACGTCGAGCAGATCAACAGTCCCCATGGCGGCCTTGATTACCCGGCCGTGTTCCTGCCCATACCCGGCGGCTCCCCGCGGATTGCACATGACGACGGCGTAGCCAGCGTCAACATAGACCTGGGCTTCGTCGAAGTAGCCCCAGCCGTACTGGGCGAATGGCCCCCCGTGGACATTGAGGAGAACCGGGTGCGGACCCTCCCCCTCGGGCTCAAGCACCCAGCCATGCACGCCATAGCCATCGCTGGCCGTGAAAGTCTCTTCAACTGAGGTAACCACCGTGGTCTGAGCCCGGAGGTTGCTCGAAAGGTCGGTCAGCGCGGACAGGGCTCCCCCGCTCACCACGGCCACCTCGCCCATAGTGGTCGGGTCGGTATAGGCAGCCACAACTATGTCCCGTGCTGCTGCGGCACCCGTCACGATCAGCTCGCCATCGACGAGTGTGGTGACTGATCCTTCGGCTGAAACCTCAAGAAGCGTGCCTCTCCCCCGTGTCCTGTTGAAGACGAGCACCGAGTCGGCGCCGCGGGGAACTATGTCCCCCACCTCGCCCAGATCGACTGTTTCGGCGTCGGTGATGGCTCGGGCCTCATCGGGTGAATTGGCCGGAGCGACATACAGCGCTGTGTTGCGGGCCAGAAAGTCCAGACCGTCCTCGGACAAATCGCTCCCCAGGAAGAACAGCCAGTTGCCGTCAAGGCTTTCTACTGGGCGGTTGCACCCTACTCGCGTGCCGGCGCCACGGTTGGTGAGTTGAACGACGTCGGAGCCATCGACAGCCATCGAGTAGATGTTCGTGTACAGGGTGGCGTCGGCATCTGGGTGGAGCGCCGAGGTGAACAGGATGCGCTGGCCATCGCGGGAGAAAACCGGCTCATTGTGGTCGGCATCGGCAGCAGTCAGCTGCCGGGCGGTTGGGAAACCTTTCGCCGCGTCCTGGTGCGACTGCGGGTCGCTATCGGCGCCAGCAGCCTTCGCCGCCGCCTCCGTGGCACGGCCGGCCGGAGCGACGAAGGGCTCCGCGTCCAGATCTGGCACCGCCAGGACAAAGATCTGGGCCCGCTTGTCACGCGTGTAGCCCAGCCCGTTCATGCGGTACTTGAAGGTGGTGATCAGGCGAGGATCTTCCAGCCCGGGGCCGACGCCGTCGACTGTCCCATACCTGCCATGGTCGGGGACTCGCGAGGTGAAGGCGATCTTCGACGAGTCGGGCGACCAGGTGAACGCTCCAACTCCCATTTTCTGGTCGGTGAGGCGATGTGGTTCACCGCCGCGGCTGTCCACGATCATGAGCTGCGGTTTGCCGCCAGGCTCGGCACGCAGGAAACCAATTGACGTGCCGTCGGGTGAGTGCTGTGGCACGGTGTCGCGGAAGCCCCGAGTCAGCCGCCGGGCATCGCCGCCGGGTACCGCCAGCTCCCACAGCTGACCAACATACGCGTCAGCGTCAAAATCGGGTCGCGTCACCGAGACGACGCAGCGCTGCGCATCGGGTGAGAGCGACGGTGAACTTACGGACTGGAGGTGATTCAGCTCATGTGGTTTCACACAATCGAGACTAGATCAGTCATCGAATCTTCCCAATTCCGACCCTAGGATAGAGGCATGCCCCACCTCCCGGAGAACCTCCTGCGCTGCCCCCTGTGCTTTGGGCCGCTCGAGCTCTCGGGGACGGCCAGCTCTCTTGGCTGTGCCTTGGGCCACAGGTTTGATGCGGCGAAGCAGGGCTACTTCAACCTGCTTACCGGCAAGGGGACACCGTTCCAACCGGATACGTCACCGATGGTGCAGGCCCGCTCTGACTTTCTCGGCGCTGGCCACTATGGCCAACTGCAAAGAGCAGTGGCCGACGCGGTGCAGCGACACATCGCTCACCCGAGGATAATCCTCGACGCGGGAGCGGGGACCGGCTACTATCTCGCCGGGCTGGAGCGCAGGTACCCTGCCTCGTCGCTGGTGGCCCTCGATATCTCCAAGTTCGCACTGCGGCGGGCCGCCGGATTGATCGACGCCGGCATCTGCCTTGTGTGGGATGTCTGGCGGACACTGCCGGTGCAGGACGGGCAAGTGGATGTGATCGTCAACATCTTCGCTCCCCGCAATCCCGAGGAATTCTTCCGCGTGCTGAAGCCGGGCGGTGTTCTGCTGGTCGTCACGCCGCTGCCGGGACATCTTGAGGAGATTGCCGGCGAGGCTCGTCTCCTTGAGGTGCGACCGGACAAGGCTGCCGGGGTGACCACTGCCCTGGCTGGCTCCTTCCACGAGACTGAGTCGGTCATTGTGGACTATTCACTCACCCTGAGCCATACCGATATCTATAATGTGGCGCTGATGGGCCCGGCCGGCCACCATCTGGTGGCGTCCGAGCTGATGGCACGTTTGACTGAGCTCCCCGAGCGGACATTGGCAAGCGCCCGATTCACTGTCCAGGTTTTCCGTCGCTCCCTTGACCTCTAACGCTTGCGGATATATAACAACCGCCCGCTTTTGTCACGCATCTCTAGGTTTCGCTCCACCAATTTGGCATGATGGAAGGACGCAGTACGCGCGCTCACCGGCGCCCTAGCCTGAAGGGAAGACATGTTTGAGTGGCTAATGGAGAACGGCTGGATACTCTGGCTGGTCCTGTTCCTGGGCCTTGCAGCGGTGGAGACCCTGACTCTCGACCTGTTCTTCATCATGATGTCGATGGGTGCGCTTGCGGCAATGATCAGCACCTTCCTCGGTGCGGCCTTCTTCCTGCAGGTCATTGTGTTCTGCGTGGTATCCCTCCTCATGGTGCTGGTGGTTCGTCCAGTGGCGTTGAAGCACCTTAAGCGGGGCTCCCCCGAGCAATTGAGCAACATCGATCGATTGATCGGCGAGTCGGCGCTGACCCTCGACGTCGTCACGGGTGAGTCAGGCACGGTGAAGATCGGCGGCGATACCTGGTCGGCTCGCACCCTCGACGGGTCGCTGATTCCTGCCGGAGAGCGGGTGGCAGTTTCCCGGATCGACGGGGCGACGGCTCTGATCTCGGCTCCCGCCCGCCCCCAGGCCGCTGACTCCGGTGCTGTCTAGGTGCCCGTGTACCCGCACCCGGGCCATCAAACCACAGCGCTACTGACCTACCGTGCTATCCAACTAAAGGGGAACTAATGCCTACCGACGCAGGGGCAATCGGACTGACAGTTGTCTTGATTGCCCTCATTGTTTTCGTACTGGTCGTGCTGGTGAAGTCGGTGCGAATCATTCCGCAGGCTCGTGCTGGCGTGGTGGAGCGGCTCGGAAAGTATCAGCGAACCCTCCAGCCCGGTCTGACCATCCTGATCCCTTTTGTGGACCGGCTGCTCCCCCTCCTCGACCTTCGCGAACAGGTGGTGTCCTTCCCTCCTCAGCCGGTCATCACCGAGGACAACCTGGTGGTCTCCATCGACACGGTCGTCTACTTCCAGGTCACTGATTCCCGGGCCGCCACCTACGAGATCGCCAACTACATCCAGGCCGTGGAGCAGCTCACCACAACCACCCTGCGCAATGTGGTCGGTGGCCTGAACCTCGAGGAAGCCCTGACGTCGCGGGATCAGATCAATGGTCAGCTGCGCGGCGTGCTTGATGAGGCAACTGGTCGGTGGGGTATCCGGGTATCCCGAGTGGAACTGAAGGCCATCGATCCACCTCTTTCCATCCAGGATTCGATGGAAAAGCAGATGCGCGCCGAGCGGGACCGTCGGGCGGCCATCCTGACGGCAGAAGGCACCAAGCAGTCGCAGATCCTGACCGCTGAGGGTCAGCGGCAGGCAGCTATCCTCGCAGCTGAGGGCGACGCGAAGGCGGCCATTCTCCGTGCTGACGGCGAATCCCAGGCCATCCAGAAAGTGTTCGACGCCATCCACAAGGGCAATCCGACGCAAAAGCTGTTGGCCTACCAGTATCTACAGACCCTGCCGAAGCTGGCCGAGGGATCGTCCAACAAGCTATGGATCATTCCCAGCGAGGTGGGCGAAGCGCTCAAGGGCATTGGCAACGTCCTGGGCAACGCAACCGCCGATGCCCCCGACGGCGACAGCCACACCCACAGCGCCTAACCTTCAGCCACTGGGCGGCCGGCGTGAGCTGGCTGTCCAGTTTCTGATTGTGGCATCCGCTGGCGTATCATTGGGTGTTTGCCGTACTTTCGCTGGTCTGATCGGGAACAGACTCACATTCCACAGCGTTATGTAATTGGCAGGGTGCGGTAGCCGATGCCGCACCATCATCCGCTGTTACGGATGCCACATTGTTGAGTAGGAGAATACATGAGCGATCGTAGCTTGCGCGGAATGCGCCTCGGAGCGCAAAGCATGGAGACTGAATCCGGAGTAGAGCCGGCTCCCCGCCAGCGGGTCGAA
>NZ_KI914723.1:177833-179313 GCF_000520515.1 Arthrobacter sp. H20
CTGCGGAGACGGCGAGCGGGTATTCGTCACTTTTGCGGCGGAAGCAGACGTTCCACCGGTCTGGGTCTCCAAGACCGGCAAGGAAGCGTTGCTGGTGGATGGGGAACGCCCCGACACCTCCGGTGACAAGCCGGTGCGTACTCACTGGGATATGTTGCTGGAGCGTCGCAGCATGGACGAGCTGGAACAGATCCTTCAGGACCGCTTGACCATCCTGCGGGAACGCCGCGGAGAACGCCGTTCTGCCTAGCCGGAGCGTTGCAAGTCTGAGATAGCCGGGCCAACTGCGGACCAGCAGACGGCCCGGCTTTTTTCATGCCCTGGTGAGGGACCGCCAGCGCGCGGCGAGCCCCCAGCGGGTCACGTTGGCAATGGCTTCGAGGACAATTCCGCCACTCATCTTCGAGGCGCCAAACTCGCGTTCGACGAAGGTGATGGGAACCTCGACGATCTTCAAGCCGAGTTGGGCTACTCGGAAGGTCATATCCACCTGAAATCCATACCCGACGGAGTCGACTGTCGTCAGGTCAACGCGCTCAAGGGTCTCCCGGCGGAACGCCCGGTATCCGGCGGTGATATCCCTGACCTGGATTCCCAGCATCAGCCGTGAATAGGTGCTTCCTGCCCGGGATAGGAGCTTCCTTCGGTGGGGCCAATTCACTACGCTCCCACCGGGGACCCAGCGTGACCCAATGACGAGGTCCGCGTCGGCTACTTTTTCCAGGAGGGACTGCAGCTGCTCCGGCCGGTGCGATCCGTCAGCGTCCATCTCGACCAGGACGTCATATCCTGCGTCCAGGGCCCAGGTGAATCCCGCGATGTATGCGGCGCCGAGTCCGGCCTTGCCGGTGCGGTGCAGGACGTGGATCTGCTGATCAGCGATGGCCAGCGTGTCGGCGAGATCTCCCGTACCGTCGGGGCTGTTGTCATCAACCACCAGAACGTCTGAGTGCGGCACAGCCCGGCGCAGGCGTTCCACGGTCAGGGGAAGTGACTCGATCTCGTTGTAGGTGGGAATGATGGTGACGACTCGCACTCAGGCAACCTTCGATCACGTGGCGGGTGCGCTGTGGGCACACCGGTTCCGGGCCCGGAACCAAACGCCAAGTATATTGGATGCCCTCGATAGGACCGAAAAGCGCTAGGTCTGGGTCCGCTAGTGTAGCGTGTCGTTGATTCCTTTGGGGCTGATTGTTTGTCAGACTTGATTCATGGTTTATTTGGCGAGGGCATTGGAGTTGCGTGACGGGGACAAAGGTGCCCTGGAGGCGCTGACTCGTGGGAAAGCATCGACCGCGACAGTGGCTCTGCGGGCGCGGACGGTTTTGTTGGCTGCCGACGGGGTGCCGAATTTCCAGATCGAGAAGATGACAGGGTTTTCGGCGCCAACCGTTTTGAAGTGGCGCAATCGTTATGCCGAGGGCGGCATCGAGGCCTTGTCTGATGTCCAGCGCCCGGGCCGGGAGCGGGAGATCGACGA
>NZ_KI914724.1:0-27498 GCF_000520515.1 Arthrobacter sp. H20
AGCTCCGCCGCGAAGAAAGCCGACGCCGATTTCAGGATCCCGTTGGCCCGGCGCAACTCAACGACTTCGCGTTCGAGCGACGCCAACCGGGCAGCGTCATCGGTTGTTGTCCCCGGCCTCAGGCCTTGATCGATCTCGACGGTACGCAGCCAGCCACGGATCGTGTCCGCCGGGATGCCCAGTTGAGCACCAATCCTGGTACATGCGCCCCGCCGGCCACTAGGGTCCTTCTGCGCGTCCATCACCAGCCGGACCGCCCGCTCACGAAGCTCATCCGGATACTTCTTAGGTGCTGCCATAAAGGCTCATCCTTTCAAGGAATCAACACCCTCCATTAAACCCGGGGCGGTTCACTTCCCTAGCCAATCCGAGACGCCAATCTGGTTTCGCTGCTGAACGCCAGCCGGACCCCCGTTTTGCGTCCCCGCCAGATCAGGGGCATGGCGCCTTAGAGCAGGCTAGGAATCTTCTGCTCCTCCGCCACGTTTGCGCGACGGAACACGAACGTCACGAAGGTCGAGACAATCACGATGAAGAGCGAGTAGAGCGCCGGCACGATCAGGATTAGCCCGATATCGGGGTTACCCGCGAAGGTCAGGAGCACGATCGCGATCGCGAGAGGGCCGTTCTGAATTCCCGTTTCGAGTGCAATCGTGCGCGCGTTCATTGGATGCAGTCGGATGGCCCGAGAGATCACATAGGCGATCACAATCCCAAAGAGCCCGAGACCGATTGCCACGACGTAGGTCTGCCATGGGGTTGAGGTCAGCAGCCCCCAGTTGCGAGGCACCCAGGTGGCCATGAGGAACACAATGAAGAACAGTCCGAAGAAGCCGCCCATCAACTCCATGACAGCCCCGACGTTCGCGCTGTAACGGCGGACCAGCATACCGAGCACCACCGGCACGAGCAAGACCGCGAGCGTCACAACGATGTTCGTGATCGGGATCTGCAGCGGAGAGCCCGCCTCGAAGAGCAAGGAGCCGTAGAACGTGAGCAACAGTGGCGTCATGAGGATGGCCCACAGAGTTGAGTTTGTCGTCATCATGACGCTCAGCGCCAGATTACCCTTCGAGAAGTAGGTGAAAATGTTCGACGTCGTACCTGCCGGAACACAGCTCATGAGTAGTGCCCCCAACGCGACCGGAGCGGCGTACTCTCTTGGCAGTTGAAACAGCACCGTGGCGACGAGAATATACGCCAAGAGCGGCATGATGCCGAACTGGGTGACCCAGCCAATGATCAGCCCGTACGGTCGACGAACGGCCAACCGGAAGTCGCGTGGTGTGAGCCCGGCCCCGAGCCCGAACATGATCACGAACACCAGCCCGACGAGCAGGTTCTGCTCGAACGGGGTGACGACGTCTTGTTCGTTGACGGGGGTCGTCCTCTGAGTCAACAGGATGAGAGAGGCGCCGATCATGAGAGTTCCCTTCTTTGCGTCTCGATGCTGGCTGTCGTTGACGTAACGGCGGTCGCGCGCAACTCACGGCGCAGGATCTTGCCGATCGGACTCTTCGGGAGTTCATTGACGAAACGCACCGTCTGTGGCGCCTTGTACGCCGCGAGTGCTTCTCGGCAGTGCGCGATCACCTCGCCCTCGGTCGGGGCCGTTTGGGGGGCGACCACATAGGCCCAAACAGCCTCGCCGCCCATGTCGTCGGGAACGCCGACCACGCCAACTTCCAGCACGCCCGGCATCGCCGCGATGCGCTCCTCGACTTCGTTGGGGTATACGTTGAAGCCGCTTACGAGGATCATGTCCTTCTTGCGGTCGACGATCGTGAAGTAGCCATCGGCATCCATCTGAGCAATGTCGCCCGTGTGCAGCCAGCCGTCCTTGAGCGTCGCGGCCGACTCATCGTGCCGTTGCCAATAGCCGAGCATGATCTGAGGCCCGCGCGCGACGACCTCACCGGCCTCACGGACGGCGACCGGTGTGCCATCCTCGTCGACGCACCGTAGGTCGGTCGACGGTACCGGAATGCCAATCGTGCCGTCCTTGCCTGTGCCCCCGAGCGGGTTGAAGGTGAGCACGGGTGAGGACTCGGTGAGCCCGTAGCCCTCGACGATTGGTGTGCCGGTCATTTCGCGCCAGCGGACGGCGACTGGCTGGTGCAGCGCCATGCCGCCGGCTGCCGAGGCCCGCAAATGCCGTGGCGGGCTGTCAGCGAACCAGCGCTCGTTCATCAGGGCGTTGAAGAGGGTATTGACGCCGGTCAGCCAGGTGATGCGGTAATTCTCGAAGGCGCGCTTGAGGTTGCTCGGTGGGCGTGGCGATGGCACGAGGATGTTCCGCGCGCCAAGGTGGAAGAAGCCGAGCAGATTCACCGTGAACGCGAAGATGTGGTAAAGCGGCAGAGCCGTCAGTACGATCTCGGCCCCTGGACGCATGAAGGTGCCGCACATCGAAATCATTTGCAGCGTGTTGGCGACAAGGTTGCCGTGCGAGAGCATGGCGCCCTTCGAGACGCCGGTGGTGCCGCCCGTGTATTGAAGTGCCGCGAGCGTCTCGGGCCCGATGCCGTCGAGGTAGAGCTGCGGGGAACTGTCGCTCTTGCGGCCACGACCGGCGGCAAGGGCAGCCTGCAGACCAGTGTGCTCGACAGTTACGGGTGGAAGCGAACGGTTCCAGAAGCGTTGCACCCCGCGGATGACTCCGGCGATCACCGGGGGGAAGAACTCGGCAATGCGCACGGTGACGACGGTCTCAATCGAGGTCGCGGCCTTCACCTGAGGAACCCGGTCGGCGAACATATCGATGACGACGAGCACGCGGGCTCCCGAATCCGAGAACTGGTGAATCATCTCCGTGGCGGTGTACAGCGGGTTTGTGTTGACGAGCACGCAGCCGGCCTTTAGCACGCCGAACGCGACGATCGGGTAGCTCAGGCAATTCGGCATTTGCACCGCAACCCGCTCCCCTTGCTCGAGGCCAACCACCTCACGGAGATACGCCGCGAAGTCGTCAGAAAGCGCGTCGACCTGCTTATAGGTGAGCGATCCGTTCATGCCGTTCGGCATGCACTGTGTGAACGCAATCGTGTCGGCGTAGGTGCTCGCGGCCTTGGCGATCAAACCGGGAAGGTGCGCGAATGGGATATCACCCACCTCATGCGCGACACCGGTCGGGTAGTGGGCAAGCCATGGGCGTTCGGTCATTATTGATCTTTCGCCAGAAAGGTAACCGCCAGCGAATATGCCGACGGTGGTATTTCGAATGATTGTATCCCGAGCGTCAATTGCTTCTGATACCCCTGACAATCCCAGCACCCGCCCGTCCTGCCCATCAACGAGCGCATGCCCAAGCGGGTCACCAGAGCCCGAAGATCACCAGAGGTGCCTTCTGAATACCTCGACCGGAGGTTGTGCCGATGGGTCCACGCCAGCATCGCTCTCGCCATGCTCAGCCCCGGCGGCCAATATGACCCGTGCTCCCGGGCCGGAACTAACCCGCGGAAGTGCCAGGAGCCCCGAAAAGCATTGTTCTTCTTCGGTCGGGCTGACAGGATTTGAACCTGCGACCCCTTGAACTGGGACGAAGCCAGTTGACAACCCGCCAACGTTTAAGGATTCCTCCGCTGGCCTGCGCAAACCCTCTCCGAGGGGTGGCGTCCGACTGCCGACCCTTGTCGCAAATTGCGCGGATTCGACGGAATAGATGGGGAATAAGTGCGGCACTTTCAAATTCACACTCGCCAGCATCCCCGAGGTCGCCCCGAAGATCAGCGCCACCGTTCCGCCTTCCCGGAAAACAGGGAAGTTGAACACGATCGCCGCCTGGACGAGCCAAGTGTTGTTCTTGGTGATCGTTCCGGAGGGGGACAGGGCGCAGTTCTTCAGGTCGGTCTTGACCTGTTCGATGATCGCGTGACCGCTGTCGCCGCGCCCTCCACCATCACTATCGGTGGATCAAGGGTAACGACACCACAAGCTCAAAACCGACGGTTACTGGCACTACCACCAACCAGAGGCAGGAACCATCATCGCCATCTCACCCGCCGGCGAAACCTACCTCACCAAACCCGACCCACCACCAACACCCCAACCACCAGACCCACCACCCTTCTGACCCCAGGCAAGGGCCCCGGTCACTGGGCGGCTGGTCGGGAGTGGGTGGGAGTGAGGTATCGGGTTGCGGCCTAGGGCGCCCCGACGCCTGTCACGGTGACCACAGCCGTCCCTGCCTCGTCGGAGGCAGCCAGATCGATGATTGCGTTGATGCCCCAGTCGTGGTTACCGAACGGATCTTTGAAGATCTGCCGGACTTTCCAGCTACCGGGCACTTTCTCGATGATCAACAGCGCTGGGCCGCGGGCCTCGGGGCCGTCGTCGATGTCCTCATAGTCGCCGAAGTAGCCGTCCAATGCCTCAGTCCAGCGGTCGGTGTCCCAGCCTGACGCCCCGTCGAGGGCGCCCAGAGCGACGTCGTCCTCGTCAGCGAAGAGCTTGACCCGCTGGAACATTTCGTTGCGAACCATCACGCGGAACGCACGCTCGTTGGAAGTCACCGAATCCGGTTCGGGCGGCAGCTCGATAGCAGTTCCACCGTCCGGCCGTCCGCCCGCCGCAAGGAGCTCCCATTCCTCGAGCAGGCTTGAGTCGACCTGGCGGATCAGTTCGCCGAGCCACTCGATGATGTCGGTGAGGTCTTCCCGGAGGGCCTCGGTGGGAACTGTCTGCCGCAGCGCCTTGTAGCAATCGGCGAGGTAGCGAAGAAGGATACCCTCGGACCGGGTGAGCGAGTAGTAGGCGATGTACTCGCCGAAGTTCATTGCCCGCTCGTACATGTCCCGAACCACCGATTTTGGCGTCAGCTCGAAGTCTCCGAGCCAGGGAGCGCCGCTGCGGTAGACATCGAACGCCTGGAACAGGAGCTCGGCCATCGGCTGCGGGTAGGTGACCTCCTCGAGGAGAGCCATCCGTTGGTCGTAGTCGACGCCGTCGGCCTTCATGGCCCCGATCGCCTCACCGCGGGCTTTCTTCTCCTGGGCGTTGAGAACCTGCCGAGGTTTTTCGAGGGTGGCTTCGATCACCGAGACGACGTCGAGCGCGTAGGTGGGGCTTTCCGGATCAAGGAGCTCGAGGCTGGCCAGAGCGAAGGGGGAGAGTGGCTGGTTGAGTGCAAAATTGGCCTGCAGATGGACCTTGAGCCGGACGGTGCGGCCGTCGGCATCGGGCTCCGGGAGCCGTTCGACAATCCCGGCCGTGACGAGGGACCGATAAATACCGATGGCCTTGCGGGTGAGTGCGAGCTGCGATGCCCTGGTCTCGTGGTTTTCATTGAGCAGCCGCTGGGCGGCGGAGAATGGGTTGCCGGGCCGCTCCAAAAGGTTGAGAAGCATCGAATGGCTAACCGCGAAGCTGGAGGTGAGCGACTCAGGTGTGCCGGCGGCCAACCGCTCGTAGGTCGGTTTGCCCCACGAAACAAACCCGGTGGGCGGCTTTTTGCGGACCACCTGGCGGAGCTTCTTTTGGTCGTCGCCAAACTTACCCACTGCCTTTGCCATGGCGCGGGTGTTCTCCACCACGTGATCTGGTGCCTGGACGACGACGGTACCCGCTGTGTCATAACCGGCCCGTCCGGCGCGACCAGCGATCTGGTGGAACTCCCGGGCGTTGAGGAGGCGGGTGCGGACGCCGTCGTACTTGCTGAGGGCGGTCAGCAGGACGGTCCGGATCGGCACGTTGATTCCGACGCCGAGGGTGTCAGTGCCGCAGATGACCTTCAGCAGCCCCGCCTGGGCGAGCTGTTCCACCAGGCGCCGGTATTTGGGGAGCATTCCCGCATGATGGACCCCGATCCCATGGCGAACCAGCCGGTTAAGTGTCTTTCCGAACCCTGAGGAGAACCTGAAGGTTGCGATGAGGTCGGCAATTTTGTCTTTCTCCTCGCGTGAGCACACGTTGACGCTCATGAGGTTCTGCGCGCGTTCGATTGCTTCGGCCTGACTGAAGTGAACTACGTACACCGGTGCCTGCCGGGTGCTCAGGAGCTCCTCGAGAGACTCCTGCACAGCGGTCTCGACGTAATAGAAGTGCAGGGGGATGGGGCGCTCGGCGCTGCTGATGGTGCTGCTTTGCCGTCCGGTGCGCTCGGTCAGCTCGTCCTCAAAGCGTGTCATGTCGCCCAGGGTCGCTGACATCAGGAGGAACTGGGCTTGCGGTAGCTCGAGCAGGGGAACCTGCCAGGCCCAGCCGCGCTGGGGATCCGAGTAGAAGTGGAACTCGTCCATGATGACCGTTCCGACGTCGGCGAGGGACCCCTCCCGCAGGGCGATGTTCGCCAGGATTTCGGCTGTACAGCAAATGATCGGCGCGTCCTGGTTGACGCCTGAGTCGCCGGTGATCATTCCAACATTCTCGGCCCCAAACGTCTCGCACAGGGCGAAGAACTTCTCGGAGACGAGCGCCTTGATGGGCGCCGTGTAGTAGCTGCGCTTCCCGCGGGCGATCGCGTCGAAGTGGGCAGCGACCGCTACCAACGATTTCCCTGACCCGGTGGGCGTAGCAAGGATGACGTTGTTTCCCGAGACCAGTTCCAGCACCGCCTCGTCCTGTGCCGGGTACAGGTTCATGCCTTCGCTGGCTGTCCACTCCAGGAATGCGCTGTAGACGTCGTCGGCCTGATCCGTGCCTGCGGGGAGGTGTTCCTGAATTCTCATAGGGCTCCAGCCTATCCGTAGGCGCGCCGGGAGGCCCGCTACGCTGGGGTCATGCGATGGGATCCAACCCAGTATTCTCTGTTCTCCGACTACCGGGGCAGGCCATTCCTCGACCTGATCGCGAGAATTGATCACCCGGCGCCGCGCGTCGTCGTGGATCTGGGCTGTGGTCCGGGAGATCTCACCCGGTTGCTGGCCCATCGGTGGCCCGACGCCCAGGTGCTCGGTATCGACTCATCAGCCGAAATGGTGCAGCGCGCCAACGACACGCAGGAGGGGCCGTCCAATCTGTGGTTCGAGATCGGTGATGTGCTGGAGTTTTCACCGGCGGCCGACGTCGACGTGGTTGTCTCCAACGCCGTCCTGCAGTGGGTGCCCGGTCAGGCCGAGCTGGTCGATTCGTGGGCACGTGCGCTCCAGCCGGGCGCCTGGCTGGCGGTGCAGGTACCCGGAAACTTTGGCTCGCCAGCGCACACGCTGATGCGCGAGCTGGCCGGATCCGCGACCTGGCGGGACAGGCTGAAGCAAGTGCTGCGGCACACCGACGTCGTGAGCGAGCCGTCGGACTATCTGCAGTCGCTGAGTGCGGCTGGTCTGAGCGCCGATGTGTGGGAGACCACCTACCAGCACGTGCTCTCCGGACCGGACCCGGTGCTGGAGTGGCTCAAGGGGACCGGGCTGCGCCCAGTGCTTCAGGCGCTGTCCGACGACGACGCCGCCGCGTTCCTCGCCCACTACTCAGCGCTGTTGCGCGGGGCCTATCCGGAGGAACAGTGGGGGACGGTTTACGGGTTCCGGAGGATTTTCGCCGTCGGCGTCAAAAACGCGAAGGACTAACGTCGCCGGACGCCGCTACCAGCCGCGCGAACGCCACTCGTGAAGATGTGGCCGCTCGGCTCCGAGCGTGGTGCCCTTCCCATGGCCGGGATGAACTATGGTGTCGTCCGGCAGGTAGTTGAAGATCCGCTCCGCTACGTCGTTGAGCAGCGACTCGAATCGGGACGCGTCACCCTGAGTGTTTCCGACGCCCCCCGGGAACAGGGAGTCTCCGGTGAACAGGTGCGGTGGTCCGTGTGGGTCACGGTAAAGCAGAGCCACGCTACCGGGCGTGTGCCCACGGAGCTTGATGGCCTCAAGATCGAACCCCGCAAAATTCCTGATGTCCCCGTGGTCCAACTCAACATCGGTGGGCACTGCAATATCGGGGACGTCCTCGGTGCCAGCGGCGGTCCGAGCCTTGGTGTGCCCGACGACGTCGGCCAGCGCCCTGACGTGGTCCCAGTGCGAGTGGGTGGTGACCACTAGCGCCAGCTTGGGCTCAGCGGGAGTATCTGCTGCGCCGTCCTTCAGTAACTGCATGATGCCTGCCGCGTCGTCGGCGGCGTCGATCAACACCTGCGCTCCCGTTTCCCGGGCAGTGAGCAGATAGACGTTGTTATCCATCTCGCTCACCGAGATCGAGCGGATGGTCAGATCCTGAAGAGTGTCCATGAGCACAAGTCTAGGCACGCCAGATAGCCGGTCGGGCTTTTCGGGGCCCAGGAGCGCATGGGACAATGTGTACATCAGGGGTCCGCTCGGCAGATGGGCGGACCATGACGATGAATAGTCAGAGATCGAAAGGCCACAGTGAACCCTGGCGCAACAGGCAGCTCCGATGTGTCCAGTTGGCTGCGCATTGACCAGGCAAGCTCGGTCCCTCCCTATGAACAACTCCGGGTTCAGATTCTCGACGCAGCTAACAACGGCTCGCTGCCGGTCGGCACCCGGCTACCCCCGGTGCGCTCCCTCGCCAGTCACCTGGGTGTCGCAGTTAACACTGTTGCGCGGGCCTATCGGGAGCTGGAGCAGGCGAACATAGTGGTCACCCGGTCGCGGGCCGGAACTGTGGTGGCGGCCGCTGGGGATGAGGCCCGGCAGCGGGCCGCCGAGGCAGCCGACGGCTATGCCGATGTGATCAAAGCCAACGGTCTAACTGAAGAGGAAGCCGTGGCCTATCTGCGGGCCGCGCTGCGCCGTCGGTGAACATCCGTGCGCAACGCGCCGACGACACGCTGAAAAGAAGGCTTTCGAATATGTATTCGAACAGCCTTTCAATTAGAGTGATCGGGTGTCTATTGCAACTTCGCTCGAATCCGAGTTTTCCGACCCCAGAATGTCCCAGGATCTTTCGCGCCTGATCGTCAAGGGCGCACGCGAACACAACCTGCGCAACGTCGATCTGGACCTTCCACGAGACGCCATGATCGTCTTCACCGGGTTGTCCGGATCGGGAAAGTCCTCCCTCGCGTTCGACACCATCTTCGCCGAGGGACAGCGACGCTATGTCGAGTCCCTGTCCGCTTACGCCCGGCAGTTCCTGGGCCAGGTGGACAAGCCGGACGTTGACTTCATCGAAGGCCTGTCGCCTGCTGTCTCGATTGACCAAAAGTCGACCAACAAGAACCCACGATCAACCGTCGGCACCATCACTGAGATCTACGACTACATGCGGCTGCTCTGGGCGCGTGTCGGCCGCCCGCACTGCCCCACCTGCGGCGAGCCGGTGGCCAAGCAGACGCCCCAGCAGATTGTTGACCAGCTCCTTGAGCTGGCCGACGGCACCCGCTTCCAGATCCTCGCTCCAGTTGTGCGTGGCCGCAAAGGCGAATTCGTTGACCTCTTTCAGGAACTGGCAACCAAGGGATACGCACGGGCAAGGGTTGACGGCGACGTCGTCCAGCTCTCCGATCCCCCCAAACTGGGCAAGCAGTACAAGCACACCATCGAGGTGATCGTCGACAGGTTGGTCGTCAAGGACGGCATCAGCCAGCGGTTGACTGATTCGGTCGAGACGGCGCTCAAGCTGGCCGACGGCAGGGTGCTCGCTGACTTCGTAGACCTTGACGAAAAAGACGACAAGCGGGTCAGGGCCTTCTCGGAGCACCTGGCCTGCCCCAATGAGCATCCGCTGGCCATCGATGAGATCGAGCCGCGCTCCTTCTCCTTCAACAATCCCTTTGGCGCCTGCCCTGCCTGCACCGGCATCGGCACCAAGCTTGAGGTCGATGAGGAACTGGTGGTCCCCAACCCCGACCTGACCCTCGCCGAGGGTGCGATCGCTCCGTGGTCATTGGGCACCGCAACACTCGAATACTGGACCCGGCTGCTCGACGGGCTGTCCAAAGAACTGAATTTCAGGATGGACGTACCCTGGCGGAAACTACCGGACCGTGCGCGCGAGGCTGCCCTGTACGGCAAAGACCACAAGGTGGTGGTGCAGTACAAGAACAGGTTCGGCCGGGAACGTAAGTACAGCACCGGCTTCGAGGGAGCTGTTCAGTACATCCACCGGAAGCACCTGGAAACCGAGTCGGATCACGCACGGGACCGTTACGAAGAGTACATGCGCCAGATTCCGTGCCCAGTCTGCGGCGGAGCCCGCCTGAATCCGGCGTCCCTGTCGGTGCTGATCAACGGCAAGTCCATCGCATCGGTGGCCGCCATGCCGATGCGCGACTGCAGTGATTTCCTCAACAACCTGGTTCTGACCGGCCGTGAAGCCCAGATCGCTTCGCAGGTCCTCAAGGAGATCCAGGCACGTCTGCAGTTCCTGCTTGACGTCGGTCTCGAGTATCTCAACCTGGAACGCGCCTCCGGGACGCTGTCCGGTGGAGAGGCCCAGCGCATCCGGCTGGCTACCCAGATCGGTTCAGGACTCGTTGGTGTGCTCTATGTTCTCGATGAGCCATCCATTGGACTGCATCAGCGCGACAACCGCCGGCTGATCGAAACTCTTGCGCGACTGCGCAACCTCGGCAATACGCTCATTGTGGTTGAGCACGACGAGGACACGATTCAGGAAGCCGACTGGATTGTCGACATCGGACCGGGAGCGGGGGAGCACGGCGGCGAGGTAGTGCACTCGGGACTTCTCGAAGATCTGCTGACCAACGAACGGTCCATCACCGGTGATTACCTTTCCGGTCGCCGGAAGATCGAGATCCCGAAGAAGCGCCGGAAGATCGACAAGTCCCGGCAGCTCAAGGTGGTCGGGGCACGCGAACACAACCTGACATCGTTCGACATCTCCTTCCCACTGGGTGTGCTGACGGCTGTGACAGGGGTCAGCGGGTCGGGCAAGTCGACCTTGGTCAACGAGATCTTGTACAAGGTGCTCGCCAACAAGCTGAACGGAGCCAAGCAGGTTGCCGGTCGGCACAAGAGGATCGACGGCCTTGAGCACCTCGACAAGGTGGTGCACGTCGATCAGAGCCCGATCGGCAGGACGCCGCGCTCCAACCCGGCAACGTACACCGGGGTTTTCGACAATATACGGAAGCTGTTTGCTGAGACCACCGAGGCCAAGGTTCGCGGGTACCTGCCGGGTCGATTCTCCTTCAACGTGAAGGGCGGTCGCTGCGAGGCCTGCTCTGGTGACGGCACCCTGAAGATCGAAATGAACTTCCTTCCGGACGTCTATGTGCCCTGCGAGGTCTGCGATGGGCAGCGCTACAACCGCGAAACCCTCGAAGTCCACTACAAAGGCAAGACCATTGCGGATGTGCTGAACATGCCGATCGAAGAGGGCGCCGAGTTCTTCGCTGCGTTCAGCCCGATCGCTCGCCACCTGAACACTCTGGTCGAGGTGGGTCTCGGTTACGTCCGGCTCGGACAACCAGCAACAACCCTCTCCGGCGGCGAAGCCCAGCGCGTCAAGCTGGCCAGCGAATTGCAGAAGCGGTCCAACGGGCGCAGCATCTACGTCCTCGATGAGCCGACCACTGGCTTGCACTTTGAAGATATCCGGAAGCTGCTGCTGGTTCTGCAGGGTCTGGTGGACAAGGGCAACACAGTGATCACCATCGAACACAACCTCGACGTGATCAAGAGCGCTGACTGGGTCATCGATCTGGGGCCCGACGGCGGATCAGGCGGCGGGCAAATCATCGCAACCGGCACCCCCGAGCAGGTGGCCAAGTCGACCGTCAGCTACACCGGCTCTTTCCTCGCGGAAACTCTCGGACGATAGCCAGCCGTCCGATATATTCCGTTGAAGGAATGCAATTTTCTGCTGGGCACCGGCTGTGGGAAACTTGGCCGGTGATGAACTACCGGCTGCTCGTGCTATTTGACCTTGATGGAACTCTCGTCGACCCCGCGGGCGCAATCACCGGGGGAATCCTCGCCTCGTTGGACGCTCACGGGTTGCAGCAGCCTTCGGACCCCGAACTGCGCTCGATGGTCGGCCCGCCTCTGGTGACCTCACTGCGGGAAATAGCTGGAGTTAATGAGGCCCACCTGGACTCAGTCATCGCTCATTACCGCGAGGGCTATCGCCGCCACGGGATGGCGTCGAGCCGGCCATACCCAGGTGTCGTTGAGGTGGTTGAGGCTCTCCGCGCAGCAGGCCACTTGGTGGCAGTGGCAACGCAGAAGCCGCAGGGCCTCGCGCGCGAGCTGCTCCGGGTGCAGTTGATGGACCACCTGTTCGACTCGATTCACGGCTCACCCGATGAGGAACAGGCACCTGGTTCCGAAGGGAAAACGCCGATCATTGCTGCCGCACTGGCTAAGTATCAGGGCAGGTACGACTGCGCCATCATGGTGGGGGACCGGTCGCACGACATCTCGGGGGCGGTAGCGAACGGGCTCCACTGCATCCCTGTCAGGTGGGGATTCGGGTCGCCCGAAGAGTTCAACGCCGCGGGCGCCACCGAACCAGCCGAGTCTGCCGAGTCCCTGCTGGAACTGATTCTCAAGACGGTGCCGCAGGAGGCAAGTCATGGGAATTTATGACCTCACCCGCAGCGGCACCCGCGGTCTTATCGCTGGACTATGCCGACCCACCGTCGAGGGGCTCGCCAATGTCCCGTCCGATGGACCGCTCATCGTGGCGGCAAACCATCTGTCCTTCTTGGACAGCGTGCTGGTCCAGGCGCTCATGCCACGGCCGGTTGCCTTCTTTGCCAAGGCCGAGTACTTCACCGGCCGTGGCATCAAGGGTAAAGCCATGCGCTCCTTCTTTGAGGGCGTCGGGTCCATCCCGGTCGAGCGAGGCCAGCAGGCAGCTAGTGTCCAGGCACTGAAGACCCTGCACGAATTGCTGGAAGGCGGCAATGGGATCGGCATTTACCCGGAGGGCACCAGGTCAAGGGACGGATTGCTCTATCGCGGACGAACCGGCGTCGGATGGCTCGCGCTCACCACTGGTGCGCCGGTGCTCCCGGTCGGATTGATCGGCACCGAGGAGCTGCAGCCAGCTGGCCAGAGGCGCATCAAGCCACAGCATTTCACCATGAGAATCGGCGCACCCCTGTACTTCGAGAAGACCGGACCTGGCCACTCACTTCCGGCACGCCGCCAGGTGACCGACACCATCATGGATTCCATCGCGGCACTGACCAGCCAGCAGCGCTCCGCCAGTTATAACCAGAGTCCGGTGCTTGAGTAATGGCCGATCCGCGCAGCTATCGCCCGCAGACCGGTGAGATTCCGGTCGATCCAGGGGTCTACCGGTTCAGAGACGAACATGCCCGAGTGGTTTACGTCGGCAAGGCCAAGAACCTCAGGTCCCGGCTGAACTCCTACTTCGCCAATCCGCAGGGTCTGCTGCCCCGTACCCGGGCGATGGTGTTCACAGCAGCGAGTGTCGAGTGGACTGTGGTGGGCAGCGAGCTCGAAGCCCTCCAGCTGGAATACACCTGGATCAAGGAGTTCAACCCCCGCTTCAACGTCATGTTCCGTGACGACAAGTCCTACCCGTACCTAGCCGTCACGATGGGAGAGAAGTACCCGCGGGTGCAGGTCATGCGCGGGGACCGTAGGAAGGACACCCGGTACTTCGGCCCGTTCTACCCGGCGAAGGCAATCCGAGAAACTGTTGACACCCTACTTCGTGTCTTTCCGGTGCGGACCTGCAGCAGCGGTGTGTTCAAACGGGCTGAGCGGACCGGGCGCCCGTGCCTGCTCGGCTACATTGATAAGTGTTCCGCACCCTGCGTCGGCCGAATTTCGCCTGAAGACCACAGAGATCTGGCAGCCCAGTTCTGCGACTTCATGGGTGGCCAGGCCACCCGGTTCATCGTCGACCTGGAGAAGAGGATGGCCGCCGCCGTCGCCGACCTTGACTACGAGTCTGCGGCACGGGTCCGTGACGATATCGCCGCCCTCAAACGGGTGTTCGAACGGAACACCGTGGTGCTGTCCGAAGATACCGACGCCGACATCTTTGCGCTGAAGGAGGACGAGCTCGAAGCAGCAGTCCAGGTCTTCCACGTGCGCGGCGGCCGGATCCGTGGTCAGCGGGGGTGGATGGTGGAGAAGGTCGAGGACATGACCACCGCAGACCTGGTGGAGCACCTGCTGCAGCAGGTTTATGGCGACGGCAGCAGCAGCAATAACCAGATTCCCCGCGAGGTGCTTGTTCCAGAGCTGCCCAGCAACGCCGGGGAGATGGCCATCTGGCTCGCTGGCCTGCGCGGCGCCCGGGTGGATCTGCGGGTGCCACGTCGCGGGGATAAGGCCACCTTGCTTGGAACGGTCGAGCAGAACGCCGCCGACGCGCTTCGGCTCCATAAGAGCCGACGCGCCGGAGACCTCACCACCCGGTCGGCAGCCCTCCAGGAACTCCAGGAAGCCCTTGACCTGCCACACCCGCTGATGCGCATCGAATGCTTCGACATCTCCCACGTACAGGGCACCAATGTGGTGGCCTCCATGGTGGTGGTTGAGGACGGACTGCCCCGCAAAGCCGACTACCGCAGGTTCTCCATCACCGGCGACGCCGCCCGTGACGACACCGCATCCATGTACGACGTCATTCAGCGGCGCTTCCGCAACTACCTCGCCGAGAAAACCAGTCCCGTGCTGCAGGGCCTGAAAGACGAAGCCGCCGACGATGGCGCAGCGGCAGCCCCGCTGGCGGATACCACTACGGCTGTTCCCCGCCAGAAATTTGCCTACCCGCCCAACCTGGTGGTGGTCGACGGCGGGCAACCCCAGGTGCATGCAGCTCAGCGGGCGCTGGAGGACCTGGGCATTGATGACGTTTTTGTGATCGGGCTTGCGAAGCGGCTTGAGGAAGTCTGGTTGCCGGACAGCGATTTTCCGGTCATTTTGCCCAGAGCCTCCGAGGGGCTCTTCCTGCTGCAACGGATCCGGGACGAGGCGCACCGGTTCGCGATCGCCTTTCACCGGCAGAAACGCGGGAAGTCAATGACTGCGTCGGCGCTGGACTCGGTTCCCGGCCTGGGCCCAGCGAAAAAGAAGGCCCTGCTGGGTCACTTCGGCTCGGTCAAGAAGGTGCGGGCAGCTTCACTCGAGGAACTGCAGGTGGTGCCCGGGGTGGGGCCGTCCCTCGCCGAGACACTCCACCGCTCCCTGTCCGCCGCAGCGGCCGACGGTGCACCGGCGGCGACGGTCGCCGCAGTGAATATGGCAACCGGCGAGATCCTCGATTCTTAGTTAGGGTAGAGGCTGGGGATTCGTTCGAGCCACTACAAACCGCCGGGATGGAACACATATGACTGAGGGCGACGACAGCCTTACTCCGATCAAGCCTGCCGAGTCGGAATTGCTGGTGGTGACCGGGATGTCAGGTGCCGGGAGAAGTACGGCCGCCAACGCCCTTGAAGACCACGGCTGGTACGTGGTGGAGAACCTTCCCCCGCAGATGCTGGGCACCCTGACCGAACTGGTCGCACGGATGCCACAGTCCATTCCGAAGCTTGCTGTTGTGGTTGACGTCCGGAGCCAGGAGTTGTTCCACGACATCCGTGGTTCGCTTCAGGCCCTCCGCACGTCGGGGGTCAACTACCGTGTCCTCTTCCTCGACGCGGGAGACGACACGCTGGTACGCCGGTTTGAACAGGGCCGCCGGCCGCATCCCCTTCAGGATGAGGGGCGCATCCTCGATGGGATCGCCGCTGAACGGGAAGTGCTGAAGGAGCTAAGGGAGGCCTCCGACTTGGTGGTCGACACCTCCGAGCTGAACGTGCATGCCCTCGCAACCACCATCACCGAGCTGTTCTCCGAGTCTGGTCCGATCGTCCTGCGCATCAACGTCGTGAGCTTCGGCTTTAAATACGGGCTACCGGTCGACGCCAACTATGTGGCGGACGTCCGGTTCATTCCCAACCCACACTGGGTGCCACTCCTGAGGCCGCAAACCGGATTGGACCAGCCCGTCAGCGACTATGTGCTGGGGGCTACCGGTGCTGCGGACTTCGTTAATCGCTATGTCCACGCGCTGGAACCCGTGTTGGAGGGGTACCGACGTGAGAATAAGCACTATGCCACCATCGCTATTGGGTGCACCGGCGGAAAACACCGGTCGGTGGCCGTCACTGAAGAGATAGCCAAACGACTAGCTCAGCACCCGCGGTTGCAGGTCACCGCCCATCACCGGGACCTGGGCAGGGAATAGTGGCAATCCTTACCGGCTCCCTACCCATGCTGCCTGCAGCGGCAGCTAACCGCCGTGGGTCCGGCCCGCAGGACAACGCCCCGTCGGTGGTCGCCCTGGGTGGTGGACACGGCCTGTCGTCGTCGCTGTCAGCGCTGCGCCTGCTCACCTCGGAGCTGACAGCTGTGGTCACAGTAGCCGACGACGGAGGGTCTTCCGGCAAGCTGCGCGAGGAACTCGGTGTGCTGCCGCCCGGCGATCTTCGGATGGCGCTGGCAGCCCTGTGCGACGACACCGATTGGGGGCGCACCTGGCGTGACGTCATGCAGCACCGGTTCACCTCACGGCATGGAGCCGATGGGTCCCTCGACAACCATGCGCTCGGAAACCTCCTGATCGTCACTCTGTGGGAGCTGCTGGGGGATCCGGTGGCCGGACTGCAGTGGGCCGGGGCACTGCTGGGGGCGCGGGGCAGAGTCCTGCCGATGGCCAGCGTACCGCTGACCATCGAAGGCGACGTGCTCTCCGAAGTGGATGGGACCTTGCGGCTGCGCACTGTCAGCGGGCAGTCCCAGCTTGCAGTGGCCGGCAGCGCGGGACTTGTGAACAACGTCCGGTTGCTCCCGGCCGGCGCACCCGCCTGCGTCGACGCGCTCACCGCGGTGGAGCTGGCGGACTGGGTGATCCTCGGCCCGGGCTCGTGGTACACGTCGGTGCTGCCGCACCTGCTGTTGCCGGAGCTTCGGGAGGCCCTGTGCGGCACGACCGCCAAGCGGTGCCTGACCATGAACCTGAGCAACGAGACCAAGGAAACGTCAGGGATGTCAGCGGTTGATCATCTCGAGGTGATCAGGCGATACGCCCCCGATTTCACGGTTGACGTTGTTATCGCAGATCCTGCGGTCATTGGTAACCGGGAGGAGTTCGTTACCGCGGTCGCTGAGATGGGAGGCCGGGCTGTGTTGGGTAAGGTAGGTTCTTCAACGGGCAAACCTGTTCATGATCCCCTGCGCCTTGCAACTGCGTTTCATGACATGTTTGGTGAAAACTAATCGATCTGAGGTTGTATTTGTGGCGCTGACTGCGGACGTGAAAGAGGAGCTGTCGCACCTCTCTGTCAAGAAGTCATCGGTTCGCAAAGCCGAGGTGTCGGCCCTGCTGCGTTTCGCTGGAGGTCTGCACATCATCTCGGGCCGAATTGTGATTGAGGCTGAGGTCGACCTCGCCTCGACGGCCCGGCGGCTGCGCACCGCCATCGCTGAGGTCTACGGACACAACAGCGAGATCATAGTTGTCTCAGGTGGTGGCCTGCGCCGCGGCAACCGGTACGTGGTGCGGGTGGTGCGCGACGGCGAGGCCCTCGCCCGGCAGACTGGCTTGCTTGACAACCGAGGCCGACCGGTACGCGGGCTGCCCTCCGCCGTCGTGAACGGTTCGACTGCCGACGCCGAAGCAGTGTGGCGAGGGGCATTCCTCGCCCACGGCTCGCTCACCGAACCTGGCCGGTCCTCTTCGCTGGAAGTCACCTGTCCTGGACCGGAATCTGCTCTGGCCCTGGTTGGTGCAGCGCGCAGGCTGGGGATCGCGGCCAAGGCCCGCGAGGTCAGGGGAGTGGACCGGGTGGTAATCCGCGACGGTGACACCATTGCCGCACTCCTGACCCGGATGGGCGCACACGATGCCCTGATGGTGTGGGAGGAACGCCGGATGCGCAAGGAGGTGCGGGCCACTGCCAACCGCCTGGCCAACTTTGATGATGCCAACCTGCGCCGGTCGGCTCAAGCAGCGGTTGCTGCGGGCGCCCGGGTGGAGCGCGCACTCGAAATACTGGGTGAAGGCGTTCCTGACCACCTCAAGTACGCGGGGGAACTGAGGGTTGCCCACAAGCAGGCAAGCCTCGATGAGCTGGGTGGACTAGCCACCCCTCCGATGACCAAAGACGCGATTGCCGGGCGTATCCGTCGCCTCCTCGCCATGGCGGACAAGCGTGCCATCGACATTGGAATACCGGGAACCGAAGCCAATGTTACTGCTGACATGTTGGACGAGTGAATCTCTGCATAGGATGGAAGAGGCACGGCCACGCCACCGATCACGGTGGGGACCCTTGCCATAGTGAACCAACTACGGTGTCACACCGGGTGCGGTGCCAAATCGCCGACGGTGTCAGACCA
Organism: Arthrobacter sp. H20; assembly: GCF_000520515.1. Lineage (GTDB taxonomy): Bacteria > Actinomycetota > Actinomycetes > Actinomycetales > Micrococcaceae > Arthrobacter_D. The sequence continues at coordinate 18,225 of NZ_KI914724.1, forward strand.
ACCTGGAGGAATTCGTGAGCGAGTACGTACTGCCCGAACTGAACTACGATTACGCTGCCCTGGAGCCGCACATCTCCGCACGCATCATGGAGCTCCACCACAGCAAGCACCACGCTGCCTATGTCAAGGGCGCCAACGACGCCATGGCGCAGCTGGCCGAGGCTCGGGAGAAGGGTGACTTCGGGAACATTTCGAAGCTCTCCAAGGATCTCGCCTTCCACACCGGCGGCCACATCAACCACTCAGTCTTCTGGAACAACCTCTCCCCGGACGGTGGAGACTCTCCACTTGGCGAGCTTGCTGCAGCGATCGACGACGCCTTCGGCTCAATCGACAAGTTCCGTGCCCAGTTCAGCGCGGCGGCACTTGCCCTGCAGGGTTCCGGGTGGGCCTTCCTTGCCTATGAGCCAATCGGTGGAAACCTGGTCATCGAACAGCTCTACGACCAGCAGGGCAATGTAGCGGTCGGCACCACCCCGCTGCTGATGCTGGACATGTGGGAGCACGCCTTCTACCTTGACTACGTGAACGTCAAGGCCGACTACGTGAAAGCTTTCTGGAACATAGTGAACTGGGACGACGTCGCCAAGCGCTTCGCAGCGGCGCGCACCTCAGCTACCTCACTGATAGTCGTGGGCTAGCACTCACTCTCAACGCACCCCTCGGGGCGCTCCCGGAACGCCGCCCCACCGGCGGCGTTCCGGCCCTTACCTCAATACAGTTCAAGGAGATAGAACAAGTGACTACTCGTGTAGGAATCAACGGCTTTGGTCGAATCGGACGTAATTTCTTCCGCGCCGCACTGGAACAGGGTGCTGACCTGGAAATCGTCGCCGTCAACGATCTGACCAGCCCGGAAGCGCTGGCCCACCTCCTTAAGTACGACTCAGTCACCGGACGGCTCGCCGCAACGGTCGAGGTCAAGGACGGCAACATTGTGGTGGACGGCAAGTCCATCCGCGTGCTCGCCGAGCGTGACCCCGCCAACCTGCCCTGGAAGGACCTGGGAGTGGACATCGTTGTAGAGTCCACCGGCTTCTTCACCAAGGCATCAGCGGCGCGCAAGCACATCGATGCTGGAGCGAAGAAGGTCATCATCTCTGCGCCGGCCTCTGATGAGGACATCACAGTGGTCCTCGGCGTCAACGACGATCTGTACGATCCCGAGAACCACCACATCATCTCCAACGCATCCTGCACCACCAACTGCCTCGGGCCGCTGGCCAAGGTGCTGAACGATAGCTTCGGTATTGAGCGTGGGCTGATGACCACCATCCATGCCTACACCGCCGACCAGAACCTTCAGGACGGCCCCCACAACGACCTGCGCCGCGCACGAGCAGCTGCTATCAACATGGTTCCCACCTCCACCGGCGCGGCCAAGGCGATCGGCCTGGTCCTGCCTGAACTGAAGGGGAAGCTGGACGGTTACGCCATCCGCGTTCCAGTGCCCACCGGTTCGGCAACCGACCTGACGGTGACCGTGTCACGGGAGGTCAGCGTCGAGGAAGTCAACGCCGCTTACAAGGCTGCCGCTACCGAGGGCAAGCTCACGGGCTATCTCTCCTACACCGACGCACCGATCGTGTCCTCAGACATTGTCGGCGACCCGGCCTCGTCGATCTTCGACTCGGGACTGACCAAGGTGATCGGCAACCAGGTCAAGGTGGTGGCCTGGTACGACAACGAGTGGGGCTACTCCAACCGCCTCGTTGACCTGACGAACATCGTCGCTTCCAAGCTCTCCTAGTCCTGAAGGATCGTAGTGGCCCCCTCCCTGGATGACCTCCTCAGCACCGGCGTCAGAGGACGTACAGTCCTCGTCCGGTCAGATCTGAACGTCCCCCTCGACAGCTCCGGGGATGCCCCGCGGGTGACCGACGACGGACGACTTCGGGCCTCCTTGCCTGTGCTGCGGAAGTTGACCGGGGCGGGGGCTTCGGTGATCGTGATGGCTCATTTGGGTCGGCCTAAAGGCACACCCGATGAACGGTACTCCCTGAAGCCGGCCGTGGCTCGGCTCGCCGAGCTCGCTGATTTTCCGGTCGGGCTTGCGGCCGACACGACCGGAGACAATGCCGGGGAGCTGGCCGCCGCCCTGGCTGGTGGCAGCGTGCTGGTCCTGGAGAACGTACGTTTCGACCCGCGGGAAACGAGCAAGGACGACGGCGAACGTCAGGCGTTCGCCGCCGAGCTGGCCGCCCTCACCGGCGACAACGGAGCCTACGTGGACGACGCCTTCGGGGCCGTCCACCGGAAACACGCAAGTGTCTACGACATCGCGTCACTGCTGCCGTCCTACCAGGGAGACCTGGTGAAAATCGAGGTCGAGGTACTTCAACGGCTGACCGGCACCCCGGTTGCCCCGTTCGTCGTGGTCCTGGGCGGCTCGAAGGTCTCCGACAAGCTTGCGGTGATCGAAAACCTCCTGGGAACAGCCGACCGGATCCTTGTCGGCGGTGGCATGGTGTTCACTTTCCTCGCGGCTCAGGGCCATTCGGTTGGTGCGAGCCTGCTGGAAGAGGACCAGCTCGACGTCGTCAAGGGGTACCTCCAGCGTGCTGAGCAAGCTGGCACGGAATTCGTCCTTCCCACCGACATCGTGGTGGCGGCAAAGTTCTCCGCCGATGCCGCACACGAGACAGTTCCCGCCGACGGGATTGAAGGAAGTTCCTTCGGCGCGGACGGACTGGGCCTGGACATCGGTCCAGAGTCTGGAGCTGCGTTTGCTGCGTCAATCGCAACCGCCGGAACTGTGTTCTGGAACGGCCCGATGGGTGTCTTCGAATTCGAGGCGTTCGCTGGCGGCACCAAGGCAGTGGCGCAGGCACTCACCGAAGCGACCTCACGCGGTGCACTGACAGTGGTGGGTGGCGGCGATTCAGCTGCAGCGGTTCGGTCGCTCGGTTTCACTGACAATCAGTTTGGCCACATTTCCACCGGTGGAGGTGCCAGCCTCGAGTATCTCGAAGGCAAGGAGCTCCCCGGACTGACAGCCCTCGGGCAATAGGAGAAGCAGATGACTTCCTCAACCAACGGCACGTACGACCGCCGGCCTCTGATCGCCGGGAACTGGAAAATGAATCTGGACCACGTCCAGGGCATCACCCTCCTGCAGAAGCTGGCGTGGACCCTCGATGACGCCGGGCATGATTACCAGCGGGTCGAAGTAGCAGTGTTCCCTCCCTTCACCGACCTGCGCGGTGTGCAGACCCTGGTCCGTGGCGACGACCTGCAGACCGTCTACGGCGGCCAGGACCTGTCCCCTCACGACTCCGGCGCCTACACCGGTGATATTTCGGGTCAGTTTCTCGAGAAACTGGGGTGCAGTTATGCACTGATTGGGCACTCCGAGCGCCGGGCCATCCACCATGAGAGCGACGAGCTGCTCAACAGCAAGGTCAAGGCAGCCTTCCGGCACAACCTGACTCCCATTCTGTGCGCCGGCGAAGGGCTCGACGTCCGCCAGGCTGGCAACCACGTGGAGCACACCCTCAACCAGTTGCGTGCCGGAATTGACGGTCTCACCGCAGTGCAGATCGCTGAGCTGGTGGTTGCCTACGAACCGGTCTGGGCCATCGGCACCGGCGAGGTTGCCGGCCCGGAGGATGCGCAGGAGATGTGTTCAGCACTGCGCGCGGATCTGACCAGCCTCTACGACTCTGACACCGCAGGCAAGGTCCGCATGCTCTACGGTGGATCGGTCAAAGCCGCCAACGCGGGCGCGATCCTGAAGGGGCGCGACGTCGACGGCCTGCTGGTTGGCGGCGCCAGCCTGGACGCTGCCGAGTTTGCTAGTATTGTCAGGTTCGACCATCTCCTGGTCACTGACTAAGTAGGCAACCGGCTCCTGCCGACCACTCACGTCAGTTACCCCTGAAAGGCCACTGTGGACATTCTCCGAATCATTTTGCTGGTTCTCCTTGCCATCACAAGCTTCTTGCTTGTCCTGCTCATCCTGTTGCACAAGGGTCGTGGGGGTGGCATGTCTGACATGTTCGGCGGCGGCATGACCACCAGTATGGGATCATCGGGAGTTGCCGAGCGTAACCTCAATCGCTTCACCGTGGCTCTGGGACTGACCTGGGGTGTTGTTATTGTGGCCCTCGGCCTGATCCAGCGATTTGCCGCCTGACGAGGATCCGCACTACCGGCTGTGACGCAGCTTAGATCTTCCGGTTTCCCGCCTTAACCACCATATCCAGCATTCTCCATTGAGCGTAGACTGGCCCTGTTGTCGGAGCCTAGTCCAGGAGCGATCCATGGTTAACGCGGGAAATGCCTTTAAGGGCAAACGGATCGGAACCGACGCTTACGGGGGAATGGCCGGGTGGCAGGCCGAATCAGGGCGGATCCCCGTGGTGGCGGACCGAACCATTGTCAGCTATTGGTGCATGGCTAATCACGAGTCCAGGCCGACCTTTGCCAAGCTGCACGAGGATGAGATCCCCGAGGTCTGGGACTGTTGCCGGTGCGGCCGTCCGGCGGGTCGACTGCCCGGCGTGGAACCCTTGGTCGACTGTGTCGAACCATTCAAGAGCCACCTCCAGTACGTCAAGGAACGGCGCAGCGATGAGGAAGCAGCCCGGGTGCTGGAGCAGGCGCTCTGCAACCTCAGGGCACGCCGGACCAACCTGGGGAGCGGTCTAGCTACGTAGCGGGTTATTCAGCCTGACCTTCGGCTGCCCCATCATCGGCGTCGTCAGCCGCGATGAGCCGGCCCGGCAACTGGGCCGCTGCCTCTTGGTCGATCAACCAGAGTGTTTTCCTGCGACCACGGGCACCCGCGGCCGGCACCTGCATTGGCCCGGCACCAGCTAGCGCAAGACCCACCGCACCCGCTTTGTCCTGACCACCGGCAGCAATCCAGATCTCCTGTGCCGAATTCAGTGCTTCAAGGGTCAGCGAAATCCGCCGGGCGGGCGGTTTCGGAGCACCGGCTACCCCAACCACTGTCTGTTCCTTCGTGCGAATTCCGGGCATCTCTGGGAACAGCGAAGCGATATGGGCGTCGGGTCCCACACCGAGGAGCAACACGTCGAAGCGGGGGAGCCGGGAATCCTGGCCGTCGTCGTCGGCGTCGTCCAGCTGACGCTCCCCGTCAGCTGCGTCCTGCAGTTGCGCAGCGTAGTCGGCTGCAGCAGCGTCCGGGTCGGGAAAATCATCGCTGGAGCCGAACTCGTGGACCTGCGACTCGGCCAGGCCAAGCCTGCCGAGCAGAGCCTCCCGCGCTTGCACCGCGTTGCGGCCGGAGTCAGTTGCACTGAGGAACCGCTCGTCGCCCCACCAGAAGTCCACTCTGCTCCAGTCCACGGCCGAGCAAGCCGGGGAATCGGCGACAGCGGCGAGGGCGGCGATGCCGATAGACCCGCCGGTCAGGACAACCGTGGCTGATCCGCGCTCGTTCTGGACATCGACCAGACGGGTAATCAGACGGGCGGCGACTGCCGCTGCGAGCAGCGAAGAATCGGGATGAATACTTACTTTGGGGTCAGCGTTCACTAGGACGCACGCTCCTTAGGTTGGTCTGCGCGAGCCCCTCCATGATGACCTCGCCGAATACCTCATCCGGATCGAGACGGCGGAGCTCTTCTGCGAGACAGTCTTGCAGGGTCCGTCGCGGCAAGGAAATCCGTTGCACCGGCTGGCCCGGCTGGTACAGCTCAGCCACCGCAGCGTGCGGCCGGTTCAGTTCGACGTCGCCAGCAGTCCGGGAGAGCCTCACCCGGCGTAGTCCGGTGCCGGCGGGGCCAGCGGCAATGGTGACCGGGGAGTCCAGCGCCAGGGTCAGCCACGCAGCCAGCAACACGGTGCTCGGTGAATCTTCAGCTCCCTCAACTGTGACCGAGGTGATGGGCGAGTCGTCCAACTGGTCGAAGACCGCCGCGAGCTGGATCCGCCAGTTCGTCAGTCGGGTCCACGCCAGGTCGGTGTCACCGGCGGCGTACGTTTCCCGGATCGTGGAGAGCGCCGCCACCGGGTCCGGCTCATTGGCCGAGTCGGTGATGCGACGGTGGGCGATGCTGCCGATCGAGGTCTTCGCCGCGTTCGCTGGAGCCCCATGCGGCCACCAGGCGACAATGGGGGCGTCAGGGAGCAGCAGCGCTGACACCAGGGACTCGTTCTCCTCAGCAAGCTGGCCATACCCCTTCAGCACGATCACGTCTGAGGCTCCAGCGTCCCCGCCGACCCGGATCTGTGCATCCAGCCGGGTGTCAGCATCTTTGGACCCGAGGGCAAGGACAATAATCCGGCAGGGGTGTTCGCGGCTCGCCAGGTTCGCGGCGACTATTGCTTCTTCCTCGTTGCCGGAGCTCGTGATCACCACCAGTGTGAGGACGCGGCCGAGCGCGACGACCCCGCCCTTGTCCCGCAGCGTCATGATTTCCTTAGAGACCTTGGACGTGGTGGTATCAGGCAGTTCGACGATCATGGCCTGCGCCACGTCCTTCCATCACGGGCGAGGAGCTCGTCAGCTGAAGCTGGGCCCCAGCTTCCCGGCACATACTTCTCGGGTTGATCGCGGAGGGAGGCCCAGTATTCTTCGAAGGGATCAAGAATTTTCCAGGACAGCTCCACCTCTTCATGCCGGGGGAATAGCGGCGGCTCGCCCAGCAGCACATCCAGGATCAACCGTTCGTAAGCCTCCGGGCTGGATTCGGTGAACGAATGACCGTAGCCGAAGTCCATTGTTACGTCCCTGACTTCCATCTGGGTGCCGGGGACCTTGGAGCCGAACCTAATGGTGGCGCCCTCGTCGGGCTGCACCCTGATCACCACAGCGTTCTGGCCAAAGTCGTCCTCGCCATGGTCGCGGAACAGCAGGTTGGGCGCGCGTTTGAAGACGACAGCGATCTCAGTCACCCGGCGGCCAAGCCGCTTGCCAGCGCGCAGGTAGAACGGCACGCCACTCCAGCGGCGGGTGTGGATGTCAAGACGCAAGGCGGCGAAGCTCTCGGAAGTGGAACGTTTGGGAATGCCCTCTTCCTCCAGGAACCCTTTCACCTGCTCCCCGCCCTGCCAGCCGGCGTCGTACTGACCCCGCGCTGAGGAACCGGACAGGTCATCGGGTAACTTGACCGCCGCGAGGACTTTTTCCTTTTCCGCCCGCAGATCATTGGCGTTGAAGGAAATCGGTTCCTCCATCGCGGTCAACGCGAGGAGCTGCAGAAGGTGGTTCTGGATCACATCGCGGGCCGCGCCGACGCCGTCGTAGTAGCCCGCCCGGCTGCCGATCCCAATGTCCTCGGCCATGGTGATCTGAACGTGGTCAACGTAGTTGGCATTCCACAGCGGCTCGAAGAGCTGGTTGGCAAACCGGAGCGCCAGAATGTTCTGGACCGTTTCCTTCCCCAGATAGTGGTCGATCCGAAAAACTGCGTCGGGCGGGAAGACCTGCTCCACTACCGCATTGAGTTCCCGGGCGGACTGCAGGTTGTGCCCGAACGGCTTCTCGATGACTACGCGACGCCACTGCCCCTCATTGGGCTGGGCCAGGCCGTGCTCGGAGAGCTTCTGGCAGACGAGTTCAAAGTCCTTCGGCGGAATGGACAGGTAGAACGCATGGTTGCCGCGGGTGCCGCGGCTGGAATCCAGCTCGGCGAGGGTAACTTCCAGACGCCCGAACGCGTCGTCGTCGTCGAAGTTTCCCTGCACAAACCGGATCCCGGCTGAGAGTTGTTCCCACACCGTTTCGTCGAACGGCGTGCGCGAATACTGGGTGACAGCGTCGCGGACCTCTTCGATGAACCGTTCGTCGTCCCAGTCCCGGCGGCCGAACCCAATCAGCGCGAAGCTGGGAGGCAGCAGCCCGCGGTTGGCGAGATCGTAGATCGCGGGCATCAGCTTTTTGCGGGCGAGGTCGCCGGTCACGCCAAAGAGCACGAGCGCTGAAGGACCTGCGATTCGGCTCAACCGCCGGTCGCGGGGATCCCTCAGTGGGTTGGCGGGCCGTTCCTTTGCAGAATCGTGCACTACGCGGTACCACTTTCATTGGTAGCCCGTTGGCCCGCAGCCCCACCCAGCAGGTGAGTGATTACCTGGGTCAGTTGTTCGATTCCTGCGGTGCGGTCCGCGAGGTGGAGACGCAGGACTGGCCGACCCTTGCTGCTGAGCACCTGGGCATCGCCGGCCGCCTGGGCGGTGATCAGCTCACCGAAGGTGAACGGCCGGTCAGGGATTCCGAGATCGTCAGCGGCCGCACCGGTGACGGACAGGAACACCCCCTGGGCCGGTCCACCCTTGTGGAACTGCCCGGTGGAGTGCAGGAAACGCGGGCCCCAACCAAAGGTGACCGGACGTCCGGTGAGTGAGGCGAGCGGTGACCTGATGTCCTCGAGTGAGCTCTGTGCTGCCCGGTCCAGGTAGGCCTGGACCGAGAGGTACCCGTTGGGCTCAAGGGTGGCGAAGAGGTTCTGCAGTGCGTCACCGAGTGTGCTGGCGTCGCGCAGGAGGTCGCCGTCGGCGCGGATCTCCACTGCACCGTCGACGAAGTCAGCCGCCACGGTTTCGGGCTGTTCGTCGAGTAGTCCCCTCGCGGCGACCTTGGCGGCTTCAACATCCGGTTGGTCGAACGGATTGATGCCGAGAAGGCGTCCTGCGACTGCTGTAGCGAATTCCCACACCAGCAGCTGGCTGCCCAGGCTGCCGCTCACCGTGACCTGGTCCCCGACCGGCTCGACGTCGGCGTCCTGTGCCGTTAGGCGGACGGCGAGCACGTCTGGTGCGCCGGAGACAATTTCCGGCGCACCCTCCTCAGCGACTACCGGGAGGACACCGGTGCCCAGCTTGCCTGTCGATTCGGCAATCAGCTGCTCTGCCCAGTCGGCAAGACCGGGAATACCCGATGCTTCATCGGCGAAGACAATCTTGTCCCGCAGGGGAGACGTCGCGCCAAGCACCGCGCCGAGCCGCAAGCCGATGTTGATTGGATCATCGTCGCCCAGGAACTCGGCGGTTTCCTCCGCGTCGTCGAGCAGGGCGTCGAGGTCGACTCCAGCTAGACCAGACGGCACCAGGCCGAAAGCGGTGAGCGCCGAGTATCTGCCGCCCACCTCGGGGTCGGCGTTGAACACTGAGCGATAGCCAGCCTCCCGCGCTGAGCTATCAAGCGGGGATCCAGGGTCGGTGACGATTACCACCCGGGTGAGCGGATCGATGCCGGCAGCGGCGAACGCAGCCTCGAAGATGCGGCGCTGTGAGTCGGTTTCGACAGTGGAGCCGGACTTCGAGGACACCACGACGGCCGTCTGCGCCAGCCGGTCGTCAACGGCTC